>JBJDZH010000017.1:0-2382 GCA_051867895.1 Eubacteriales bacterium
GTCGTCGCCGAAGAGCGCCATGTGCGTGCGGATGCTCGCCTCCAGACTTGCCTGCGCGCGCGGATCGAGAAACGCGGCGTCGCTGAAATGCCCCTCGCCCACGCGCAGCATGAAGTCGTCCGGCATCGCCGCCCGGATGGCGGGAATGTCGATCCCATGGCGGCGGTCGCCGTTGTGCATGACCATGATGCCGCCCTGCATATCCCGCGGCGTCGTTTCGAGGAGAAAGCGTGTGATTTTCGCGCACTGGAAGTCCATCCATTGGGCGCGCAGCGCGCGGTTTTCCTCTTTCATGATTTCCGCGCGGGCAACGGTGCGTCCTGCGCGCGCGGAGAATTCCGCCATGCAGCGCTCGCAGAAGCAGCCGCGCATGGGCGCGCCCCATGGCCCCAGCCGCAGGTCGTCGTCGCAGATCAGGCGGCGGTAGCCCATCTGACGGAAGGCTTCATTCGCCGCCCGCGAGTCGGCGATCATTATTTCCTCAATGCACGACGCCGTCGGGGACAGCCGTCCTGCGTCGTCCGCGCGCATGCGCCAGCCGTCGCCGATCTCAAGCCGCACCGTTTCGTCGTCCGGATTCAGCGCGTTTCCGCCGTGTCCGCACGGCAGATTGATGACGCCGGTCCGGAAGCCCTCGTCCTCCAGTACGCGTCGCGCCTGCGCGATTTCCTCCTCCGGAGATTCAAAGCAGCCGTAGAAATAGCCGAACACAAAAATCGTTTCCACGCCTGCGGCGCGCAGCTTCGGCAGGCGGGAGCGCACCTCGCTGTCGTACAGGATCCGGTGCGCGGACAGATCGTAGGTGAAATTCAGCCGCATATCGTTTTTTCCTTTCGGTGTGGATTTTCCGCTTTGGAAATCAGGAGCCTGCTGTGTGTTTGACTTGTGAAAAGTATAACATATGCAGTACAAAAAAACAAGAGCAGCAGCCAAAGAGAAAAGCTCGCTTCCCGGGAGCGCGCTTCCGCCCTGCCGGAAAGGACGGGGGTTGACAATTGGCGTGCGCTCTGCTATACTGTCAGACTGTCAAAGCATGAAATCCAGACGTCGGCGAGGCAGCAGGTATGTTTTTTCTCAAACGGCTTCCGAAATTTGTTCGCGAAAATCTTGTGTTTGTCATTGCGCTGTGCGCTGCTCTGGCGACCTCTCTTTTGATCCCGCCGGACCGGGCGTATCTCGGCTATTTTGATTTCCGCACGCTGACATGCCTGTTCTGTACGCTTGCCGTCGTCGGCGCGCTCGGCGACATCGGCTTTTTTTACGCGCTGGCGCGGGATATCGTGCGCCGCTTTTCGACTTTGCGCACCGCGGTGCTCGCGCTGGTCGTCATCACGTTCCTCGGCTCGATGCTGATCGCCAACGATATGGCGCTGCTGACCTTTCTGCCGCTCGGCTACTATGTTCTGCACGCAACAAAGCACGAGGAGAAAATGGCGTTTACCTTTATCATGCAGAATATCGCGGCGAATCTCGGCGGGATGCTGACGCCGTTCGGCAATCCCCAGAACCTGTTTCTGTACAGCCGCTTCTCGATCCCGACGGGGGAGTTTATGTCCATCATGCTGCCGCCGTTTCTTCTCTCCGTCTCCATGATCGCCGCCTGCTGCGTTCTTTTCGTTCCGGCAGAGCCGCTGGCGCTGAGTGGTGAGATGCCCCGCCTGCCCCGGGCGCGCACCGCGGCGTATCTGGCGCTCTTTGTCTACTCCATTGTGATCGTGTTCCGCCTGATCCCGTATTGGACGGGGCTGATCGTGATCCCGCTCGCTTTGTGGTTTCTGGACCGGGGCGCCCTTTTGCGGGTCGATTATCCGCTGCTCGGCACCTTTGCCGCGTTCTTTGTCTTTGCCGGAAACATGGGACGCGTCGGCGCCGTGCGGAGCTTTTTTGCTTCGCTTCTGGAAAAGAACACGCTGCTTGTGAGCGTGCTGTCCTGCCAGTGCATCAGCAACGTTCCGAGCGCGATCCTGCTCTCCCAGTTCACGGAGAATTATGCCGATCTGCTGGTCGGCGTGAACATCGGCGGCTGCGGGACCATCATCGCGTCCCTTGCCAGTCTGATCACGTTCCGCTCCTTCCTGTGCCACCGTCCAATGGACGGAAAACGGTATTTTGCATGCTTCAGCGCGTTCAACTTCGCGTTTCTGCTGATCCTCTGTGCGGCGATGCTGTGGGTGAGACGATGAAGCTGGCGCTGTTTGAGCCGCTTTCGTCGCCTGGCGGCTGCGGGAGGAGGAATTCACAGACTGCCTCTTCACGGGCGGGCGGAAATACATGCAGCCGCGCAAAAAGCTCCTGCGGAGGATTTGAAAAGCAAAAAAGCCTGAGAAATAAGGGCACTGAAAAAGACACGTTTTCAATAAAGTAAAACGTGTCTTTTTTACA
>JBJDZH010000018.1:0-40931 GCA_051867895.1 Eubacteriales bacterium
GAGAGGGCTGCGGGGGAGAGGAACTTCGGCGTCTGAGATGGTCCTCTCCCCCGCACCACGAGGCGTTTGCAATGTTTCCCCAAATCCCCGGCGCACGAGATAGTATCTCCCCCGCCCCCTCCGGCGTCCGAGATGAGCCGCAAACGCAGGAAAACGCAGGAGAAACGCGCAGAGGAAGGGGCAGCGTTCATAAGACTGTTAACAGCCACAGTAGTTTTCACCGCTGTGGCTGTTCTTGTATTTTGTCCTGTTATGTGATAATATAGAACCGAAAAGACCACAAATCGGAGTCTTCTGGTGTATATTATTAAGTGATATAAATATTATGCAACTGTTAGTTGCAAAGGCTGCTATAGTAGCAACACTAAGTTGGTTGAAGAATCTGTACATTATTGTTATGATTATGAAACGGGAGGTGTTAAGTATGACTTTAGGAGATAATATACAGTATTTACGTAAGGTAAATAACATTACACAAGAGGAACTTGCAGAAAGGCTCTCTGTTTCTAGACAAACCATTTCTAAATGGGAAACGAATCAGGTATATCCTGAAATACCCAAACTTATAGAAATAGCAAATATATTTCATTGCAAGGTTGACGAACTATTGAAAGAAGATATGGGTAAACGTAAGAACATTTATTCAGATGTAATAGTGAAAGAAATTCCCGGATTTCGTATGGGACGATATGTTATCATTTCTCCAAATCCAGAAAATGATGTACACGCATATATGGATAGATGGGCTGAATCAAGTGGATTAAATGCAATTACGGATTATAAACCGAAACGGATTGGATGGGATTTTCCTTTTGTGTCGTCTGAACAGCAAAATCGATTTGGATTAAGAGGCTATGTGGCGGCTTATATATTGCCGGAGGGATTTGAACCAAAATGTGGCGGTGTGGAAATCGCAAGTCAGGGAGTAGCAAATTACGCTTGCATAACGATTTGCGATCCCTTTTCAAGAGCATTTGAATATATTCCAGCTGCGTATAAAAAGGTTTTGGAATATTTACATGCAAATGGATTCAAAGAAAATGTGAGTGGAGAATACTTATCCTGTTTTGAATACGTATATGAAAAAGACAATACTACCTATATGGAAGTATGTATTCATGTTGATTCTGTCGGCTATGCCAATTTATGTACTCCCTTGAAATAAAAATGAAAAAGAGGAAAGAACCTTCCAGTTTGTCAAACCGATACAAGTGCGCACTTCTATACGGAATAACCCCGTATGTGCGCTCTGCAAGGAAAAACGATCCGGGTGGCAAAATGCCCGGGGCGTTTTGCGTCACTGCGTTCCAAACAAGGGGTTGCCCCCTTGCGCCGCTAAAGCACAGCCAAACCTGCCCGCCACCTCTCCAATTCCGCCCAGCGCGCCCAAGCGAGCAAAAGCATTCAACCTGAAAACAGGGATATCGTACAGACCTGCCTGTACGATATCCCTGTTTTTGCCTCAAAAGTTTTTGAAAAGGGATCAGGGGAAAACTTTTTCAAAAAGTTTTCCCCTGCGTATCCCGGCGCATCCCCAATGCATCCCCGGTGTCCGCCGATCAGTAAATATTCCGGTTTTCGCGGTATTCGCGCCAGACGTTCTCGAAGAAGCCGCCGCCTTCGGGCAGCGGACGCACGCCGCGCCATGCGCTTGTGCAGTTATCTCCGTCAAAGGTGACGAGCTGCACCGACGCGTCCAGCGCTCCGTCGTCCAAAGCAAAGCGGAAGCTGTCGTCGAAGCCCGCCGGGCATTCGCCCTCCGCCGCGCTGTAGAGCGAGGAGCCGCGGGATTTCCCGCCGTGCGCCGCGTAGTCCAGCATCGCGGTCAGATACATCTGCTGCGCGATCAGTACGTCGCGCAGACGGTACGCCAGGCGCAGCTGCGCCGCGCTGTTGACGCGCACCGTGTCGCCGAACGCGGCAAAATCCGCCTTCGTCGCCGCGAGCGCCGCTTCGATCTTCGCCGGATTGCGGATCGCGCCGCCGTTCTCCGTCATGCGTTCCGTCGCGCGGCGCATGGCGGCGGTCACGGTATCCTCGCCGGTAATCATGTTCTTCGCCAGCAGCGTGTGATACGAAAGCGTCTCTGCCGCCGCCTGTGCGAATTCGGCGTCGGAGAGTGCCTCGCCTGTGCCGTACTGGGAGATATACTGCGCCGCCCGCATCGAGCCGACCTGCCCTGCGTTCAGCGCGCTGCCGCCCGGACGGTATACGCCGTGGCTTCCGGCGACCTCGCCCGCCGCGAACAGATGCGGCACATTCGTCTGCCACCACATATCGATATCCAGACCGCCGTTGTTGTGCTGTGCGCACAGCGCGATCTCCAGCATCTCCTTCGTGATGTCCACGCCCTTGGATTTGTAGAGATCCACCGCCGGCGCGTTCATGTGCAGAAGCCGCTCGATCGGCGTGCCGAAGCAGGCGCCCGCATTCTTCAGATAATCCCGCGCCTCCTCGCGCAGCCCGTCATAGGGCAGCTCCTTCATCCCGTACGGATTCGTGCGGAAATCAAGATACACTCTCCGCCCGAGCAGCACCCGCTCCCGGTACACGAGCAGATCGATGATCGACGAGCCGCCGATCACCTTGCGGCAGTCGAACGGCCATTCGTAGCCCTTCTTGAACACCATCGACAGGCATTCCTCCGGCGTCGCAAAATACTCCGTCAGGAATTCATGCTCCGCGCCGTCGCGGTCTACCGAAACGAAGCGCGGCAGCACCTGCATGTACGTGCCGGAGACATTCCAGCGCGGGTTGGTGGACGCCAGACCGAACTGCCACTCGGTCAGATTCTTGCCGTTCACGCCCGCCTCGAACGCCACGCCAGAGGAGCCGCTGTGTCCGCACGGATACACCGTGTCGGCATAGATGCCCGCCGGTCCGCCCGTGGCGAAAATGATATTCTTCGCGCGCACGAGCACAAAGCGCTTCTCTTCCTCCGCCGCGTTCGCAAGGTCGAGGCAGAGCAGACCGACCGCCTCCCCGTCCTTTTTCAGGATCGAGACGACCATGCAGTCGTCAAAGATCCGGATGTTCTCCTTCTCTGCCGCGCGCTGCAGGCATTCCGTCATCAGCTTGGAGGTCAGCGGCCCCGCGCTCGTCGCGCGGGCGCGCGGATCGTGATCCGTCTTGTAGCCGACGTATTCCCCGTAGCGGTTGACCGGGAACGGAACGCCCAGCTCCGCCAGATGGATGAAGCACGGCGTCGAGAGCGCAGCCTCGGCGTACGCAATGTCGCCGTCCACCGCCTTGCCGCCGAAGAGATCCTGCGCCATCGCCTTGGGCGAATCGGCGAAATCCGCGCAGAGATTCAGCTTGTAATACGTCTGCTTGTCCGAGCCGGTGTTCCGCGACGTGCCCATGTTCACGCCTTCCGTGAAGATGGCGATGTCCGTAACGCCGTAGCCCTTCAGCCGCAGCGCCGCGTTGTAGCCCGCCGCGCCCGTTCCGACGATCGCCGTATTCAGAGTGATCGTCCGCATTCCCTGTATCGTGGTTTCGGTCATATGTTACTCCTCCCCTGATAAACGGGCGCGGGGGAGTTTTTCTCCAAAAATCCCCCGCGTCCTCCTTTTTTACAGTCTTGCGATATGGAAGCCGCCGTCCACGTCGATGGACTGACCGGTCGTGTAGCCGAGCGCGCCCGAGCAGAGCACGTATACCGCGTTGGCGATGTCCTCCGGCTGTCCCCAGCGCTTGATCGGAAGAATGCCGACGTTGTTGATGAGATTGTCGTACTTCGCCTTGACGGTCTCCGTCATGCCGGTCATGATGATGCCCGGACGGATCTCGTTCACAAGGATGCCGTACTCGGCGAGACGGTCGGCGAACAGCGTCGTAATCATGGAAACGCCCGCCTTGGAGATGCAGTATTCGCCGCGGTTCGTCGAGCTGGTGTACGCGGACATGGAGGAAATGTTGACGATGAAGCCGCGGATACCGTCGTGCAGCTCCTGCTCGATCATCTTATTCGCAAAGAGCTGCGTGAGGAAGAAGGTGCCCTTCGTGTTGATGCCCATCACCCAGTCGTAGCTCTCCTCCGTCATTCCGAGGATATCGTTTCTCTGACGGGGGGCGACGCCCGCCACGTTCACGAGCGCGTCCACATGTCCGAGCTTCGCGTAAGCGGTGTCCACAAGCCCCTGACGGGATTCCGCATTGCTCAGATCGCCCACATAATAAATCACCTTGTCGCCGAACTTGCCCAGACGCTCCGCCGCCTTCTCCGCCGGCAGCAGATCCATCGCTACCACGGTGTAGCCCTCCGCGACGAATTTCTCCACGGTAGCAAAGCCGATCCCGCCGGCAGCTCCGGTAATGACCGCAGTTTTCATAGTAATTCTTCTCCTTCAGACAATATTTAATATAGTGTCCGGGAAGGCGCGGGCAAAATGACCCGCGTCCCCCGTATTTCTTACTTTCCCAGCACCTGTTTTTTGTAGATCGGCATGTAGACCTCGCCGTCGCGGATGACGCAGCCCGGCGTGCCGCCCTTCGTGCGCATGATCTCCGTGCATTTGCCGCAGGCAATGCAGAGCTTCTTTGTGTCCAGCGCGCCCTTTTCGCAGATGTCGCGTGCGCAGTCCGGATATGCCAGCGTCTCGCGTCCGTATCCGGCAAAGTCGAACCAGCCGTCCTTCACCGCCGCCGCCGTCACGTTCGGCGATACCTCGCCGAGGAAGGACAGCCCGGAGGAGATCACCCGGGTGTCCGGGATCTCCCGCGCGACCTCCGCCGTGCCTGCCAGCATGCGCCATACGCCGTACATCGGATGCTCCGGCGGATCGTACTTGCCGGTCGCAAACGGACGGTTCACGTGCGGATTGAAGTACGGATTGCCCATCGTGAAGTTCAGAAGCTTCACGCCGTGCGCGGACAGATCGCGCGCCAGCCGCTTGGCGTCCGTATAGTCCGGCGTGATCCCGTTTCCCTCCGTAACCGAGAAGCCGTACGGATACGGGAAGCCGTCGTAGATGTTCATGCGCGACGACACGATGAAATCGGAGGAGCAGTTCTCCAGCGCCCCATAGATCGCCTCGCGCACCAGACGCGTGCGGTTCTCCCAGCTTCCGCCGTAGCGTCCCGGACGGTTGTACGCCGAGAGCAGCTCGCACAGCAGATACCGGTGGCAGCACTTGATGTCGCAGCCGTCAAAGCCCGCCTTCTCCGCCAGAGCCGCCGCCGCGACCAGCTTTTCCTTGACCATGTCCAGATACTCGTCGGACAGAATCCGCGAGGGATCGATCGGATTTTCGCCCTCGAAAATCGGATTGTTGTACGCGATCAGCGGCGCGGGAACGCCCTCCGGCTTGGAATACCGTCCGGAATGGGTCAGCTGCATGAAGATCAGCGGCTCATAGCCGTTCTCCCGCAGGCACGTTTCCTTGATCTCCGCCACCAGCGGCGCGAAATCCATGTAGTTCTTCTCGTCGATGTACAGCTGACGCGGATTGGCGCGCCCCTCCGGCACGACCGCCGTCGCCTCAAACCAGATGACGCCGGCGCCGCCGTGCGCAAAGCGGAGATAGCGCCGCTTCGTCAGCGTGTCCGGCAGCCCGCCCGGCGTGCCGTCGCAGCCCTCCATCGCCTGATAGGCGATACGGTTCGGCGCGGTTTTTCCCCCAATCGGAACCGGTGTTTTCAGAATCGACGTGTCCGCTGTATACGGAAGCGCGACGTTCGCCTCCGCGCACAGCTTCTCAAACGCGTCCTTTGTCTGCGGAACGGAATATGCCATGCTGCATTCCCCTTTCGATATGTAAAATTTGACTTCTCGGATCCGGTGACGATCCCTCTGGACATTTATACGAAATTATTATATAATGTTTTCGTATGGATTGCAACACATTTATTGCCTTGTGTTGTGTAAATCTTGCCCATTCGGAGGAAAAAGAGAAATGCCCTGCGCTGCCGTCAGCCATCAGTACCGCGCCCGCCGCTATCCGCCGCACACGCACGGCGAATATCAAATGATCTACGTCGTCTCCGGACGCCTGCACCTGATCTCGGGCGCCGGGACGCGCGAGGTCCGCTCTCCCGCCGTCATGCTGCTCGGAAATTTCACGACGCACGCCGTCGAGTGCGTGACGGAGGAATATGAGCGGTATACGGTCACCATATCG
Source organism: Eubacteriales bacterium (assembly GCA_051867895.1). Lineage (GTDB taxonomy): Bacteria > Bacillota > Clostridia > Oscillospirales > CAG-272 > SIG701. The sequence goes on from JBJDZH010000018.1 coordinate 6,123, forward strand.
CCCCGCGCCGCCGCCGGCACGATCGACGACGCGCTGCTCGCCGCGTTCTCGCCGCACGGTGCGGATTTCTGCCCGGTCATCCTGCTCGCAGAGGAGAGCGCGCGGGAGATGGACGCGCTGTTCTCCGCGCTGGAGGCGGAGGCGTCCTCGGACAGCTTTCCCGGCGCGGCGGACGCCCTGGTGCGGCTGATCCTGATCCGGCTTTACCGGCTTTCGCCGGACTCCTTCGCCGCCCCGGTCTCGGGCGGCAGCGCGGGGAAGCTGGCAGAAAACGTGCGGCGCGCGCTGGAGGCGGATCTGGCGGAAAAGCTGCCACTTGCCGCGCTCGGCGAGCGTTTTCACGTCAGCGTGTATTATCTGGAGCGGCTGTTCCGCGCACAGACCGGCTATTCCATCGGACAGTACCGGCTGCTTTGCCGGATCGCGGCGGCGCGGGAGCAGCTGGCAATGACCTCGCGCCCCGTCGCCGAGATCGCCGCCTCCGTCGGCATCGCCGACGTGAGCAACTTTTCCCGCTATTTCCGGCGGGAGACCGGCTGCTCCCCGCTCGAATACCGGCAGAAATACGGGACACAGCGCCCGTGAAAAATGGATTTTTTTGAAAAATCCATGAATAAACTATTGCATACGGGCGAAATCCGGTGTATAATATAAAAAGCTGAAGCGTGCGGAAAGAAGTGTTCAGGATAGAGGGCGCATGCCCCGCCGAAGGAGTAAAACTCTCAGGTGTCCGGCAGGACAGGGACTGGATGACCGACCGCACTCTGGAGAAGCTCACCCCGTGTGAGTGCCGAAGGTGCAAGGCGGTTCTCCGCTTAATCTCTCAGGCAAAAGGACAGAGGCTTGGCAGCGTCCGCGCGTGCGCGGCGGTGTTTTTTCTGTTTTTCGGGGGGGCGGGTAATTCGCCTCCTTTTCTTTTTTCTCCGCCCGTCAGGGCAGCGGAAATTTTATTACGGAAAGAGATGACAGCATGTTTCTCGCATCCACCGCCGCGGAAATGATTGAAAAAGTCAATACCGCGATCAACAACTTTGTCTGGGGCATCCCCGCCCTGACGCTTCTTGTCGGCACCGGTCTTCTGATGACCATCCTGACGAAGTGCTTCCAGATCACCCATATCGGGCACTGGCTGAAGACAACGATCGTCGCCGCGTTCCGCCGCGGCAAGGACAACGCCGTCCACGACAAGAGCGACGCGCGCTCGATCTCACAGTTCCAGGCGCTCTGCACGGCGCTTGCCGCCACGGTCGGCGTCGGCAACATCGCCGGCGTCGCCTCCGCCATCATCTCCGGCGGTCCGGGCGCTATCTTCTGGATGTGGCTCGCCGCTTTCCTCGGCACCATGACCAACTATTCCGAGAACGTCCTCGGCATCTACTACCGCCGCCGCAATGAAAAGGGCGAGTGGTCCGGCGGCGCCATGTACTACCTGCGCGACGGCCTCGGCTCCTACCGCGGCTGCCGCCACATCGGACTGGTGCTCTCGATCCTCTTCGCCGTCTTTGCGGTGCTTGCCTCCTTCGGCATCGGCAACGCGGGGCAGGTGAACAACATCGCCTCCAACATGCTCGCCGTCTTTTCCATTCCAAAATGGGTGACGGGGCTGGTGCTGATGGCTCTGACGGCGCTCGTCGTCATCGGCGGCATCAAGCGCATCGCCGCTGTCGCGGAGAAGATCGTCCCGTTCATGGTCGCGCTGTATATGCTCGGCACGATCGTCATCTGCATCATGAACTTCGATCAGATCGGTCCCGCGTTCGCCGCCATCTTCCGCAGCATGTTCGGCGTCCGCGCAGTCGCGGGCGGCGCGATCGGCTACACGCTGAAGGAAGCCGTCACGATGGGCTTCAAGCGCGGCGTATTCTCCAATGAAGCAGGTCTCGGCTCCTCCGTCATGGTACACTCCGCCTCGAATGTCAAGGAGCCCGTCCGTCAGGGCATGTGGGGCATCTTTGAAGTCGTGATGGACACGTTCGTCGTCTGCACGCTGACGGCGCTCGCCATCCTGACCTCCGGCTGCGTGAATCTGGAAACCGGCGCGGTGCTCGACGCGGACAAGGACGCGCTCGTCTCCGACGTTTTCACCTCCGCATTCGGACCGGCAGGCGGCATGTTCATCGCCATCGCGATCCTGCTCTTCGCCTTCACGACGGTGCTCGGCTGGAGCTACTACGGCACCAAGAGCTGGGAATACCTCTTCGGCACGAAGAGCACCCTCATTTACCGGATCGTATTCGTTGCCTTCATCATCGTCGGCGCTACCATCAATCTCCAGCTGGCGTGGGATATCTCCGACACCTTCAACGGACTGATGGCACTGCCGAACCTCATCGGCGTCGCGGCGCTGGCGCCGACCGTCATGCGCATCACGAAAAACTACGTGGACCGCGTCCTCAAGAACAAAAAGGACGTAAAGCCGCTCCTCTCCGCCCATCCCGAGATCCAGGCGGAACACGAAAAATAAGAAACGAAAGGCAAACAAAAAGATACCGTGCAGCGCACAGCCGCACGGTATCTTTTTATTCTATTGTCCTTTTATTGTCCCGGCGTTCTGCCGCGCGGGCGCGTCAGTTTCCACTCTCTGCGGGATCCGTATAGTTCTCAAAAATCTTCTGGATGTTGGCCTCCCACACGGGGCGGTCCTTGGCAAACTGAGACGCCACATTGTATTCCGCTCTCGCGTCGTTGGAGACCGTCTTGTTGATCCAGAGATCGCCTCCGATTGCGGTGGAGTAGGAGTAATCGAAGCCGTTGACGGCGCCCTGCCGGATGATGTCCAGCATCTCCGCCGTTTCGGCGTCGCGGCTGTAGCGCTGCTTCAGCGCGGTGTCATAGTACACGCCGACCACGTCAAGCCAGCTGAAATAGGAGAGCGCCTCCAGCACCTGTCCGGTCACAGCGACCTTGTTCGTCGTCGTCGGCACAAAGATCATCTGCGTCGCCGTCGCGATCTGGGTGTAGTAGCCCTTCTGGTTCTCGTCGTACTTCGGCATCGGGATCACGCCGAAATCGGACTCCATGTCGCCCAGCTTCTCGACCTCCTGCAGCTTCGTCATGTAGTAGATCGCCTGATCGGCGGAGAACGCGGCGGTCAGCGCGGCGGTATTGTTGTTCACCCATTTCACGTCGCTGTTGGTAAAGAGATATTTCTGAAGCGTTTCCACCGTGTTCGCCAGCTTGTCGTCGATGTCCACAATGCGCGGAATGCCGTCCTCATCCACCTTGACCGAGTGGATATCCAGCGCGGCGTTCATCGAGCGCCAGACGACGCCGTCGAGCAGCGTATTGAATACATCGGAGCCGAGCTTCCACGTACCGTCGCCGTCCGCGTCCGCGCCGTGACCCGCCGTCTGCTCGAGGTATTTGTCCAGCGTCCATGCGCCGCTCTTGACCAGCTCATACGGATTCTCCATGTTGTTGTCCTCGATCAGCTGCTGGTTGAAGATCATGATCGACAGCCCCTTGTACATGGAGAGGCACGTGTCGCCGATGATGCCGAAGAGCTTGCCGTTCAGCGCCAGCTCCTCCTGCATGGAGGATACCCACCACGGGTTGTCCATGTCGAGATACGGCACCTCAAACAGATTATAGAAAAGCTGCGTGGAAGCGAGCGGCTGAATGCAGGAGATCATGCCGGTCACGAAATCATGCGCGCCGTCGCCCGCCGCGATGCTGTTCGTGATGATCGCGTTGTACGCCGCACGGTTCGCCCACGCGCCGCTCTCATAGATCACATCCAGCTTGATGCCGAGGTAATCCTCCACCGCAAGATTGCGCTCGTAGATCGCGTCGTTGACGCGTTCGCCGGTCTGCTCTTCCGCGCGGTACTCGTAATCCGCCTCCACGCAGGTGAGAATATGGAAGAACGTTCCGTTGTAGTTCTGCTGCTCAAATGCAATCGTCGGCTCTGTCTCTGCCGGTTCCGTCGTGTCCGCCGACGTGGCGGGCGTGCCGGAGGTAGAGGGAGCGTCCGTATCGGGCGTGTCGCCGGAGGAGCAGGCTGCAAGCGAGGGAAGAAGGAACAGCGCCGCCAGAAGGAGGGCGGAGATGCGTGTTTTCTTTTGCATAATGGTCAGGTCCTTTCCGATTGGATTTTCAGAAACATCTGATTTTCTTAATTATAAGGCGGCGCGGGAAAACATGCAATTCATGAAATCAACCTTGCATTGTATAAATTAAACCAAAAGCCGCGCCTTCTCATTGACGCGCCCGGCGGGGTGTGCTATACTGGAGACAAAGCAGGCGGCGGCGTTCACGGACGCACAAAAGCGCCGTTTGCCGCAGCCCGAAACAGGAGGTTCGCCATGTCCTTTTCGCTTCCGTCCGAATTTGCGCAAACGCATCCGGTGCTGTACACGGCGTGGCATTTCCGTTCCCTGTGCCGGATGACGCGCGCTTCTGTCGATTATAATAAAATCAACTATACGCCGCGGCTGATCGTCGTGCGCTCGGAGCGCTGCCTCTTTCTGTTTCCGGGACACGGAGACTGGCGCGTGGAGGCGGGCGACGTGATCTACATCCCGCCCTCCACCGTATATCACACGGAATTCTTCGGAAACGCGCTGGAAACGTACAATCTGAACTTCGATTTTATGCCGGGACGCACGGAGGGCAGCACGTTCACCGAGAAATTCGTGCGGCAGATCCCGCATGTCGGGGAGGAGGACGAGGCGCTGTGCGAGGATGCGCCGGCGTTCACAGGCGCGCCGGAGTTTTCCGCGCCGTTTTATCTGCATGCGCCGGAGGCGGTGGAATCGTCGGCGGCGGTCGTGCGCGAGGTGTCGCAGACCGCGCAGTTTTCGCCGCTGCGCGCGTCGTCCATGCTGACGGAAATGCTGGTGGATCTGGTACGGCAGGTGCGTTCGGCACGCTCGGCGCGGATCCCGGATGTATACGCGCGGATCGCGGAATATGTGGAGGCGCATATCGGCGAGCGGCTCTCCGGCAGGCAGCTGTCGGAGGCGCTGAACTATCATCCGGTATATATGGGACGCGTGATGACGGAGATCACGGGAGAATCGCTGCACAGCTATATCCTGGCGGTCAAGCTGCGCCATGCGAAGCAGATGCTCCGGGAAACGGAGCTGCCGCTCGCGGTGATCTCCAAAAAGCTGGCGTTCTGCGACGCGAGTCATTTTTCGCGGGTGTTCACCGCGCGGGAGGGCATCACCCCGGCGCGCTACCGCGAGAGCGCGCAGCGGATGTAATGCTTTTGCCGTCTCGCGGGGCGCGGAATGCACCGGCGTTACCGGCAGGGCGTCTGTCGCGCGGGGGAGCCGGACGGGCGCGCCGGAAAGCATCAAAAAGGAGGAATATCCCCCTCCTTTTTTCGTTTTTCAGAGCCGCACGCTCGCCTCGCCCAGCCCCGGCGCGCTGACGCACAGCCGCGCCGGATATTTCCCGTCGCCCAGCCGCACGGCGCACGACGCCAGCCCGGCGTACATGACGCGAGAGCGCGACGCGGGCGGCTCCGGATCCGTCACGGACGAGCCGGTGCCGAGGATCACGGGGCGAACGCCCTCCGCGCCGTAATCCACCTCCTGCGCTCCTTCGATGGTGAACGTCAGGCGCGCCGACGCGTCCGGCACGAAATTCCCGTCCGCATCCACCGTGTACGCCGTCACGTGCGCCACGTCGCTGCAGGCGAGCGCCGGCGGCGCGTTGTCAATACGCAGCCGGAGCCGGACGGGTACGCCGGACGTCCGCACCTCATCCGCGGCAAGCTCCGCGCCGTCGGCGCCGTATCCCACGGCGCGCAGAACGCCCGCCGCGTAGGGAACAGCAAAGCGCGCCGGCGTGTACCGGTCCGCGCGGCACCGCCCGAGCGGTATTCCGTTGAGCGAAAGCGAGATCTGTGCGCAGTTGGTGTACACCTGCACCGCGATCTCCTCCCCTTCGCGTCCCGCGTGATTCCAGTGCGGGAGGATATGCACGGTCGGTTCGTCCGTCCAGAGCGCGCGCAGCTGATAGAACGCGTCCTTCTTCTGCAAAAACAGGTCGACCGCCCCGGACTGCGACGCCAGCCGCGGCCATTCGCTCTCGCCGCGGTATTCCAGCCCCGTCCAGCGGAAACCGCCCGCCATAAACGGCCGCTCATCCATAAAGCGCTGCGTCGCGCGGGCGGAATCGCCGAAGCCGTTCGTCTTGCAGTCGTAGCCGGACACCCTGCCGAGGCCCGCGTCCGATTCGGCGTAGTAGCCGCGCGTCGTACCTGCCGCCATGCATTCCGTCCAGAGGACAGGCTTGCCCGGCAGCCGCGCGTGCAGCGCGTCGATGGCATTCGTGTTGTAGTTCACGCCAAGCACATCCACCTCGTCCATCACCGGCGAGGCAGCGACGGATTTGTCCACTGCCGCCGTCACCGCGCGGTCCGGGTCCAGCCGCCGCACGGCGGCGATCATGCGGCGCGCGATGGCAGCGCCCTGCTCCCGCTCGAAATACCATTCCTCATTCCCGATGGAGTACAGGATCACGGACGGATGATTGCGGTCGCGGCGCACCAGCGTCTCCAGCTGCGCCATCGCGGACGGCGCGGAGGAGAAATGCCGCGTCTCCGCCATCACCAGCATGCCCGCGCGGTCGAGGGCGTCCATCGTTCCCTCGCTCTGCGGATAGTGCGAGCAGCGATAGGCGTTCGCGCCCATCTCGCGCAGAAGCTGTACGCGGTAGCGGCGGATGGAGTCCGGCACGGCGCGCCCCGTGATGCCGTAATCCTCGTGGCAGCAGACGCCGTGCAGCGGCACGCGCCGCCCGTTCAGATAGAAGCCGTCCGCGCCGAATTCCGCCGTCCGGAAGCCGAACGTGGTCTCCGCCGCGTCGATCGGCTCGCCGCCGCGAAAGAGAACGCTCTCGCACGTATACAGCTGCGGGTCGTCCACGTCCCACAGGCGCGGCTCCTCCACGCGGAGAACCTGCCGCACGACTGTCTCACCGTAGGGCGGGAGCGCGGCGGAACCGGTCACGGTGCGTCCGCCGATCGTCTGCGTCAGGAAAACGGTATCCGTCCCCGCCGCGCCGCGCACGAGGGTCGTCTCGATCTCGCAGCGCCAGACGCCGCCGTCCTCACGCACGGGGCGCACCCATACGCCGCGCACGCCGATGGCGGAGGGATCCGTCTTGAGCAGCGTGACCGCCCGCGTGATGCCCGCGCCGGTGTACCACCAGCCCTCGTGCTCCACGGTCGGCAGAATGCGGACGGCAAGGACGTTCTTCTCGCCGCCGAAGCGGGCGAAGTCGGAGATATCGACCTCAAAAGGGGTATAGGCGGAATCGTTTTTCATAAGGAGGCAGCCGTTGAAATAGATCTCGCAGTACGTGGCGACCGCCTCAAAGCAGAGGAGCAGCCGCCGTCCGCGGTCGCTGTCCGGAAATCGGAGCGCACGGCGGTACCACGCCTCGCCGTAGGGGACGGAGCCGAGCGTACCGGCAAAGGCAGGGGAGGGTCGCTGCGCGACGGCGTAGTCGTGCGGGATGCGGACCGTCTCCCAGGTGTCGGGGGAGGAGCTTTGATCGTCGTTGTAGGAAAGGGACGCAAAGCCGCAGCGGCGGGATTCCGTTTTGGCGGACGCATACAGAATCGACTTGTGGCGCGGGGTCTGATAATTCTCCGCGCCGGCATGAAAGAGCCAGCCGTCGGAGAGCCGGATGGTTTCGCGCATAGGAGTACCTCCCGGATAAAAATATCGTGAAAACGCGCGGCGGCACGCCGCGGTTTTTTTCATTATAGCATTCCTCCCGCGCGCGCACAAGGGAGAATCCGGCTGAAAACATGGAGAATTGCCCGGCGCTGTTGCAATCCCGCCGCGTCGATGCTATAATGGAACAGACGGAAAGATTGTCCGCACCCGCTTTCCCCGGAAAGGAGATCCACATGCCCGGCAGCGCGCTCAAGCTCCTCGCAGCCCTCTCCATGCTCATCGATCACGCGGGACTGCTTCTCTTCCCCGGCGCCGTCTGGATGCGCGCCGTCGGACGGCTGGCGTTCCCCCTCTACGCCTATTTCATCGCCGAGGGCTTCCGCTATACCCGCTCCCGCCCCCGCTATTTTCTGCGCGTCTTTCTCCTCGGCGCCGCCTGCCAGCTTGTGTACGCGGCGGCGGACGGAGAGCTGCTTCTGGGGATCCTCATCACCTTCTCCTTCTCCATTTTGCTCATGTGGCTCCTCGACGCCGTGAAAACCGCCTTCCGCACCGGCAGTCCCCGCCGTTTTCCGCTCGCCGGCGCCTTTGTCCTCGCCCTTGCCGCGCTCTTTTTCTTCTGCCGCGCCGTCCCCGTCGATTACGGCTTTTTCGGCATCCTCGTCCCCGTATGGGTGTCGCTCTTCGACGATAAGCCGTACCGCCTCGCCGCCCTCGCCCTCGGTCTTGCCTGCGTCTGCACCGCAGAGCTGCTCGGCGGCAGCGCGCTGCAATGCCTTTCGATGCTCGCCCTGCCGCTCCTCGCTCTCTATAACGGAAAGCCCGGCAGGCACCGCATGAAATATTTCTTCTATATTTTCTATCCCGCGCACCTCGCCGTGCTCCAGCTGATCGCATGGCTTGTCTGAAAGGATTCCCGGGCGGCTGTCAGACGCGCGCCCGTATGCCATCCAGCAGCCAGAAAATATTTTCCCAAATAAACGGAGGATACAGCAATGCAAAAACAGTTTCCCAGAACCACCGTCGCAGGCGTGTCGCTTTCGCGCATGATTATCGGCTCCAACTGGATCGCCGGCTACAGCCACACCGGCGCGGCGGCGGACGCCATGATTAAGCGGTATCACCATTCGCCCGACACCATCGTGCCGATGCTGACAACGGCGATCGGCGAAGGGGTCGATACGTTCATGGCGCCGTTTTCCCGCCTGCCGATGATCGTGGACGCGGTCCGGCGCGCGGAGGAGGAGACGGAGCATAAGATGATCCTGATCGATACGCCGATTCTGAACGTGGACGATACGGCGGACGCGCGGCGCGAGGCGCAGGCGGCGATCGCCGCCTCCCGGGCGCTCGGCGCGACGTTCTGCCTCATCCATCACACCTCGGCGGAGCAGCTCGTGAACAAGAACAAGCGGACGATGGACCGCCTCGACGACTATACATCGATGATCCGCGAGGCGGGGCTGATCCCCGGTCTGTCGGCGCACATGCCGGAGCTGATTCTGTACAGCGACGCGAACGGCTACGACGTGGAGACGTATATCCAGATCTACAACTGCATGGGCTTCCTCATGCAGATCGAGATCGAGAGCGTCGCGCGCATCATTCATGCGGCGAAGAAGCCGGTCATGACGATCAAGCCGATGGCGGCGGGACGGACCACGCCGTTCGTCGGGCTGAATTTCTCCTGGGCGACGCTGCGCGACTGCGATATGGTGACGGTCGGCTGCCTGAACGAGGGCGAGCTGCGCGAGGATATCGAGATCTCCCGCGCGGCGCTGGAGCACCGCATGCCGGAGCTTGCCCGCCGCTCCAGCCCGAACACAAAGCAGGACGTGCTGAAATAAAGCGGGAAGCAGGGCACCCCTTCTCTCCCGGAATCCGCCTGCGGAAATCCCTACGGAAATACAGAAATAAAGGAGTCAGCTGCATGCTTGAGAATGCAAAATGGATCCGCGCGCACCGCGACGTCCGCGACGTATGCCCCCTGTTCGTGCGCACCTTCCGCGCGGAGAAGAAGATCGCCTCCGCCACACTGACCATCACCGCGCGCGGCGTGTACGAGGCGGCGCTGAACGGTGTGCGCGTCGGGGAATTCCTCCTCGCGCCCGGCTGGACGGAATATGAGGACCGCACGCAGGTGCAGACCTACGACGCCGCGCCGCTGCTCACGGAGGGCGAGAACACGCTTTCCGTGACGCTCGCCTCCGGCTGGTACGTCGGGCGCATCGCTCTCCGATACCTCGACCGGGGAAAAACCGATCCCGCGGCAGAGCGCATTCCCGCGATCCTTGCCTCGCTGCACATCCGCTATGCGGACGGCACGTCGCAGGAGATCGTCACCGACCGCACGTGGAACGTCGCGGACAGCGCCCTCTCCGGCTGCGACATCTACGACGGACAGCGCTTTGACGCGTCGTATGTTCCGCACGATTTCGTGCCCGCCGCGGAGGCGGATTTCCCGAAGGACCATCTCATCCCGCAAATCGGTCCGGAGGTACGTGCGCAGGAGCGCATCCGCGCGCGCCGCATTTTTACAACACCGAAGGGCGAGACTGTCGTGGATTTCGGGCAGAACCTGACCGGCGTGCCGGAGATCACGGTGAACGCGAAGGCGGGCGACCTGGTGAAGCTGTCGTTTGCCGAGATCATGGACGGCGAGGGCAACTTCTACACGGCAAACTACCGCTCGGCAAAGGCGGTGTTCGAGTACATATGCCGCGACGGCGTGCAGACGTATCATCCGACGCTGACCTTCTACGGCTTCCGCTACCTGCGCGTGGACGCGTTCCCGGGCGAGGTCGTGCCGCAAGCGTTCACCGCCGTCGTTGTCCACAGCGAGATGGCGCGCACCGGCTGGATCGAAACGGGCGACGCGCTTGTCAACCGCCTCTGCGAAAACGTGATCTGGGGGCAGAAGAGCAACTATCTCGACGTGCCGACGGACTGCCCGCAGCGCGACGAACGCTACGGCTGGACCGGCGACGCGCAGGTGTTCGTCAAAGCGGCTTCCTATAACTACGACGTGGAGCGCTTCTTTGTCAAATGGCTGGGCGACATGCGCATCGCGCAGGACGCAGACGGGCGCATTCCCGACATCATTCCGAACCGCTTCGACGGCAGGCACGAGTCGGCGGCGTGGGGAGACGCGTCCACCGTGTGCCCGTGGCAGATCTACATGAGCTACGGCGACGTGTCGGTGCTGGAGGACAATTTCGAGATGATGCGCGGCTGGGTGGACTACATCACGCGCACGACGACCGTTCCGTACCGCTGGAAGAAGGCGAAGGCGGGCGGTCACTACGCGGACTGGCTCGGGCTGGACGCGCCGTACGGGCAGTACAGGGGCGCGACGGACGAGGATCTGATCGCTTCGGCGTTCTACGCGTACTCGACGGAGCTGGTCGTGCGCGCGGGGGAGGCGACCGGACGGGATGTGAGCGAATACAAAAAGCTGTACGCGGGCATCTCGGACGAATTCTTTGAGACGTATCATGACAGCTTTAAGACGCAGACGGAGCACGCGCTCGCGCTGCACTTCGGTCTGGCGCGCGACCGCCGCCGCGTCGCGGAGTCGCTGGCGGCGCTGGTGAAGCAGGACGGCGAGCGGCTGATGACCGGCTTCGTCGGCACGCCGTACATTCTGCATGCCCTGAGCGACAACGGCTATGCCGACCTCGCCTATACGCTGCTTCTGCGCCGGGAATTCCCGTCGTGGATCTATCCGGTGACGAAGGGCGCGACGACGATGTGGGAGCACTGGGACGGCGTGATGCCGGACGGGCGCATCTGGAGCCCGGACATGAACTCGTACAATCACTACGCGTACGGCGCGGTCGCCGACTGGATCTATGAGAAGGCGGCAGGCATCCGCCCGGCGGCGCCCGGCTTCTCCCGCGTGCGCTTCACGCCGCTGCCGGACGAGCGGCTGGGGCATCTGTCCGTGCGCTTTGCGAGCCGGCACGGGATGATCGAATCCGCGTGGGAATACGTGGACGGCATGGTCCGCTACCGCATTGCGACGCCGGTGGAGGCGTCCGCGGTGATCGGCGGACGGGAATACGCTCTGACGCCCGGCGTGTGGGAATTCTGAGAGCGGAAAACAGAAAACGGAGAGCCTATGGCGGACGCCGGTCCGGGAGCTATGCTTCCACATCCGATTGGCGGACGCTGCAGGGGCAAAGGACAGCGTGAAAGGCAGAAATGCTTTTTACGCTGTCTTTTTCTTTACGAAAAACCCGAAGCCGCAGCTTCGCCTCGCGCAGGCGGGTGAAAAACAGTGCAGCTGCTTTTCTCACGTTTTTTCTCTGATTCCCCATTGACAAGTGAACGGTCGTTTACTATAATAGAAGTGAACGACCGTTCACTGACAGAGGATGAGCATATGGATGACACAAAAGAAAGGATCCTGCTGACCGCGCTTCACCTGTTTGCACAGGATGGCTATGAGGCAGTCCCGGTAAGCCGCATCGCAGGCGAGCTTGGCATGACCAAAGGAGCGCTGTATAAGCATTATAAGAACAAGCGGGATATTTTTGACAGTATCGTTGCGCGAATGATCCAGATCGATGCGCAAAGATCGCGGGAATACGAAGTGCCGCAGAATAAGCTGGAGGAAGAGCCGCAGGCATATGAACATGTATCCATGGAGAGCATCCGGAAATTCACCGCCGCACAGTTCTCGTTCTGGTCAGAGGACGCCTTCGCCTCGGACTTCCGAAAGATGCTGACATTGGAGCAGTACCGCAGCGCGGAAATGGCGGAACTGTACCGCAGCTGCATTACCTCCGGACCTGTCGCCTATATGGAGGACATATTCCGCAACATGATAAAAAAAGGGATCCTCCGGGAAGCCGACCCCAGACAGCTTGCCGTGGAGTTTTATGCGCCGCTCTATTTGCTGGTCAGCATATCGGACGGAGCCGCCGATAAGAAAGAAGCGGTCGGGCTGTTGGAGCATCATATTGAGCGTTTTATGCAGCACAACGCCGCCGGGAATTGCAGGGAGGAATAAGCTATGGAAAAAGTGGATATGGCTGCCTTTGGGCTGCTGAATCAATACGAGTCGGTCGTGCGTGAATACGATGCGTCTTATACGGTGGGACGGATCCTCTCCCGGGAGAAAGGCGTCTATCGCCTGGTGAGCGAAGCAGGAGAACAGTGCGCGGAGATCTCCGGCAGATTACGGCATAACGCCGGATGCGCCTCGGACTTTCCCGCTGTCGGCGATTTTGTCATGATCGACTGCGGCGCGCATCAGGAACACGCGATCATACACGCAGTTTTACCGAGAAAAAGCGTCTTTATCCGCAAAGCCGCAGGAACAGGAAAGTCGGAACAGGTCGTCGCCGCCAATATCGACACCGTATTCATCTGCATGTCTCTGAACCAGGATTTTAACCTCCGAAGATTGGAGCGCTACCTTTCTGTCGCCTGGGACAGCGGCGCGGCGCCTGTGATCGTGCTGACAAAATCCGATCTCTGCGCAGACCTCGAACAGTATCTGCGCGCCGTCGAGTCGGTGGCTGTCGGAACCGATACGGTCGTAACATCCGCCATGGAGCAAAACGGATACAAAAAGCTCCTGCCCTATATACAAAACGGAAAGACGGCCGCATTGATGGGCTCCTCCGGGGTCGGCAAATCGACGCTGATGAACCGTCTGCTCGGAGAGGAGCGGCTGGAAACGAACGGATTGCGTAACGACGGCAAGGGCAGGCACACAACCACAAGGCGCGAGCTGTTTTTGCTGCAGCAGGGAGGAATGGTCATCGATACGCCCGGGATGAGAGAACTCGGCTTATGGGATACGGACGAGGGTCTGGAAAGATCCTTTTCCGATATAGAAGCGCTGGCGTCCATGTGCCGTTTTCATGACTGCACTCATACGAATGAGCCGCATTGCGCGGTTCAGGCAGCCATTGCGAACGGGGAGCTGGCGCCGGAACGCTGGCTGTCCTACCGGAAGCTGAAGTCCGAGAACCGGTACGCAGAGGATACAGAAGGATATCTGGCTGAAAAGAAGCAGAAATTCAAAAAGATTGCGAAGCTCAACAAAAACCTGCAAAAAAGCTGAGGAGAAAGCAGCATGAAGTATATCAGAAGTGAAAAATACGATACGCCCGCCTTACAGGAAAAAATCATGGGACCGAATCCTGTCAAGCTGGAAGAAGAATTACTGAGCCGTCATCATATCCCGGACGGAGCGGTCGTCTGCGACCTGGGAAGCGGTCAGGGGCTGACCAGTGTATTTCTTGCCCGGGAATACGGCTTTACCGTATATGCGGCAGACCTGTGGAGCGACCCGGAGGAAAACCGGAAGTTCTTTGACCGGATGGGTCTGGCTCGAGAACAGATCATTCCCGTCAAAGCGGATGCCGCCGCTTTACCGTTTGAAAAGGAATTTTTCGATGCGGTTGTAAGCGTGGACTCCTATAACTATTTCGGACGGGATGCGCATTATCTGGACGACCGCCTTCTGCCGTTTGTGAAGCGCGGAGGTTATATTTACATCGCGATCCCCGGTATGAAAAAAGACTGTCACGATCATCTGCCGAAAGAGCTTCTGCTCTCATGGACACCGGAGCAGCTCGACTATATGCACGATATCGCATATTGGCGTGATATGGTGGGTCAGTGCAGGGATGCAGAAGTCATCTCTGTGCACGAGATGGAGAGCAATGAAGAGGTATGGGCGGATTGGCTGAAGCAGGAGAACGAGTATGCTGTCGGCGACAGAAAAGCAATGGAAGCCGGCGGCGGAAAGTATCTGAATTTTATTGCGATCGTACTGAAAAAGCGCGGCGGATGAACGCACGCGATGCGGAAAAGCCCGCAGCCACGGAGGAGCCGGATTCCCGAAAGCTGTCCGCGGCAGCGCAGACGGCGGTCACTGCGCCGCACCGCATGTGGACATACCTATAAATCGGACACAAACAGCTGTGAAATCCATCTATCCAAAACAGGCGGGATTTTATAGAATAAACATGCAGAACGGGGTATGGGACATGCGACCCGGACGAATCCTGCGTCCGGCTTTCCGCGCGGCGGCGCTTGGCAGTCGTAGCGCGCAGGCTGCCGCAGCCATACTCCCGCGTATACAGGGAGGACATGCGTCATGGCTCCGATCACCATACGCCGCTTTCGGGACGGCGACGAATACGCAGTGGCGAAAGTAGTGGCGGAAACGCTCCAAATCAGCAACAGCCGGGATTATCCGCAGGAATATATTCTGGAAAACATACGGACGCATTCCGCCGGGGCGATCCGGGAGCGCGCCGGAGAGTCGCATTTTTATGTTGCCTGTGACGGCGACGCCGTGATCGGCTGCGGAGGCATCACCGGGTATTGGGGCAGCACAACGGAGAGCTACCTGGTGACGATATTCGTTCTGCCCGCCTATCAGGGGCGCGGGATCGGCAGGAGGATCGTGAACACGCTGGAATCCGATGAATACTTCCGGCGGGCGTGGCGCACCGAGGTCGGCTCCTCCCTGACCGCAGTGGACTTCTATCGGAAAATGGGCTATGCATACAAAAACGGCGTCACGGAGCCTGACAGGGACGGCGTCGTAAGGCTGGAAAAGCGAACGGTGCGCTGCCCCTGCAAAAAGAAAACATGCGAGCGGCACGGAAACTGCGATGCATGCAGAAAGCATCACGCCGAATCCAAACGCCGGCGTCCGGTCGCCTGTGAAAAAAAGGCTGTGTCCATCTTCAAACATATCGGACGCGGAAAGCGTTCGGACAGATAAGGAAAAAACAACGGAGGGGCAGAAATACCGGGGGAACGGAAACGCTGTGCCGGAGGCGTACTCTCCCGGCAATATGCAGAACCCGGCGTACTGCCGTATCCGCCGATGCGAATGGAGAAAAGAAGGGCGAGGTATGCCATGAAACGAATCCAGATCATCGAAGACGACGACGCCATCCGCGCCGAGCTGAAAACGCTGCTCCGCGCCAACGGCTACCTGCCGGTGGATGCGCCGCCATGCGATCTGATCCTGATGGACGTGAATCTGCCTGGGGAGAGCGGCTTCACCCGCTGCCGGAAGCTGCGGCAGACCTCCGACACGCCGGTGATCTTTCTGACCGCCCGGGATACCCCGGAGGACGAGCTGCTGGCTTTCGGCGTGGGTGGGGACGATTTCATCCGCAAGCCCTACAATTCCGCCGTTCTGCTTGCCCGGATCGGCAGGATGCTGAAAAGCACGGGAACCGATACGCTGACTGTCCGGGGACTGACGCTGGATCTGCCGGGCATGAAAGCCGTTTTTGACGGCAATACCGTGGAGCTGACAAAGAACGAGGCGCGGATCCTGTGGTGTCTGATGCAGAAGGAGCTGTGTACCCGGGATGAACTGATCGAGGAGCTGTGGACAAACGGCATGTACATCGACGGCAACACTCTGTACGTCAATATCGGCAGGCTCCGGGAAAAGCTCAGTCAGATCGGCGCGGCAGACTTTGTCCGCACGGTGCGCGGCGTGGGGTACCGCCTGTGAGCTTTTGGGACTACATGAGCGCGAAAGCCCTGCCCCTGTGCATGGCGGGGATCGGCGGGCTGTACCTTCTTCTGGTGTGCTGTTTGTGCGGGCTCCCGTTTTCTCTGATGCTGATTCTTCTGCTCAGCGGCGTCCTCGTTTTGCTGCTTTGCATCATCGTCGGATGGCGGCACACCGACCGGCGGCTGCGCATGCTGAGGAGCCGGCTGGACGCGCTGCCCGAAAAATATCTCGCCGGCGAGACGCTGGAGCGCCCCCGCGACGCGCTCGAGATGGAATACTATTTGCTGATGAAGGAGATCTCCCGCTCCGCCATCGGCGCGGTGGAGCAGGCGCGGGCGGAGAAGCAGGAGTACTGCGACTATGTGGAGAGCTGGATCCATGAGATCAAGACGCCTCTGACCGCCTGCTCGCTGATCCTCGAAAACGGCGCAGATCCAGCCAAGCTCCGGCGGGAGCTGCGCCGCACGGACAATCTGACGGAGACCATCCTGACCTACGCGAAGCTGCGGACCGCGGAAAAGGACACTCAGATCACGCTTGCCGAGCTGCGCCCGGTCTGCGATCAGGCCATCCGGGAAGAGATGGAGCTTCTGATCGCGGCGGACATCGGTATTTCGGTTGACGGGGAGGCTGCGGTCTATTCTGACGCCAAGCTGCTGGTGTTCATCCTCAAGCAGCTGCTCATCAACTGCGCCAAATACTGCCCCGGCTGTCAGATCCATATTGTGCTGGAGACAGACTGCCTGATATTTGAGGACAACGGTCCCGGGATCCCCGCCCATGAGCTTACGCGGGTGACGGAGCGCGGCTTCACCGGCAAAGCGGGGCGAAGCCATGGTCAGAGCACCGGCATGGGACTGTACATCGTCCGGGAGCTTTGCAGCTCGCTGAACATCGGTCTGGAAATCGCCTCCGAGGAGCACCGGTTTACCCGCTTCACGCTGCGCTTCCCCTCCCGAACCTGACAAAACTGTCAGAATCGATCCGGACAGGGTTAGAACAGATCAGGCGCTTTCGCGGTACAATAGAGGCGAAAGGTCGGTGAAACCATATGAATACTTTACTGGAAATCAAAGATGTGACCAAATACTACGGCAGCGGGGACGTCGTGTCCAAGGCGCTGAACGGCGTGAGCTTCCAGATGGAGCGGGGCGAATTCACCGCCGTCATGGGCGCGTCCGGCTCCGGCAAAAGCACGTTGCTGAACGTCATCGCCACGATCGACCGTCCCAGCTCCGGCAGCATCTTTCTGGAGGGGAAAAATATTGCCGGGATGCGGGAGCAGGAGCTGGCGGCTTTCCGCCGCGACCGGCTGGGCTTCATCTTTCAGGAATACAATCTGCTGGACACGCTGACGGTGGGCGAGAACATCGTTCTGCCGCTGAACCTGCAGAAGCTGCCGGTCGGGGAAACCAGGGACAGGCTCCGGGCGGCTGCCGCATCGCTTGAGATCACGGAGCAGCTGGAGAAGTTCCCGCGGCAGCTTTCCGGCGGACAGCGGCAGCGCGCCGCCTGCGCCCGGGCGCTGATTACCCGCCCGGCTCTGATCCTTGCTGACGAGCCTACCGGCGCACTGGACAGCGCCAACTCCAGAAGCCTGATGCAGACCTTCACGGTGATGAATCAGAGCCTCGGCTCCACCATTCTGATGGTGACACACGACGCCGTTGTCGGCTCCTACGCCTCCCGGGTGCTGTTCCTGAAGGACGGTAAAATATGGAACGAGCTGTACCGGGGAGAGCGCACGCGGCAGACCATGTACCACGAGATCCTGAACACCATGGCGGTGCTGGGAGGGGAAGCCGATGTTCGCTAAGCTGGCACTTCGGAATGTGCGGCGTCAGATCCGCAGCTACCTCATTTATTTTGTCACCGTGGCGCTGAGCATCGCGCTGCTGTTTGCGGTCAACAACCTCAGCTACAGCGACCGGATCCGGCAGCTCACGGAAATTTCCTCCGACATGCGCACCATGTTCACCATGGTCACGATCCTTTCCTGTCTGGTCACGGCGCTCGTGCTCAGCTACGCCACCGGCTTCATGCTGAAGCTGCGAAAAAAGGAATTCGGCATGTATCTGACTTTGGGCATGACCCGCCGGAATATCCGGACGCTGTTTTCCTGTGAGACGGGGATTTTGTCCTTTCTGGCAATGCTCGTGGGCATGGGCGCGGGGCTTGTGATCTTTCAGCTCCTCGCAGCGTTGTTTGCTTCGATCATGGAGTTTCCCTTTTCGGTCTCCGCCTATTCCGCCCGGGGGATATTGCTCACCGTTGCGGTCAGCATCGGGATGTTTCTTCTCTCTACGCTTGCTTCCCTGCGGTATCTGAAAAAGGTCACGGTCTCGGAGCTGCTGAAAGAGGACGCCGCGGAGAGAAGCGAGAAGCATCCGGTGCTCTGGTGCGTCCTTTCGGCGGCGACTCTGGCGGGGCTCATCGGCTGTCTCGTGGTTACCTGGCGGAGCCTGATGGCTGCTTTCCGGGATCAGGACGGCGTGATCCTGCTTCTGTGGCTGGCTATGGATCTGGTGATGGTCTTTTTGTCTCATTTCACATGGTCCAGAACCATCGCCGGGATGCTGCTGCGGAACAAGCGCCTAAAAAACAGGGGTACCAACACAGTGGTTCTGCGGGGGCTTTCCGGGAAAATGACCGTGAATTCTCTCCTCATCGGCGCGCTGGCGACGATTCTGGTCTTTGCCATCGCCATGTCCAATGTGGCGCTCGGGGAGAAGGTCTACGCGGACCGCTCTATTGCGAAGGATTGTCCCTATGATGTCATGGCCATGCTCAATCTGTCCAAAGAGCCGGGCATTTCCATGGAGGAGGGGGAAAAGATCATCGAAAAATACAGCCCCATCACATCCCGGATGGATTATCAGCTCTATTCCGCGGGCGAAACGACCCTTTGCAGCAGCATCCTGGGGTATGACCTCATGGGCTGGACGGACAAATTCATGCCCCTGAGTCAGTTCAATGCGCTGCTCTCCGGCTGCGGCTACGAGCCGCTTGCATTGAACGGGCAATACCTGGTCATCACCGGCGTTCAGGGCATCTGCGATGTGGACTTTTCGGACAAAGCCGTGACACTGAACGGAACGGCATATTCCTGGGCGGGGAGCAGCACCTTTTACCCCGAGTTTGCCCGGCGGGCACGGCTGTATTTCGTCGTGCCCGATGAAGCGGTGGCCGGTATGCCTGTGTCAGACGTCTGCGCCGCCTACACGCTGGAGAACAGCCGCCCGGATGCCCAGTCCATGCTGGCGGAGCTGACCTACTGCCGGGAGACGGAGTACGGTCCGGAGGAATGGTGCGATTTTGCGATCCGCGAGGAATACCGCCTGTACAGCAGCGCCACCGCCGGAACGCTCATCATCGGAACGCTGTACGTCGCCACGGTGTTCGTCTGCATGGCGCTGGCGATCCTCTCCGTCAAAACCCTTTCCACCCTGGACGAGGAGCGCAGACGCTTTGCCGTTCTGTACCGTCTGGGCGCGGATGTCAGGATGCAGAAGGCTGCGCTGCGCAAACAGACCGGCGCCTTCTTTCTGATGCCCTTTGCGTTTCCGCTTCTCATGACCGTTCCCATGGGCGTGATCTTCGGCAAAATCTATGAGATCTGGGACTTTGCAGGACTCAGCGGACAGCGCGCAATGGAAACCGCCGTGCTGATCTCCCTGGCGGCGGCAGGGGTATATGCTTTATACTTTCTCATTACCTGCCGCATCGCCTGCGACCATGTGATCTGCCGCGGCGATGAGCGGTAACGGGACTGCTTCTGCGCCCCGGTCTCGAAAAGAAGCCGGAACATGCCGGGCGGCTGCATCACAGCAAAGCTCCCGTCCGGCAGGCGGGAACAGAAAAACGGTGCAGCCCCTCGCGGGGTTACACCGTTTCCTGCATAGAAAAATTCCTTACGGGACGTGCCGCTGCGGCTTCCCGCTTTTTCATTCAGGCATCATTGCGCCTTCTCGGAATGAGCGCGACGAGCAGCGCGATAATGGATGCCACGATGATGATCGTGAGAATGATGCCGAAAACGCTCATGCCGCCCGTGTCCCCGGAGGAGGTCTGTGCGGTATCCGTTCCGTCGTTCGTACCGTCGCCGTTGTTCGTGCCTGTACCGTTGTTCGTGCCGATTCCATTATCCGTACCTGTGCCGTTGTTCGTGCCGGTGCCGCCGTGCATTCCCGTCTCGGTGCCTTCGATGACGCCGTCTCCGTTCCCGGTATCGCCGAGCGCGCCGCTTCCGTTCATATGGTCGCCGGAGGTAGCAAAGTCGTTCATATCGCTGGTGCCGTCGCCGGTCGCCGTGGACGCGGTGCGTCCCGCAATGCTGGTGGAATCGTTGGGCACCCGGGAGGTTCCGTCGAGTACCGGAGTTTTTGCAGCCGCTGAGAGGACAAACAGCGCCGTGCTCAGAGCGGCCGCACAGGCAAGGATCGTGATTTTCCGCTTGTTCATGAAAAAACCGCCTTTCAGATAATATAAAAATCGCTGCCGCCTTTAGTATGACGCATCCGGCGTCCCATTATGCACCCGCCTTGCAATCAGGGGGCGGATATGCTATAATGAACGGTATCACTGATGCGCCGCGTGCGTCATGAAAGGATCTGCGAACCATGGAAACAAAACGCTTTACCAAAAACGACAGCGGCTTTGTGTGTGCGCACTGTCATAAAGCCGTCGAGCCGCTCGGCTATACCTCGCGCAATCACTGCCCGTTCTGCCTGTGGTCGCTGCACCTCGACGAAAATCCCGGCGACCGCGCCTCGGCATGCGGCGGGCTGATGGAGCCGGTTTCCGCCGAGCCGGACGCGCGGCGCGGCTATATCATCACGCACCGCTGCACAAAATGCGGCGCGCTGCGGCGCAACAAAGCCGCCGCCGAAGCCAAGGTGCAGCCGGACAACCTCTCTCTCCTGATCGCGCTGACCGCCCGGCATCCGTAACGCCTCCCTTGCCGGAAATTTCCGCGCCGCAATATGAAACAATTATGAATAATTGTTTACTTTTGATAAACTTTCTGGTATACTGATAAGGAACGTCAGAATGCTTTGTTTTTCATCCCATTGCGGAGCGAATTCGCCCGAAAGGATGTGATCGCATGTCGGATACAAACGTCGAAACGATCGGGACCGGGGAGCGGCAGCCCGCCGCGCCCGCCCCGGCGGAAAAAAAGCCCAAAAAGAAAAAATCGACGATGAGACGTGTCAAAAGTATTTCCCCTATGTCCATGATTATTCCGTTTATCATGGTGAACCGCGTCGGCTCGCAGAATTTCATCACCGACCGGATTTCCGTCACGAAGCTTGAGAAATACCTCAAGGAAAAGCAGGCGGAGGGAATGAAAAACATCAGCATGATGTACGTTCTGATCGCGGCGTACATACGGATGGCGTCGCAGCGTCCCGCCGTCAACCGCTTCATCCGCGGTCAGCGCGTCTGGACGCGGGACGAGGTGGAGATCTCGCTGACCATCAAGAAGGAAATGTCCCTGGAATCGCCCGACACGGTGGTCAAGGTAACGCTGCCGCGGGACGCGACCATGAGCGACGTCTACGAGGCTTTGAACCGCGCCATCACGGAATACCGCGCGCAGCCCGGCGGCGACTTCGACAACACGGCGCGCGGACTGTCTCTGATCCCGGCGATCTTTCTGAAGTTTGTCATCTGGCTGCTGAAGCTGCTGGACTACTTCGGTCTGATCCCGCGGTTCCTGACCGGCGTGAGCCCGTTCCACTGCTCCTTCTTCATCACGTCGATGGGCTCCCTCGGCATCCCGCCGATCTATCACCATCTGTACGATTTCGGCACGTGTCCGGTGTTCTGCTCTTTCGGCGCCAAGAAACGCGCCTATGAGGTGAACCCCGACGGCTCCGTCTACAAGCAGTCGTACATGGATCTGACGTTTGTGACGGACGAGCGCATCTGCGACGGCTACTACTTCGCCTCCGGACTGCGTCTTCTGAAAAACATTCTGCGCGACCCGTGGCAGCTGGATACGCCGCCCGCCGAGGTCGCTGAGGACGTGCCGTAACGCGGCGCGGACTGCTTTTTCGAAACAAAAAACACCGCGCAGTTTGCCTGCGCGGTGTTTTTGTATGACAGCGCCCTGTTTTCCGCTTTCCTCTTGCGGCAGCGATCAGTCCCGCGCCTTCTGTCACAGCCGGGGCAATGTCAGGGTCATTCGGTTCTCAGGGCGATCACAGGGTCTTTCCTCGCGGCTTTCTTTGCGGGAAGCAGGCCGCCGATGATCGTGATCAGAATACTGACCGCGATCAGGATCACGGACGAGGTCAGAGGAAGCTGCGCTTTCAGATCTGCGAGCCCGCTCAGTTTTTCGATCACGGAATTGATCGGGAACAGCGCCAGCAGCGACACCCCGATCCCGAGCAGTCCGGCGCAGCAGCCGATAATAAACGTTTCCGCATTGAACACCTGCGAAATATTCCGCTTGGACGCGCCGAGAGCGCGGAGAATCCCGATTTCCTTTGTACGCTCCATCACCGAGATGTGCGTGATGATCCCGATCATAATGCAGGAAACGATCAGGGAGATCGCCACAAAGGCAACCAGCACATAGGAAATGCCGTTAATGATCGTCGTAATGGAGGAGGTCAGCAGCGCCACATAGTCGGTATAGGTGATGCGGGCGTCTTCCGCCGCGGCGGCATTGTACCGTTCGATACAGGCGGCAATCGCGTCCTTGTCCTCAAAGCTGTCGGTATAAATGCTGATGGATGCAGGCGCTTCATAGCTCACCTTGCCGAAAGCTTTCATGTTGTTTTCGTACGTCGAGCCGGCAATGTATTCATCATAGATCCTCAGCAGGACCTCCTGCTCAGGCTCCCCCGCAAGCCACCGGTCCAGCGCGGCTGCCATCGCCGTTTCATCCATCGCCATACTGCCCGCAGCCATTCCGCTCTGACCCGCTCCGGGATTGCCCGCTGCGGCATTGCTCTGCGCGTAATACATCATCAGCTTGTAGAAAGACGCTTTTTCGGAAATTCCAAGAGAGCGTACATATTCTTTTGCGTCATTTGCCTTTGCCTCGTCGTCCGGGGACATAAATGCCATGCCGGTGAGTACATTTATGTCGCTGTCGGCTTCCTGCGCTTTTATCACGGCGCTTTCATCCGTGTGGGCAATCACATACTCCGTCAGATGGGAGGTGTACGCCGCAGCGGTGGAAATACCTGCGTTCTGTGCGTCTTTCTTCGGACGGATGACGCCGGTGATCTTCAGTTCCACCGCGTTTGCAAGCAGAGCTTCTTCGTTCAGCGTGATGTCATCGATATACGTAAACGTACCGTTTTCGTTTTCGATATAGTGATCGCAGGCGGGAACAAGATACAGGGTGTGCGAGCAGACGTCCTCATAGGCAAAGCGGATCTCCTCCGCCGCCTCGCCGCTTTCTATCTTCCCGACAGCCGCTTCATACTGTTCCTTTGTAATCAGCCCCAGCTGATAAAGCGTTCCCGCCGGGATGCCGTTGTTCTCGTCCAGAACGAGGATGATCTCATTGTATTCCTCCGGCCAGGCGCCGTACAGAAGGTCGTAGCTGTCGGTGACAACCTGACTGACCGTTTTTCCATCCGCGCCCGCCATCAGCTCGGAGAAGTTCGCAGCGCCGGCGGAAGAACCGCCGCCGAGGGCACCCGAGCCGGTCAGCGTATTCATAAGCCCGACCCTGCCGCCGCTCATCGGAGAAGCAGACGCGCCGGTTTCGCAGTCGCTGTCGATCAGCCTTCCGTCCGCATCGTGAGAATACACGCTGAAATTCACATTGTAGGTGTAAATGATGCCGTTTTCCCCGAGATACTGCCGGATCTCGCTGTCGGGATCGTCCAGATACTTCTTGAATTCCGTCAGATTGTTTTCCACGATATTGGAGGAGATCCTTTCGCTGGTCTCGATCTCCCGGTAATCCGCAAATACGCCGGTACGGTTTTTACTGTCCGTCCCGCTTTCGCCCCGCATTTCGCCGATCATTTCACTGCGCATCCCCATAACGCCGGAAATATCCAGAGATTCCTCGCGGATCGTGATCGGATAGGAAGCCATGGTATCTTTCTGGACATCGGTAATGTAGGCGTTCATTCCGGTGGAGAGGGCAAGGATCAAAGCGATGCCGATGATGCCGATGGAACCGGCAAAGGACGTCAGCAAAGTGCGCCCCTTTTTCGTGCGCAGATTGTCAAAGGAGAGAGACAGCGCCGTGAAGAACGACATGGATATTTTCCTGTGCTTTATCTTTGGCGCTTCTTTCTCGTCTTCACGATAAGGATTGGTATCGCTGACGATTTTCCCGTCCAGCAGCTTCACAATGCGGGTAGAATATTTTTCGGCAAGCTCCGGATTATGCGTGACCATAATGACCAGCCTGTCCTTCGCGATCTCCTTCAGAAGCTCCATGATCTGTATGCTCGTTTCGGAATCCAGCGCGCCGGTAGGCTCGTCGGCAAGCAGTATATCGGGGTTATTCACAAGGGCGCGCGCGATCGCCACTCGCTGCATCTGACCGCCGGACATCTGATTGGGCTTTTTATGGATGTGATCGCCGAGCCCAACTTTTTTCAGCACGGAGACAGCCCTCAGCCTGCGTTCCTTTTTGGAAACGCCGGCTAAGGTCAGCGCCATTTCCACATTGGCAAGCACGCTCTGGTGCGGGATCAGATGATAGCTCTGAAAGACAAAACCAATCGAGTGATTCCGGTAATAATCCCAATCCGCGTCCCTGTATTCCCTGGTGGACACGCCGCTGATGACAAGATCGCCGCTGGTATAGCGGTCAAGACCGCCGATGATATTGAGCATGGTCGTTTTGCCGGAGCCGCTTTGCCCGAGAATGGACACAAACTCGTTCTCGCGGAATGAGATGCTGACGCCCTTTAAGGCGTCCTGCTGCGTATCTCCGGTCACATAGGTTTTTACAATATTCTTCAGCTGCAGCATACAACTACCTCCCGTTTCATGCGGTCATTATAGCACGTCAAGATAAACTCACGGACACGCAAAGATAAACCGGAGATAAACGCAAATGGTTTTCTGCGAAAAAAAAGGCTGCAGGAACTCTTCCCCGCAGCCATAAAGGTCATTCCCATGCAAAATTCTCGGTTCCTGCCCCGACTTCAAAATGATACTTGACAATACCAAGATCAATGCGGGAATAGAACCCGATCCCCGCCTTTGCCGACACCCGGCTGCCGTCCCGTGAAAACAGGAATTTCTGCTGATTCATCGCGGTAGGCGCAAGCAGCGCTGCCTCTATCCCGCGCCGGAACCAGTCCGGCATTTCGTCATCCGCCTGCGTCACGTCGGATATCGCTTTGGAGCTGTGCGGGACTCACTGCGTTTCCCCGTAGCCCAGCGCAATGACCACGCAGAGCTTTTCGCCTTTCTCCAACACATAAGCGTTCCTGATCTTGCTGTACGTCATCGCGACCCAGCAGGTATTGAGACCAAGCTGCTGTGCTTTCAGCACCAGGCGTTCTCCGAAGTATCCGCATGTTTCATCCAGCCCGGCGTTCTTCGTTCCGATCATGGCAATATAGTTGGTAACTCCGCTGAATTTGCCGTAATGCGCCATGAAGCCGTCAAAGGCCTTTGGCTCATCTGCGACAAGCTGGATATGCAGACCGCTCTCCTGATTGCAGGCAGTAATCTCCGCCTGCAGGGCGGAGATCACGTCCGCCTCCAACGGCTTTCTTCTGTACCGGCGCACGCTGTGGCGTGCTTTCATCGCTTCTGTCAGATTCATTTTGATTCCTCCGTCATATAGAATTCACGACGATCATGGCAATGCTCATACAGGCAAGCCCGAAGCCGGCTCCCGCACCGGCAATCAGACATACGATTATTCTGGAGAGCATGTGTTTTTTCTCCTGTCCGGCAGCTGCTCCATGATCCGTTTTGCGTGCTCCAGCATTTGCAGCAGGCGGTTCAGGGAATCCATGTCCGCGTCAAAATAATAGTAATTCCTTGTCCCCTCCCGGCGCATTTTCAGAATGCCCGCATCTTTGAGGATCTGTATATGGTGAGATACCGCGGGACGGGATAAATTGGTCTTTTCCGTGATCCTGCCGACACGGACGCCTCCGCAGTCCTCCATACGCATCATTTCCAGCATCAGATGCTGACGGGTTTCATCGCCGAGAGCCAGAAGGATCTTCTGACAGTTTTCAAATTCCTTTGCCAGCCGGCGGATCTCCTCGCTTTGCTTTGACATGCGCGCGTTCCTTTCTGTTGATTTGCTTAAACCAGTATACCACGCATTTGTGACAAAATCGTATCGGTAAAGAAAATCGAGACGATTGCACTTGCCCGGCGAATCCGGGCATAAAGTTTCTGTTTGTTTATCGTGGCGTTACTTTTGTATGATACAATCAGAAAGCGGGAGGTGACAGGATGTTTCATATTCTTGTTGTTGAGGACAACGCAGATATGCGTGAGCTGTTCTGCACGGTTCTTACCGATGGGGGCTATCACGCCATACCGGCTGTGGATGGCATGGACGCGCTGGAGATCATGGACAGAGAATACATCGATCTGATCGTCGCGGATATCATGATGCCGAATATGGACGGGTACGAATTGACAAGATCGCTGCGCGAGGCAAACTACGACCTGCCGATCCTCATGGTGACGGCAAAGGAGCAGTTTGAGGATCTGCAGAAAGCGTTCCGCGCCGGAACGGACGATTATATGGTAAAGCCCATCAATGTCAACGAGCTTCTGTTAAGGGTGGAAGCATTGCTTCGCCGGGCAAAGATTTCCAGCGAGAAGAAGATCGTTGTCGGCGGGACGGCGCTGAACTATGACGCGCTGACCGTGACGCGGAACGGCAAGGAAAGCATTCTGCCGCAAAAGGAATTCTATCTGCTGTATAAGCTGCTCTCCTATCCGAACAAAATCTTTACCCGGCAGCAGCTGATGGATGAGATCTGGGGGATGTTCTCCGAAACGGACGAGCGCACCGTAAACACCCATATCAACCGTCTGCGGGACAGATTTGCGGGCTGTACCGACTTTGAGATCGTGACGGTCCGCGGACTTGGCTACAAGGCGGTGAAAAAGGTTGAGTAAAATGCCCCATTCCAGGCTGTGGCTGCGTTTTGCCGGTCTGGTATTCGCGACGATCTTCGCAGTTTTTTCATTGGTGACTCTGATCTGGTTTGCTTTGTTTAAGCTGAACATGATTCAGCTTGACCCGTGGGACAAGCCTGCTCCGATCGCCGCTTTCGCGCTGGGAAGCCTCCTGCTCGGGGCGGTCATCGCGCTGTATGTCGGGAAGCTGATCGTCCGTCCCGTTCAGAATATCAGCAATGCCTTTGACGAGCTCTCCAAAGGGAATTTTGCGGTCAGGGTTCCTGAAAACGAACAGATCGCGGAGATCCGGGAAATGGCACAGCGGTTCAACGAGATGACCTATGATCTGTCCCATATGGAAACGCTGCGCAGCGATTTTGTGGCAAATGTTTCCCACGAATTCAAAACCCCCATTGCCGCGATCGAGGGATACGCGACCCTTTTGCAGAATCACAGTCTGCCGCCGGACAAATACGACCGTTATGTAGAAAAGATTCTGGAAAACTCCCGCCGGCTCACCAATCTGTCCGGCAATATCCTGCTGCTGTCCCGATTGGAAAACCAAGAAACGGTCCCGGGGAAAACGGAATACCGCCTGGACGAACAGATACGCAAATGTATTCTCATGCTGGAAAACAAATGGTCACCCAAGGGGATTGAGTTTGATCTGGAGCTGCCCCGGCAGCTCTATTACGGCAGTGAATCGCTGCTGGAGCAGGTCTGGAGCAATATCCTTGACAATGCCATCAAGCATTCGCCGGCAGGCGGTGTGATCCACGTCGGTATCCGGCAGGCGGATACGCAGCTGACAGTGCGCATTGCCGACCACGGCGACGGTATGACGGAGGAGGTGCAGAAGCATATTTTTGAGAAATTCTATCAGGGGGACAGCTCCCGCAAAGCGGAGGGAAACGGACTGGGGCTTGCCCTTGTACAGCGGATCGTGGAGCTTTGCAAAGGAACGGTCACCGTGGAAAGCTCGCCGGGAGATGGCGCGGAATTTCTTGTTGCGCTTCCGAACCCCATATAAAGTGCATCAGGGACTTGACAAGACCGCATTTTTGAGTATACTATACTGTGCTTGCTCGGAGGGCAAATCATTCAGTGGAAATGATGAGCTGGATAAGGCAACAGGCTGAGACGCCTGTATGACTTATCCGGCTTTTTTCGTTTTCAGGCAACGAAATAAATCTGTCGGCATCTATGAGGCGCTTGTGCTGATCGTCGGGGTCGTGCTGAAACACGCTTCTGAGAGAAAAGGCATCCTGTACAGATAAAGGAGGTCATTTATGTCTGAACAGACGATGAAAAACACCGGCGATATATTTCTTACCGGTAAGATAAAACCGCTGTATTTCAAATATCTGAGCGCCGCGTTCGGCAGCGCGCTGATTTCCTCCATCTACGGCGTGGTCGATATGGCAATGGTCGGCCAGTACGAAGGACCGGGTGGAACGGCGGCTCTGGCGGTGGTCAGCCCGATCTGGAATATCATATACAGTTTAGGTCTGCTGATGGGGATCGGCGGCAGCGTCCTTTTCAGTACCCTGCGCGGGAAATCGGAGCAAAACCGGAAAAAGTCAAACGAATATTTTACAGCCGCCTTGATCGGCACGGCGATTTTGGCGGTCATCACCTGGATCGTGGTCCTCTTTTTTGACCGTGAGCTGCTTACCCTGTTCGGGGCGGAGGAGACGCTGCTCCCGCTGGCGAGGCGTTATCTGTTTCCTGTGAAATTCGCCGTGCCGAGCTTTCTTCTGACACAGCTGATGGCGGCGTTTTTGCGCAATGACGGCAACCCGGGGCTTGCCGCGAAAGCCGTTTTGTTCGGCGGTATTTTCAATGTTTTCGGGGACTGGTTCTTCGTGTTTGCTCTGGATATGGGCATACTGGGAGCCGGTCTTGCCACCGTGATGGGCTCCGTCTTCTCCCTGATTATTATGCTCACGCACTTTTTCAGCAAAAAGAACACCCTGCGGCTGGAACGACCGGCAAGGCTGTTTTCCATGCTGAAATCCATCGGTGTAACCGGCTTTTCCACCTTCTTCATTGACGTGGCAATGGGAATCCTCACCATGCTGTTCAACCGTCAGATTCTAAAGTATCTCGGCACCGATGCGCTGTCTGTTTACGGTATCATTATCAACATCAGCACGTTTGTTCAGTGCTGTGCCTACAGCATCGGTCAGGCGTCCCAGCCGATCATCTCCACAAACTTCGGCGCGCACCAGGGCAAACGGATTCGCGGAATTCTGAAGTATGCCCTCGCAACAGCCGCCGTATTTGGTCTGATTTGGACGGCGCTCTCTGAATTCGCCCCCATCTTTTTGTTCGTATCTTTATGACGCCGACAGACGGCATCTTAAAAATCGCGCCTGCCATCATACGCAGCTACGGCATTTCCTTCCTGCTTCTGCCCTTTCATATCTTTTCAACATACTATTTTCAGGCGCTCATGAAGCCGTCCACTTCCCTGATCGTATCGGTTGCACGAGGCGCCGTTATCAGCGGTATCCTGATTTATCTGCTGCCGGCAGCCGCCGGCGCGGACAGCATCTGGTTTGCGATGCCCCTGACGGAGCTGATCGCTGCGGTTTTTGCCGCGGTCATGATGACCCGCTATACAAAGCAGTTATCCGTTGAAAAATAGAAAAAGCGGCACACGGCCGAAAGAAGTCCACAATATCATCCGGCAAGCTGCCGGACCAAAACCGTATCATCCTGAATCGTGCATAAACGGCAGGGGAACGCCGTACCGGTACAGTACGTCATTCCCCTGCATGTTTCTATTCGTTTTCCCGATCTCTCCATTCCGGACATTCCGCTTTCCTGTCCGGATTTTTGTATACCGGCAGCGCTCAGTCCCGCGCCTTCTCCCACACATCGGGGGCGATGTCGCGGAGAATGGCGAGCAGCTCCTCGTCTCCCATCGACGTCGTACGCCCGGATTCGTACTGCTGATCCACACGCGCCTTCATGGCGGCAACGATCGGGGACTGCTTCTCAATCCACAGATCCGCGTGACGGTCGGCGAGCCGGTTGTTCAGCCACAAGGCGATCCCCGCCAGACCGGAATGCACGTCGATCGCGACCCGCGCCGGACGGTTCAGCAGCTTGCCGGTATTGAATATATTGTAGATCTCCTCGTCCTTCATCAGCCCGTCCGCGTGAATGCCTGCGCGCGTCACGTTGAAATTCGCACCTACAAACGGCGTGCGCGGCGGGATCTTGTACCCGATCTCGTGCTCAAAATACTCCGCGATCTCCGTGATGACCGGCAGCTCCATGCCGTCCGTCGTCCCGCGCAGCGACGCGTACTCGATCACCATCGCCTCCAGCGGGCAGTTGCCCGTCCGCTCGCCGATGCCGAGCAGCGAGCAGTTCACGCCGGATGCGCCGTACAGCCACGCCGTGGACGCGTTCGTGACCACCTTGTAAAAATCGTCGTGCCCGTGCCACTCGAGCTGCTCCGCCGAGAGCCCCGCGTAATGGCGCAGGCCGTAGATAATGCCCTGCACGCTGCGGGGCAGCGCCGCGCCCTGATAGTTGACGCCGTAGCCCATCGTGTCGCAGGCGCGGATCTTCACCGGAATGCCGGCGTCCTCGCCAAGCTGGCGGAGCGCCTCCGCAAACGGAACGACGAAGCCGTAGAAGTCGGCGCGCGTGATGTCCTCGAAGTGGCAGCGCGGACGGATGCCGAGATCCAGAACGCTCTTCACAACGCCGAGGTATTTGTCCATCGCGCTCTTGCGCGTCAGCCCCATTTTATTATAAATATGGTAGTCCGAGCAGGATACGAGAACGCCGGTCTCCTTGATGCCGAGCGATTTCACCAGCTCAAAGTCCTTCTGCGAGGCGCGGATCCAGGTGGTGATCTGCGGGAAGTCGTAGCCGAGGGACATACACTCCTCCAGCGCCTGACGGTCCTTTTCGGTATAAACAAAAAACTCGCTCTGGCGGATCAGTCCCTTCGGTCCGCCGAGGCGGTGCATCAGCTTATACAGATCGGTGATCTGCTTTGCCGTAAACGGCGAGGTGGACTGCTGCCCGTCGCGGAAGGTGGTGTCGGTGATCCATATTTCATCCGGCATCTGCACCGGCACATAGCGGTGGTTGAAGGATACCTTCGGCACGGAATCATAATCAAACAGGTAGCGCTGGAGATTGGGCGTGTCGCGCTCCTGCAGCGAATAGCGGTAGGACGACTGCTCGATGAGGTTCGTCTGCGGGGAAAACTCCACCTTGACGTCGCTGTTGATCGAATGGGTGAATATACTGTTGTCTTGCTGCATAAAACCGATTTTCCTCCTTCACGCCGGCTGAAAGACACTCCATTATAGTTCTATTATATCCTTTGTTTTGCATAATGTCAAGGGAATTCCTGCATTTTTCAAGGATCGCTCCTGCATTTATAGGCACTGGCGCCGCCGCCGGACAAAAAAGCCCCGGACGAAAGCGTCCGGGGCACCGGTATGGGGAAAATCAGGGGAGGGGCTGCGGCATGTCGGCAGCATGCGTGCGAAGCCAGTCGCGGCGCGCCTGCCTCTCGGCGGCGAGGGCGCGTTCTGCCTCCGCCTGCCGCGCGGCGAGCGTCTCTTCCATGGACGGAAAGCCGTTGTGCGCGCGGTTGACGTCCACGAGGTACAGCATGTCCGCGTCATAGGAGACGTTCATGCGGACAAGGATGCGGATCCCGTCCGCATTCCCCTCGCGGTACCATTGGGGGCGGTTCTGTACGGCGAGCAGCGCGTAGCCCTCCGCCGCCAACGCGCGCATCGTCTCGCGCGTGTACGCGCCCTCCGGATAGCTGAGGATGCGGAACTGCGGCGGCGTGTCGAGACGGCTGCTCAGCAGCCGCCACGCCGTCCCTTCGTCGGCGAGGAAGGTCTGCGCGGGGGTGATTTCGCTGTTCAGGTGCGAGTGCGTGTGCGAATAGACGGTGAACACGCCGCCCGCCGAAAGCTCGTTCAGCTGCGCCCAGGACATGTGGTTTTCCAGCTCCGTGCTGCCGGTGATGACAAAAACGGAGGCGGGAACGCCCAGCTCCCGCAGCAGCGGCTCTGCCAGCGTCAGATTGGACAGATATCCGTCGTCAAAGGTGACGATAAAGTAATCCGGTCCGATCTCGTAGTCGCCGGACACGTACGCTTCCAGCGACAGCGGACGGTAGCCGAAGCGAAGCATCGTTTCGATATCGTCGCGCATCTTGTCCGGCGTGGTACACCAGGTGCCGGTCTGCGTCTCATCCGTCGTCAGGTCATGATACATGAACGCAAAAACATCGCCCGGCACGGCAGGCTGCGTCTCCTCGGGCGGCTCCGGCTCCAAAACAGCGGCGGAAGCGGCGGCGGACGCCGGAGCGGCGAGCGGGGCGACAGACGGCGTCGCCGCGCGGGACAAAGCGAGCGTGCGGGAGGTATAGAGGGTCGCGGCGGGATACGGCGCCGGATACAGGATCAGAACGCAGAGAAGCGCCGCGCTGAAAACGGCGTACAGGAAGCGAAGCGCGAAACGCTTCATGCGTGCACCTCCGGATAGAATCGGGATACGGAAAGCAAAAAAATAACAGCAGACCGGACGGCGCGCGCCGTGCCGGACGCTATGTTCATTATACCCCATGGCATCGCCGAATGCAACGGAGTTTGGAAAAAAAACGCGCATAGGCGAAGATTCTTTGGAATTCCTCTTGACTTTTTTCCCCGCGCGTGCTACAATACATAGGCATTCCGGTGAGACAGGGCAAAGCGAAGCCGGAAAGCAGCATATAACGGGGTGTGGCTCAGTTCGGTAGAGCGCTTGGTTCGGGACCAAGAGGCCGGAGGTTCAAATCCTCTCACTCCGACCATAAAAAAGACCTTTTCAAGCACAAATGCGTGTTTGACAAGGTCTTTTTTGTGTTTTTGTTCCAGCTCGGGAAATCCACTTTCAGCAAAAATTCAACTGGAATTCAACAGCCACCCCCTGCTCCCGCATCTCGGCGCACACCAGACCATGGAAAGGATGGAAAGACGAGCAAGAGCTCCGGAAATAGCAGAATCTTCTGAAAGTCAGAATTCATTTGCATGAACAGCACAGTGAATCCGGAGCCCACTCACCTCCAGAAAACGGACATTAGATGAACACATATTTCTTTCACGGCGGTTTCGCTGTGAAGGTATGGCTCGAATAATATCGTCAGAAAAAAGTCTGCTGAGGTCACAACGACCCCGGCGGACTTTTTCACTTTTCTGCGGATTCGGGATGTTTCTCCATCCATTCCTTGTCTCGGCGGATGAGCGGGTGTTCCTGCTCGGTGACACGGAACTCAATGCGGACTGGTCTGGTGCGATTTTTCATCATTATAATTCCCCTTGTAAGTGATTTTGATAATAAAAAGCGCCCTCGGCTTTTTCTAATCGAGAGCGCATGATAACAAAGATGATTCAGTTTTTTAGAGAATAGCAAGCACATCCGGTGTCCGTACATCCGGAAATTTTTGCTTGTTGGGAGTATCCCCACCCCATCGCTCCGCGCTGACTATCGTCGTGATTTAATTGAAAGTATTTTTCGAATACTCTTCAAAACGCGTTGACCATGATCGTAATTATAAGTATAATATTATTGAGTTATTGCGGCGAGGTGTTTGAATGGATTATATTGCTGAACTCGTTGCCATTGCCAAGGAGCATGGCGGTATTATTGAAACAAAAATCGCAGCGCAGCATGGCATCTCAAAAGCCATGCTCTACAAGCTGTGCAAAGAAGATAAAATCCATCGCATTGTCAAAGGACAGTACATTCTTCCCGATGATATAGAGGATGAACTCCTGTCGATAAGCAAACGGTCAACACAGATCATATTCTCTCACGAAACAGCTCTTTTCTTACATGGTATCTCGGACAGAACACCCTTTGAACACACAATCACTGCACCGTCCGGATGCATTCCTTCTGCGGCGATCAAAGCAGAGTGCAAGGTGTACTACATCAAGCCGGAGCTGTTTGAACTCGGCACGACTGAGCTGAAAACACCTGCCGGCAATCTCGTTCCCTGCTACGATCTGGAACGTACCATTTGCGATGTGATCCGCAGCCGTAATAAGCTCGGAACGGAAACCTTTTTGGCGGCGCTGAAACTGTACGCTGCCAATCCCAAGAAGGATTTGAATAAGCTCAATTCTTATGCGAAGAAAATGCGCGTGGCAAATGTCCTGCGGCAGTATTTGGAGGTGCTTCTGTGAGCAAAGCAATGAGTCTGAAAGCGAAGATCCGCAACATCGCAAAACAGAAGAATATTCCGGCACAGGTCATTTTGCAGAACTATATGTTCGAGCGGTTGCTTGTCCGTCACCCGCCCAAGGGATTTCTATGATGCCTGCATACTGACCACAACACAGAAATTTGATAAAGCCGTGTTTGCTGAGGCGCTGAGCGCAGCAGCAACACATCGCGGCACTACGGAGCAGATTGCAGATGTCCCCGGAATCCTGCACAACATCGAGGAAAGCCCAGAACTCCGCGCGATGTGGGATAAATACCGCAAGCAGTTTGCTTACGCGCAGGATATTACCTACGAGCAGATTATGAATGCGGTGAGGA
>JBJDZH010000019.1:0-39470 GCA_051867895.1 Eubacteriales bacterium
CCTGTTTGAGCAGCGGGTATCGGCTGCGGCGGAACCGGAGAAGCAGGAGGAACGGGCGATCACCGGCATTACAAGGTATCTCCAGGAGCATCTGGCGGAGGAGATCAGTCTCTCCGTTCTGGCGGAGCAATTCCATCTGAATCCCCAGTATATCAGCCAGCTGTTCAAGAGTGAGATCGGTGTGAATTTCCTCGCTTATCTGACGAATATCCGCATGGAGAAGGCGAAGAAGCTGCTTTTATCCACTTCTCTGTCCGTTACGGAGGTGTCGGAGCAGTCGGGCTACGGGGATTACCGGGTATTTACGAAGGTGTTCAAAAAATCCGAAGGCATCACTCCCTCCCAGTACCGCCGGGATTTCCTGGAGAGTACAGGCGCAGCCGCGCACTGAAGCTGCATTTCTACAAAAGAAAATCCACGGAGGCATATCATGGAACAAAACAGGCTGCGCATCGGCGGAATCCCCGCTCTGCTTTGGGGAAAGGCAGGCGACCGCATCATTCTTGCAGCACACGGCAGTCATGCGTCCAAAACGGACGACTGCATCCGGATCCTCGCACAAGAAGCGTCTGAACGCGGTTTTCAGGTTCTCAGCTTTGATCTGCCCGGGCATGGAGAGCGTGTGCATGAGTCCGGATTCCTGATGCCGGCGGAATGTGTCCAGGAGCTGATGCGCATGTATGAGTATGCGAAGGAACACGCACGGAGTATCTCGCTTTTCGGATGCAGCATGGGCGCGTATTTTCAGCTGCTTACCTTCGCGCACGCCGAGATCGAGCGGGTGTGGTTTCTTTCGCCCGTGACGGATATGGAACGGATCATTCACAATCTGATGGAGCACTGTCACCTCACCGAGGAAGCGTTCCGGGAAAAGGTTCTTGTGGAGAACGAAATCGAACCGCTCTATTATCCGTATTATGAATATGTCCGAAGCCACCCGATCACAGCATGGCCGCACAGGACACATATTCTTCGCGGCGAGGGAGACACGCTCTGCGAGTATGAACGTGTACGGCAGTTCTGCGACCGGTTCGATTGCGAGCTGACCGAACAGAAGGGCGGCGAGCATTGGTTTCATACGCAGCCGGAGCTGGATTATTACCGGCAATGGCTTCGGGAGCGGCTCGGATGAATGCGGGTGCCTGTCCATGCCAAAAGACGAAATGCGCGCAGCATCCAAACAGAATCCGCCCCTGCGAAGAGAAG
The DNA here is from genome assembly GCA_051867895.1 of Eubacteriales bacterium. GTDB lineage: Bacteria > Bacillota > Clostridia > Oscillospirales > CAG-272 > SIG701. Next base: position 1,207 of record JBJDZH010000019.1, read on the forward strand.
CGGCAGCGATACCCACAGCTCCTTCCCAAGGGACGCATCCCAGCAGGAGGAAAGAATCCGCATGGCAGCTGACTTCATAACATTAACACCGGAAAATCTGGAAAGCGAGCATCTCTGCTGCATCATCCGCGAAAAAAAGCCGCATTCGGGCGTGGAAGCAAAGCGGACGTGGCTGGCAAAGCGGCTGGCGGAAGGTCATATCTTCCGGAAGCTGGCAGGAAAAGAGTGCGCCTTCATCGAATACGCGCCGCTGGAAACGGCGTGGGTCCCCGTGGTGGGAGAACATTATCTGTATATCTACTGTCTTTGGGTAACGGGCGCTCCCAAGGGCTGCGGCTACGGCAGGGCGCTGATGGAGTCCTGCATTGCCGACGCGAAAGCCGGCGGGAGATCCGGCGTCTGTATGTTGGGCGCACAAAAGCAGAAGACATGGCTCTCCGATCAGAGCTTTGCGAAAAAATTCGGTTTTGAGACGGTGGACACCACGCCCGGCGGCTATGAGCTTCTGGCGCTGTCCTTTGACGGAAACAAGCCCGCCTTTGCACCGGGCGCCAAACGGGAGGTCATCGACAGCCGGACACTGACGGTCTACTACGATCTCCAATGCCCCTTTATCCCGCAGCGGATCGAAAAGATGCAAACCTACTGCAGAGAAAAAGGGATCCCGGCTTCCTTTGTTCTAATAGACAGTCTCGAGCAGGCAAAGGACATGCCCTGCCCCTTCAACAACTGGGCCGTCTTTTATCAGGGCAGTTTCCAGACTGTCAATCAGCTCGATATTCTTTCCCTGGAACGAATTCTGAGGCGCGGATAACCCTCCTTTCATCGCAAAACCGCGGAGCATGACATCCGAACGGATGCCCGGCTCTGCGGTTTTTGTCTTTGATCCGGCGCCGTCTCCTCCCGCAGGATGAAAACTATAAAAGAGACACATAGTTCTGCAAAACACGCCTATCGCACGATCCTGTGTTTCTTTATAATATTGTCAGAAAGGTTTTATGCCGCCCGACGCATCCGGCAGGCGGAGAAAACAAATCCATTCAGAAAATCAAAGGAATCTGACAATGAACAAACAACTGTACAAATCCAATGAAAACAAAATGGTGGACGGCGTCTGCGGCGGGATCGCGGAGTATTTTGGCATAGATCCCACGCTTGTCCGGCTGGGCTGGGTGCTGCTCTGCGCCATGGGCGGCAGCGGATTTCTTGCCTATCTGATCGCCGCCGTTATCATCCCCCGCGTCCCGGGAAACTGACAGCGGCAGCACTTCGGAAAAAATTGCCGGTCGGTAAAAAAAACTCTTGACTCTCTCATAATGGCATGCGCTATCATAGGCATGAGCTCAAAAAAGACAGCAATGGAGGTACCCCATGCTGAAAATCGGAGATTTTTCAAAACTGACCAGAGTCAGCATCCGTATGCTGCGCCATTATGATGAGATCGGTCTTCTCCATCCGATATGGATCGATCCCGATTCCGGTTACCGTTACTACGGCGAGAAGCAGCTCCCGATCGCCACCAGGATCACAGCCCTGAAGGATATGGGCTTCGGACTGGCGGCAATCGGAGAAATGCTCTCCTGCTGCGGGAATACGGAAATGCTGGAGCGCTTCCTGCTGTTGAAGCAGGCGGAGCTGCGAGAATTGTCCCGGCAGACCGCGTACCGGCTGCGGCTTCTGGATACAGCCCTCGATCGGCTGAGAAAGGATGAGATCATGACCTATGATGTAACGCTGAAAACTTTTCCGGAGCGCTATGCCGCCACCGTCCGCATGACGATCCCCTCCTACGACATGGAAGGAATGCTATGGGACGTGCTCGTCCGTGAGACGGCGCCGCTGGAGCCTGTGGCGGATGTACCGTGCTATTGCTGCGCCGTATTTCACGATAAGGAGTTCAGGGAATCCGATGTGGATGTAGAAGTACAGAAAACCGTTCGGGGACAATATCCCGACACAGAGCATGTCAGGTTCAGAACGCTGCCTCCTGTCACCGTGGCTTCCGCCGTCTGTAAGGGCTCCTACGAACAGATGGGAGAGATCATGACGGCAGTCGCCAATTGGGCGACGGACAACGGTTACGAATTTGACGGTCCCGCCTTCAACATCTACCACGTCAGTCCGCACGAGACTTCCGATCCCAACGAATTTGTGACCGAGGTCTGCTATCCGGTAAAGAAAAAGTAAGCGCCCGTGCTTGCCGCAAAAAACTGCGGCGCACGGCAGCGATCCGCCGGATACCCGCGGCACTGCCTCCTTTTCACTGTTTGGCAAAACAACAACGCCGGCCCCCGCGCCCTCCGAGGAGAGCGGGAGCCGGCGTTTCTCCGATCCCCGCCGCCAAGCGGCGGCGCGGGCGTCGTCTGTCCGGCGGATTTATCGGGAAAGGCTCCAGCCGAAATCGCCGTGATAGATCATCTGACGGGTCATACCACCGTCGACGCATATGTTTTCTCCCGTAATGAATCCCGCCTTGTCCGACGCAAGAAACAGGACCATGGCGGCAATGTCGTGCGGATTGCCGACTCTCCCCACCGGCTGCTGCACGGCGTCTGCGCCCTGATATCCGCTGTCATGTACATCGATCCATCCGGGAGAAACCGAATTCACGCGCACCTGCCCGGCAAAGCTCATGGCAAGCGCGTGGGTCAGCGACGCGATGCCGCCTTTCGCCGCCGTGTAGCTCTCCGTCTGCGGCTGGCTCATCCTGTCCCGGGACGAGGAAATGTTGATAATGGACGCGCCTGCCGGAAAATACGGCGCAAAGAGCTTGGCAAGATAAAACGGCGCCGTGACACCGACTGCCATCGCATACATGAACTCCTCATACGAGCATCGGTCGATCCCCCGCATCATGGGCGGCGCGTTGTTGACCAGCACGTCGACCCGCCCGTACTGCGCGATCACATGGGAGGCAAATGCTTCCAGTACCGTTTTGTCGCCGATATCGCCGGTATAATGATCGCCCGGCGCGGTATCGATCACTGCGCATACGGCGCCCTCGCGCTCAAATTCCCCGGCGATACACTTTCCGATGCCGTGCGCACCGCCCGTGATTACGACTACTTTATTCTGAAACATGACTATTCTCTTCCTTTCCGTCCATAACAGTGAGAGACGCCGCGTCCGCCGCGGCGAGGTATACGGTTATATCCTATCACAGAGTGCCGCACAAATCAAGAGAAGCACGGCAGATACATGCAGCGCCATCGGAAATATCACTATTTTCTCTTTTTCGGAGATTTTTGTGCCCAGCGCTTGCATTTACAGAAAAACTATTTTATGATAATGGAGGAAGAAGCTCCGGCATGGCAGCCGGATCATACGCATTTTCAGGAGGAAACAGTATATGAACCTTACCGGTGAATCCGAATGGAAAGGCTTCAGAAAGGCGGACTTCACCGTCGACGGGCGGCAGAGCTGCATCGTCTTTCCGGAAACGCCCGCGCCGGGAAATCCGTGGGTCTGGAGGTGCGAGTTTTTCGGCGCGTTCGACGCGGCGGATATGGCGCTTCTGCACATGGGCTATCATCTCGCCTATCACTGCGTCAGCGACATGTACGGCTGTCCGGAAGCCGTCCGCCGAATGCACCGCTTTCAGGAGGAGGTCTGCGAGCACTTCTCCCTGAACCGGCAGGCGATCCTGTTCGGTTTCAGCCGCGGCGGACTGTACGCCGTCAACTACGCGCTCGCCTATCCGTACGGCACGGCGCTCGTATATCTCGACGCGCCGGTGCTCGATCTCGCAAGCTGGCCGTGCGGCAGCGGCGGCGACGCCCGCTGCGCGGAGGAATGCCTGCGAATCTACGGCCTGACGCGCGACACGCTCGCGGACTTTCACGGCAATCCGCTCGACCGCGCCGAGGAATACGCCCGGCTGCAGATCCCGACGCTTCTGGTTGCCGGGGGTGCGGACCGCACCGTTCCGTATGCGGAAAACGGCGCGCCGTTCTATGAGCGCGTCAAACGCGCGGGCGGCGTCATCGAGGCAATCGTCAAGCCAGATTGCGGACACCATCCGCACAGTCTGGAGGATCCGCGTCCCATCACGGATTTCATCGCGGCACACACGGACTTCGCCCCCGCTCTGCCGAATACGTTGTACCGACTCCGCTGCGACCGCGCCCTGACCGTCGGTTACTTCGGCGGCTCGATCACGGAGAACGGCGGCGCGGACGGCTGGCGCGGCAAAACGACCGCATGGCTGCGTTCCGCCTTCCCGGAGGCGGAAATCAGAGAGATTCAGGCGGCGGTCGGAGGGACGGGAACGTCGCTCGGCGTGTTCCGCTGCGACCGCGATCTGCTCGCCCGCAAGCCGGATCTTGTCTTTGTGGAGTTTGCCGTCAACGATTACGGCGACGCACGCAACACGCAGGCGCAGACGGAAACGATTCTGCGCAAGATCCTCACCGCCAATCCGTATGCCGAGATCGTGATGGTCTTTACGCTGACGCGCGGTATTGCGGAAAACATGGACAAGGGGATCCCCTATGCGAGCCGCAATGAGCAGCTGCGGAACGCGCGGCACTACCATCTTCCGACGGTGGACATCGGCGAGGCGCTGCACCGCGCCGTCCGGCTGGAATGCGGCGGGGACTGGCTCCCCTTTGTTCCGGACGGCACGCATCCGAACGCGCAGGGCTACGTTTCCTGCGCCGCCGAAATGCAGCGCTTTCTCAAAACGGCGCTGCGCGGAGAGCCGCACGGACTGCGCGCCGTCCGGATGCCGGAACCGCTCAGCGCTTCCCTGCTTCCCGCGGCACGTCTTGCGGACGCCGCCGAGGCGGAGACAGACGGATTTCTGCCCGTTGCACAGAGCCTCTGCGGACGCTATCCGCACTACATCGAGGGAGATGCCGGCGCATCGCTCACCTTTGCCTTCCACGGAACGACGCTCGGTCTGTACTGGATGATGGCGAAGGATTCCGGCATGATCGAATACTCCATCGACGGCGGCGCGTGGGAGCGGCGCAGCGCATGGGATTCCTACTGTCCGCGCTTCATGCGCGCAGGCAGCGTCATTCTGAAAAGAGATCTGCCGTGCGGTGCGCACGAAGCACGCATCCGCGTACTGCCGGAAAAGGATCCGCTCTCAGAGGGCACGAAGATCCGGATCGGCGCGTTCCTCGTCGGATGACCGCTCCGGCAGTTCTCAGCCGAAAGGAAAAGATCATGGAGAAAAAAATCGTCAATATCATGAATTTCGTGCGCGCGCTGGATCCGCGAACGCCCCGGGAAACGCTTCTCGAGCCGGTCGCCGGGGAACTGCGGCTGTGCCGGAAATACGGCTTTCCGAATACGATGCTGGTTCAGTACGACGCGATGCTCGATCCGGATTTTGTACACGTCTTTCGCACTGAAGCGGACAAGCGAACGGAGTTCGGCTTATGGATCGAGCTGTGCCGTCCACTCTGCGAGACAGTCGGGATCGAGTGGCGCGGCCGTCCCGGCTACGACTGGGACTGGTACGTGAATCCGGGCTTTCTGATGGCGTACACCACCGAACAGCGCGTCGCTCTGATAGACGAGCTGATGCGGAAATTCCGCGAGGTGTTCGGTCAATACCCGCAGACCGCGGCGTCCTGGCTGCTCGACGCCTTCTCAATGGATTACATGAGCCGCCGCTACGGCATTCAGGCGTTCGGCATCTGCCGCGAGCAGTTCAACGTCGACGCCTATTCTCTCTGGGGAGGCTACTACAACCAGGCGTACTATCCCTCCCGGCGCAATATGCTCTGCCCCGCCCAGACGGAAAAGCTCCGTATTCACACGCCGGTCTTCCGTCTGCTCGGCCCGGATCCGATCTACAACTACAATGAAAAGCGCGACGGCGTCCCCGTGGGCGGCTGCTGCACCATGGAGCCGGCATGGGCAAGCGGACAGGATCCGGATGTCATCGACTGGTACAACCGCTGCTATTTTGAAAAGGAGTCGCTCGGATTTGCCTATACGCAGCTCGGACAGGAAAACTCGTTCGGCTGGGAAACGATCCGCCGGGGACTTCCGATGCAGCTGGAAAAGCTGCACCGTCTGGCGCAGTCGGGACGCGTGGAAGTCATGACGATGGCAGACACCGGACGGTGGTTTTCCAAAACGTACAAAGAAACGCCCGCCACATGCCTCGTCGCCGACGAGGACTGGGGAAATAACGACCTGCAGGCCGTCTGGTACGACTGTCAGAACTACCGCGCCGGTCTGTTTGTCAAGGACGGACGTCTCCGCTTCCGCGATATCTTCAAATTTGAGGAAGCATATCCCGAGCGATATCTGGACACGCCCTGCCTGCACTGGAAAGCGACCTACGACAATCTGCCGGTGGTGGACGGACGGCTGTGGAGCAGCGATGCGCGCGACGCCGGGCTGTATTTCCCGCGTCCCTTCTCCCGCTTCACCGTGAAACGCTACGGACAGAGCCTTCTCCTTCGCGCCCGGTTCCAGGAGGGCATGGAGGCGGAGATCACCCTCTCGCCAAAGGAAATATGCATCTGCGGGGAGGACACGCTGCGCTTTTCCCGCGGCTGCGAGGATGAAACCACGCTCACACTCGCGGAGAACGCGCTCCGCTTTGCCCACAACGGATGGCACTATGAGGTTCCCGTCGTCGGCGTTCTGCGGCAAACGGAGGACGGCTATGAGATCGCACCGGAAAGCGGCAGAATCACGCTCCGGCTTGCCCCGGACGCCGGGGCATAAAAACGCGGCGGTGCCATACACGGCGTATTTTCTCCGCGCGTCCGGAGTGCCGGAAGCGGATTTCTGCAATGGACGCGCATCCGCATGCCGGTATCTCACGCGCACGCGGGCTTTCCCGGGTTGAAAACAAGAATCCCGCTCCAAGCGGGCAAAGAAAGTGACGGTTTACAGTTATGAAAAAGGTTGTGCTTCTCGGAGACTCCATCCGCCTGATCGGATACGGGAAAAAGGTGCCCGATCTGCTCGGGGACGGTTATTCCGTCTGGCAGCCGCAGGACAACTGCCGCTTTTCCGCCTATCTTCTGCGCGGCGTGTTCGACTGGCGCGCAGACATCACGGGCGCCGACGTCATCCACTGGAACTGCGGCGAATGGGACGTCTGCAATATTTTCGGTGACGGACCGTTCACCCCGCCGGAGGTATATGTATCCAACTGTCTGCGCATCGCGCGCGAACTGCAGAAAATGGGGAAAAAGCTGATATTCGCCACGACTACGCCGACCCGCATAGAACACAAATACAACCGCAACAACGTCATCCAGCACTATAACGCGCTCGTCGTGCCGCGCCTTGCCGAAATGGGGATCGGCATCAACGATCTGTACAGCACCGTTATCGCGCATCTGAACGATTATGTTCTCAGCACCGACGGCATTCATCTGACCGATGCGGGCATTCTCGCCTGCGCCGAGGAGACCGCCGGCGTCATTCGCCGTGCGGCGGAAGAAGCGTGAACTCTCCCGGTCGGCGGCAAAGAAAGCCGTCCGCCTGGGGATGGAGACAATCCAAAAGCGGCGCCCGCAGGCGCCGCTTTTTCTGTATTATCGGCAGCGGTTCAGAACGATCCTGCCGTTGACGGGCACATTGCCGATCACGGCGGGAATATGCGGCTCCGTCAGCGAAAGGGCTCCCTCCGCCGTTTTTTTGCCGGTACAGCTGTACACGGCGTATTCGAAATTTCCCGTCCATGCGGCGTCCAGAAGGATCCGGCGATCCATGCTTCCGTTGACGATGACGATCTCGTCTGCGGGCGTTTCCAGATATGCCGTCATGCCGGAATACACCGCGCCGACCTCCGTGTCCCCGAGGCGGGAGGAAACGTACGGATAGTTCGCGCCGCAGCCGTGATAGAACATCTGCCCATCGAGCAGGACATGCCGGTACTTCGTCCAGAAAGCGAGATAATCGCGGACCATCTCCGCCTGCTCCTCGGTGAGGGAATCCTTCCCTACCGAGATCTGCGGCACGGAGAACAACACGGACGTCAGCTGGAACGCCGCCTGCTCCGCGCTCTCGCCGGGATGCCACATGACCATATCGGAATGGACCGCGGTATTCCCGCTCAGCATACGCAGCGCGAGAATGTGCTGCCGGTTTGTGAAGCTGTCCGCCGGACAGTCGGAAGAACGGAACATGTTTCCGAACGTACGCATCAGCGGTCCGATGTAATTCTGCCGGAATTCCAGCAGGATATCCGGCTTGATGGCGGTCAGCGCTGCGGAAACGTCTTTCATCAGCCGGTCCACTGCGTCGTAGACGGAAACGTAGTCCATCTCCGCGTCGTAGTGATCCGTCTGCCGGAACGAATCAATGAAGTCGAGCTTGAGACCGTCCAGTCCCCACTCCGCAACGGCTTTTTTATACAGACCAATCAGGTGCTCACGCACGTCGGGATAGCGCGGATCCAGCACGTGCGTGCGGGAAGCAGAACGATACAGCGTCTTTTCCCCGAAAATCCGGAACGCCTCGCACGTCTCGCCGATATAAGGAACGGAAAACCAGATCATGAACTTCATGCCGGTCTTATGGACAGCGTCAACGAACGCTTTCATGGACGGAACCTTCGTGGGAGTAGGCTGCCAGTCGCCGCAGAAATCGAAGCCGCGCGCGGTGTTGTCTGTCTGCCATCCGTCGTCCACGATCAGCACCTTTGTCCCGAGCCGGGAAAAATACGCGCACTCCCCGGCGATCTTCTCCACATCGATATTCTGATGATAGCTGTACCACGCCGAATACAGCGGCTGCTTCGCCGCGTCGGGAACGCGCATCGGTTTGCAGCCGTCATAGCTTTCCCACCAGGCGCGCACATCGTCAAGCGCCTGCCAGAACGGGATGTCGCGCGTGTCGATACGGATATCCGCCTCATAATGACGGATCGGGCTGGCAACGTGGATCTTGACGACGCAGTCCAGCTCTCCGGTCTCCTCGATAACGCCCGTATGGATGCGGAGCTGATTCTTAGCGTCGGAGCAGGCGATGGTCTGGCGGTTTTTGTCCGCAAAATCGAGATCGGTATACACGGGCGCGCCGTACATTGCGCAGGAATCGCTGTAGCCGCCCCAGTTCGGAACGACGGTGTGCGTCGTGTAGGAAAGCGGCGTCCATACGAGATGCACGCCGATATCCGGGATCTGCCAGGACACGGTCATATCGAGCTTTGCCGCATCCGATACCGCGTCCGCGCACAGATGCAGCTGCCGGATCCCGTCTGACGGCTCACAGACCGTATACGATACTGAAAAATCTCTGCCGGCGGAAATACTGTACTCCATGCTGTATCCTCCTGTTTTTGGAAGCGGCGCGTCCCCCTGCTGCAGGGCACGCCTGCATGATCTACCCGGACGGGAGACGGAGACTCATCCGCCAGAATCCCGGCGGTACACTGACGCCGCGTCCGGATATGGCTCCGGGACAATTATATAGGCAAACGCAGCGAATGTCAAGCCAAAACGACCGAAAAGCGGCGCGCACAGCGCAGCAGTCCGGCAAGCGGGACAGGCGGAAAAATGCGCGGAGCACTTGCCGGGGCGCGGAAAATCTGCTACAATAACAGCATCCATAAACATTCGCTATGCAGAAAGGATGCGGACATGTTTCAAAAAGTGATTCGCCGGGAAAAGATCATCCAGTTCGGAGAGGGAGGCTTCCTGCGCGGCTTTGCCGACTGGATCGTACAGCTGACGGATGAGACAAGCGATTTCAACGCGTCCGCCGTCGTCGTACAGCCGATCGAGCGCGGCATGTGCGCGCTATTGGAAGCACAGAACTGTGTATACACCCACATCATGCGCGGCATGAAGAACGGCGTCCCCACTGTGGAGAAAAAGATCATCGACGTCATTTCCCGTACTGTCGAGCCGTACAAGGACTGGGCCGCCTATCTGTCCCTCGCGGAGAACCCGGATTTCCGCTTCGTCATCTCGAACACCACCGAGGCGGGGATCGTTTTCTCCGCCGCCGACCGTCCGGAAAACGCGCCGCACGTGACGTTTCCCGCTAAGCTGACCCTGCTGCTGCAGCGCCGCTTTGCGCTTGGTCTGCCGGGCTTCATCTTTCTGCCGTGCGAACTGATCGAAAAGAACGGCGCGGCGCTGAAGGAGTGCATTCTGGAATATGTGCGTCTGTGGGAGCTCGGCGCGCCGTTTGCCGACTGGATCGAGCAGGAAAACATCTTTTGCAGCACGCTGGTCGATCGTATCGTCACCGGATATCCGGCAGGAGAAAACATCGAGCTCGGCTACGAAGACCACATGATCGACACAAGCGAGCTGTTCCATCTGTGGGTCATCGAGGGACCGGCGGAGATCGCGCGCGAATTTCCGTTTGAGAGCGCGGGGCTGAACATCCTTCTCACAGACGATCTTGAGCGGTACCGCACGCGGAAGGTACGCATTCTGAACGGTGCGCACACCGCTATGATCCCGTATGCGATGCTTGAGGGGATCGAGACGGTCGGCGACTGCATGAAGGATGCGGTCATGTCCGACTTTGTGCGCAAATGCGTGTATGAGGAAATCATCCCGACGCTCGATCTGCCGCACAGGGAGCTGACCGATTATGCAGACAGCGTCTTTGAGCGGTTCCAGAATCCGTACATCCGCCATCTCACCTCGTCGATCGCGCTGAATTCCGTCAGCAAATTCCGGGTGCGCGTCCTGCCGTCCATTCTGGAATACATCCGGCGCTTCGGACGGATGCCGGAAAATCTGATCACCTCGCTTGCCAAGCTGATACAGTTCTACAAGACTGACATGACCAATGACGATCCGGCAGTCACGGCGTTTATGAAGCGCGCCGATACCGGCGCTATCCTTGCCGACAGGACGCTGTGGGGCGAGGATCTGTCCTTCCTTGCCGACGCGGTTGCGGAGAAGCTGAAATGATCCTGCATCCGCTGGACAATGTGGAGGTAAATCTCGCCGACGGGCACAAATACGCGCTGCGGGACATCCGGGCAGGCGAGAACATCGTCAAATACGGATGCCCGATCGGACATGCCACGTCCGCCATTCGCCGCGGCGAGCACGTGCACTGCCACAATATGGAAACCAATCTGGGCGGGAATCTGACGTATACCTACGCGCCGGATTTCACGCCGGTCGCGCGCGTCGCGGACAGCCGCACTTTTCTCGGCTATGAGCGCCCGGACGGAGGCGCGGGGATCCGGAATGAGGTCTGGATCATCAACACCGTCGGCTGCGTCAACAAGATCGCCCGTGCGCTCTCAGAAAAGACAGGCGCGTTCCATGTCGAACACCCCTTCGGCTGCTCGCAGCTTGGCGGCGACCACCGGACGACGCAGCTGATTCTGCGCGGACTGGTCAACCATCCGAACGCGGGCGGCGTGCTCGTGCTTGGTCTCGGCTGCGAGAACAACCACATCGCCGCGTTCCGGGAGGTACTGGGAGAGTATGACGAAAACCGGGTCAAGTTTCTGAACTGTCAGGATGCCGGCGATGAAATCGCCGAGGGCGCGCGCCTGATTGCGCAGCTCCAGACATACGCCGCCGGCTTTGCGCGAAAGCCTCTGCCGCTTTCCAAGCTGAAAATCGGTCTGAAATGCGGCGGGAGCGACGGCTTCAGCGGAATCACCGCCAATCCACTCGTCGGAGCGGTCTCCGACCGGATGATCGCGCGCGGCGCCGCCTGTGCGCTGACCGAGGTGCCGGAAATGTTCGGCGCGGAGCATCTGCTGATGAAGCGCTGCCCGACGCGGGAGCTGTTCGACAAAACGGTGGCGATGATAAACGGCTTCAAGGACTACTTCACCCGCCACGGACAGGTAATCCACGAAAACCCTTCCCCCGGAAACAAGGCGGGCGGCATCACGACGCTGGAGGAAAAATCCCTCGGCTGCATTCAGAAGGGCGGCAGCGGAGAGATCGCGGATGTGATCGGCTACGGCGATACGGTGACCCGAAACGGTCTGACGCTACTGGACGGACCGGGAAACGATATCGTCGCTGTCACCAATCTCGCCGCCGCGGGCGCTCAGCTCATATTGTTCACCACCGGACGCGGGACGCCGCTCGGCAGTGTCGTTCCAACGGTAAAGATTTCCTCCAACCGCGCGCTTTCGCAGAAAAAGCCCGGGTGGATCGATTTCGACGCATCGCCCCTGCTGAGCGGCACCTCCCTCGATGCGCTTGCCGACCGGCTGACGGAGCTTGTGATCTCCGTCGCCTCCGGAACGGAAACGGCAAACGAGAAGAACGGCTGTCGTGAAATTTCGATTTTCAAGGATGGAATCGTTCTGTAGGAGAAAAGCAGCGACCGGGCTGTTGACTTTCCCTGTCGGATACTGTATAATAAGGCTGTTTTGTGTCCCTGTTCAATACATCATCTGAGGAGGAAACTTCAGCAATGGATAAACTGTTCCGGCTGAAAGAAAACGGCACCAATGTGCGCACAGAGATCGTCGCAGGGCTTACCACCTTCATGACGATGGCGTACATCATCGCACTGAATCCCAATCTGCTCACCAATTTCGGCGCGGACGGCGGTCCCGCACTCTGGAACGGCGTATTTCTCGCCACCTGCATCGCCTCTGCCATCGGCACCATCGTCATGGCGCTCTGCGCGAACAAGCCCTTCGCCATGGCGCCCGGCATGGGGCTCAACAGCTTTTTTGCCGTCGTCATCTCCAATATTGTCGGAATCACGGGGCTTTCCTACCTGGAATCCTTTCAGGCTGGGCTGTGCCTGATCTTCATTGAGGGCATTCTGTTCATTCTTCTCTCTGTTCTGAACGTCCGCCAGAAGATCGTCGATGCCATCCCGCTCGGCGTCCGCCTTGCCATCGCGCCCGCCATCGGTCTGATGCTTCTCAACATCGGCGTAGGCTCCAACGCCGGAATCTACTCCGAAACCGGCGGACCGTTCTACGTAATGCGCGATTTCTTCGGCTCCCTGACGCCTGCGCTCGCGCGGGAAAACATGGGCTCCGGCTACCGTGCCATGGTGCTCTCGGTCGTCACCATGTTCTTCGGATTGTTCGTCATCATCATTCTGGCGCACAGAAAAGTCAAGGGCTCCGTTCTGTTCGGCATGCTGGCAGCTTCCGTCCTCTACTGGGCGGGAGAGGCGCTCTTTCTGCACACCAATCCGTTCGCGTCTCTTGCCGGCGCCTCCTTTCTCCCCGCATTCGGCGACATGGCGCAGACGACGCTGTTCAAGCTCAACTTCTCCGGGCTCATGCAGATCGGCGGCTTCACGGTTGTGACGCTCATCATTACTTTCTGCATGATCGATATGTTTGACACGATCGGCACACTGGTCGGCACCGCCTCCCGCGCGGGCATGGTGGACAAGAATGGCAACATGCCGAATATGAAGCAGGCGCTTCTTGCCGACGCGGTGGGAACGGTTGCCGGTTCGCTGAGCGGCACCTCCACGGTGACGACCTTCGTGGAATCCGCCTCCGGCGTCGAGGCAGGTGGACGCACGGGACTGACCGCGCTGACGACCGCCGTCATGTTCCTCGCCTGCATGTTCATCGCGCCCGTGGCTGCGATCATTCCGGCGCCCGCCACGTCCTCTGCACTGATTTACGTCGGTCTGCTGATGATCGCAGGTCTGAAAAAGATCGACTTCGGCGACATGGCGCAGGGACTTCCGGCTGCACTCATGCTGATCGCCATGCCCATCTCCGGTTCCATCGGACACGGCATCGGTCTCGGACTGATCTCCTACACGGTCATCAAGGTCTTCACCGGCAAGGCAAAAGAAGTATCGGTGCTCACCTATGTGATCTCTGCCCTGTTCCTTGTGAAATTCTTCCTCGTTGTCTGAGAATCCGCCCCTGCGCAAATAAGCGGCGATGGTTTTCCATCGCCGCTCTTCTGTATATAAAAGCTATAGGGAAGATGCGGGATCTCCGACATGCAGAACAAAAGAGCCTGATTCCTCAGGCTCTTTTCTGTTTGGGGCAAAGTCTCCGGCAGGAGGCAAAGACTCAGGAATAATCTTGAAATGCGATATAGGAGGCGTACCATTGGCAGGCGGCGGCGACAGCGGAACGGATGGGCATTTTTGCGCCGGACAGAATGGTCAGAACGCCCAGCTTGTCCGGCGGAATATCCGCAGAACAGGGAGAGACGGAAACGGCAGTGCCCACGCAATCGGCAAGCACCGTTCCCCGGTCGCGCGTGGCGAGGAAGCCCTTCACCCGGAAGGACTGCTCGGCGAACATGCGGATGAATTTTTCCAGCTCGTATGCGCTGATGTCCGGCAGGATACCCACGGTGATCCGCACGATGCTCAGATCCTCCGTCAGAAAAAGCTTTCCACTGTCTCCGTTCCGGGCACGGGACAGCACCCCGGCGAAGTCCGGCGGAAGCTGTCCGAAGGAGGTTTCCAGCACCGGCATATCCGGGCGCTGATTCTGAATCAGGCTTCTCGTTTCCCGCAAAGCGTCATCGGATGCCAGATCCGTCTTGTTCAGCAGCACCACGTCGCTGGCTGCCAGCTGCCGCGTGCATGCGCGGACGGTGGCGTACAGCTTCGGAAACCGCACCGCGTCCACAAGGCAGACGGCGCCCATGTACCGGATATGCGGAAACCGGTTTTCCGAAAAGAAGAGCTGCCGCACCCCGGTGGGGTCGGAAAGGCCGGATGCCTCCACCAGAATGACATCCGGATTTTCGGCGGCGGATTCCCGCAGCACCTTTTCAAACTGATCCATGCGGCAGGCGCAGAACACAGAGCCGCCGGTGATCTCCCGGAGACACGCCCCCAAATCAGAAAGGAGGGCGCCGTCCACACCCTCTTTTCCGAATTCGTTGACGATAAGCTGCAGCTTCTGTCCCGAAAACAGCCGGACAAAATGCTTGAGGAACGAGGTCTTCCCCGCTCCGAGAAATCCGGTAATAAGGTACAGCCGGCTCATTTCCGGCAGTCTTTCATTGCCTCCCGGACGGCTGCCTCCAGCTCTGCCCTGGCAGGGATAATGGAGCGGAATTTCAGCTGACCGTTGATATACATGGAGGGAAGATTGGGCACGCCCATCTTGATGCACCGCGCCACATTCTCCTTGTAGATGAACTTGTACTCCACCAGCTCGATCCCGTCGCCGAAGGTTTCCGCCATCTGATACGCCGCGCCCATCATGTAGCCGCAGGCGGCGCACTGAGCCGAATCCAGCGTAAACACTTCAATCAGAGGCTTTTTCAGGTGAGCGTAATCCGGCAGCTCCACGCCGGAGGTATCCACAGCCTCCGCCTGATAATTCTTCACCATTTCCCGGACGGCGTCCGTCTCAAGAGCTGCCTGAGCCACGCCGATGCCGTTCTCCACAGGCACGTCATAGGGCATGTCGCAGCCGGGGGCGAGGATAAAGTTCCGCTTGTCCGGAATGGAATCGAGAAGATCCACTGTGAATTTCATGTTGTCCTGCTGATTGCCCAGCAGCATGACGGAAGTCAGGGGAATATTGCCGCCGATAGCGATGTTATAGCGGTCGGTGATCTTCTTGGCAGCCAGAAGATTCACGTTTTCGTCCACGCTGATGGAGTCCGGTCCGGTCTTGCACATGGACTCCACATTCCGGGTTGCGTCGCCGCAGACGAAAAACGAGGACAGACCGCCTGCCTCACGGATGTGGTCAAAGATCATTTTATAGGGAGCGTCCATAAACTGCTCAAAATGGTTTACAGAGATCTGGGAGATCAGCGGGTCCACCACGGCGATCACGTCCATGCCCGCCTCCAGATAGTAGTCCGCCATGCGCATGCATACCCGGGAAGTAAAGGCGAACAGCTCCGCCACTTCGTCCTCAAAGTCGTACATGTCCGTAAACAGATTATTGCCCCGCAGATGGGATGCCAGAGTGAAAGGACCGCAAACAAGGCCGTACAGCGCGGTCGTATCGCCCACCGCTTCCTTCATACGGCGCATGACCTCCAGAACATAGGGAATCCTTCCGGACGTCTTTCTGGGGATCTTGCAGTTGCAGGGAGTGGCGGGGGGCTCTTCATCGCTTCCATCCAGAGGATGGTCGCTGACGGAGGGAGGGCAGTCATCCGCCCATGTCAGCGTGCAGCCAAGGCATTCCGCCTCGATCTGCAAGTCAAAGATCACAGGCTGTCCGTCAGGCTTGTACAGCCGATTGACCTCCATCAGGGACTCAAACGCCTTGTCCGCGTCAGTAAGCATTTCCGTGGCGGTATATCCCTTCAGCTTGCCCGCATGAACCCCGGCGAAGGGAACCCACGGCGCCCGCTCGGTCGGCTCGTGGTGCAATGCGCGCAGCAGTAAGTCTTTCATCGATCATTCCTCCAGATGTTTTTTGCATAACACAGGAAAATAGCATAACACAGACAAGCCCGTGTGGATAGGAAGCGCTACCGTTTTTTTGCTTTTTTTTACGAAAGCATTCACCCCCGGTATTTACCCGGAGTAACACCGACGATCCGCTTGAACACCTTGCAGTAATAGCTCTGATCCGGGAATCCCATGGAAACGGCGATATCCGCCAGCGAGTATCCGCCCGAAAGCAGCAGATGCTTGCTCTCCTCCACCCGAATGCGGCACAGATGCTCCCGGAATGTGACGCCCACCACGCTGCGGAAGAGGGTGGAAAAATAACTGGGGC
This sequence comes from Eubacteriales bacterium, assembly GCA_051867895.1. Classification (GTDB taxonomy): domain Bacteria; phylum Bacillota; class Clostridia; order Oscillospirales; family CAG-272; genus SIG701. The sequence continues at coordinate 17,771 of JBJDZH010000019.1, forward strand.
TCAGCCCCACATATTTTGCCGCCTGCGCCAGTTCCAGATGCTCGCTGTAGTTATCCGCCATGAACCGGAGGACCTTGCGGATATAGGGGTTTCCCTTGTCCTTTTCGGAGAACATGGCATTCATAAAGCTTTCCAGCACCTCCTGCATCAGCAGGCACAGCTCCTCAAGTTCCTGCTCCCGGTAGAGCCGGGACAGAAACTCTGTGTTCAGGCGGAAGATACTGTCCGTTCTGGCGCCGCCTTCAATGGACACCCGGGAGAGCAAAGTGGTAAGCTCAATGGCACGGATGCGCACATTGTCCAGATTTCCGCCCTCGCTGAACAGAACATAGCCGATCAGATCGTTGAGCAGTCCCTTGACCTCCTGAACCGTGCCGGTACGCAGCTTCTGAAGAAGCTGTTTTTCCTTATCGTATAAGTATGTAGGCGACTGATCCGGCTGTTCCTCCTTATAAACCTGAATGGTTTCGTTGATTTTGGCCTGCTGGGTCATTTTCTGTCTGGTTTCCAACAGCAGCGCCCGTTCACCGGGCATCAGCGAAGAGAGCAGATGATCCACCAGCTTTTTCAGCTGGTTCACTTTGGCGGGAGGAAGGACTGCCACGCTGCCCAGTTCATCATACAGCTCCAGCGAAAGGGTGGGACTCAGGTGCTTCCGCTCCGCCAGATCGCTGACGAGGGTGCTGTCCGGCGTGTCCATGAGGAAGGGACCGATAATCACGCTGCCCAGAAGCTCCTTCTGGTTAATCAGAGGAAAGGCAATATGGTTCAGGTTTGCGTGGCAGGAAAAAATATAGGCTTCCCCCAGCGTCTGGGCGCGCTGTCCTGCATTCATGTGCAAAAGAAAGCATTCCTTTTTCTGAAAGACATTTTTCTTTAATATATTGCAGTACGCGGTGGACTGACCGAAAGACATAAGCAGCATACCGCTGCTGTCTATGAGCTGAATTGCAAGACCCGTGAAGGCTTGCAGATTCTCCAGCACGTCGGTGACCCGCGTTTCCGGAACAAAGGAGAAAATGCTGGACGCCATACGCCGCACCTCAAAATCACCAAAAATCGAATAAAAAGACAATACGCTTGACCTTGCAGGAATTATACTACAATTACAACAAAAAAACAACCGGGAGGAAAATAAAAATGGAAATTTTGGAGCAAATCTCTCAGAACCTGCAGGCAGGAAAGGCAAAAATCGTGAAGCAGCTGGTACAGCAGGCTATTGACGAAGGCATTCCCGCGCAGAAGATTCTGAATGAGGGACTGCTGGACGGCATGAACATCATCGGCGAGAAGTTCAAAAGCAACGAGATCTTCGTACCTGAGGTTCTGGTTGCCGCCCGCGCCATGAACATGGGCACACAGATCCTGAAGCCTCTGATGGTCAAGGAAGGCGTAAAAGCCATCGGCAAGGTATGCATCGGCACCGTCAAGGGAGACCTGCACGACATCGGCAAGAATCTGGTAAAGATGATGCTGGAGGGCAAGGGCTTCGAGGTCGTGGATCTGGGCACCGACGTCGCCCCCGAAATCTTTGTGCAGACTGCTCTCGAACAGAACTGTCAGATCATCTGCTGCTCTGCCCTGCTGACCACCACCATGGGCGTCATGGCGGACGTCGTGAAGCAGGCGGAGGCGGCGGGCATCCGGGACAAGGTAAAAATCATGGTGGGCGGCGCACCTGTGACCCAGGCGTTCTGCGATCAGATCGGCGCGGACAAATACACCTCCGACGCTGCCAGCGCTGCCGATGCCGCCGTGGAGCTGTGCCGGGCGCTCGCGTGATTTCCGGGGCAAACCATGAATACGGATTATGAAGCACTTCTGGAGCAGGTGCGGAGTCTCGGTGCATACAAAGCCGCCATCATCCCCGTTTCAGAGGTGAAATTCGACCGTGCCTTCCGTGCCATGTGCGAGTCCAACGCCTGCGGCAACTATAACAACTGCTGGATGTGTCCGCCAAACGCGGGAGATATTGATGAGCTGATCCGGCAGGCAAAGAGCTTTGACCGGATTCTGGTCTACCAGACGGTCGGGCAGCTGGAGGACAGCTATGACTTTGAAGGCATGATGGAAGCTGCCGACAGGCACAACCTCCTGGCGCGGGAGCTGACCGGGCGCTTTGCAGAGCTTCCGTTTGCAAGAAAGCTGCATCTCGGCGCCGGCGGATGCCATATGTGCCGGGTATGCGCCAAGCGCTCAGGCGAGCCCTGCCGTCATCCGGAGCTTGCTATATCTTCTCTGGAGGTCTACGGCATCAATGTGTCCGAGCTGGCAAAGTCCAGTGGTATGCGCTACATCAACGGTCAGGACACCGTCACCTATTTCGGTGCGCTGCTCTTTTCGGAGGCATAGGAGGAGATTCCATGGCAACGGTAACAGTCAACGGTCAGGTGTTTTCGGCTGAATCCGGCACGTCCCTCGGTCAGCTTCTGCAGCGTTCTGCGGGTCTGGAAATGCCCTGCGCCGGTCACGGCCGCTGCGGGAAATGCAAAGTCACCGCGTCCGGTGCGCTGAGCCCTCTGACTCCCGCCGAGCAGGAACATCTGACAGCGGAGGAGATCGCCCGCGGCGTCCGGCTTGCCTGCTGCACCCGGATAGTGGGAGACTGCCGGGTAACTGTCTCCGGCAGCGCCCGCAGCCAGATCTGCATCTCAGGCGTCATGGGAACGGTCGCACTGCGTCCCCGCTTCACCGCATACGGAGCCGCCGTGGATATCGGAACCACCACCCTCGCCGCCAGCCTGTACGATGCGGACGGAACCCTTTTGGCGCAGGCGTGCAAAGCCAATCCCCAGGCTGCCTGGGGCGCGGACGTGATCTCCCGCATAGAAGCCGCGCTGAAAGGAGAGGGCGACGCGCTTGCCGCCTGCATCCGACGCGCCATTGACGCTCTGCTGGAAGAGATGGCAGAACATGCCCGCATCCATTCCGGACTGATCGACGGACTGGTCGTTACGGGCAATACGGCAATGCTGCATCTGTTTACCGCCACCTCCCCGGAGCCGCTCTCCCACGCCCCGTTTGAGGCGGAGCGCCTGTTCGGCGAGGTGTTGTCCGCCGGCAGTCTCGGACTGTCCGCCTGTCCCGACGCCCAACTCTATCTGCCCCGGTGCATGTCCGCCTTCGTGGGCGCCGACATCACCACGGCTCTGCTTGCCAGCGGCATCTGCGAAAGCGGCGAAACCAGGATTCTGGTGGATATCGGTACGAACGGCGAGATGGCACTGTGGCACCGGGGAGAGCTTTTCTGCTGCTCCACCGCCGCCGGACCTGCCTTTGAGGGCGCGGGGCTTTCCATGGGCATGCACGGACAAAGCGGCGCCGTGGATCATGTGACCGTGCAGAACGGGGTTCTTCAGCCGCATGTGATCGGCAATGTTCCGCCCCGGGGGATCTGCGGCAGCGGCGTCGTCGACGCGCTCGCCTGCCTGTTGGAAACCGAAGAACTGGACGAAACGGGGCTGCTGGAAACCGATCCCGCGCCCATCGCGCCGCCGGTCGTGCTGACGCAGAAGGATATACGCATGGTTCAGCTCGCCAAAAGCGCTGTCAGCGCCGGTCTGCGGACGCTGCTGCACACGGAGGGCATTTCCTGCCCGGACGTGGCGGAGCTGGCGGTTGCCGGCGGCTTCGGAAGCTATCTGGATGTAGTCAATGCCGGTCGCATCGGTCTGATCCCGGAAGAACTGGTTCCCCGGGTCCGGGTGCTGGGCAACGCGGCTCTGAGCGGCGCTGCGATGCTGCTTCTGGACCGGGAGCTGTTTTGGACCTGCGAGCAGCTGTCGCAGCGTGCCAGAACCCTGACCCTTTCCTCCAATCCGGTGTTTACGGAATACTATACCGAAGGGATGTTCTTCTGACAATGAAGCAGGCACAGTATTCTCTGGACGGTCAGAATGTGGATTCCGTGGAGCTGAAATGCCTTGTAGTAAGCCGCGGCGTCAAAATCGACCGGGACGTATACCGGACACTGGGGCAAAATTTCCGGATCTATCCGAACGCCCTGACGTGCAACTGTTTTCAGCTTCCCGACAATACCATTGTCATGGCGACGGATCTTGGTTTTCATCTGAGCACGCTGTCCTCCATGTTTTCCTGGGACAACTGGAAGCTGCTCAGATACATGAATGACATGCATACGGATTTCCGGATCGCCCTTTCCGGCGGCAGCCCCGTTCTGCTGTATAAGGGACAGGAAGTGACTCCCATCCGTTTTTTCCCCGGCACAGACTTCTACCGTCAGAAAACCTCCTCCGGGATGCCCTTCGCCGGGAACGCGGTACTGCAGGGTTGCGACTGGGTGGCGTTCCAGTGTCTTTGGCCCTGTGAGTACGCCTGCGCGGGAAATCCCTGCCAGTACTGCTTCTCCGACGGTCAGTTTGAAACCCTGGCCAAGCAGAACAAGCCCATGCCCTTTATCCCCTCTCCCACGGATGTGGCGGAGGTGGTTCGATACGCCGTCGAAAAGGACGGCGTCAACAGCATTCAGCTCACCGGCGGCTCCACCTTTCTGGCAGAGGATGAGGAAAAGCATATACTTTCCTACATGAACGCCCTGAACGACATGGTGGGCAGAAAGAACATCCGCGGCGAGATCCTGCTCTATATCACGCCGCCAAAGGATACGCAGGTCATTGACCGGTATTTTCAGAGGGCGGTCAGCCGGATCGCCTGCAGCCTGGAAGTATGGGACGACCGGCTGGGCGCCTCCATTACGCCAGGCAAGCGGCTCTTCACCACAAAGCAGCGGCATCTGGACGCCCTGACCTATATCGCCGGAAAATACGGACCGGGAAAGGCGTTCTCCAATTTTATTATCGGACTGGAACCGCTGGAATCCCTGACGGAAGGAGCCACATATCTGGCACAGAGAGGTGTGATTCCCAGCGCTTCGGTGTGGATGCCTTTCGGGAAGCCTGTCAACGGCTCCATGCGCCCGCCGGAGCTGGATTATTACCGCCGTGTCAAGGAGATGCTGGCAGAATTGTATGTCAAGTACGATCTGGAACCCGCCGGCAGCTGCGGACTGAATGTCTGCGTGGAGCGGGACATCTACCGCTGGGCATCCGGCAATCTTCCCCGCTGATTCCGCCCGGAAAAGCATGCCCGGGATCGCGCTCCTGCCGCTTGTTCGGCAGGAGCTTTCCCATAGTTTTCCACTCCCCGGTGAATATCATCATTTTGTTTGGGAAAGGAAATATCGCAATGACGAACCGTGAACGCTTTATCCGCACGCTGCGCTGCGAGCCCATCGGCGGGCAGGTGCCGACCTTCGAGCTGGTGTTTTTTCTGACCATGGAGGCCTTCGGGCGGGTCCATTTTTCCCAGAGGGTCTATTCCCAGTGGAACCAGATGAGCAGTTCTGAAAAAAAGCTCCATGTCCGGGACATGGCCGATCTGTATATTCAGACCGCCCGACGCTACGGTCACAGTGCCATCTTTGTTCACCCCAATATACCGTCCAAGCCCAAGGATATAAGCAACCTTCAGTGGCTGCTGGAGGAGATCCGGGAGCAGAGCGGAGACGAATACTTTCTTCTGATGCACGGTGATCCCACATGGGCGATGCCCAACGGCTCCAACATGATGGAGTTTTCCGCGCAGATGTATGAGGAGCCGGAGAAGCTCAATGAGATCTCCAAGCGCCGTATGGACGACGCACTGGAAACTGCCGCCAAGCTGGATCAAAGCGGTCATCTTCTGGATGGGTTCGGTCTCTGCTCCGACTATTGCTTCAATGTGAATCCATTTTTTACACCGGAGATGTTTGACACTCTGATAGCGCCCTACCTGAAGGGCGTCATCAGCGGCTACCGGGAAATGGGCTACTACTCCATCAAGCACACCGACGGCAACATCATGCCCATTGTCAAGCAGATGGCGGACTGCGCTCCGGATGCAATCCACTCCCTGGACCCCCAGGGCGGCGTGAGCCTTCCCCGGGTCCGGGAGATTGTCGGCGAAAAAATCTGTCTCATCGGCAATGTGAACTGCGGTCTTCTGCAAACCGGCACCGACGAGGAGTGCGACGCGGATATCCTGCGCTCCCTCCGGGAGGGTATGGCTGCGGGCAAGGGCTATATTTTCTCCACCTCCAACTGCGCCTACACCGGTCTCCCCCTGAAGCGCTACGAGCGGATGATCGAGCTGTGGCGAAAGTACGGCAGCTACGACCATCCGAGTATCCAATGAAAGGAGTTCATGTGCCATGACATCCAGACAAATCGTATATGACACGCTGGAGCACAGAAGTCCTGCCCGGGTACCGAGGCAGCTATGGACGCTGGCATGGGCAGCGAACGCCTATCCGCAGAAACTGGCGGAGATCCGGAAACGGTTTCCGGATGATATCGGAGGCGTCTCGGCCCCCCTTGCCACTCCGCCCAAAACAAAAGGCAATCCCTATGTGAAGGGTGAATATGTGGATGAGTGGGGCTGCCGATTCACCAACATTCAGGACGGCGTCATCGGAGAGGTAAAGCATCCTCTGATTCCCGATGAGGACGAGGAATGGGAAAACGCGGATAAAATCCACATTCCCTATGAATTTCTCACGTTTGATATCGACGAAGTCAACGCCAGATGCGCCCAAACCGACAGGTTTATTCTGTGCGGCTGCAATCCCCGCCCCTTTGAACAGCTCCAGTTTATCCGTGGAACGGGAAACCTGATGATGGATCTGATGGATCCGCCTCCCGCCATGCTGGAATTCATAAAAAAGATGCACCAGTTCTACTGCGATCTGCTGGAAAAATGGGCGAAAACCGATGTGGACGCCCTGCGATTCATGGACGACTGGGGTTCCCAGCGCAGCCTGCTGATCTCTCCGGCTCTGTGGAAGGAGATGTTTCTTCCCCTGTACCGGGATTACATCGAGATTGCGCACAGCCATGGCAAAAAGATTTTTATGCACTCCGACGGATATATTGTGGACATTCTGCCCATTCTGGCGGATGCAGGTCTGGACGCGGTCAACAGTCAGCTCTTCTGCATGGGACTGGAGAATCTGGAATTTTTGAAGGGAAAAATCACCTTCTGGGGCGAGATAGATCGCCAGCATTTGCTGCCCTACGGTACGGAAGAACAGCTTCGTGCCGCCGTGCGCAGCGTCTACAACACCTTGTGGTCTGACGGCGGCTGCATTGCCCAGCTGGAATTCGGTCCGGGAGCCAAGCCGGAAAACGTATTCGCCGTGTTCAACGAATGGGATACGATCAGCGGAGAACTCGCCGCCGGAAAATAACGGAGAACAAACCGGAAAGGAAGCAAGCCATGAAATTCGAGCCCGATTATCATCATATTCTGGACGCCGCCTGCAACCGCGTGCCTGCCCGGCTGCCCCTGTACGAGCATCTCATCACGCCGAAGCTGATGGAGAAGGTTCTTGGCGTGCCCTTTGCCCATCTGTACGGAGGAGACGGCGCGGATAAAGACACCTACTTCCGGCAATACTGCCGCTTCTTTCGGGAGATGGGGTACGACACCGTTTCCTTTGAGTGCTGCGTGACAGATGTTCTGCCGGGCGGCGGCGCTCTGGGCGGTCACAAAAAGGGCATTATCTCCTCCTGGGAGGACTATGAAAAATACCCCTGGGAGCGGGTGGAGGAGCGGTATTTCGCCGCCTTCGCCCCCTGCTTTGAGGCTCTGCGCCGGAATATGCCCGAGGGCATGAAGGCGATCGGCGGCGTGGGCAACGGCGTTTTTGAGTGCGTACAGGATCTGGTGGGCTACATGGATCTGTGCTATCTGCGGGAGGATGAGCCGGAGCTGTATAACGCGCTGTTTCAGCGGGTCGGGCAGCTGCTGCTGAACATCTGGAAGCGGTTTTTGCAGGAATACGGAGATATATACTGCGTATGCCGCTTCGGAGACGATCTGGGCTTCAAATCCAATACGCTTCTGCCGCCTGAGGATATCCGGCGCTGCATAGTCCCTGCGTACCGGGAAATCATCGCAGAGGTACACAGGGCGGGAAAACCCTTTTTGCTGCATTCCTGCGGCTGCATCTTCAACATCATGGAGGATCTGATTGAGGCGGGCATTGACGCCAAGCATTCCAACGAAGATCAGATCGCCCCGTTCCCGGAATGGGTAGAGCGCTACGGCGACCGGATCGGCAATTTCGGCGGCATTGACACCGACGCGGTGTGCCGTCTGCCGAAAGAGGAAATGGAAACATATATCCGAAACGTGATAGAAACATGTCAGGGGCACGGCGGCTTTGCCTTCGGCTCCGGCAACTCCATCCCGGATTACGTGCCTCTTGAACAGTATCTGTGCATGGTCAACTGTGTCCGGCGTCTGCGTGGAGAGGATCTCTGAGTACAGAAAAGCGAGGAAGCACAATGACAGGGAAAGAACGGATCTCAAGAATCCTGCGGCATGAATCCGTCGATCGGATCGGTCTGTTTGAGCATTTCTGGGGAGATACCCAGAAAGCCTGGACAAACCAGGGACACCTGAAGCCCGGAGAAAGTATGGCGGATCACTTTGGCTTCGACATGGAGGAATTCTGGGCATTCAATCTGGTGGCGGATCTGGACTTTGAGCGCAGAGTGGTCGCGGAGACGCAGGATACCATTACCTACCTGGACGGAAACGGCGCCGTGCTGAAGCGGCACAAGCACCATGATTCCACCCCGGAGCATGTGGACTTCACGGTGAAGGAACGGGAGGACTGGGAAAAAGTCAAGCCCATGCTGCTGGAGCCGGACAGACGGCGCATTGATTTCAAAAACTACCGCCGGGTAAAGCAGAAGTGTGCGGAAACCGGACGCTTCTTCGTCTGGAGCGGCATCAACGTTTTCGAGTGTATGCACCCGCTTTGCGGTCATGAAAACATGCTCATCGGCATGGCGCTGGATCCGGACTGGGTGCGGGATATGGCGATGACGTACGCCCATCTGCTCGTGGAGCTTCAGAAAATCCTGTTTGAGGAAGAGGGATACCCGGACGGCATCTGGTACTACGAGGACATGGGCTACAAGGGAAGCCCGTTTATGTCTCCGAAAATGTACTGTGAAATTCTGCAGCCCTCGCACCGGTACACCATTGATTTCGCCAAGAGCAAGGGGCTGCCGGTCATCATGCACTCCTGCGGATTCGTGGAGCCTCTGCTCCCCCATATGATCGACTCCGGTATCGACTGCCTGCAGGCCATGGAGGTGAAGGCAGGCATGGATCTGCTGAAGCTGCATGAACTGTACGGCGACAGAATCAGCTTTATGGGCGGCATCGACGTCCGCGCGCTGTATTCCAACGACAAGGCGCAGATCGACGCGGAGCTGGAAAAGAAGATCCCCGCGGTCAAGCAGGGCTTCAACTATGTTCTGCACAGCGACCACTCCATTCCTCAGACAGTGGACTATGACACCTTCTGCTATTTCATTCAAAAGGGGCTGGAGCTGGGCAGCTATCGGTAAAGCTCCGGAGAACGGATACGACAAAAACTCCGCCCCAGTAAAATAGCGGCAGAGGAGCAGCCGAATCCATGCGGCGATAGCTCTTCGTGCGCCGTACCAATCCATGGAAAAAGCGAGGCAATGGTTTCATTGTCTCGCTTTTTCGTTCAGACTTTATTTCTTTGCAGCGTCTATGCGTTCTTTTGCGGCGGCGCTTCTTTCCTTTGCAGCGGCGATTTTCTCTTCCCTCTCAGCCTGCATCTTTTTCTTGCGGGCTTTTGAACTCATTTTGGCTTCTTCCCACTGTGCCTTGGATTCCATTTTTACCGCTTCAAAGTTCGCCTTGTCCACCTCGTGCTGCGCCTTTGCGCTTTCCTTCATGTCCTTGAATGCATTTTTCAGAAAATTTGTCATTCTTTCACTCCCTATTACGGATCAGTTTTTATTTCGAGGAAATATTTTTCATAATTGTATCGCTGAGTTTCATGATCTGCTCCGCGTACTTGCTTTTGCGGCTGTTCAGGATGCCCTTGTAGACGGGATAGTTGATGATCGCCATCAATAGACCTATAAGACCGATGAGGATGCCGGGAGCCATGGTGCTGCTCATGCCGAGAGAGGTTCCAACGTCGGTCATCACCAGACTCATGCCGAAGCCCATGATAATAGCGCTGACGCCGCCGAATATGTAGGAAAACACATTGGCAGGACGCTTCACCTTAGCATCCAACTCTTTGAGAGCGTCGAGCTGCGTGTGCTCTCTTTCGGTGTACTGCGTGCGGATCTTCTGTACCAGATATTCCTGATCGTTTCTGTTCATAGAGGTTGCCTCTTTCTGTTTCTCTCATTTTTTGGTGAGTATAGGATAGCCTTCTTTTGTTCAGAAAATGATTCGGAAATGTTTGTAAAATGTTAAACAGGAAAATTTCCACCGCTTGGGAACGCTGGGATACAGGAGCCTCCTGCCGGCGCTGTTTTCCGATATCCATGATACACAGAAATGAAAAGTGGGTGCCATTCCCTTTAATTCCGGTCGGTAGGTCATACTCGAAAATGTTTCGCTCGAAACATATTGACATTCCCTCGTTTTTATTGTAAAAATAACAGTGGCATATAGAAAGGAGCAGAGCCGTATGACCTATCGAAAAATCGCTCAGCTCGCCGGAGTTTCAGCATCCACCGTTTCAAAGGCGCTCTCCGGCAGTCCCGAGATCAGTCAGGAAACCGCCGAGCGGATCCGCAGAATCGCGGAGGAAAACGGCGTGATTCGCCCCAAATATCACCGCGACCGTACTTCGACAAGAATTGCCGTTATCGTTCCCGAAATAGTCAGCGTCTATTACTCACAGACCGTAAGCGAGCTGGTTTCCGAGCTGAGGCGCTTCGGTATCGAACCGTATATGTATCTCTGCGGTTTTGAGGAAGAGCGTTTCTGCAAAATCATGGATCTCCTTGCCGACGAACAGCTCACCGACGGGATCATCGCCCTCACCAATATGCCGTATCCGCATCACACGGATATACCCATGGTGCGTCTTACTTCGTTCAGTACGGATTGCTGCTGCTCGATCGACTGCGATATGGAGTCGGGTATCTTTGAGGCTGTCGGGTATCTGTACGCGCTCGGTCACAGACGCATCGGGTTTATCGGCGAGGAAAACACGCGTCTGAAGCAGAAATACTTCCAATCCAGCTGTGAGAGACTGGGCGTAAGCATCGACCCCGCGTTACTCTACATGAGCCAGAAGCGCTTCGAGGAGATCGGCACTGACGCCGCAGAATATTACATGTCGCTGCCAAAGCTGCCGACCGGGCTGCTTGCAGCCTATGACGAAGTGGCGCTCGGCGCAATACATACCTTTACCAAAAACGGCATACGCATTCCCGAGGACATCTCCATCATCGGGATCAACGACATCCCGAGCGCGTCCTATGCCAGCATCCCGCTGACCACCATACGCACCTATGCAAGCGAGATCATCCATCTCAGCGTCAAGCATCTGCTCGACTGCATCAAGCGCCCGGGAGATCATATGTCCCAGCAGATCAAGGTCAAATGCAAGCTGATTATCCGCGATACCACGGCAAAAATTCCACCGGAAATATCCCAATAAAGAATACAGGAGCACCGCCATGAAACTTCGTATCGACAAAACCAGAATCGTCGGAAAAATCAAGCCGATGAACGCCGTCAACAACGGTCCGAAATACACGAAAAACGCCGACCAGAATCTGACGAATCTGCCGGCGTACAGGGATGCTCATATCCCGTTTGCCCGAACGCACGACGCCGCTATCGATTACAGTCTCGGCGGCGAGCATGTCGTCGACATCGCCAATATCTTTCCGGACTTCGACGCCGATCCCTATGCCCCCGAATCCTACGACTTTCAGCTCACCGACGAGTATCTCAGCCACATCGAGATGTGCGGCACGGAGGTATTCTACCGTCTCGGCAACAAGATCGAGCACTGGTCGAAGCGGTACGGCGTGCTCCCGCCCAAGGACTTCCAGAAGTGGGCGGTCATCTGCGAGCACATCATCGCGCACTGCAACGAAGGCTGGGCAAACGGCTTTCACATGGGGATTCGCTACTGGGAGATCTGGAACGAGCCGGATCTCGTTCCGAAGTGCTGGGACGGCACGGCGGAACAGTTCTATGCGCTGTACGCCGCAGCTTCCAGACACCTGAAGGCGCGTTTTCCCGCGCTGAAGATCGGAGGTCCAGCGGTCACCGGATACAACGAAGCATGGCTCAGACCGTTTCTTGAAAAAGTGCGGAATGAAAATCTGCCGCTTGATTTCTATTCGTGGCACATTTACGCCCATGAAGTCGGTCAGATAACGGCGGATATCCGCCGTCACAGAGCGCTGCTTGACGAATACGGGTTCACGGAGACCGAAAGCATCCTCGACGAGTGGAACTATGTACGCAGCTTTGGCGGCGCTCTCTGGAAATACAGTCTCGAGCAGATGGTCGGCATGAAGGGCGCGGCTTTCACGGCAGCGGTCATGGCGGCATCCCAGAAAGAGCCGGTCGATATGCTGATGTACTACGACGCGCGGCTCTCGAGCGGCATGAACTGCCTTTTCGACGGTCACACCTGCGGCGTCCGCAAAGGCTACTACGCCGTAAAGACCTGGGGCGAGATGCTCGGAATGAGCGACGAGTGCGAGACCGTCTGTGACATTCCGGACATTTATGCCGCATCGGCAGTAAAGGCCGAAAAGGCGCTGACTATGGTCGTCTACTACACCGACGACGACAACGCCGTGTCCCGCACTTTCCAGGTGGAAATGACCGGAGAGGACGCTCTTCGCGAGGTATATCTGCTCGACGGCGAACACGATCTCACGCTCTATACGACCATTGCGCCGGATGAAGGGCACTTCTGGCTTACCATGCAGCCAAATACAATCCTGGTGATCCGGTGAATTATGATCGAATATCTGTATCTTCTTGTTATTCTGCTGCTCAGACTGCCGCAGAATCTGATCAAAAAACAGACCAGCGGAATGGTCCGGGGCGCATCTGCCTATTTCGCTTACGGCGCATACAGATATCTCCTCTCGGGAACTATGGCGCTGATTCTTCTGATTGCCGGAGGCTTCTCCGGAATCAGCCTGAAGGCACTCGCAATATCGGTGCTGGGAGCGGCGGCTCTGGGGGCAAACCTTTATTTCGGTCTGGAAGCGCTCAAGTACGGAGCCATGGTGCTGGTGTCGATGGCAGGAGCGGCGGGAGTGCTGCTGCCCTGCATCGTGGGAATATTCCTGTTTGACGAACCCATGAGCCTGATGCAGCTTGCCGGAATGGTGCTGCTGATTGTTTCCGGCTGGCTGCTGGCGGGATATTCCAAAAAACTGACCGGCAGCTTTACGCCGCGGACACTGCTGCTTCTTCTTGGAAGTATGCTTTCCAACGGGCTGGTCATGGTCGCGCAGAAGATGTTCTCCAAGTATCTGCCGGACACAGGCGCCTCCGTCTTCTCGTTTCTCGTCTTCGGACTCGCGGGAATCGGAATGTGTGTCGGACTGATACCGCACGTCGCAAACAAAGACGGCCGGAATGAGATCGCGCAGCTGCCGAAGAAGCTCTGGCTCTACGGGGCCGGCCTGTCGGCAATCCTGCTCGTAATCAACCAGCTCGCCACGATCGCCGCACGCGTCATTCCGTCTGCCATCATGTTCCCCGTCAACGACGGCGGAGCGGCGATAGTGACCGCACTGACAGGCGCCGTATTCTTCAAGGAAAAGCTGACGCCGAAAAGCATCTGCGGTCTGGCGCTCGGGATCACCGCACTGATTATCATCAATTTCTTTTAAGGCTGAACAATCACTGAAGCCGGAAGCATCTGCGCGTTTTCCCGCGCGTCGGATATCTGCAAAGTTTCATACAATGCGGCAGCGCGGCTGACCTCGGCAAGCCCGGCAGGGACGGCATGCCTGCTCGCCGGCGGAAAGGAGCACAACATCATGCACATTCATGCGGATTTCACGAAAATCACGGGAAGGGTCAAACCGATGCACGGCATCGGACAGCCGCCGATGTGCGGTCATGACCGCTCCATGTATCATTACCTTGCGGATGCGGGCATTCCCTATTCCCGCCTGCACGATGTCGGCGGGCGGATGGGCGGCAGCTTATATGTCGATATTCCGAATCTGTTCCGCGATTTTGACGCGGACGAAAACGATCCCGCATCGTATGATTTCGCGTTTACCGACTGGCTGCTGGAACGTCTGACGGAACAGCACTGCGAACCGTTTTTCCGCCTCGGCGTCACCATCGAAAACGCGCATATGCTGAAAGCGTACCGTATCTTCCCGCCGAAGGATCCTCATAAATGGGCGCGCATCTGTGAGCATATCATCCGCCACTACAATGAGGGATGGGCAAACGGCTATCATTTCGGCATCACCTATTGGGAAATCTGGAATGAACCGGACGACTGCTGGAAGGAAGAAACCGCGGCGATGTGGAAGGGGACAAAGGAACAATACTTTACATTGTACGAGGTGACCGCCAGGCATCTGAAAGCATGCTTCGGCGATTCCATCAAGGTCGGCGGTTACGCTTCCTGCGGCTTTTATGCGATGGCATCCGATCCCGCATGCGACGGGATGGCTGATCGGAAAGCGGAGACGCTGGAAGAATTCTTTCTGCAGTTTTTCAGAGAATTTCTGCAGCATATCTCCTCGGAAGAACACAAAGCGCCGCTTGACTTTTTCTCGTGGCATACCTACGCGGATGTGAAAACCGCGCTCCGGCACGCGGATTACTGCCGTACTGTGCTCAATCATTTCGGGTTTTCCGGCGTCGAGGATATTCTGAACGAATGGAACACCACCCCCGACAAGCGCGGAAGAAGCACTCCCCAAGCCGCGGCACGTGTCCTTGCAATGATGCTGGGAATGCAGAAAAAGACGCCCTCCCTGCTCTGTTTTTACGACGGACGGCTCGGTCCGAGCCAATACGGCGGTCTGTTCAATCCCGATACCTGGGAGCCGTATCCCGCGTATTACGCATTGATGTCGTTCAATTCCGCGTACCGGCTGAAACATGAAACGGAAACGGTTTCCGACTGCGAGGATGTCTATGTCCTCGGCGCGTCCGACGGCGAAAACTCCGTACTCCTGCTCTCCAATCTGTCAGAAGAAGAACAGCGCATTTCGCTGTCTGTAACAGGCGCGGACTTGTCGCGCGCGGATGTGATACGCATAGATGCTTCCCATACCTACGGCATGACCGGCGAAGCCATCCGGGACGGAGTGTTCGTTTTGCCTGCCAACGCCTGTGCGGAGATTCGGTTTTCCTGAAAAAACAGAACGGACTTTTGCAGCCAATGCGAACTGCAAAAGTCCGTTTCTCTTGTCCTGGAATCTACCGGATACGGCGTTAGGGAAGCTGAATGTCAGAGGCACAAAACCAACCGCGTACTGCGGATTTGGTGCGGAACGCCGCATCCATGGAATGGCAGAAAGAAGCATGCCGAATGTGCCACGAGAGTTATTTCCTGACATTCCCGAACCTCCGAGCATCCTGACAGTATACCCGAAACCACAGGCATGACAAGGAACTGCCCAAAAAGCTATCTACGCCCAGGGATCCGCTGCTTTCGGAGTACGGACGCCGGTCAGCAGATACTGCTCCCACAAAAACCACTTTCCGTCGCTGCCGCGCTGACGAAGCTTGATCGGGCGGGGAGAATCCGCACCGCCGCAGGGAATGAAGAGCTTCATGTAGCCCGCTTCATCGTCCGAGACGTGATTGGACTCGATCGTGATCGTATACGGCACGGAAGGCGTGTAGTTGTTTTCGGGGGTCGAAGCGGCAAAGTAGGTGAACGGCAGATAGGTCTTGCCGTCGCGGAAGCGGTCATTCAGAAAGGAAATCTCCTGACCGTTCAGAGGACGCGGACCGCGCAGCCAGTTCAGCATGTCGATGCCGATGTTCTTATCTGCGGCATATGCGCAAAGGGCAAGAACCGTCAGAGCCGCCGTTTTGAACGGTGTATCCAGGCTTGCTTCGGGAAGAGCCTGCAGTTCGGCAAGACTCTCCGGCAGTGCCGCAAAGGTAAAGCTCTCCCGTTTGCTGCCCATCGACTGGGCGGCGGTACCTACTGTCTGCTGTGCTGTATTTTTCAGTTTGTCAAAGATCCCCATGCCTATCGCTCCTTTTCCATTTTAATTTGCTTGGCTATTGAACGGACTATTTCTTTTGGCTCCTGATTGACATGACCCCAACCACCGCAGCTCCGCCGGGGCAGACTTTCAGGCGGATTCTCCGCCGTCTGCGGCTGCTGCATGACATGTGGGCTGCGGGCTTCAGCCGTTTTTCCTATTTTCATAGGGTCTCGTTTCATAGGGTCTCGCTGGTTTGCAATCAGATATCAGAATTTTCCGCCGCCTCCGCCGTGGGTCGTTCCGGAAGAAGAGGTATGTGTACTGCTGCCTGAGGCTCCAGTGTCCTTTGGCTTTGCTGTACGGGTAACAGTATGATAGAGGAACATATCCCGGCTATCGGTAATATTCATGCTGCCGTCCCGAACATAGCTGTCGGCTTCCGTCTGAGTGCGCACCGTTTTGAGCTTTGCCTTCATTCCTCCGACCGTAATCATGGAAAGCACGATGCCGATCAGGATAGAGAGGACGATCCAGATCCCGGACAGCGGCTCGCGCGGAAGTGTACCTCTGTCATAAGGAGTTCCGCTTCTCGCCTGCGTGATGAATCGATCACACAGAGAAGCATACGTATCGAATGCGGCGGCATAGCTGCCCTCTGACAGATCAGGTCTGATTTGTTCACCGATATATTCGATACCCGCGTCAGTGAAGGCACTGATACCATAGCCGCAGGTAGAAATGTACCAATCTCTGTCCTCCATGCTGATCAGCAGAAGAACGCCGTCCCTCTCCGTACCGTAGCCGAACCCGCAATAGTCATAGATATCATCCGCATAGTCGCGGACGCTATAGCCTTCCAGATCATTTGTCGTTGCAACGATAACATCGACCTTCTGACGCAGACGGATCTCATCCAGCCGCGCAATCAGTGCCTCTTCCTCACTGTCGGATAAAAGATCCGCCATATCCATCACGCGGCAGTATGCATCGGCAAAGCCATCCTCCGCAAGCATCGGGACTGCCATACCGAAGCAGAGGGTGAAAATGAAAAGAATCAACAGTATTTTCTTTTTCATGGTTTTGCCCCCGTTACAGTATTCCGATGAAATGCAGAAGCCACGCAGCTGCATAGACAACCGCGCTGAATACGGCTGCGAGTCCCAACGTCCATCGCCCTGCTGCCGCCTTGTCTATCGGCAGATCTCCCACGAATTTTCCGGTCTGCCCGTTCATGGCAAAGGTGTATTTGTTTCCGTTCCATGTGGTATTCAACAGCCACACCGGATACAAAGCGTATTTTGTCTTCCCACCGTGCAGCCGGATACTGCTGTTTTCCGTTTTGACGGTAGCATACCCCCTGACTGTTGCAGCAAACGCTTCCTCTGTGGAACGCTTGATGCGGGAGTTGGCGCGCCCGAGACTTTGCTCGGCAGTCACATTGTACTTATCCGCCAGATATCCGGCAAGATATGCTGTCTGAAAATCCACCGCTTCGGAAAAATCATACGGCTCGATAGATTCCATCAAGTCATCCGCCATTTTGGTGGAGCCGTCCACCGGGACGTGCTCAAATCCGAGGCTTCCGCTGCGGCGAACCAGGAAATAGCTGGTCTCCGAATAGATGTAATTGCTGTCGCTCCAGGTGCGTACCCTTGTCGCACGGTACCGCACCTGTGCGTCCGCCTCGGAGTCAAACAGCCAGAAAGGCACATAAATTCCTTTGATTTCGTCAATGTGATTCTGATCCTTGAATATTCTGGGCAGAAGCCGCTTGCCGGACAAGTGCTTCATCAGCCCCTCCTTCGCCGCTTTCTTATCGAGCTTGAAGGGGATCACAAGGTCTGGTTTCAGTGCGCCCGAAAGCTGTCCCAACATCACCACGGGATTGCCGCAGAAAGGGCAGGAGGCAGCCGCCGTGTTTTCATCGCCCACAATCTCGCCGCCGCAGGACTTGCAGACGTAGGAGCGCAGTCCCTCTGCCTCGCCCTCCTGCCATTCGTCGCCGGCGGAGCTGTCCCATTTCATATCGTCCGATTGTTCCTTTTTCAGCTCGCTGTCGTAGCTTTTAAGGGTTTCCATCTCAAATTCGGTGTCGCAGTAGGGACACTTCATTTTCTGGAGCGTGCTGTCGAAGGCAATCGCGCCGCCGCAGCAGGGACACTTATATTCCAGCAAGGTTTGCACCGGGTATTCTCCTTTCGCAGATATACATCATATTTCAGTCATCGAATGCAGCAAGCGCCGCATCCGCCTTTTGAATCAGTTTGGTACGATCGCCGCAGGCAGCCGTATCCAGTGCATCTCCGCCGCTTCGGCTGCTTTATCCGCAAGGATTTCGTCGCTGTTTACCGCCGCGCGGCTCCCAAACGCCATACACCTGATGGCGGCAGTCTTTTTTTCCAGTTGTACATTGCAGGGACGAGTGTTTTCAGAATGCCGAACAGCTTGTCTAAATAGCCACTGATCTGCTCATGCTCTTTTGCTCCGCTGAACGGAAGCGTGAACTCATACAGTCCCTCGGTGTTGGCAAAGGAAAAGCGGATCATCGTCTTTTTCCCGGTACCGTTGATTGTTTTTACTTTCTGTTCTTCCATCTCATTGCTGCGCAGATCGGCTCTTCGATTCGGCAAAAAGCAGCCGTGGTTTCCTGCATGCGATCCGGATACGGGCGCGGTCTCTGAAAAACTCTGTTCCGTTCACACACGCGGATGAACAAGTTTGATTCTCATGCCTCGGGGTGGGCCGCGTTTACCTCCTGCGCGATGTCTTTGAGCAGCGCAAGCAGATCGTAGGCATACTCGCCGCTGCATTCTTCCGTAAACTCCGCCTCGCCATCCCGCCATGTGACACGGACATGACTGTCGGGCGCATCCGGAAGCTCCGGCTCCGGAGCCCGGAAGGGAGGCAGCTTCGCCTTGCGCAGAAAGTCCGACAACTCTGCCCAGCGTTCTGAGGAAACCGGCAGACGCGTTCCGTAGTCCCAATCGCCGATCTCGATCTGCTCTCCGGTTTCCACGTCCATATACTTGCAGCGCAGGACAGGAGCCTCCTGCCCTGCGGCAGACAGCTCGAAAGTGAAGCAGTCGCAGAAACTCATGGCTGTCTGATGCCAGAAAAAGTCTACCAGCTCCGCCGTTTCGGAAATTCTCCGGTTCCCCACGGCATTCGGGTTTTCCATGCCGTCCCCATCCATGATCCTATCCGTTATAAAGTACTTATAAAGCCCCGCTCCTGTCAAAGCAACCACCACTGTTGAAACTATGATGGTAAGAATGATCGTCATGCGTCGGCTCATCCTTTGATGTCACCATCATCAAAGGGATCTCCGCACTCCGGGCAGAATTTCGGCGGATGAGCAGGGTCTTGCGGCTCCCAGCCGCACTTGTCGCAGCGGTACTGCGGGACACCCGCGGGCTTCTTCGAGCCGCAATTCTGACAGAACTTGCCCTTGTTCACCGTACCGCAGGAGCACTTCCAGCCCTCGGTATCCGCGGGCTTCGGGGAGCCGCATTCCGGGCAGAACTTGCCGGTTGCGGTCGTGCCGCACTTGCACTTCCATGCGCCCGCCTGTACCGGTTCCGGCTTCTTTGCGCCGCACTCGGGACAGAATTTTCCATTCACAGTCGCTCCGCAGGAGCATTTCCAGCCGCTTTCGGATCCCGCGGGAGCCGTCTGCTGCTGCGCGCCCATAGTATAGAGGTTCTGCGCCGCGCCGAAGCCGCCCTGTCCGCCCATGCCGGCCATGCCCATGCCCATAAAGCCGGTCATGGCGCCCGCGGAGTTGCCTGCGGCGGTCTGCATGGCGTCTGCCGTTGCATTCGTCATTCTGCCTGCCATCATAAACGGGTTGGAACCAACAGTTGCGGCATCCTCCAGCTCGTTGATCTTCTTCATGTCCTCGGGGGTCAGCGTGATCGGATTGAGCGCGATCTTACCGACGGAAATACCTCTGTTTTCGATCCACTCCTGTTTGAGCGCATCGTTCATCGCTGCTTTCAGCTCGTTTGCCTTTGCCGGGAGCTGCGCGGGGCGAAGCTCCTGTTCCGCAAGAGCGCCGAACGCGGGCTGGAGCGCGTCGATGAATTCGACCTTGAGCTGATCGTCGATCTGATCTCTTGTAAACTCATTCTCCACGTTGCCGCAAAGTCTTGTATAGAACAGCAGCGGATTCGAGACGACATACGTATATACACCGTTGCAGCGGACCTGAACGGTGCGGCTCATGCCGATACGCCTGTTGATGACCTCAAACATGATGGGATTGGCGGTGCCGAATTTATTGCCCAGAATCTCCTTGGTGTTGAAGTAATACACCCGCTGATCCTTGCCAGTATCGCCGCCGTAGGTAAAACGCTTTCCGACCGTCTTGAATGTTTCCATGATGCTCTCGCCGAGATTTCCGGAAAAGATGCTCGGTTCGGTAGAGGTGTCGTATGTAAATTCGCCCGGCTCGGCGCAAACTTCAACGACCTTGCCCTGCTCGACGATGATCATGCACTGACCGTCCGCAACGGCGATGCCCGATCCGTTTGTGATGATATTATCGCTGCCTTTGGTGTTGGAGGATCTGCTGCTTGTGCGCTTCTGACCTTTTTTCATCAGAACGTCGTTCGGAAGCGAGTCACAATAGAAAAACTCCTTCCACTGATCTGCCAGTGTGCCTCCCAGTGCGCCGAGTCCTGCTTTGATAAGTCCCATGATAAAAACTCCCTTCAGAATATGTTTAATTTTCTCCGATCCGAGGCCGGGTACTTACGTTTACTTCCTGAATTTTTCCGTAGAGTACGGATTTCTGTTTTTCTGCGGAGGATCGACCGTTCTGCCGCATCTGCCGACCAAGCCGGTGACGAGCATCCACAAAATCAGCCCGAGGATCCATAGACCGTGAGACAGAGCAGCCCGCTCAGGCTGCAGATTGAGCAGAAAATGAGGAATGGGCAAAATGATTCCTCAATCGCTTGCGCGACAGATTGCACTGCATATCAGGTACGATCTTCCTCATGTATCCATCATCACCTATGCATACATTTCATATACCGATTATAGCAAAAAGCTCCCATCTTGTCAACGACACATATGTCCGTATGTCACATATTTGGTAACGCTGCTCGATGCGCTCGCGGTAGTAACCTCAAGGCTGAAATCGGCCTCGTCGCTGCAGGCAACGAAATCCTGCTCACTTTCGGGGATAATGCAGAAAGCGACGTTCGAGCGGATGACTACCTTACCCTTTGCGGGATAACTCCCGCTCCTGCTCTTCTCATCCATGATATCGCAGGAAATATCGAAGCTGTAATAACAGATTCCGGCAGCATCGGTGGGGCGTGAGTGTCAGCGAATTTGCACCCTTGATCCTTCCGCCGAAGTTCGGGGAGGGTGCGCGGTACCGCTGAAGCTTCAAATCCTTCGCGGGCATATTGTCTATATTTGTCATCGCCGTGACAGTCTCCTTGTCGCCAACGCGGGAAAGCAGCACAGACGGGACGCAGAAAACACAGCCTGACAAAAGGCACCCGCACGGATGAAAAAACCGTGCGGGTGCCTTTCCGCTTGATACAGGCACAATGAAAAAGCGTTTTCCGCCGTGCCTCACAGCCACAAAGGAGAGGCTGACAGCTTACTTCGCAATGTTCTCGCAGAAGCGGCGGAGGAAGGAAGCGATCTCCGCACGG
>JBJDZH010000020.1:0-37657 GCA_051867895.1 Eubacteriales bacterium
TTGTGAAACGGTCAATAAGAGTAGTAAAAGTATAATTGCTATATAGACTCTGATCATCCCGTCCATCTGAATACATATCCGGCGGCATCTGCATGCGTGTCGGGGCGCCCCTTTGCGGGCTGTCTCCGGTTCGGTGGATGTGTATCCCGGTTCTTTCAGGTCAAACGCAAGTCGTGCAGTGCATGGCTTGCGTTTTGTTTGTCCGGTAACCGGCGGAAAGGGAAAAGAAGTTGAAGATCAGTCGGACCCGTCTGGATCAAACCCGCGCTCCCATTTACGAGGCTCTTGAAACTTTCCGGCAAATGCGTGTCGTTCCCTTTGATGTACCGGGGCATAAGCGCGGCCGCGGAAATCCGGAGCTGACCGCTTTTCTGGGGCAGCGCTGCGTCGGCGTCGATGTGAACAGCATGAAGCCTCTGGATAATCTCTGTCATCCCGTTTCCGTGATTCGGGAGGCGGAAGAACTGGCGGCGGATGCCTTCGGAGCGGCGCACGCTTTTCTGATGGTAGGCGGTACCACCAGCGCGGTACAGAGCATGGTGCTGACAGCCTGCAAGCGCGGGGATGAGATCATTCTGCCGCGCAATGTTCACCGAAGCGTCATCAATGCCCTCGTTTTGTGCGGTGCGATCCCGGTCTATGTCAATCCGGAGGTCGATCAGCGTCTGGGCATCTCTCTCGGCATGCAGCGGGAGCAGGTTGCAAAGGCGATTGCCGAGCATCCTCATGCAGTGGCGGTGCTGGTCAATAATCCAACGTATTACGGAATATGCAGCGATCTGCGCTCCATTGTTCGGATGGCGCACAGCGCCGGGATGCGCTGTCTGGTGGACGAGGCGCACGGTACGCACTTCTATTTCGGCAGCGGACTTCCGATCTCAGCAATGGAAGCGGGGGCTGATATGGCAGCCGTGTCCATGCACAAAAGCGGCGGCAGTCTGACGCAGTCCAGCCTTCTGTTGGTTGGTCCCGATATCCATGCAGGGTATGTCCGGCAGATCATCAATCTGACGCAGACCACGTCGGGCAGCTATCTGCTGATGTCCAGCCTGGATATCAGCCGCCGGAATCTGGCGCTGCGGGGACGAGAGGTGTTTCATCAGGTCGCCGATATGGCGGAGTACGCCCGGCAGGAGATCAATGCGGTAGGCGGTTATTATGCCTTCGGCAGAGAACTGATAAATGGAAATTCCGTGTTTGATTTTGACACGACCAAGCTGAGCGTCCATACGCTCGATATCGGACTTGCCGGCATCGAGGTCTACGATATTCTGCGGGATGAATACGATATCCAGATCGAGTTCGGCGATATCGGAAATATTCTCGCATATCTCTCCATGGGGGATCGCCCGCAGGAGCTGGAACGGCTGGTCAGTGCGCTGGCGGAGATACGCCGCCGTTATCAGACGGACGGGAGCGGACTTCTGACGCATGAATATATCGAGCCGGAGGTGGTCGCCAGCCCGCAGGAGGCATTCTACGCGGAGAAAATCAGTTTGCCCATTGAGGAAACGGCGGGACGCGTGTGCAGCGAGTTCGTTATGTGCTATCCTCCGGGGATTCCCCTTCTGGCTCCCGGCGAGCGCGTTACGCCGGAGATCCTGGAGCATATCCGGTACGCGCGTGGAAAGGGCTGCAGCATGACCGGTCCGGAGGATCCGGAGCTGAAACGGCTGAATGTATTGGCGTGAGAGGGTGATACGATGGAAATGTGGTTCAGTGAATTCCATACGCCGGATGTCAAGCACAGCATCCGCGTAAACAGGCATTTATATTCCCGGCAGAGCGAGTACCAGCGCATCGATATTTTTGAAACGCCGGAGTTCGGTCGTGTGCTGACTCTAGACGGAAACGTCATGCTGACCGAGCGGGACGAATTCATCTATGATGAAATGATGACGCATGTGCCGATGGCAGTCCATACCGGGATCCGCGATATTCTTGTGATCGGCGCGGGAGACGGCGGCGTTGTGCGGGAGCTGACGCGGTATGACCGCGTGGAGCGGATCGATCTGGTGGAAATGGATCCCCAGGTGGTGGAAGCCTGCCGCACCTATCTGCCCGGCAACGCCTGCCGGATGGATGACTGCCGCGTGCATATCCATTACGAAAACGCGCTCAAATTCATCCGCCGGTGCGAGGCAGCCTATGATCTGATTATTGTGGACTCCACCGATCCTTTCGGTCCGTCCGAGGGTCTCTTCACCCGTGAGTTTTACGGGATCTGCTACAACGCGCTGCGGGAGGACGGTATCATGGTGAATCAGCAGGGAAGCCCCTTCTATACGGAGGACGCCGAAGCCATGAAGCGGAGCCATCAGCGCATCGTCCGCACCTTCCCGATCAGCCGCGTGTATCAGGCGCACATCCCGACCTACGCCGCCGGCTACTGGCTGTTCGGCTTTGCCAGTAAGAAATACCATCCGACGGACGATTTGGACGCGGCGGCGTGGCAGACGCTGAATCTGCGCACGCGCTACTATACGCCGCGGCTGCACGTCGGCGCGTTCTGCCTGCCTGCGTTTCTGGAGGAGATGCTGCTGGAGGTGGAAAATCAGCCATGCTGACGCCGAATATCGAGACCTTCATCGGCTGCTGCGCCCCGTATGCGGAGGCGGATATCGTGCTGTACGGCGCACCGTTCGATTCCACGACGAGCTATCGTCCCGGCGCACGCTTCGGTCCGTCCGCCATGCGGCATGAGAGCTTCGGGCTGGAAACGTACAGCCCGTATCAGGACGCCGATCTGACCGATTACGCGATCTTTGACAGCGGCGATATGGAGCTTTGCTTCGGCAGCGCGGAGGCGGCGCTGGAGGATATCCGCGCCCGCGCGGAGCAGATCCTCACGGACGGGAAGCTGCCGCTGCTGCTCGGCGGGGAGCATCTGGTGACGCTGGGTGCGGTGCGTGCAGTCGCCGCACGGTGTCCGGCGCTGCATATCCTCCATTTTGACGCGCACGCCGATCTGCGTGCGGATTATCTCGGCGCGGCGCTCAGCCACGCCTGCGTCATCCGCCGCTGCCACGAGCTTCTCGGCGACGGGAGGATTCATCAGTTCTGCATCCGCAGCGGCGAGCGGGAGGAATTCCGCTTTGCGCGGGCGCATACGGAGCTGCATCCGTTTTCCTTCGACGGACTGGCGGAGACGGTGAAAGCCCTGCAAAAAAGCGGCGAGCCGGTGTATCTGACGATCGATCTGGATTGCCTCGATCCGTCCGTGCTCCCCGGAACGGGGACGCCGGAAGCGGGCGGTGTCACCTTTACCGAGCTGCTCGGTGCGATCCGGCGCGTATGCGCGCTGAACATTGTCGGGGCGGATGTGAATGAGCTTGCGCCGATGCTGGACGCAAGCGGCGCGTCCACGGCGGCGGCTTGCAAGGTGCTGCGCGAGCTGCTTCTCGCGCTGGCGGGACGGATGCGCTGAGCACAGCGCGTTCTCTCTGAATCGGAATGATTCTTTAATAACTATACTATTACAAGAAAAGAGGAGTACAGACCATGAGCAGAGTATTAGTGATCGGCTGCGGCGGCGTTGCGTCTGTCGCTATCCACAAATGCTGTCAGGCAAGCGAGGTGTTCACCGAGCTGTGCATTGCAAGCCGCACTAAATCGAAGTGCGATGCGCTCGCCGCGAGACTTGCGCCGTTGACAAAAACCAAGATCACCACCGCGCAGGTCAATGCCGACAACACGGAGGAGGTCATCGCGCTGATCCGCGCATACAAGCCGGAGCTTGTCATGAATATTGCCTTGCCGTATCAGGATCTGACGATCATGGACGCATGCCTTGCGTGCGGCGTCGATTATATGGACACGGCAAACTATGAACCGGAGAACACCGACGATTCCGCATGGCGCGCGATTTATGAAAAGCGCTGCCGGGAGGAAGGCTTCACGGCGTATTTTGATTATTCCTGGCAGTGGGCGTATAAGAAACGCTTCGAGGACGCCGGATTGACCGCGCTGCTCGGCTGCGGCTTTGATCCCGGCGTAACGCAGGCATACTGCGCCTACGCGCAGAAGCATGAGTTCGACACCATCGACACGATCGACATTCTGGACTGCAACGGCGGCGATCACGGCTATCCGTTCGCCACCAACTTCAATCCGGAGATCAATCTGCGCGAGGTCTCCGCGCCCGGCTCCTACTGGGAGAACGGTCATTGGGTGGAGATTCCCGCCATGAGCATCAAGCGCGAATACGATTTCGCCGAGGTCGGGCAGAAGGATATGTATCTGCTCCATCATGAGGAAATCGAATCGCTGGCGAAAAACATTCCCGGCGTGCGCCGCATCCGCTTCTTCATGACGTTCGGGCAGAGCTATCTCGATCACATGCGCTGCCTCGGCAACGTCGGGATGCTCTCCACGACGCCGATCCTCTACGAGGGACGTGAGATCGTGCCGATCCAGTTCCTCAAGGCGCTTTTGCCCGATCCGGCAAGCCTTGGTTCTCGCACGAAGGGAAAGACGAACATCGGCTGCATCTTTACCGGGAAAAAGGACGGACAGGACAAAACCTACTATATCTACAACGTCTGCGATCATCAGGCGTGCTACCGGGAGGTCGGTTCGCAGGCGATCAGCTACACGACCGGCGTTCCCGCGATGTGCGGCGCGCTGATGCTGCTGGAAGGCAAGTGGAAGAAGCCGGGCGTTTACACGGTGGAGGAGCTGGATCCCGATCCGTTCCTCGACGCGCTGGACCGTTACGGACTGCCGAGAAGCGAATGCCGCGCGCCGGCGCTTGTCCCCTGATGCATACGGTTCGTGACGAACGTCCGCCGTTCGCAGGACTCGCCGCGCATACGCCCGGGCAGCTGTTTGATGCGCTGCCGACGCCATGCTATATTCTGGATGAGGCGGCTTTGCGCCGCAACGGAGAAATACTGGCAGGTGTCGCTGCGCGCACCGGCGCAAGGATTCTTTTGGCGCAGAAAGCGTTTTCCAACTACGATTTGTACCCCGTGCTGTCGCCGTACCTGAGCGGGACGGAAGCAAGCGGTCTGTATGAAGCCCGCCTGGGGGCGGAGGAAATGACCGGCAAGGAAGTCCATGTATTCAGCGCGGCATATTCGCCCAAACAGTTTGAGGAGCTGCTTCGATACGCGGATCATATCGTATTCAATTCACCGGCGCAGCTGAAAAGGTACGGAGCCACCGCCCGGGAGGCAGGGAAGAGCGTCGGATTGCGGATCAATCCGGAATGCTCGACCCAGGAAGGGCACGCGATATACGATCCATGCGCGCCGGGCAGCCGGCTGGGCGTGACACGCGCCCAGTGGGACGATGCCATGACGACGGAACTGACAGCATTGCTGGACGGTCTGCATTTTCATACGTTGTGTGAGCAGGACGCCGACGCACTGGAGGTTACGCTGGACGCCGTGGAGGAGCGCTTCGGCGACATGCTGCCGCGGATGAAGTGGCTCAATTTCGGAGGCGGGCATCATATTACCCGCCCCGGCTACGACATCGACCGGCTGGAGCGGTGCATCCGCGCGGCGCAGCGCAAGTGGGGCGTGCAGGTCTATCTGGAGCCGGGCGAGGCATGCGCTTTGAATGCGGGCTATCTTGCGTGCCGCGTCCTGGATGTGCTGCGGAACGGAGCGTACCGGATCGCCGTTCTGGATGCCAGCGCCGCCTGTCATATGCCGGACGTGCTGGAAATGCCGTACCGTCCCCCTTTGTACGGCGCCGGGGATCCCGGGGAAAAGCCGTTCCTCTTCCGACTGGGAGGACCGACCTGCCTTGCCGGAGACGTGATCGGCGATTACAGCTTCGACGCGCCGCTGTGTGAGGGAGACCTGCTTCTGTTCGGCGATATGGCAATTTATACAACATGCAAGAACAATACTTTCAACGGAATGCCGCTGCCGTCCATCTGCCTTTTCCGTGAAGACGGGCGTCTGGAATGCCTGCGTACATTTTCCTATGAGGATTTTAAGCAGCGTCTGGGGCGGCAGAGCAGACACGCGGCAGCACCGTAAGCGCGCAATAGCGGCGTACATCTGTCCGCGCGCGTCGATGAATCCATCTGCACTGACAGAAAAAAAGGAACCGCATAGCCGTCCGGAATACCGGAGGCTGTGCGGTTTTTCTATGCAAACATGCATACGGGACATATCAGACTAAGAGGAAAGCTGCCGCACGAACGCGCGCAGAGGAGCGCACAGGCGGCAAGGCGCGGGAACATCCCGGACAAAGCAGAACTCAGCCGTGAATCCAATGGGAGCGCCGCTCCGCAGAAAAGAGACAGCCGGTATCAATGGGGGGAAAGTGAACCGCTTCATGACGGCGTCCCGGAAAACGTCCGTGCGGCTGATGGAAAGCGAAGCCTGAATTCAGCCGGAAACGGGGGCTGTCGAGGCGCCGGACAGAAAGCTTCTGACCTGAGCGGCAGCGTCTCCCTCCGGCATGGCGCACGGCTGCCACTGATTGCCGTAGGCATAGCAGGGGATCCATTCCAGAGACGTGGTAAGCGCGCCGTCGTCACCCGGCGTCAGAGTCAGGCGGAGAAGCGCAGCCGCATTCTCCGGCACAAGCGCTGTCCCGTCGATCAGACTGCCGAGCGAGTATGCGATGGTTGCATTTCCGTACTGCTCCACAGGGCGAAGGACTCCGTTGCCCGCGCCGACCAGAAGAGAGGCACCCTCATCGGCAAGACGGCGAAGCGAAGCGGTCAGCCATTCCTCCGGCGTGTGGGATTCCTCTTCTCCGCCCCAGAAATAGACAATTGTATAATCCGCTTTCTGTACGGCTTCCCGTACAGAGGCGATGTCGTCTGTCAGATTGCTGTTTTTGGTGAGAAGCGTGGTGAGAACGGCGATGCGGAGCCCCTTCAGTTCGAGATAGGAAATATGCCCGCTTGCGGAGCTTTCGATATTGTGGTCGTTCAGCGCTTTCTCCGATTCCGCGGAAACAGCGGAGCCGTATTCCGAATTGACAGGAGCGGCAAGGGAGACAAATTCCACAGACCCTTGCGCATAAATGTCGGCATTGGCAGCCGGCGCAGCGCAGGGCAGTGAAATCGCCGCTGTATCCGAATCCGTGAACAGGCATGCGTTGGCGGCAAGAGTTATGTCATCCTCGCCGAGAATGCCTGCCAGCCGGCTCAGAAAATACCCGGTTCCTTCCTTGTTTGCCGCGGCGTTCAGAGAGCCGTAGGAGGATGTGCCGAGCGGGCTTCCCGGCGCGCATGCGCCGAGAAAGGTCAGGCGCACCGAGTTGTCGGGCAGCACATCTTCCGGCTCAGTCTCAGGTGCGGCGGTGGTTTCGGTGCTGTCCGGTATCGGGTCGGAGGCGGGGGCTTCTGTCACAGTCTCCGTAGCGGCGGCATACAGGATGTCCTCCTCCATGCTTTCCGGTGCGGCAGAGGATTCAACTGCTTCGCCGGACGTTTCCATGTCCGGCAGATAGACGAATTCCGCTGACGGCTCAGGCGGTGTCTGGGCAGCCGGCAGCGCGTCGAGAATCATGGCAACGGCAATGACCAGAGCGAGGGAGGCGAGAATGCACCACAGCTTTTTTCGGTTGTTTTTTTCGGTCATTCGCAGCCTCCTGTAATTATCATTGCCCCCATTATAGCATAATTTATGCTGGTTTGCAAGCGTCTGGCGGTCAAAAATACCGGATATATGCGTGAAAACGCAGGATTTTCATCCAAAATCGCCAAATCACGGAATTCTGAAGAGTGGAAGAAGCTGTTTTCTATGCATCATAGCGTCCAGCGCCGCAGGAATGAGCGAGAAATCCGCGACGAGCGAGTGCGGCTTTTTCTGGATATCGTCCTGCACAAGAGGAACGAAATATACGTTTTTTCGCTGCAGCAGCCGCGCGATGTTCGCCAGATTGGCAGACATGGCATCGTTGGAGGCGAGCGCAAGCAGAAGCGGTCGCGAGGTGCGCATGTGCGCTTTGGCAGCCATGCATACGCTGGTGTCCGTGATGCCGGACGCCAGCTTGGCAAGCGTGTTGCCGGTGCAGGGAGCAATGATGAGCGCGTCGAGCGGCGCGGCGGGACCGAGCGGCTCCGCCTGTACGATGCTGCAAACCGGCTGTTTCCCGGTGATTTCCGTGAGAGCGGCGCACAGCGCGTCGGCGCGTCCGAACCGCGTGTCCGTCGAGGCGGCGGTTTCGCTCAGGATCGGAAGCACATCCCAGCCATCCGCTGTAAGCGAACGCAGCGCCGCCAGGGAGCGCGCGTGCGTGCAGAAGGAACCGCAGAGCGCATATCCGATCATGGCGCACTCACCCCTTCGCGCCGCAGAATCTCCAATACGGATGCAGCCAAAATCTCGCCGGCACTCACAGGCGCGACGCGTCCGGGCAGGGAGGGGGCGCGTATCACACGCTGGCGGCATTCGCGCAGCGCCGCCGCTTCGATCCCGCCCGGAGCGGAGGCAAGCTCCATGTAGAGAGCGGATGCGGGCAGGCGCTTCATCGCGGCTGCGTCCAGCAGAGGAACCGGAACGGTATTGAAGATCACATCCGGCTCGCCCGGGTGCAGCAGGAAATCGGAAATGGAGCATATCCTGCAGCCGGAGATCTCCGCAGAGCACCGGTCGCGTTCACTCCGCGCGGCGACCGTGACCTGCGCGCCGAGTGCCTGGAGGACGCCTGCCAGGCGGCGTCCGATCCGTCCGTAACCGAGGATCGTGCAGGCGGCGCCGTACAGCGTGACCGGCAGCGCCTCCATGGCAAGGGCGACGGCGCCCTCCGCCGTTGGGATCGCGTTGCGAAGCTGAACCGTTTCACAGTCATAGTAATCAAAGAGTGGTATGTTAGCGTCCCGCGCCATGGAGCGCAGTACCTCGCCGGGCATTCCGGCGAGCAGCAGACAGCCGGAGGGAATCATCTCCATCAGATCGGTCAGGCGCAGCTCCCGCCGCATAAGCGGCAGTGATTCCTCCGTACACGTGCAGCGGACGTGTATGCCGTCCGAGGTGGCAGGCAGCGGAAGGATCACGGCACGGCAGCCGCAGACCGCGCTGCACGGATCCGTACAGCGGACAAAGCCGGGATCCGCGCCGCAGCTATCCGTATCCGGATGGGGAAGTCCCCAGACGGCGGTTTCAAAGCCGGACTGCGCCAGCCGGCGCGCCATGGTGATCTGGCGCGTGTCGCCGCCGAGAAGGCAGATTTTTGTTTCGTTCATGACGTCATATCCTTTCAGCATCATGCGTGGTTTTGACACCTCAGTCCATAATATGCCGAAATACGGCGTCCAGTGAAAGGATTGGTTCAAATCATCGTTCCGCAGCGTTCTGCCTTCGCGCCGGTGAAAACGATGCCGGAGAAATCAGCGCCCCGCAAACGAATAGCGCGCGCACCGCCTGGAATGGAGCGGTGCGCGCGCCCTTGAAAATGCGCGTCGGGAAACGGGGCTTCGCCCGGTCGCTGTCCCGGGAGCCGCTTTGCCGGACAGAGGAGTCTCAGATGTCCGTATCGTCCGGCGACCGCCGGCAGGAATGCAGGATGCGGTCTGTGATGACGTCGTCCGGACCGGCAGTTCCGGTGAGGAGCGGCGATTGAGGATCGTGCCCATCCGCGCCGCTCTGTACCGCTTTCCGGCTGAAATTGGCATAGCAGTACCGGCAGCCGTGGAGACATGTGTTGTACGCGCCGATGTCCACGCTTTCCATGCAGCCGCAGGCGGGACGCTGGTTTTTGTCCTTTCCTGCGCTCAGCGGACAGCCCAGCAGCTTTTCCCACAGGCTGCGGTCGATGCACCGGGCATGACCGACTCCGTATTCCGAAAAATCCGCCTCCTCGGCACAGGTGTTCAGCTGTAGTCCGTAGCTGTGCGCGATTCCGGACAGAGCCTGCATCAGCTGCCTCTGACGCTCCGGTGTGCATTCCTGTATGGACAGACCCGCGGTATTTCTTTCTGTTCTCCGGTAAAAATCCAGAAAGCTGCAGGTGCACTGCCGTGTATAGGGAGAAAGGCGTTTTGCCAGCTCCTCAAAATAGCGGATGTGATACTCCACCGTATAGGAAGCGTTCAGAAAGATCGGGTCATAGCGCCATATCACTCGCTCCGGACCGATGCAGTCGGACAGTCTCTGAAAGACGGGAACGAGATGCCGGCCTTTTGGGGGAACACCCGGCTCGGCATCCCGGCCGTACGGGTTCAGCGTGAACTGAAAACAGTACATGTAATCCCGGAGCCGCGGAAGATATTCCAGCATCGGCGACGGATTTTTCGTCCAGAACACGATGCCGTCGACGACATCCGGGCGCAGAGAGATCCGGCGGAGCAGATGCGGGCGGAACGGATTCCGTACCAGCAGAAAGCCTTCCCGCAGACGGTTGAAAAACCATTCCGCGTAAAACGCCGGTATATCCGTCCGTCTGCTTGCGCTGATAATCATTTGCTGTTCCTCCCGGTCGGAATGTGCGGCGGTTAGGTGGGGCAGATGGGACGTTTACTTGTGCGTTTTTTCGGACTGCGGCTGTCCGCTCTGTTCATAGTGAACGGTAAATACGGCGTCCGCCGCACGTTTGCGGAGAATCACGGAGCAGCGCAGATTGTCCGCCGGGTTTCCGGGAGAACGTGCCGTGTAGATCTCGTATCCTTTTGCATCCGGTACGGTCAAAAGCAGCCGGCGGCCGTCGGTGAGTGTGAAGCGTGCGCAAAAGACGTCCCCGCAGTCCATTTTCCGGATATCCGAGAAATATGCATATCCGTTTTTCTCACCGAAGGGGGAGGCGGGCGTACCGGCGCAGGAGTATTCCGCCTGACCGATGCTGTGGAAGATCCAGTCGTAGACGTGCTCGCCCTCGCCTTTGAGAATCGTGACATCGTGCAGCTTCTCGCCGTCCGCGGTCAGGCTGCGGGACGCGGTGCGGAGCCCGCTCCAGGCATGCTCCTCGATCACGGCGCGCACGCCGTCCGGAATCTGTTCCACATGGGAAGCAATGACCGCCGACGGCTGATCCTCGTCCACACAGACGGTGTTGTGGACAGGCGCCAGCCGGTACCACCCGCCCGTCATGGGATGCCCGTAGCCGGGCGTTCCGATATCGTCGGAGAAAGGCGGAAGAACGACGGAGAGATAGTCCCGGTGGCGGTGATTGTGGCAGAGAACGCCGCTTTTCAGAATGATGTGGAACGGGCGCTTCATGAGCGCGAGATTGGTAGCCTTATAGAGCAGGACAGAGCCGTCCGTGCAGCAGCCGTACAGCAGCGCAGGAATGCTCCGCAGCTTTTCCGGGTGCGTTTCCCGGATGAAATCCAGCTGCCGCGCAAGGGAGGAATCCTCAGAGATGCGCGCCGCGCGCAGGATCAGGGACGCCTTTCCGGCAAGCGGGAGCGGATACCAGCCGTCGTTGAGGGCGGGAAGCTGTCCCTCAAACGAAAGCGCAAACGGAGCGGCGTACATTTTCTCCATAATGGAGAAAAGCGGATCGTCCGGCGCGCGCAGTGCGTACAGGGAGAAGAAGTTGGTCAGCGCCTCCAGCGTATAGTAGTGGTAGAGCAGGGAGCACTCGCGCCAGATGCCGTCGGCGGTGAAGCCTTCGCGTATCTGCGCCCGGAGACCGAACTCACTGTCCAGCGCATGGGACAAAAGCGCTTCGTCCCCGAAACAGATGCTGATCATGCCGATGCAGCATTTCAGCCATGTCTGAATATTATCGATCGAGCGGGACTGAGGCATGAGCAGTTCCGCCATCGGGAGGAAGAGCTTTTTGTACCAGAAGTCCTTTTTCTCCGCCGGGATCAGTTCGCCGCAGATACAGACGGCACGGATCAGGGCGATCCCCCACACCGCTTCATCCAGCGACTGTCCCATGACCTTTCCGCGGCCGGCGTGTTCGCCGTGTACGGGAAAACGCTCGTAATTGCCGGCGTAGAAATCCATATAGCGGATCAGGAAGGAAAGGGATTCCGCATCGCCGAGCACGGCGCAGAGCGCAACGCTCTCCAGATATTGTGCATAGGTGCTGCGGTAGTAGTAGACCCATGCCTCGTCGTAGTTTTTGCCGGAGGCGGATGTGCCGCAGTGCGGGCAGACGTAGGTGTTCGGCGCGCTGTATGGCATCCGGACGTCGAATTTCATCTGGGACGCACACTTCGGACAGACGAAATTGTGTCCCCAGCCGCTGAGCCGCTCTGGCTGGTCGGCGAAATCCGTGCGGGCGGCAAGCGAGGTTTCGTGCGCCTGACGGAGCAGAGCGTCTCCGTCCGGAAGACGTGCCGCGATACGGCGGATCTCCTGCGCGCTGTTGGCAAAGGTATAGGATGTACGGATCATACAGAACCTCCTGCGGATTTGTGAAAATTGCCGGATTGGATCGCGTGCACGACGCGCAATCGTTCCGGCAACATGTGTGTTTCAGAATGGAATAAATGCTGCCGGACTGCATGTAGAGTCGGGATCAACAGAACGGATCCCCAAAAAATCGCGGAAATGCGGAAAGCAGCGGCATAAATAAGCGAAAATGTACCACAAAATGGACCGGATGAGAGAATTGTACCAAAAAAACTCTGCGATTTCCTTTTGGAATATTCTTAAATCATCCATAGGAAAATGGAATTATTTCTGTATAGTTTCGAAAATGAGAGGAGCTGCGGCTGAGGTCAGGACGGCATACAGGAGCGAGTATCCGGTGTTTCATCCGGTATTCCGAGAATATTGCGCCGCACCGCCGGCGTGAAAGCGCGGCTGCTGCCGGGACAGCGGCTTCGGAGCGCCTGAGAGTGCAGAGAGCAGGCAAAACAGGATACGTGCGTCCTTAATCTACACGGAGTACTGACGTGGAGTATAATAAACCAATACGGAATGCCAACAAAGAAAATATGGAGATGAGCTGATGAAGAACCAATCGACCCAGGAGATCCCGTTATCTTTCAGCCGAGTCGTTGCCATGGAAAAGCAGGAAACCGGCGAGGGAAAAGAACTGATCACCATGCTGATCCGGACGGAAGAGGAAACGCGCGTCTACTACTCCATAGCGGTTCATGTATACCCGTGCGAGGATATGGAAAGCGACACGCGGATCATATCCGATATTGTGTCCGGCGAACAGGATGCGGCGGAGATATTCCAAAAGATCGTGCGCGGCGGCGTCCTGCCTTATAATCTGGATGAAGTTCTGAGTGATATGCTCTGATACGATATGGCGGAAACAGACCTGTGCGTATCCGTGAAAACGCGCAGATCTGTGCCGGTGAAGAAGAAAGCAGCCGCTCTCGGGCGGCTGTTTTTCTGTTTCGGAATTATTCGTTTACGATGAAGGACTTGAGATCCTCAAGCAGCGCCTTTTCCTCGGATTCGTCGGTGGTGTGGGCGGACAGCGTGATCGGATTCAGAAGGTCCAGGCTGAAAATGCCCATGATCGACTTTGCGTCCACCACATAGCGTCCGCAGGAGAGATCGATATCGATATTGTACTTGGTAACGGTGTCTACGAAAGAACGAACATCCTGAATGGAAGAAAGACGGATTTTCACATTTTTCATATGCCCCATACTCCTTTTAATGATTCTTAAATTTCTCAAAACTTACACCGATTACATTATAGCGTTTCCGAACATTTTTGTCAAGAGAAATCTGTGTCAGGCAAGATACTTCTTGACGATGCGACAAACGGCGCGCAGCGTGTCCTCCCCGCGCCTTGCGGGATCCTCCTGCGCGTACTTGATCTGTTCCAGCGCATCGGTGATTTCCGCCACGTCCGCGGCGGCGGAACGGCGGATCTTTTCACAGCATTCACGCGGCGTGTCGGAGATTTTCAGCGGAATATTCTTTTTGCGCAGCGCCCGCAGCATCGTCAGATAGGCGAATGTCAGCTGCGCGTCCACATCCGGAAGCGTGCGTACCCGGCGCAGAAAATCCTCATAAAGATCGGTGCGCTCTGCCATGGCGGTGTAGTCGCGGATGGAGGCGTTCTGCAGCTGCGTCGTTTCATCCTTGTAGTTCAGGATCTCGACCGGCGTGACAGTCCACATTTCCTTTGCAACCATCCAGAAGGAGATGAAATCCGCGATCCATTTGCGGATGGCTGCAAGGGCATTGCGCAAGAGAGAGGAGCGCCGGAAAAGGAGCCAGAAGACAAAGAGCACGACCAGCAGCACAAAGATGTAGAATGCAGTGTTGAGCCAGGGAGAATCGCGGAACACGGCGCGGTGGAAATCCGCTCCCGCCACTTCCGGGTCCAGATAGCTGTCCACTGTGTCGCTGTCATCCCGGAGAAGCTGATACAGCACGGAGAAGAAGATCATCCGTGCCAGCGTGACGATGCCCGCGATCACGGTAGCGGAGAGCGCAAAGAGTATGACGGCGCCGCCGAGCAGGAGCAGGATCAGGCGGAGATTGTACAGACGCGCCTGCGGCGTGATGACGGAGACGGTTCCGTGGTAATCGCGTGAGATATACGTCTGATTGAGCAGAATGATGCTGGATACGGTGAAAACAGCAAAGCACAGCGCGCCGAGGATCCCAAAGGACATGCCGCTCACCGCCATCACGGCAAGCAGGAGGATGATCGCTACGCAGGAGGAGAGAAAATAGCGCGCGCCGATCAGCTTTTCGGGCGGATAGAACCACAAAGCGACGCCGGCAAGCAGCGCCAGAAACATGCCGATCGCCGCCATGTACGGAAACGGGGAATCCGGCTGATAGCTGGCGTAGGTGTCAAGAACACGATAGTAATACATCTCGCGGAACAAGGGCAGGGACAAGGCGGAAAGAACGGCGGAGATCAGGGTGGGAACGGCGGCGTAGGAAAGACGGAACCCGCCCTCCTGTTCATAGGAGGCGGATTCCGGCTCCAGAAGCCGTCTGCGTCCGGCGATCCGTCCGCACAGTGCCTGCATCAGATAGCCGAACAGGATCAGCACCGCGCAGATTCCGGGGAGGAGCCATGCGTTCCACAGAACGCCGGAAAACAGAAGCAGCTCCAGCGGCGTAAGGATACTGGCGGCGGCTGCAAATACAAGCGCCTGACAGAAGATGTCGAAATGCCGTTGCTTCATATTCCCTCCCTCAGAGCAGCGCCGGTCCGGAAGCAGACGTGAACGTCCTCCGGAATGAACGGCGTATTGTCGGACGAGCCGGTGATATAGAAGATCACCTCCGCGCCGTAACGCTGCATCAGGCGCGCGAAATGGATCATACGCTCGCTCAGATAGGCGGAAACGACGACAAGATTGCCGCCGGACGTATAGCACTGCGGGTACGCGACGATATGGTCGAGCATTTTTTCCACGGATACGCTGATGTGCAGCGGAAGCGCGGCGAGAAGCCGGAGCGCGCCGAGCATGTCCGTTTTTCCGGAGAGGGGCGGCGAGACGAAGATATCCCGCCCGATCGTGTCCTCCTCATTCTGTGCGGCGCACATGATTTCGGTAGCCTCAGGCGGCATGGTGTTGGTAATGAGACGTACAGATATGTTCTCATCGGCGACCGCTTCCAGAATGGAGGCGGCGACGGTGATGCACGGTTCGATGTAAGAGGGGATGGAGGGCGGTCCGGGAACGCGTTCAATATCGCGGGAATTCATGTTCAGCACGAGATTGAACTGATGCCGCTGCGTGAATTCCTCCACGTTGACCATCAGCGCGCCGTGTACGGCGGTAGCTTTCCAGTTGATGCGGCTCATGGGGTCTCCGCTCATGTATTCGCGGACGCCGCAGAGGCGGAGCGGGTCGCTTACAATGCTGCGGCGAACGGTGATGTCGCCGCTCAGATAGCGGGAAGAGGTGAACTCCCGAGAAAGGGAAACAGTCCGCGGGAGAACGACAATGCGGTTGCGGGAGGACGGGGGAACGGTGATGGACTTCGCCCGCTGATTGAAGCCGATCAGATCGTTTGTGACGACCGTGACCTGCCCGACGGAATAGTCGCCGCGGGTGCGGCAGTGTACGCGCCAGGTGCGGCGGATCTTCTCGTGCGGACGAAGCACAAAGATGCTCTGCACGGAGCCGGTCAGGCGTCCGGTCCTGCTTCCGTCCCGCGCGCTGTCGATCAGGCGGTAGCAGAGTCCGTCGGGAAGGATGGTATCGACCTTGACGAACGGAAGGGGCAGCGCACAGGCATTGGTGATCTCCTCGCTGAGAAAGATATCCTCTCCTTCAAACACCTCGTCGGCGCTGAGCGTGACATCGTAGCGCAGTCCGTCAAAGGAGTGGCTGCGGTAGATCCCATACTGGATCAGATATGCCGCGATCAAAGCGGCGAGCAGAGCGGCGATAAGCATATCCGTACTCCTTCGGCACGCCCGGTCATTCGATTGGGGCAGGCACGGTATCGACGATATAGCTGATGATGATCTCGTTTGAATCCGTGATGCGGATCGTGTTCTGCGAACGGGAAATGACGCGGTGGGAGAGAACGGGAACGGCGATTTTCTTTACATCGTCCGGAAGAACGTAATCTCTGCCGGAGATCGCCGCATACGCCTGTGCGGCGCGCATCATGGCGAGGGTCGCGCGGGGACTGACGCCCAGACGCAGCCGTTCGTTCTCGCGCGTGGCGGCGGCGATGGCGATGATGTAATCCTTGATGCGGTCGCTCACCGTTATGCCGGATACGGCGCGGCATGCGTCCTCAATATCCTGCCGCGAGCAGACGGGAGAGAGGGAATCCAGCGGCGAGACGGCGTTGTATTCGCTCAGAATGGCGCGCTCGCTCGCCGGATCCGGGTAGCCGAGGGAGAGCTTCATGAAAAAGCGGTCCGTCTGCGCCTCGGGCAGCGGAAACGTCCCCTGCGATTCGATCGGGTTCTGCGTTGCAATGACGAGAAACGGCGTCTGCAGCGGATGCGTCACTCCGTCGATGGTCGCCTGCCGCTCGCCCATGCACTCAAGCAGAGCGGACTGCGTGCGCGGCGTGGTGCGGTTGATCTCGTCGGCGATCAGAATATTGGTGAAAACGGGACCGGGGCGGAATACGAAATCGCCTGTTTTCTGATTGAAATAGTTGATTCCGGTCACATCGGACGGAAGAAGATCGGGCGTGAACTGAATGCGCTTGCAGTCGGCGGAGACGGAACGCGCAAGAGCCTTGGCGAGCGTCGTCTTGCCGGTGCCGGGGATATCGTCCAGAAGAACGTGTCCGCGGCACAGCATGGCGGTGATCACGAAGCGGATCTGTTCGTCCTTGCCGAAGATGACTTTCTTGATGTTTGCCTCAACGGCGGCGGCAACGGAGGAGATTTTCTCAGAGTACATGACGTTTTTTCCTTTCCTTCGTTTCAGCGCGTCAAAAGCTGCTCTTACAGCTCCGCGCCGTCCTGATGTTCACCGGGAATATATTCCGTGAGCGCATCCTCCGCTTCCGCGGCGCGGAGCGCGTCCCGTCCGGTTTCGGGATTGGGGCTGATGATGAAGGTGCATGCGCCCGCGGTCAGCTCCGGGCGGATGCGGGTGTAGAGCTCGCCGGAGAAGCGCACGTATTCGTGCGGGATCTTCCGCGTTCTGCCCTTGTAGGGGTTCCATTCTTCCGGCTGATGCCGTCCGCGCAGGAGAATGTCGTTATGGTACGTCCCGTCCGTCGTGTTGGAGAGAAAATACACGTCGCACAGCTTGTTCTTTTTGTGCAGGCATCCCACATAGCCGCTGTGCGTCAGCTTTTCGCCGATGCCCGCTTTCTGGAAGGTAGGAAGATTGTAGCTGAGAATGCCGCTGTACTCGATTTTCGGCGGGTCGTTGAAATATACGTCCGGCGGATAGTCCAGGCGGTTCAGCACGGATTCCAGCAGCGGGGCGGGGACTACGGCGGTACCGTCCGCGGCGGTTTTCGTGGAGGGGAGAAAATACGCTTCGCCGCCCTGTTCATTTTTGTTGACATAGATTTCACGGAAAGAACGCTGTTCCACGCAGTCCTCGCCGAAGATGTGCTCGCACAGCGCGCGGACCTCATCGTCGAAGGGCGCCTGTTCCTCGCCGGAGCAGGGGATCGGCTCCTCCATTTCAAACGCGTGGCGGGGCAGGCAGCCGGTCGCGATCACGCGCCCGCCGCCGTCAAAGAATTTTGCCAGCATCCGGAGCGCATGCACGCTGATCATTTCCGTCCCGGGCAGGATTACCGTATAAAAGAGGCCGCCGTGCTCGCCTGTGTTCCTGTAGAGACAGCCGTTTTCACTGTAGCAGGAATCTGTCAGAACGTCCGGATGCAGAAACTCTGCGTCTACGCAGGAATAGGTGAGAAGATTGTTCATGTCCGTCATATAATCCGCTCCCTCGGGCGTTGACGGATACTCAAAGCCGCTCTGGGAGAAGTCGTACAGATACGACTGTGCATGCAGGGAATGGATCGGATACAGCACGGCGATATCGCATACGTGCCGCCCGCCGCGAAGCAGCAGCTGCGCGCGCGCACAGAAATCCGTGTAGTCCTCGGCGGCGCGGTTGTGGGAGAACAGCCCCATCAGTCCGGACTGCTCCCGGAAGGGAGTCTGCAGCGCATCTTCCCGGTCCTGCCCGACATGCACCATGGAGAGATTCACGCCGCGGGAGAATACGTTGATGGACTCCCGGTAGAGCGTATCCTCGCTCAGCGCCTCATAGCGGCGGAACATATCGGCGCTGAGCAGCCCGCGGTCGAAGCCGTCGGCGGCGCCAGCGGCGACCTTGACGCCGTTCAGTCCGTACATGTACGCGAAAGGCATGGAGATGCCCGGGGCGTAGGAATACTTATGGAGCAGCTGACCGTCGCCGAACAGCCACGAGCAGGCAGTCGCCTTGGACTCGATGGCGAAGCCGGTTGCGATCATGCCGCGCGCCGCGCAGAAGTCCGCCGCCGCCCGCATGTAGCCGTCCGTGAGCATAGCTGCCCGGCAGCTCATGAAAAGCGCGCGGTAATGCAGGGACGCGGGACCGAGATCCGCGAACAGGCAGGGATAGTACGGCGCGGGATCAAATCCGAAGCGGCGGCGGAATTCGTCATTGAAATTCTCGCTCCACATGCGGCGATTCTTGCCGCCGTACTGCACATTGCGGCAGATCATCATCCGCACGGCGCTGCGGGCATCGTTGTCCAGCGAGTCCAGGAGAGGGCGGCAGGTGTCGGTGAAATACGTCACGCAGGTATCGTAGTCCAGCAGATTGATCTGCTGAGCTTCCGGATCCCGCTCGCAGACGTAGCGGTGCAGGATCCAGTTGCCGTCCGGCACTT
The DNA here is from genome assembly GCA_051867895.1 of Eubacteriales bacterium. Classification (GTDB taxonomy): domain Bacteria; phylum Bacillota; class Clostridia; order Oscillospirales; family CAG-272; genus SIG701. The sequence goes on from JBJDZH010000020.1 coordinate 19,125, forward strand.
TCCACACGATGCGGTTGTCCTCCGTGATGCAGGAGCGCAGATCCAGAATTTCGCCCGTATCGATCTCCACGGCAGCAAGAGACATAAGCGTCCCTTCCTGCGTCAGAGCGCGGGTGAAGGTCTCGCCCGCCACGCATTCGTGCTCATAGTTTTTCAGCACGCGGCACTGCAGCTGCGGCGCTTCCTGCGGATGCAGCGCCATATAGGAAGCCATAACGAGCGGATCGTCAAAGTACGCGCTCATCATGGAATAGGAGGCACAGGCGGAGTATATGCTTGCCATGGCGCGCATGGAGCCGTCCTCAAAGGGACGGCTTGTTCCCTCGGAGGGATAGTAGGGGATCACGCCGGCATAGCCGTCTTTCTGGCAGGCGGAAACGACGCGGTCGGCACATTCCGCCGAAGCGTCATCTCCTTCGTTTACAACCGGAAGATAGATAAACGGACTGAAGGAGCGCACAGGATCGCTGAAGGCGCGGCGCAGCGCACCGGCGTCCAAAAACAACTCGTCGGCAAACCGAACCGGTCTGATCAGATCGCTCATGAGAAACGCTGCCTCACTTTCTGATAAACATAAATTATGAATACAATCGCCCGGACCGCCCGGCGGACAGCGCCGCACAGGGGTGCCGGAGAGAGAAGATAACGGAATGGTTCGTAACAGAATCCATTATAACATATCGACGGCGATTTGTTAAGATGATTTTTTCCATTTTATGAAATTTGTATATACATACTATCATGCGTTCATTTGATTGTCAATGGTAATCCTCGGATTTACATCATTTTTTCAAAATTTGTTTAGAAACAAACTTTCCCGATGAACGCTATTGACACATTCCTGTAACTTCTGTATAATGAAATACATATGGAGTATATATGTTCGTTTTTGCGCGCGCATTCCTGCGCGAATAAAGAAAGGTGCCAATGAAAAAGCGGAAGAAGTGGTATTTTGACCCAATGAACCCCGCCGTCCTCCCGCCCGCACTGGAGGCTCATTTTCAGAAAAAGGGGATTCCCGGCGGTACGATCCGCGTCGTTTTCAAAACGGATCTGAACCGCGATTTTATCCGCTGCGACAACTATATTGTGGCGACGGACACGGAGCTCATTCTGGTGAGCGGCTCCGACAGCGTGGTGCAGCGTGCCGGCAGGCACATCGCCGCAGGCTCCCGTTCCGAGGAACGCTTTGAGGAGCTGAGCTGGGATGTCATCCCGCTCTCCACCGTGGAAGAGTGCAAAGTGGAGGAGCTTCTTTCCAGCGCGCGCATCACGGCGAAGATGAAGGACGGCTCCTATGAGCTGATCGCCAATCTTTCCAATACATATAAAGACGAAGCGCAGCGCGGCGCACAGTATATAAACCAGCTGCGCCGGGAAGGAAAGCTCACGTTTCCCGACGGAGAGGACGTCAAAGGACGCGCCCAGCTGTACTGCCCCAAGTGCGGGAACCGGTATGCGGATCCGGACCGCAAGATCTGCGCCCGATGCATGGACAAGGGGAAGATCGTGCGGCGCACGGGCTCCCTTGTGATGAAATACAAGCGCGAGGTCGCCGCAGTCTGTGCGATCCTTGTTTTGTCCGGTATCCTCGGTATCGTGACGCCGTATGTCAGCTCCGGCTTCTACTACGACGAGGTGCTGAACGCGGCGGGCGAATTCTACGGACAGCTGCTGCTCGTTCTGAGCATCATCGTGGGGACCCGCCTGCTCAGCCTCGGACTGAATATGCTGAACGGGACGGTCAGCTCGTATGTAGCGGCGCGCCTGTCGTATGATTTGAAGCATACCATCTTTACGTCGATCGAACGGCTGTCCATCAGCTTCTTTACCGGACGGCAGACCGGCGGTCTGATGACGCAGGTCAACCGCGATGCCACGACGATTTACTGGTTCTTCTGCGACGCGCTGCCGTATTTCCTTGTAAATATCGTCCAGATCCTTGTGATTGTGATTATCATGCTGGCGATGAATCCGCTTCTGACGCTTCTTGCGCTCGTTACGGTCCCGCTGGTGCTGTTCATCATCAAAAATCTGTTCAGCCGCATGGATGCGCTGCATAGCCGCCGCTATACGCGCTCCCGCCGGATGAATGCGATCCTCAGCGATGTTCTGAGCGGCATGCGTGTGGTCAAGGCGTTTTCCAAGGAAAGGGAAGAGGTCGGGCGCTTCAGCCGCGCCAGCCGCGACGTCGCGGACGCGGAGCGAAAGGCGTCGCGCTTCTCCACGCTCGCGTTTCCGTCGCTGGATTTTCTTTTGTATCTGAGCAATATCATTATCCTTGGCGTCGGCGGCTGGCTTGTCATCGAGGGGAAGATGACCTACGGCATGCTCATGACGTTTATCGCGTATATGAACATGGTGTACGGACCGATGTTCTTCTTTGTGGACATGACGTATATGGCGGCGGACAGCATGAACGCCATGAACCGCCTGATCGAGATCATGGACGCAAAGCCGGATGTCGTGGAAAAGCCGGATCCGGTCCGACTTGAGGATCCACAGGGACGGGTTGAGTTCCGGAACGTGGAATTCTCATACGAAAAGAACCGCAAGATCATCGACGGCGTGTCCTTTGAGATCGAACCGGGACGCGTTATCGGGATTGTCGGGCATACCGGCGCGGGCAAATCGACGCTTGCCAATCTGCTGATACGCCTGTACGACGTGACCGCGGGCGGCATCTATATCGACGGCGTCGACGTGCGCGATATTGCCTTTTCCGATCTGAGACGAAATATCGCCATCGTCTCGCAGGAGACGTATCTGTTTATGGGGACGATCCTCGATAATATCCGGTACGCCAGACCGGACGCGACAGACGAAGAGGTGATCGAGGCGGCGAAGATCGCCGGCGCGCACGATTTTATCGTCAAGCTGCCGGACGCCTATGCCACGCAGATCGGCTTTGGCTACAAGGATCTCTCCGGAGGCGAGCGGCAGCGCGTGTCCATCGCGCGCGCCATTCTGCGGAATCCGAAGATTCTGATTCTTGACGAGGCTACAGCCGCCATGGATACGCAGACGGAGCGGCATATTCAGAGTGCGCTGGAAAAGCTGGTCGTCGGAAGAACGACGATCATGATCGCGCACCGTCTTTCCACCCTGCGTGACGCGGATAAGCTGATCGTCATCGAGAACGGAAAAATGCCGGAGTTCGGGACGCATCAGGAGCTGATCGCGAAAAAAGGAATTTACTATAAACTGTATAAGCTGCAGCTCGACGCCATGAAGAACATAGGCATCGAGGGCTGACGGCGAAAAAGGAGCCGCTATGTCCGAGACAAGAACCGCACTGAGCGACGTCGTATCCATTTTGTATCTGACGCCGGAGAATGCCGCCGTCTGTGAAAAAAACGATTTTCTGTCTCTAACCCTGACTGTGAAGGAAGAGGACGGAGAGACAAAGACGACCGAATACGACCGGATTTTTCTGCACCGCGCTTTTCCGTTCGATCATCCGGAATCCTATATCTCCGTGCAGGACGCGGAGAAGAATGAGATCGGCATGATTTCCGAGCTCTCCGTTTTTCCGGAGGAGACCGCGGCGCTTCTGCGCCGCGAGCTGGCGCGGAAATATTACGCGCCCGTTCTGACCGGGATCCATTCCCTGCGCGACCGGTACGGCTATGCGTACTGCTCCGCCTCCACGCCGGACGGAGACATCACCTTTACCATGAAGGACGCGGCGCGCAGCATCCGGAAAATCGACAGCCACCGGGTTGTGATTACCGATGTCGACGGAAACCGGTACGATATCCCGGACGTCGAAAAGCTGGACCGCAAAAGCTATCGGAAAATCGAGCTGTATCTCTGAGAGGAACGTGATCTATGGAAACAAGACAAACGCTGGCGGCGCGTCTGGCAGAGCTGGAGCCTGCCATCGGCGTCTCCGACGTACTGTTGCCGCTCCCCTTCAACCTTCCGCGTACCCTTGGCGGAACGCAGACGACGGACGGAATCGCCGCGCTGCTTTCCAACCGTACCGTGGTCTATACGGACGGCGCCATGACGCTTTCCGTCCCGAACGGTGAAATTGAAGCCTTTGCGTTCCGCGCGGGGATCGGCTGCGTTTTTGCGGAGTTTACCAAAAAGGACGGAACGCACCATGTCCTTGCGCGCGCGGACATGCGCCAAAAGGATCTGTACGCCGCCGCCGTCAAGCAGATGAACCGCCACCTGGCGGGGGAAGCCATCGATTATTCCTACGAAAAGGAGCTGAACCGGGTCTGTCCGAAATGCGGACGCCCGTTCCGTCCCGGTTCCGATATCTGCGACCACTGCGTGGACAAGCGGCAGTATCTGGCGAGACTGTGGCAGATCGCCCATCCCTACCGCTTTTATATTTACGCATCCGTGCTTTTGTATCTCGGGATCGCCGTGCTGAATCTTCTTCCCCCCTATCTGAACCGGCTGCTGGTCGATCACTTCATTCAGGCGGCGGAGAAGCCGCTGCTGTCGCAGTTTCTTCTGGTCATTGCCTCGCTCCTCGGCGTGAATATCGTGGTGCGCCTTTTGTCCATGGTCCGCTCGATTTCGCTGATCGAGGCGGGCAACCGCGTCATTGTCCGGCTGCGCGAGATGGTGTTTCAGAAAATTCAGATGCTTTCCATCTCCCGAATTTCCAAACGTACCTCGGGCGAGCTGATGAACCGCGTCTCCAACGATACCGCCACCGTACAGGATTTCCTGACGCGGGAGATGGGGCAGATCCTGGAACAGCTGATTACATTTCTTGCCATCAGCATCATTCTGTTCGCCTATGACTGGCGGCTTGCGCTGCTGATTCTTCTGCCTGTGCCGCTCGTTATGTATCTGCACAAGCTGTTCTGGCGCATAACGCATAAACGGTATAACCGCCAGTGGACGCTGAACGCCAAGGCGAATACAGTTTTGCACGATATATTCTCCGGGATCCGCGTCGTCAAGGCGTTCGGCATGGAAAAACGCGAGGAGGAGCGGTATGAACGCATCATTGCCGAGGAGCGGGATACCTCCGCTTCCAACGAACGCTTCTGGTCGCTTCTGTTTCCTTCCCTCGGCTTTCTGATGGGGATCGGGGAATTCTTTCTGCTGTATTATGTCGGCGCGCGCATTCTCAGCGGCGAGATGACCCTCGGCGAGATGGCGCAGTTCTCTGCATATGTCAGCATTATCTACGGACCTTTGCGCTGGATGGCGAATATTCCGCGCACGCTCGTCCGTGTGATGACCTCCGTCGTCAAAATATTTGACGTCGTGGATGAAAGCATCGATGTGGCGGACCGGCCGGACGCCCGGGAGATGGATATTCAGGGAACGATCCGCTTTGAGCATGTTTCTTTCGGCTACGACAATACGGCCAATGTTCTGAAAGATATCAATTTTGAAGTGCATCCCGGCGAGATGATCGGCATCGTTGGCCGTTCCGGCGTGGGAAAGTCCACGCTGATCAATCTGGTCATGCGCCTGTATGATGTGGATGAAGGCTCTGTCACCATCGACGGCGTCGATATCCGCGATATTTCGCAGAACTCGCTCCGCTCTCAGATTGGCGTCGTTCTGCAGGAGACGTTTCTCTTTGCCGGCACGATCTACGACAATATCGCCTATGCCAAGCCGGACGCCACGACGGACGAGGTGCTCAGCGCATCGAAGCTGTCCGGCGCGCACCCGTTCATTATGAAGCTGCCTGACGCGTATAATACAAAAGTCGGCGAGAATGGCTATACCTTGTCCGGAGGCGAGCGGCAGCGCGTAGCGATCGCACGCGCACTGCTCCACAATCCGCGCATTCTGATTCTGGATGAGGCGACGGCGTCGCTGGATACGGAGACAGAAAAGCAGATTCAGGACGCGCTGCAGAAGCTGACCGTGGATCGCACGACGCTTGCCATTGCGCACCGGCTGTCCACCCTGCGCAACGCGACACGGATTCTGGTGCTGGATCGGGGAACCGTGGCGGAGATCGGCACGCACGAGGAGCTGATGAAAAAGCAGGGAATCTATTTCGGGCTGGTCATGGCGCAGCGGCAGATGTCGCGCATGTCGCCGAAGACTCCGAATCAGGCATGAACGGCATACTGTCTCCTGATCCATATATGAATAAGGAAAACAGGATGCTGCCTGTCCGCGTTGGCGGATGGGCGGCATCCTGTTTTTATGACCTGTGCGTTACAGCGCGATCGTGCAGGGCTGATCGGGCGCAAGAGGATACGATTCACCTTTCCAGAGAAGCGTACCGCCGGCGACGGTCGCTGTGACGGACAGCTCCGCGCGTGTCATGCGGACGCGCACCTCTCCTCCCCCGACCGGCACGCTGCCCTCCATCCATTCAAGCCCGCCGAGCTGGGGAGCGACGGTGAACGAAGTGCCGCTGGGCGCAGTCGCTGTGACGCCGAGATAATATTTCCCGAACAGATACACAGGCGTCGCGCCCCATGCGTGGCAGAGCGACTTGGAAAACCGGTGTCCGTACATGGCATAGTGCTCCGCGCCGGTTTTGGTTGGATCGAATTCCTCCCATACGGTCGTTGCGCCGAGCGCAAGCATGCCGCCCCAGTAGGACGCAAGCATGTCTTCAAAGAAACGGAAATTCCCGATGCGGCACATGGCGTCCAGCTCAAAGCCTTCAAAATACGGTGTGGTGATCTTCGTCACAGAGTCGGAGAGCAGTACGTTTCGGATAATGCTTTCCTTCTGTTCCTCTGTCGCGATGTCAAACAGCAGCGCGAAAATATTCGCGTGACGCGTTACGTTTCGCTTCCCGGATGCATAGCTGTCGATAAAGGCGCCTTTTTCCGCATCCCAGTAAAACTTCTGTACCTTCTCCCGAAGCTCCGCGGCGGCGGCAGCGTACGGCGCCGCGTCCTGCCCGATCACGGAGGCGACATATTCCATCGCGCGCAGCGCGCGGATGTAGAGCATCTGCTCAGCGCAGACGGCGCCGGTCTTGTCGATGGGCGACCAGTCGATGAACGTCCAGTCTCCTGCTTTTCCGCAAAGAAAGCCGTCCGCATTCACCCGGGTGCGTACAAAGTCCAGCAGCGACACCGCGCGCGGCCACAGCAGAGCGAGAAAATCCGCGTCGGCGTATGCTGAGTAATAATCTTCCAGTGAGATCAGCCAGTACAGGCTGTAGTCTAAAATGGTGTTGATGTGCTGCTCCGTCGGCTCCTTGCCGCGCAGTCCGAGGATGGTGCGCCGGTCGATGTCTCGGTCGGCGAACAGATAGCGGTTGATCGAGTAGCTCTGGTATGCGTCGCCGGACCACGGCCAGCGGTCCCGCTTGATGCCGTCCAGATAGGTTTCGCGGCAGTTCAGGTGGAAGGTGTAGGCGCACATCTGCCAGACCCGGTTGAACAGCTCGTTGTCGCAGCGGAAGGAGCCGCGCGCCTGCAGCGGCAGATATTCGTACTGTGCCTGCAGCTTCGTGTCTTTGTCCGCGCCCGCAATAAAGATGTAGCGGAACGCCCTCTGACGAAGGCGCGTCTCCGTTTTTCCGCTGACATACTCAAACAGGATGGCTTCCTCGCCGGCAAGCGCCTCCTCGCGGGATTCCCCGTAAAAGACGCCGTACGTCTGTCCGGCATGCATGCCGGAAATATCGGCGAAGCCGAACGTTTCACGTCCGAAATCATAGAGAAATCCGCCGTTCAGCGCGTCTGAGGAAACCGGCTCGAGCGTTTCATAGGCGAAGGGGAAGGACTCCGGCGTAATTTCCGGGGAATCATAGGATGCGGACCAGCCAGCCGGGAATCTGTCGGCGGTCATATGGCTGCACAGCCATCCGTCGCCCGACGGGCAGACGTTGCTGTCTACATAGGCGCAGGGAAGTCCGCCGTCCTTGGTGACAAGGAGGTATACGCTGTGTGCTCCCGCCGGAACGGCGATCTCCCTGCCGGCAGGATGACGGACGCCGTCGATGACGATATAGCCCTTTCCGTTTGTCAGCAGGCGCGCGTATCCGTCCCTGTCCGAGGTAAAGCTGTAAAAAAAGCCGACGGTCGGATACGGTGCGTCGTTGTGCCACATGGTTGGATAGTCCGCGCCGAATTCCTGCCGGCGCGCGCTCATGATATAGGTGTGATAGATCTCATAGTCGCCCCAGTGCCAGAGCCAGTATGCCTTCTTCATACATTATTCCTTTCATTTTTCAGCCGTAATACGGAGTGGTTCAGAAATCGTGTTGCATATGTCATGATTTGTCCACATGAATCAAATGATTTTGCCGCAGATATCAGAATATGTCCACACTCCGGGCTTGCACGTCATCCGGCTTTTTTTTATAATGAAAACAGATAAAGAGCAGCCGAGAGGTGCGTAAAAACTCCGGAGAATTGAGGTGCGGTCATGAACGCAGTTGTTACCGGTGTCTGTCCGGCAGATGTATCTGCGCGCGAAAGCGGCGGCGTTACGGAAGTAGAGTATCGTGTCCGGGACAGTCTCCGGGAAGCGGTCTCTCTGCACAGGCATTCCTGGATGGAGATCAAACTGATCACCGGCGGCAGCGCCACGCTGCGCACGGGAAAAGGATCGTTCTCCATGAGCCGCGGCTCGCTTTTGTTTCTCCGTGCGGAGCGCGCGCACGGCTGGTCCCCCAAGGAGCAGGACGCGCCGCTCAGCTATTACCACGCACGGATCGCGCCGCCTGTTTTGAGCGGGTGCTGTGCGGAGCTGTTGCAGTGTGCGGGGGACGCTCCGCCCATCCGGCTTTCCCGGGAGGAATACAGCGCGGCTTTGTCCGTTTTCGGCAAAATGCAGCGCGTATATGCAGCGCGTCGCCCGGGCTATGAGGCGGCCGTCGGGAGCTTGGCGGAAGGTCTCGCCGTACTGTTCTGGCGCAACCGGCTGGCCGATGGTGAGAGAGACGCGGACGGGGTGGTGGCGAAGGCTGTCGCGTACATCGAAAAGCATTACGCAGAGCGCGTTTCCCTTTCGGACGCGGCGCGGTATGTATGCCTGTCGCCCACGTATTTCAGCACGCTTTTCTCACGCGCCGCCGGCGTGAATTTCAGCGACTATCTGCGCACCTACCGCCTGACGCAGGCAAAGCGTCTCCTGCGCACGCCGGGCGCCTCTGTCAGCAGCGTGGCGTCGGAGGTCGGATTCCATTCCGCCGCCTATTTCATCAAATCCTTTTCGGAAGTGTTCGGGATGACGCCGGGGGAATACAGGCGGGACGATCCGACGTAAGCCCATGGCGCATCCGCAAACGGTTGGACGTTCTCTCCGTTTCACCACTAATCGCGGAAAACAGGGGGGAAAGGTTCTCCGCCTGCGGCAGCGCGCGAGACGCTTTGCTTTCCGATGTGAGAATATGCAGGGAAACGTCCGGAACCGCGATTGCGGTTCCGGCGTTTTTTCGCTGTGATTTGCGGAGGCGCAGGAGGAGACTTCGCCGCATAGCGCACCGCCGACCGAAGCTCCTGCCGGTACAGGATCACCGGGTCACCATATCGCGGTAGGCGCTCGGCGAGGCACCGTAAAACTCGGTAAACGCGCGTGAAAAATGCCGGTAGGACTGGTATCCGGATTCCGCGCCGATCTGCCGGAGCGTATAGCTGGTCGATCGGATCAGATTCGACGCGATCCGGAGACGGTAGCGGTTGAGATATTCCGGAACGCCGCAGCCAAGCTCCGCCTTGAACAGCCGTCCCAGATGCTCCGGCGAAATGGAGCATACGGCGGCAAGCTGCTCCAGCGTCAGACGCTTATAATAATGAACGCTGATGTAGGAGAGGGCAGTGCGTACGGCGGAAGAACAGGAGAGCGCCGTGTGGGGAACGCGCGCGAGAATATACCGTGTCAGCATCTCGATCTGACAGTGCAGCAGACTGAACGCGTATTCCGGATTGTCCGCCTCGCTGTCAAGCACCATGCCGAGCATGCCGCCAAGCACGGCGGCGTCACTGCCTGTGTCGCAGTACAGCGGCGCCTGGATCATGGACATCTCCGAGAGGAGCACCGGCAGCAGCATGGTGTGGTCAAACTGCACGGTCAGCATCCGGAAGGATTCGTTCTGAAACACATACTGATGTACGTCGCCCGGGCGGATCAGATGGATCATGCCGCCACGCAGCGGATACCGTACCGAATTGATAATGTGCGTGCAGCTTCCGCCGAGTACGAGCTCCAGCTCAAAGAAGCCGTGCATATGCGGCAGGGTAACGCTGGCGGGGAGACCGCAGCCCTGTTCGTTTCTGACGCATCGCGCATGCACGCTGTCGCCCGTCAGGAACTGACGTGGGAAATACTGATAGTTGTTTTCCGCATTGTAGCCGCTGATGCGGCTGTACTTATCGCTCTCCATCCGGCATCTCCTCCCCTGCTGCATCCTTACAGTGATTATAGCAGACGCTGTTCGATTCGTCAATGACTGCGGGAGTTTTCCGCGGCGCGCCGCCGCAGTTTTCTCGCCGCAGCGGTTGACACGCCTCCCGACGGATGATATAATGAGCTAAATTAAACCGCAAGGATGGTATTACATATGCAATTGAGAGCTCCCTCATTTCCGCTGATTACGGTGGATCCGTACTTTTCCGTCTGGTCTCCGAGCGAGACGCTGACCGGTTCCGTGACCAGGCACTGGACCGGGAAGCCGAATACGATCGTCGGTACAGCTGAGATCGACGGCGTCCCGTATCGTTTCCTCGGCAGGCTGTACCCGCAGGATCCCTCCGCGGTGATGAGACAGGTTTCTGTCGAATGCACGGCTCTGTCCACCGCGTATGTATTTGAGGCGGCGGGCGTCCGGCTGCGCGCGGTGTTCACGACGCCGCTGCTCATGGACGATCTGGACATCATGACGCGTCCGGTCAGCTATCTGGAGGTTTCCTCCTCTTCGGCGGACGGCGGAGCGCATCAGGTAAAGGTCAGCATCTCGGTCAGCGAGGAGCTCTGCCTGAATTACCGCGGACAGGAGGAGGTAACGACCGAGCTCCTCGAGCACGGCGGAATCGCCTCGGCAAAGATCGGGAGCGTTTCTCAGCCGGTTCTCGAAAAGAACGGCGACGATATCCGGATCGACTGGGGATACTTCTATCTCAGCGTTCCAGCGGAGCGCGGCACGGTCTCCGTGGAAAAGACGGAGGTCCCGTTCCTTGACAAAATGCCGCACGGAGAGAGCACCGAGATGACGTTCGTGCGTGCGGAGGCGTCTCTTGCGGCTGCCGGAGAGGATTCAGTCCTCTTTACCTTCGCGTATGACGATGTCGCGTCGATTCTGTATTTCGGCGACAAGCTGACATCCTACTGGAACCGCAGCGGCAAGACGATCCTTTCTGCCGTCAGTGAGGCGCATCAGGATTATCCGGCGACGCTCAAGCGCTGCGAAGCGTTTTCCGACCGGCTCTTCCTCGACGCCGTTCGCGCCGGCGGCGAGAAGTACGCCGAGCTTCTGGAGCTGGCATACCGCCAGTCGATCGCCGCGCACAAAACTGCGGTCGATACGGACGGCAAGATCGTCTTTATTTCCAAGGAGTGCTTCTCGAACGGCTGCGCGGCGACGGTGGACGTCAGTTATCCGTCGATCCCGCTGTTTTTGCTCTATAACCCGGAACTGGTCCGCGGCATGATGCGCCCGATTCTCAAATACGCACGCAGCGACGCGTGGCACTTTGATTTTGCGCCGCACGACGCGGGAAGATATCCGCATGTCACCGGACAGGTGTACGGTGGAAACGCGGAGGACAAGCAGATGCCCGTTGAGGAATGCGGCAATATGCTCGTCATGGCGTCCGCAGTCACGATCGCGGATCATGATCTGGATTTCGTGCGTGAAAATCTGGATCTGTTTGAAGCATGGGTCAAGTATCTGGAAAAGCACGGCAGCGATCCGGAAAACCAGCTTTGCACGGATGATTTTGCCGGGCATCTGGCGCATAACTGCAATCTGTCCCTGAAGGCGATCATGGGAATTGCCGGTCTCGGCATTCTGTACGGCATGCTGGGTCAGACAGATCGGAAAGAGGAATACACGGCGCGCGCACGCGATATGGCGCGGCGCTGGGTGCAGAACGCCTCCAACGGCGACGGCAGCTTCCGCCTTGCCTTCGACCGTGCGGGCACCTGGAGCATGAAGTACAACATTGTCTGGGATAAGCTCTGGGGAACGGAGATCATGGACCGCGCTGCGATCGCTTCGGAGTTCGCCTCCTATAAGAAGCATATCAATCCCTACGGCATGCCGCTGGATAACCGCGAAACGTACACCAAGAGCGACTGGCTTGTCTGGACGGCAACGCTCGCGTCGGAGAGGGCGGATTTTGAAGCGTTCGTCGCACCGCTGTGGGAGGCATATCACCACTCTCCTTCCCGTGTGCCGATGACTGACTGGTATTTCACCGTTACATCCGCCATGCGCGGCTTCCAGCATCGCTCGGTGCAGGGAGGTCTCTTCATCAAGCTGTTGGAGTACAAGGGCGTCATGCGCCTGAAATAATCATGATAGGGAGAAAAGAATATGGATTATTCACCTGATTACTCTTCCATGCATCCGTGGGAGGTCTACTCTCGCAATCTTATGACCGAGTACCGGCAGTCGGTGGAGGAGGGACGCGATATCGCCCATCTGCGCGCCCTCTTTGAGGCTGTTTCCGCCCTGCCGGACAGCGCGGAAAAGGAAGAACTCGCGGACGTTCTGTTCCGCCTCTCCGAGGCGGCGCCGCAGCTCGAGGGCTATCCGTATGTCGAGCCGTCCGATTATGCCGGGATCCGCGCCGCTCTGGATGGCAACCGTATTCCTCTTTCCCCTGTGAACGGCGGGGAGATTCGGAAACGGATACGTGGCGCATGGTACGGACGCATCTGCGGCTGCCTGCTCGGGAAAGCCGTTGAGGGCATCCAGACGGAGGAACTGCATTCGCTTTTGCGGGAAACGGGGAATTACCCGATGCACCGCTACATTCGCCGCGGCGAGCTGACAGATGAGATCCTCAGTCACTATACCTATCCGCTTGCAAACCGCGGGTCGTTTCCCGATGCGATCTCCTGCGCGCCGGTGGATGACGATACCAACTATACGGTCCTTGCCATGCACCTGATCGAACGCTTCGGACGCGATTTCACGCCGAAGAACATGGCGGATTTCTGGCTGGAGATGCAGCCGAAGAACGCGTACTGCACCGCGGAACGCGTCGCATTTCTGAACTTTGCGCGCGGGATCTGTCCGCCCGCCTCCGCGTCGTATAAAAACGCGTACCGCGAGTGGATCGGCGCGCAGATACGCGGCGATTATTTCGGCTATATCAATCCCGGCGATCCTGAGGCCGCTGCGGAGATGGCGTTCCGCGACGCCTCGATCTCGCATGTCAAAAACGGGATCTACGGTGAAATGTATATCGCCGCCATGCTCGCTGCCGCCGCTGCCGCAGATGATATCGAAACGGTGGTGCGCGCAGGGCTTTCCCAGATCCCTGCGAAGTCCCGTCTGTATGAGCGGGTTGCGGCGATCCTGTCCGGCTTCCGTAACGGCGTCCCGCAGGAGGAGGTCTTTGCGGATATCGCCTCCCGCTGGGATGAGCATAACGGACATGACTGGTGCCATACGATCTCCAATGCGGAGATCGTGACGGCGGCGCTTCTGTACTGCGGAGAGGATTACGGACACGCTGTCTGCCGCGCGGTGCAGTGCGGCTTCGACACGGACTGCAATGCTGCCACAGTCGGAAGCGTGCTCGGTATGCTGCACGGAGATTCGTTCATCGGAGAGGAGTGGACCGCTCCGATCGGCGGAAAGCTCGCCACGTCTCTGTTCGGGGTGGGTACAGTCGATATTGAAAACGCGGTCGATGTGACGCTTCGTCATATCGCGCAAAAATAAGGAGACAAATATGTATACAGTACGCAGATCTGCGCCGCCCGCGCCGCTGCATGCCTTTTCCTACCTCGAGTATCTTCCCGAGAGCTACGGGGACGGAAAAAAGTATCCGCTGGTCGTGTTTCTGCACGGAGCCGGCGAGCGCGGAGAGGACATCGAGCGTGTCGCCGTCCATGGCTGGATGAAGAATGTGCAGCAGGGAGAACAGTTCCCGTTTGTGATGGCGGCTCCTCAGTGTCCCGCCGGAAAGTATTGGGGTTCCTATATCGAGTCGCTGAACGCTTTCCTGGACGAATTGCTCGCGCGCTACGATGTCGATCCCACCCGCGTGATCCTGACAGGTCTGAGCATGGGAGGCACGGGCACATGGCTGTGGTCTCTCTCCGACCCGGAGCGCTTTGCAGCGATCATTCCCATCTGCGGCACCGGGGTCGTCTGGTACGGGGAACAGTTGGCGCAAAAGCCGGTATGGGTATTCCACGGCGAGGCGGATCTGACGGTGCCGGTGACGGAGAGCATCCAGATGGTCCAGTCGATCCGGAAACGGGGCGGACAACCGCGCCTGACGATCTATCCGGGTGTCGGTCACGATTCCTGGAGCCGGGCATACGCGGAGCCGGAACTGATCCCGTGGATGCTGTCGCAGTGTACGCAGAACCATTGATCCTATTCTCAGAAGCGGCGGGAGCCTTTTTCCGCCGCTTCATTTTTGGAGGCAAAGGAGCGGTATGGAGATAGCATACGGAGTCGTTCTGGCGCTTTCGTTTCTCGGACTGTTCGCTTTCTGCCGCCGCGCCGCCGGTGCGGAGGACGCTTTTGTTCCCCTGACCGCTCTTTGCCTTGTCATTCTTGTTCTGTTTGCCGGCGCACTGGCGGGTTGTCTGCTTCCCGCCGCTCTGGCGCTGTACGGCGCCGGACTCGCACTGTTCGGCTTCTTTCTGATTGCCGATCGCCGGGCGTTTTCCTTTATTCTGCATCCTTCTTTTCTTGTTTTCTGTGCGCTCTCCGTCGGGGTCGCCGTCCGTACGCACGGCGTTCTCCCGGATCAGTACGATAATTATACGCACTGGGCGCTGATTATGAAAACGATGTACCGGACAGACGCGCTTCCGACGCCGGACACGCTGGTCACGTTCACGGATTATCCGCCTGCCGCCGCGCTGTTCGGGTATTACGTGATGCGCTGCACCGCGTTCGGCGAGGATGTGATGCTCACAGCGCAGGGCATGCTCGTTTCGGCTTCGGTCGCCGCGATGTTTGCTGGATGCCGCTTCTGCCGCCCATGGAGGATGCTTTCCGCGTTTCTGACTGCTGCGGCGATGCTGAGCGTGATTCCGGCAAACCTCAGCAATTTGTATGTGGATTCGCTGCTCGGCTGCCTTGCCGCCGCCGCTTCTGCAATGGTGTTCTGGAACAGCCGGGCTGCGGGGGGAGGACAAGTGCTGCCGGTGTGTGCATGCCTGTCCGTCCTCGTGCTCACCAAGCAGAGCGGCGCGCTCCTCGCGGTTTTCGTTGTGCTGACTGCGTTCTTTCTCAGCCTGTCGGCTGTCAAACGAACGGGAACGGCGGCGGTCTTTCGTACCGTTCTTCCGGAGGCGCTGTTTCCGGTGCTTTTCCGCTGGGCGTTTTCCGGACACGTCGTCCGCGTCTTCGGCGAACAGGCAAGCGCCGGCGTGGACGCAAGCTACAGCGGAGCGCTGACCGGCATAGCTTCCCGAACGGAAGCGTTTCGCCGGACGTTTCCCGCGCAGTTTCTGACTGCTCTTACCGATCTCGGGCGATTCCCCATACGCTTCGCCGCGTGCTTTATTGCGGCAATGCTTCTGTGCGTCCTGGTTCTGTGCGCGGTGCGGCAGCACCGCGGCGATGCCGGCTGGCTTCTCCTTGCGCTTTTGTATGGCGCCGCCTATACGGCAGGTGTGTATTTTATGTACGCAGCCTGGATGGAGGAAGGGGAGAGCGCGCAGCTGGCGAGCTTTGAGCGGTATATCGGAACGGGGCTGATCTTTCTGATCGGCTTCTGTATGGCGGCTCTTCTGGCGCGTCCGCCGGAGGAGGACATGCGTCCGATGGCCGGCGCCTTGTTTCTTGCCGCGTTTCCGCTTCTCCTCGGCGTGCTCTGGGGCGTTGAGGCATCCCAGCCGGACGAACCGGGGGACAGCATCCGGCGCGACGCGCGCCTGGAGCTTTCGGCGGCATACGAGCTGGTGCAGGACCGGATCCCGGCGTCGGACGAGCTGGTGTACTGTATTGACGACCGGATCGAGCCGGGGTACTACTACTATGTCATGCGCTATATCTTTATGCGCCGATACGTCTGGCCGCTGGAACCGTGGTGCATTGAGGAGGATCTGTGGGGGGCGGAGCAGGATGACTGCCTGATCCTGATTCTCCATACCGGCTGGATGACGGAAAACTATATGCTGCGCTGCTTCGGCGAGTCCGGTTGGGCGCCCGGACTTTATGAAAAGCATGGGAATACGCTGACGCTGCTTCAGCCGCTCCCCACCTTTCCCTGACACAAATTATTTCCGAATGGGAGGAACTACATATGCTGGACCATTATTTGAAAAACCTGCCGGTGTTTGACTGGCGTGTCCGGACACTTCTGCGCAAGCAGTGTCTCGATACGGCGAGCGAGGATTACGGTACCGTGCGCGACGTGATGCGCGGCTATACGGAGCCGGGAAATGCGATCGAGTGCGCGTCCGTATGGATCGCGGCGTTCTACTGTCCGGAATCTGAGTGGTACGGAAATCCGCTGCTGATGGAGCGCGCGGCGCTTGCACTGCGCCATTCGCTGCGGCGGCACAACGACGACAATACGATGGATCTGATGGAGACGAATTTCCACGATCCGACGTATTCCGCCTTCAAGGTGCATTCGCTCGGTCCGGCGTACAAGCTGATGCTGCAGCGCACCAACCATACGCCCGCCGAGGAGGAAACTGCGGCACTGGCGGCGGACGTCATGCGGCGCGCGGCGGATGCGATGGTGAATGGCGGCTTCCACACCCCGAATCACCGGTGGGTGCTCTCCGGCGCGCTCTCCTACTGCTATCGGACAAGCGGGGATGAACGCTGCGCCGCGCAGATCCGGCGTTATCTGAGCGAGGGGATCGACTGTGACGAAAACGGCGAATTCACGGAGCGGAGCGCCGGCGTCTACAATATCGTATGCGACCGCGCGCTGATGATGGTCAGCGAGGAAATGGAGATGCCGGAGCTGATCTCTCATGTTGCGAGAAATCTCCGGATGGTTCTGACCTATCTGGAGCCGGATTATTCGATCAATACGCTCAATTCCACACGGCAGGACTTCGGCAAGGACGGATATATGTATCACCGCTATTATGAAGCGTATCTCAAGGCGGCGCTTCATACGGGCGACCCGCAATTCGCGTGGATTGCGGATCGGATCCTGACGGAAAACTGCGCGCTTTTCACCGTGTCTCCCGAGAAGGCAACCGCGCTTTCACCCGCCTGGTTTTTGCTGTATCCGGAAATGCGCGAAAAACTGGCGGAGGTCCAGACCGCGCCGCCCGACTTCTCCTACGATCACTTCTATGAGGCAAGCGGCATCGTGCGCAAGCGCAGCGGAGACGCGTCGCTGACGCTGCTGATGAATCATCCTGTCTTTCTGAAACTGCAGTACAGAAACAAAAAGCTCTATATGCGCCTTGCCGGTTCCTTCTTCGGAGGCGCCGGACAGTTTTCACCGCAGCGCATCACAGCGGAAAACGGCGGGTATCGCCTGTTCTATCATGCGGAGCGCGGCTATAAGCGCCCGCTGCCGGAGCCGCCGGCGACCAGTAACTGGAGCAGGATGGATCACTCCGCACGGGAGACGGTCGGCGTCCAGTATTTTGACGCAGAGGTCTTTGTCCGGATGGAAGAGGAGGAGATCGTCGTTTCGCTGGATGTATGTACGGCGGAAAACTCCTGCCGGAATGTTCCCATGAAGCTGGAGCTGATGATGGACAGCGGCGCGCTCTTTGAGAACGACGGCATACGCTCCGTCACGCGCGCCGGGGATTATCTGTATCAGAAATCCGATTCCTTCCGCTATACCTTCTCCGATCTCGACGAATTCCGCGCGGACGGCTGCTTCTTTGCGCATTCCTACGGAAAATCGATGCGCGGCGCGCTGCCGGGCGATGCGCAGGCGTTTACCGTCTGTATGACCGGCTATACGCCGCTGCGGGAGAATCTGCGCATCCGTTTCCGCTGATGCCGGTTTCGTTTTTTCGCTTCCCGATCCCATATTGTCTGAAAAGCGCCTGTTCCGTGAATGAACAGGCGCTTTTCCTCTCGCCCCTTTTACCCTTTGTGTTGATGGATAAATCTCCGTCGTTTTCACCAAAAGCCTTGGGTTCGGGCATTGAAAGAAGCACGGAAGTATTGTATACTATAAAAAGATTGGAACTTTTTGCTGGATTTTCCGCCTATATAGACAAGGAACAGTTAGACAAACTTGAATTTGACAAAGGAGTGTGATTGTATGAAAGCAAGAAAAACTTTGAGGTTGATTAGTCTTGTAATGCTGATTGTGGCAGTAGTCTTTGTTTTCTGTGCTCTGTCCAATCCTGCATTGGGAAAGGTAATCTATATTGGTACATTTGAGTTTGGACCAGACCTATGGCGAGTATGCTATGCTGTCTATGCCATCGTTATGGTTGCCTTATTTGGTATTTCGTTCTTTGTGAAAGACAAGAAATAAGCCAATTCCAATTTG
>JBJDZH010000021.1:0-35842 GCA_051867895.1 Eubacteriales bacterium
GCAGGCAAGTCTGGAGGCGAGCATCCGCACGCACATGGCGCTCTTCGGCGACGACGCACGGTGCTACAGCGAATCGACCGTCTTTCCGGCAAACGCGCTGTCCCCGGAAAACTGGATCCGGAAAATGGAGATCGAGATCCGGTGCGGACTGAGGAATCTGTTTCTGATGAGCGGCACGTGGTTTTTCACCGATCCGTACTGGGATATGCTGAAAAAGGAGCTGCCGCGTCTGACAGAGCTGGCGCAGATGCCGCCTCCGCCGCATGAGACGCGCGCGTTTATCTGGCAGATATGAACTGCATTCTGGAAACCAAACGGCTGCTGCTGCGCAGCATGAACCATGCTGACCGTCCGGCGCTGTGCCGGATGCTTCAGGACCCGGAGGTCATGTACGCCTACGAGCACGCATTCAACGAGGACGAGGTGGACGGCCGGCTGCAAAAGCAGCTATGGCGCTACCGCGAATACGGCTTTGGACTGTGGGCGGTCATTCTCCGGGAAAGCGGCGAAATGATCGGACAGTGCGGCATCACGATGCAGCCGTACGGCGGCGGTGAAGTGCCGGAGATCGGATACCTTCTCCAAAAGGCGCACTGGCACCGCGGCTATGCGGCGGAAGCAGCCGCTGCCTGCCGGGACTACGCGTTCCGCCGCCTTGCCATGCAGGAGGTGTATGCCATCATCCGCGACACAAACATCGCCTCGCAGAATGTCGCGCGGCGGTGCGGCATGACGCTGCGGGACACGATGGTCAAGCACTATTACGGCATGGATATGCCGCATCTTGTGTTTTCCGTGCGTCGGGACGAGCCGGACGCTGTGCGGCAAGCCGCACTTTTGTGAACGATTCAGAGGACAGCAGAAAAGGGAGAATGATACATATCATTCTCCCTTTCTGTATGGTGTATGATCCGGCGCCGCGGCAAGGCGGATTTCCCTTTCTCACGCGCCGTCCTCTCCGAATTCGCGCCGCAGGCGGCGCGCGGCGGCAAGAATCTGCATCCGCGCCGCTTCATCCTCCCCGGCCGGGACGCGGTCGGTGTTCCCGCTGAGGATCTCAGCGGCGATCTCCGCGCCCAGCATATGCAGATAACGGCGCGCGGCGGAGAGCGCAGGCTGCGGACTCCCGCTCCCTCCGCCCGCCAGCAGAATGACGCCGCGTCGCTTTTTGTCTCCGAGCACCGGCGTTCCCCGGACATGTCCGCTCATCCAGACATACTGAAGACGGCTCGCCATGCCGACAAGCGGTCCGGTCAGGCCGGAAAAATACACCGGCGACGCAATGACAATGCAGTCCGCCTCCCGGACGGCGGCAAGCGCCGCCGCTCCATCGTCCGGGATCGGGCAGCACGGCTCCGACGCGCACCGTCCGCAATCCACGCAGGGGCGTACGGTGCCGGCATACGCGTCAAACCGGATCCGCTCTCCTCCGAGCTGCGCGTCGAGGAGACGGAGCATCGCCTCCGTGTTTCCATGCGGATGCGGCGAACCATTGAAAACTACCGTTTTCATGCGCGCGCAGCTCCCGTGCCGGTCCGCCGCTCGCCCAGACGCTTATTTCTTTTCAACAACATGGACGTCCATCTGCGGGAACGGGATCTCGATCCGGAACTGGTCGAAGGCGCGCTTGACGTCCTCCATCAGCTCAAAATACACCGTCCAGTAGTCCGCGTTTTTGCACCATGCGCGGAGGCGGAACACAAGCGCGGATTCGCCGTGCTCTGTCAGCAGCACCTCCGGCGCCGGATCGTCCAGCACCATGGCGTGGTTGACCGCCGCGGCGAGCATCACCTTGCGCACCAGCTCGATATCGGACGCGTATGCGACCGAAAAATCCAGATCGACGCGGCGCTTTTCCTCGCGGGAATAATTGACAATCGTCGCGCCGGTCAGCGTCCCGTTCGGAATCACGACGCTGCGGTTATCGGGCGTGGTGATCGTCGTGTAAAACAGACCGATATCGGTGACGGTGCCGGTATAATCCCCGGAGGTAATGCAGTCGCCCAGGCGGAACGGGCGGAACAGGATAATCATCACGCCGCCGGCGATATTGGAGAGACCGCCCTGCAGACCGAGTCCGACCGCAAGTCCGACCGAGCTGATGACCGCAATGACCGAAGCGGTCGGGATATTGAGCAGCGCGCATACCGTCACGATCACAATGGCGCGGATTCCCCAGAGAATGAGCTTGGAAATGACGCCGCGCGCCGTGGGATCCATATGTTCATTTGCTTTGGCATCGTGGAATTTGCGGGACGCGACCTTGGCAAGGCGCAGTCCGACGGCAAGGACGAGAATCACTCCGAGAACGCGGAAAATGATCTCCACGGACGAATGCAGAAAGGTATTCAGAAATTCAGGCATAGGATTCACCCTTTCGTTGTTTCATTTTGGAAAATACAGATATTTGACGATACAGATATTATAGTATACCGCGCGCTGTCCGTCAAGGGGATCACGGCTCCGCTGCGCTGCCGCAGCGCAGCAGCACACTCTCGATCTTCCCGGCACCGAGAGCAGAAAGCGGTACCGGCGGCGCCGGATGCTCGCCGTACGGCGCAATGCTCTTTTCAAACCATGTCACGTCATGCCACGCACCGCACTTGTATCCCGCATGGCGGAGAACCCCGGCACAGCGGAAGCCCATGCTGCGGTGCAGCCGTTCGCTCGGCTCGTTCGGTGACGTGACCACGCCGTACACGGTCCGGATCCCCTGTATCCGCAGCAGCTCCAGCAGCGCCGCGTACAGCGTCCCGCCGAGTCCGCGCCCGCACTGCGCGCGCTCCAGATATACGGAAAGCTCGGCATTCCACTGATACGCCGGGCGCTCCTGACACCGGTGCGCATACGCATAGCCGACGATCCTGCCGTTCTCCTCGGCGGCAAGATAAGGATAAAACGAAAGGATCTCCCCGACCCGCCGCGCGAAAGCCTCCTCTCCGGGAAGCTCGTACTCAAAGGTAACGCTCGTATCGATATATTGCGCGTAGACAGCGCGCAGCGCCTCGCTGTCCGCGACGCGCGCAAGCCGGATCTGCATGCAGTCACTCCCTATTCAGACATTTTTCAAAAAAACGCGCAAGCGCCGCGCGGTATCCGGAATGATCCGAGAGATAGCTCATCCCGTGCTCCGCGCCTTCCGCGCTGAATAATTCCACATCCGCCGAGGTGCGCGCCTCCTCCCAGATCTCGACGCTCATCCGGTACGGGACGAACGTGTCCCCCGTCCCGTGCGCCATCAGGACCGGGACGCCGGCGTGCGACAGGCACTCCCCCGACTGCACGTCGGAGAAGCCGAAGCCGCAGCGCATACGGCAGATCAGCTCCGCCGCCGGGACGAGCGGAAACGGCGGCAGGTGAAACCACTGCCGGATCATTTTCTCAAAGATCGCGCGCATCGAGGTATAGCCGCAGTCCGCGATGATCCCGCGCACGCACGGCGGCAGCTTGAGGGAAGCGGCAGCCATGACGGACGCGGCGCCCATGGAGATCCCGTCGAGGATCACCGGGGTGCCTGGATACTGCGCGCCGATCAGCGCCGCCCAGTCCCGGACGTCATACCGTTCGCGCACGCCGAAGCAGATCGTATCCCCCTCGCTTTCCTGATGGGCGCGCTGATCGATGATGAAGCATCCGAAGCCTTCCTCATGCATTTCCCGCGCGGCACAGGCAAAATCGTGAAGCCCGCTCGAGCGGTAGCCATGCACCATAAGCAGAATCGCGCGCGGCGGGCACGCGGGGGGAATATAGTGCGCGACCAGGCGCAGTCCGTCATAGGAGCGCGTCTCAAAGCGAACACCGTGGCGGCGGTTCTCCTCATACAGCCACAACTCCGCCGCACGGATCCGCGCGCCGGTCCCGTCCGGGTCGTCCTCCCCGCCGCATCCGACAGGAGGCGGGCTTGTCCAGACGTCGCGCGGCTGCCGCCTCCGTCCCCCAAAGCGGCGCGCCATGGCAAAGCGGTAGAAGAAAAATGCGCAGAGCATAAAGGCAGCTGCCAAAGCAGCGGCGGCGAGCGCCCAGTACCACACCTTCACGGCAGCTCTCCGGCGCACATTGCCAGCAGCTCCGCCTCTCCGATCACGCGGACGCCCAGCTCCCGCGCGCGGTCGAGCTTGGAGCCGGCATTCTCGCCCGCCACTACATAAGTCGTTTTCCGGGAAACGGAGGAGGACGCTTTCCCGCCGCGCGCGCGGATCATCGCGGACGCCTCATCGCGCGTCAGCGTCGGCAGCGTTCCGGTCAGCACAAACGTCATCCCAGCAAAACTGGGCGGCACCTCCGCCCCGCCGCCTGCCGGCTTCAGCGACACGCCCGCCGCCTCCAGACGGTCGATCAGCGAGCGGGTTTCCGGCAGCGCGAAAAAGCCGACGACGGCAGCGGCGGTCACCGCGCCAATGTCATCGATCTCGCACAGCTCCTCCGCGGAAACGTCAAAAAGCGGACGGATGCCGCCGAAGCGCGCGGCGATGGCGGCTGAGGCGATCTCGCCGGTATGGCGGATGCCGAGCGCATACAGCAGGCGCGCCGCGCCTGCCGTGCGGGACGCATCGATGGCTGCGAGCAGATTCTCCGCGGATTTCTCCCCGAGGCGCGGAAGCGCGGCAAGCTGCCCGCGCGTCAGCGAATAGATATCCGCCGCGTCCCGCACCAGTCCCGCCCCGAGCAGAAGAGAAACGATCTGGGCGCCCATGCCGTCGATGCCCATCGCTCCCTTGGAGACAAAGTGGATCAGGCGGCGCTCCAGCTGCGCGGGGCAGGCGGGATTGATGCAGCGGAGCGCGCCGGTGCGGCACACCGCCGCATCCTCGCCGTCATCCTCGTCCCAGCCGTCAAAAATCAGCTTTTCCCCGCAGGACGGACAGCGCTCCGGGACGGCGAGCGGCGTTTCGCTTCCGTCGCGGCGGGCTTCGACGCTGCCGACGATCTCCGGAATGATATCGCCCGCCTTCTGGACGAGCACCATATCTCCGATGCGGAGATCGCGCTCCCGGATGATATCCAGATTGTGCAGCGTCGCGCGGGACACAGTCGTTCCGGCGAGGCGCACGGGGGAAAGCTGCGCGTTCGGCGTCAGAACGCCGGTGCGTCCGATCTGGAACGTGATGCCGAGCAGCTTCGTTTCCTTCTGCTCCGGCGGATATTTATAAGCGACCGCCCACTTCGGCGTGCTGGTGCCCTCGCCGAGGATGGCGCGCTGGCGGAGAGAGTCCACCTTCACGACAGCGCCGTCGATGTCATAGGGGAGGCTGTCGCGCTCACGGCCGAGCGCCTCGATGCGCCGCACGATCTCCTCCGCATCTCCCGTCACGGCGAGCAGCCGGATGGCGGGAAAGCCGAGCTGCGCGATGCGGGCGATCGATTCGCTGTGCAGCGTGCAGGCGCGTCCGTCCGGATACAGGCTGCCTGCCTGCTGATTGAATACAAAAACGGACAGTCCGCGGGAGGCGGTCACCGCGGCGTCCAGCTGGCGCAGCGAGCCTGCGGCGGCGTTGCGCGGATTTGCCCACAGCCGTCCGCCCTCCGCCTCGCGCTGCCGGTTCAGCTCCTCGAAATTCGCGCGCGGCATATAAACCTCGCCGCGCACGACAAGGGAGCGGATGGCGGGATCGATGCTTTTCGGGATATCGCGGATGGTGCGGATATTCTCCGTGACATTTTCTCCGACCGCACCGTCCCCGCGCGTCGCGCCGAGCGTCAGGCGTCCGTCCTCGTAGGTGAGCGCGACGGACAGCCCGTCGATCTTCGGCTCGACGGTGAACGCGACCTCCTCCTCTCCGGCTTCATGCAGCTGCTGCTTCACAGATGCGAGGAAGGCGCGCAGCTCCTCAAAGCTGAAAACATCCGTCAGGCTGCCCATGCGGACGGCGTGCGTCACCTTGGAGAATTTCTCGCCGGCAGCGCCGCCGACGCGGTGCGTCGGCGAATCGGGAGTGTCCAGCGCGGGATACTGCGCTTCGAGCGCCTTCAGTTCTTCAAACAGCGCGTCAAACGCGTAGTCGCTGATCTCAGGCGCGTCCAGCTCGTAGTACAGCTTCCGGTGGCGTTCGATCTCGGCGCGCAGTGTCCGCACGCGTGCGGCGGCTGCTTCCTGCTTCGTCATGGCAATAATTCCTTTCTGAGCAAAACACCGCCGCGCTCACGGGGAGGCGGCGGTGCGCTGGTTTATGTCAGTCGTTTTTCGTATAGACCCAATCGAGTCCGTAGCTGAGCTGCACGTTCACGTTTGCCGGCAGAAACAGCGCTTTCTCGGCATACACATCCCCGCTGCCGGTCAGCGTCATCGAGGATTTATATTTGCCGCGGATGCAGGCAATATGCACATGCGCGCCGGTTGCGCCGCCGGCGACGCCCGCGTCATAGAAGTATTCGCCCTGCCCGACGATCTGCCCGACGCTCAGGTCGGCTACGTTATCGTCGTGCATGAAAACGACGGTCATGTAATCGATCGTTCCGTCGGCGTAGACGACTTTGGAGCAGCTCTCGAGCCATACGGTATTGTAGTTCGCATAGCCGCGGTCAATGCGCACGATCTTGCCGGTAAACGGCGCATACACGCTTCGGTTGGGCGTGGTGATGTCGAGCGCGTTCTGCTTCTGATGGGAGAAATTGTCGTATGCGCCCTGCGTGATGCAGAGCGTCTCCGACGGATAGAGCGCCAGCTCATAGCCGCTTTCGCTGATAGCGGGATCGAGTTCAAACGCCCATGCGGCGCTGACGGAATCATCCCCGAGCGCAGCCAGAACGACCGGCGCGTTGTTGCGGTCGTCGGCGGAGGCAAGCATTTTCGTCTGGTCATCGGCAGGGATCAGAAGCCAGCTGCCGTCGTTTGCATCGGAGTAGCGGATATAGTATTCGCCCGCGTAGCGGGACGCGGCGCCGTACAGCGCTGCCGACCCGTACCGCCCGATGCCGAGCATGCGGTTATACCCGCCGCTGCTGGCGCAGGAATAGAGGCGGTAGGTGCCCGTCTCGGTCCGCACAACGCGGAATTTCTGCGAGATATCGTTCGTCCGCGTCCATACGCTGACGCCGACTCCCTCGTAATCATGGTTCGCGCCGTCCACCTGCACGTTCAGGCAGCGGCCGCTGTTTTTCAGAACGATCGTATATCTGCCGTCCGGCAGGATCTTCTCCGTGGTATAGCCGCGCATCCGAACGTAGGCGTCCGTCTTGTCCGCCTCGTCGCACCACAGCAGAAACATCGCGTCCTGATAGCCGAGGTACCGGCTCTCCACAAACTTCTCCGAGAGCATCTTGTCCGACCCGGCGCAGCTGGCGTTGAGCGTATTCAGCATCATGAGCGCCGCGTCGCCGCGGGTGATCTCGCTTTTCTGAGCGGTGCAGATCCCTGCCTGCGCGCCGAGCACCGCCGCTTTGGCAAGGTCGTAGTCGCTGCCGTCGGAGGCATAGCCGAGCGCATAGAACATATATTTCATGAAGGTGTTCGTCGATACGGCGGCATCCGGCTGGAAATTCTGTCCGAGGGAAGAGGAAAGAAGCCCGCTGTTCCAGAAATACGCCACATAGGGGGCGCCCCACTCCGGAACGTCGGTAAACGGATGCGCTGCGTCTGCCTCCAGGATGTCCGTTTCCGCGCCGAGCAGGCGCGCAGTCATAACGATGCATTCCAGCCGCGTCAGATTCCGCCCGAGGAGAAAGTCGATTTTCCCCCCGCGGGTGCCGACCCCGCTCATCAGTCCGAGATAATACAGCCGCTGCGCAGCCTCCTGCTGCGTGACGGAAAGCGCGATCTTCACACGGGAAGTGACCACGGCAGGTGAAGCCGTCGACGAGTGCAGAACCACCTTGCGGTCGCCGGAAAGCTGCACGGAAGCGGCAGCCGCCGGGAGCGCCGTCATCAGACAGACGAACAAAGCGCATAGGGCAACCCTGAAAAGACGCATGATCCCTCTGTCCTCCTGTTCCTGTTTTGACCGTTTTCGGTACGGTCCACCGGATATTATAACGCACTCCGCCTGAAAAATCAATGTTTTTTGCGTCAAAAAAAGCGGAGGGCGTATTTTCGGTGAAAACGCGCACAAGAAATTGTGTGTTTTTCACAATTGCAACTTTGCAGTTTTGTGCGTATTGCCGCAAACACAAAGCCGGGGAAGGCGCGGCTTCCCGCGTCTCCCCCGGAATTCCGGCTCCTCCTAACGCCGCGCGTCAGTCTGCCCCGGCGATCATATCCAGAATCATCTGCGGGAATACCGGCTCCCCGTCGTACGCGCAGTGCGCGTAGCCGTCCATGCGGCAAAAGCGCAGGCGGTCGCGCTGCCATCCGAAATTCCGCAGCGTGGCACACAGCAGTTCCAGCTGCTCGAGGCGGCAGGGAATGTCGTCGGAGGCGGCAAGCACAAGCAGCGACGGCAGCTTTCCGTCGGCACGCACCGGATGGAAGTCCGTTTGGATATAGTACAGCGGAGCCGCCTCATCGATGCGGACAAGGCGGGTATCCATCCCGCGCTCGCGCAGGATGTTGAAATGCACCGTCGGCTGACCGGCATCCAGCACCCAGCCGTCAAACGCGAGCGGGTCGATCCCGTAAGCGCCCAGCCGGGAGCGGTCGAAAAGCAGCATCATCGACAAATACGCGCCCGCCGACGAGCCTCCCGCGTAGATGCCGGAGAAGGCGTACCCGCTTCGCTGCAAAAGAAACGCGATCGCGCCGGCGCAGTCATCAATGAAATCCGGGAATTCTGCCGACGGATACAGGCGGTAATCCAGCGAGGCTGCGGCGACGCCCGCGGCGGCGAGCCGCTCAAACAGAGGACGGTTGCCGCTCCGGCTGCCCGATTCGAGTCCGCCGCCGTGCATATAGATCAGAAGCGGCGGCGCCTCCGCAGCGTCGGGCAGATACAGATCCAGCTGCAAGTCATGCGCGGGATCATACGTAATGGTCTGTACTGTCATCCTGCACTCCTGTTCGTCAAAGAATATGGCGCGGCAAAAAGAGTATTTTTCGTGAGAGCCGCTTCTGCGGCATGGCTTGCCCGGGCGCTTTACTCCGCCGTTTCGATGGCGGCGGGACGGGAAAGAATATCGTGCAGCACGCGCGCGTCGAATTTCTCGCGGCGGTCAAACGCGTAAATGCCGTTTTTCTCCTGAAACACGTCGGTCAGCTGCGTATAGCAGAAGCCGAACAGCTTCGGGCAGTCGAGCATCGCGTCGCAAAGCCCCCGGAAGCGCGCGAGGAATTCCTCCTTCGACTTCGGCGCTTCGCCGTAGCCCCAGGACGGATCCTTTGCATCTATGTCCAGATTCCAGTAGATACCGCCGCACTCCGAGATGAAATACGGCTTATCGAAGTCATAGCGCTCGATTTTCGGGAAGTTCACCCACGCGTTTCCCTCTCCGGTTTCCAGCACCGCCAGATGCGCGCGGAGCGTCGCGGGATCCTGCGTATAATCGTGAACGTCGTAGATATCGCTGACTTTTCCGTGAACATAGCCGGAGGTGTCGATCACCGGGCGCATCGGGTCGATCGCCTTCGTCGCGGCGATGACGGTCGAGAAGATCTCCGTGTTCCGTCCGGTTCCCGTTTCGTTGAACGGGCACCAGCCGATGACGGACGGACTGTTGTAATCGCGCTCCAGCTCCTCCAGCCATTCCGGCAGCATGACGAGAAGCGCGGCGGGATCGGCGTCGTTCAGGCCCCAGTTCGGGTACTCGCCCCAGACAAGATATCCCAGCCGGTCCGCCCAATAGAGGAAGCGCGGCTCAAAAATCTTCATGTGCAGCCGCGCGCCGTTGAAGCCGACCGCCATCGCGCGTTCGATATCGCGGCGCAGCTCTTCATCCGTCGGGGCGGTGTAGATGCCGTCGGGATAGTAGCCCTGATCGAGCACGAGCCGCTGGAATACGGGACGTCCGTTGAGCAGGAACGCGCGGTCGTTCCACTCCACCTTGCGCATGCCGAAATAGGAGGAGACCGTATCCTCCCCGGCGGTCACGGTGAGATCGTAGAGCTGGGGCGCGCCGGCATCCCACAGCCGCGGCGCGGGGACAGACAGGGAGAATTCGGCATAGCTGCCCGTGACCGGCGCGGAAACGGAGGACACACGCTCTCCGGCGAAGGACGCGGCGGCAGTGACCGAGGAAACGCCCCGGTCTCCCGCCAGCGTGACGCGGATGTTCAGCTTTTCGCCGTCCACATCCGGCGTCAGGCGGAGGCTCTTCACATAGGCGCGCGGCACGACCTCCAGCCACACCGTCTGCCAGATGCCGGTGGAACGGGTGTAGGAACAGCCGTAGTTTTCGTATCGGACGCTCTGCTTGCCGGTCGGCTGAAGCGGATCGCGCGTATCGTCCTGCGCGCAGACGGTAACGGTGTTTGTGCCGGAGACGGCAAGCGCGGTGATGTCCAGTGTAAACGGTGTGTATCCGCCGCGGTGCGCGCCGGCGGATCTCCCGTTCACCCAAACCTCGGCGCGGTAATCGACTGCGCCGAAATGGAGCAGCAGGCGGGAAGTGCCGGCGTGAAACGACGCGGGCAGATCAAACGTGCGGCGGTACCATGCCGCCGCGATGAAATCGGTATAGCCAATGCCGGACAGCGTGCTCTCCGGCGCAAAGGGGACGGTGATCTTCAAGGGGTATTCCCCGCCCGTGTGCATACCGCGTGCGCGGCCGCTGTCGCCGAAATCAAAGGCGAAATCCCACTCGCCGTTCAGGCAGACCCACGAATCCTCCGCGCGCACGAGCGCGGGGCGCGGGTACTCGCTTCTCGGAACCTGCATCACTTGTCCTCCTGCACGGTGCGGATCGTCTTTATGACCTGCTCCGTCAGCGGGCGGTCATTTGCGCCGGTCGGCGTCCCGGCAATGGCGTCCACGACCTCCATGCCCTCCGTCACGCGCCCGAACGCAGCGTACTGCCCATCGAGATACGTGGCATCCTTATGCACGATAAAGAACTGGGAGCTTGCGCTGTCGTATTTCTGCGAGCGCGCCATGGAGATGACGCCGCGGACGTGAGAGATCGTGTTTTTCACGCCGTTCTGAGCAAATTCTCCCTTGATGGTTTCCTGGGACGGATCGCCGTAGCCGGTGCCGGTCGGGTCGCCGCCCTGGATCATAAAGCCCTCGATGACGCGGTGAAAAATCAGACCGTCATAGAAGCCCTCGTCTGCGAGCTTGGTGAAGTTTGCGACGGTGATCGGCGCAATGTCCGGATACAGCTCCAGCTTGATGACGCCGCCGTTTTCCATTGTGATCTCAACCATGACCGGTTCCCCGTTATTCCCGCCGTCCTTCTTTGCGCAGCCTGCGGCGGCAGCAAGGCACAGCGCCGCCAGCGCAAGCGCCAGAAATCGTTTCATCATGCGGAAATACATCCTTTCATAATAACAGATAGCCGCGCGGCAGGCGCCGCACAGACACACAGATTGTAGCAGATTGCGCGGGATAAGTCAAGGCATGCGCCGGAAATTCGCCGCCTGGGCGATTGAGGCGGCGGCACGCGGCATATACTAATGCGGGAGAGGTGAAGGGGATGAAAACGGAAACGTGGGTGCGGCTTGCGTCGATCGGGATCTGCACAGTGACGGGCGGTGCGGCGGCGTATGTTCTGCTGCGGTATTTTTCGGGCATTCTTCTGCCGTTCGCGGCAGCGGCGCTGGTTGCGGCGGCGCTCCGTCCCGCGGCGGAGCGGCTGCGGGCGCGGACGCGCATCCCCGAGAAGGCGGGCGGCGCGCTTCTGATCGCAGGGGCGGCGGCGCTGCTCTCCCTCGGGCTGTTTACCATCGGCGAATACGCATACGACGGCGCGCGCTCCATGATCGCCTCCATGCTGGACGGACTTCAGGACGGAACAGGACCGCTCGCCGGTCTTTCCGCGCTCAGCGGCAGGCTGCGCCGGAGCATTCCGGCGCAGCACGGCTCTTTGTACAGCATGCTCTCGGACATGCTGCGCGAAGCGGCGCAGACGGCGAGCGCGGCACTCACCGGCGCGGCGGCTTCCGCGATCGCGCGGCTTCCGCGGGCGCTTTTGTCGCTTGCCGTATTCGTCATCGCGCTGTTCTATCTGTATTTCGACCGCGGCGCCCTGACCGGGCAGCTCCGCTTTTTCTGCAGCGAAAAAGCGGTGACGCGGCTGCGCTCGCTCTTTGCGCGCGTCCGGGAAGCGCTGGGCAGCTGTATACGCTCGTATTTGCTGCTGAGCTTTCTTGTTTTCGCCGAGCTGCTCGCCGGATTTCTGCTTTTGAATATCGAAAACGCGCCGCTGGCGGCGCTGCTCACCGCGCTGGTCGATCTGCTCCCCGTTTTCGGGGTGGGAACGGTGCTTATCCCGTGGAGCATTCTTTCCTTTCTGTCGGGCGACGTGTTCCGCGGGACCGGGCTGCTCATTCTGTTCGGCGTCATGTACGCCGTGCGGCAGTTTGCGGAGCCGCGCATCGTCGGCGGGACGATCGGCGTGCATCCGCTCTGGGCGCTGCTCGCCGTGTTTGCCGGCTTCCGGCTGTTCGGCGTCGGCGGGATGCTGCTCGCCCCCGCGCTGCTGTATATCGGCAAAGCGGCGCTTGCCGAGCTTGCCCCCGCCTCCGGAGCGGCAGCTCCGGAAGCGGCAGGCGGGCAGCCGGGCGGAGGAAAAGCCGGATAAGCAAAAAAAGGAGGGGGAACGCCCCTCCTTTCCGATGGATTCAGTTTTCCGGCACAATGAGACCGTACGCGCCGTCGTTTCTGCGGTAGACCACGCAGATCTTTTCGCTGCCCGCATCGCGGAACATGAAGAAGCTGTGCTCCAGCAGATTCATCTGCAGAATCGCTTCGTCGGGCGTCATCGGCTTCATGGCAAAGGTCTTTTTCCGGATGACATGATTGTCGTCCTCGGGAAGCTCCTCCTCACCGGCGAAGTTATCCGGCGAGAAAGCGCCCGCGCGCAGCCGTTTTTCCAGACGCGTCTTGTTTTTGCGGAGCTGGCGTTCGATGGATTCCATGCACTCGTCCAGCGCATTCTCGAAGGTGGACGCCTCTTCCTCACAGCGGAACAGCGTACCGCCGGCCGAGATGGTGATCTCCAGCCGCTCGAGATCGCGCACATGACCGAATTTGACGACGGCTTCCGCCTCCTCGTCAAAGAACCGGTCAAACTTGGAGAGCTTCTTCTCCACCAGCGCTTTCAGGCTGTCCCGGACAGTCATCTGTCTCCCGACAACGGTAATCTTCATACACAAACCCACCTTTTCCTGTATTATCGGAGGGCTTCCCCTCTGACATATCCAGTATACCACAGAACGGTCGGTTTGTACAGTGTTTTCCCGTCTTTTTTCGCAAAATTCAGCGGATGTTCACAAATCTGTCAGTCAAGATATCCCTGACGGAAGAGCAGCTCCGCCGTCAGTACGGCGCCGCCTGCCGCGCCGCGCAGGGTATTGTGCGCAAGCCCCACAAATTTGTAGTCGAAGATGGAGTCCTCGCGCAGTCTGCCGAGCGATACGCCCATGCCGCCGTACAGATCGCGGTCCAGACGCGCCTGCGGACGGTTGTCCTCGTCGAAATACGTGATGAACTGCTTCGGCGCATGCGGCAGATCGAGCATCTGCGGCAGTCCCTTGAACTCGCGCCAGTCGTCGAGGATCGCCTCCTTCGGGGGCTTGTTCTCAAAGCTGACGAAAACGGAGCACATATGTCCGTCCGTCACAGGGACGCGGATGCACTGGGTAGTGATCACCGGCGACTCCGCCGAAACGATGATGCCGCCGTGCAGCTCTCCCCAGATCTTGAGCGGCTCCTGCTCGCTCTTCTCCTCCTCGCCGGCAATGTACGGGATCACGTTGTCCGTCATCTCCGGCCAGTCCGCAAACGTCTTGCCCGCACCGCTGATCGCCTGATAGGTAGAGGCGACGACCTGCCGGATCCCGTACTTGCGCAGCGGCGTCAGCGCCGCGACATATGCCTGGATCGAGCAGTTCGGCTTGACAACGATGAAGCCGCGCTTCGTGCCGAGGCGGCGGCGCTGGCTCGCGATCACGTCGAGGTGTGCGTCGTTGATCTCCGGAATAATCATCGGCACGTCGGACGTCCAGCGGTTCGCCGAGTTGTTGGAAACGACCGGAATCTCCGCGCGGGCATACGCCTCCTCCAGCGCGCGGATCTCCTCTTTTTTCATATCGACCGCGCAGAATACGAAGTCGACCTTTTCTTTCACGGAATCGATGTCGGCGGCGTCCAGCACCGTCATTTTCGCCGCCTCCGCGGGGATCGGCGTCTGCATCTTCCAGCGTCCCGCGACGGCTTCCTCATAGCTGCGTCCGGCAGAGCGTGCGCTCGCCGCAAGCGCGGTCAGGGTGAAATACGGGTGATTTTCCAGCAGCGTAATGAAGCGCTGCCCCACCATGCCGGTTGCGCCGACGACGCCTGCTCTCAGTTTTTCTCTCATTATTCGTTATCCTCCCACACAAAGCGAAAAAACCGCTTTGCGGAATTCAGTCCATTTATTTGTATTTATTATGTCCATTATAGCACAGGAGTCATACTTTGTCAACGCTCAGCTTGCTCTCCGCACGCCCGCGCCCCGCTCCGGCTTGACATCCGGCGGCAATTGCTTTATAATATAGGATGATTGACAAATCAGCCGCGCGATACCGCGCAGTCAGGACGGAATCGATGCAGGACATTCTGAAAACGATCGACGCGGCGGCGCCCTCCCTCTCGAAGGGACAGAAGCTGATCGCCGCCTTCATTCAAAATCATTACGATAAAGCGGCGTATATGACCGCTTCCCGCCTCGGCGCCGAGGTGGGCGTCTCCGAATCCACCGTCGTCCGCTTCGCCACGGAGCTTGGCTACGACGGATATCCCGCGCTCCAGCGCGCCATTCAGGAAACGGTACGGATGCGTCTGACCTCGCTGCAGCGCATCGAGGTCGCCAACCACCGTCTCGGCGGAGCCAATATTCTGGACGCCGTGCTCGCCTCCGACGCGGAGAAAATCAAATACACCCTGGAGCACATCGACCGCGCGGCGTTTGAGCGGGCGCTGGACGCTCTGCTCGGCGCGCGCACCATATACATCATCGGCATGCGCTCCTCCTCGCCTCTCGCGGAATTTCTGAACTACTACCTCAGCTACATGTTCGAGAACGTGCGCCTGATCCGCACCACAAGCGGGAGCGAGATCTTTGAACAGCTGATGCGCATCGGTCCGCAGGATGTGCTGCTCGCCGTCAGCTTCCCGCGCTATTCGACGCGCATTGTGAACGCCGTGGATTACGCCCGGCAGGCGGGCGCCTGCATCGTATCCCTGACGGACAGCCCGCATTCCCCGATCGCGCGGGACGCGGACGCCGTCCTGTGCGCGCGCAGCGACATGGCCTCCTTCATCGATTCTCTCGTTGCGCCGCTGTCCATCATCAACGCGCTGCTCGCCGCGCTCGCGCAGAAAAAGCAGGCGGAGCTCGCCGCCACGCTGACCAAGCTCGAAAACGTCTGGGATACCTTCCACGTATACGACAAAAGCAGCGGCGCCGGACAGGAAGCGAAGCATGATGAATGAGCCGTCCTCCCGCTCCGTTCTCGTCGTCGGCGGAGGCGCTGCCGGTATGGCAGCCGCCATCGCGGCGGCGGAGGCGGGCGCCGCAGTAACAGTATATGAGCCGAACGAACGTCTTGGCAGAAAGCTCCGCATCACGGGCAAAGGGCGCTGCAACGTGACCAATGACTGCTCTCCCGCCGAGGTTCTGGAAAACGTGACGAAGAATCCGAAATTCCTGACCGGAGCCGTCTTTCGCTTCTCCCCCGCCGATACGATGGAGTTCTTCACCTCGCGCGGCGTACCGCTCAAGGTAGAGCGCGGACGGCGCGTTTTTCCTGTTTCTGACCGGGCGGAGGATATCGTCCGCGCGATGCAGCGGGAAATGGAGCGTCTCGGCGTCCGCGTCGTGCGGCAGAGGGCGGAGGGACTTCTCCTCTCCCCGGAACGCGGCTGCACCGGCATCCGCACCGCCGCCGGCGCGCACAGCGCAGGCGCCGTGATCGTGGCGACAGGCGGCGCGTCCTACCCCGCGACCGGCTCGCGCGGAGACGGCTACCGCTTCGCACGGGAAGCGGGCATGCGCGTCTCGCCGCCCATCCCCTCGCTGATCCCGGTCGTCACGGAGGAGGACACCGCGCCGCTCGCCGGCCTGTCGCTGAAAAACGTGACGCTCCGCGTGACGCAGGACGGGCGCGAGGTCTTTCGCGAGATGGGCGAGATGCTGTTCACGCATTTCGGCGTTTCCGGTCCCCTCGTCCTGTCCGCCTCCGCGCACATGCGCGGTCCGATGGCATCCTACGCCATGTTCATCGACCTCAAGCCCGCCCTGGACATGGCGACGCTGGACGCGCGTCTCCTCTCCGATCTCGCCAGATACGCGCAGCGCGATTTCATCAACGCCCTCTCCGATCTTCTCCCGCAGAAGCTGATCGAGCCGGTCGTCGCCGTATCCGGCATTCCCGCCCGCAAAAAGGCGAACGCCGTTACCCGCGCCGAGCGCGCCTCGCTTGCGCATACGCTGAAGGCGTTCCCGCTGACGCCGCGCGCCTTCCGACCGATCGACGAGGCGATCGTCACCTCCGGCGGCGTGGAGGTCGGCGGAATCCATCCGAAAACCATGATGTCGAAAACCGTACCCGGTCTGTTTTTTGCCGGAGAGGTCATCGACGTGGACGCATATACCGGAGGCTACAATCTCCAGCTCGCCTTCTCCACCGGCGTGGCAGCCGGACGAAGCGCGGCGCAGTTTGTCTCCGGTCAGGGGCTTTCCCCGGAAAGGAGTTCTGAACCTTGAGAAATCTGAAAATTGCCGTAGACGGTCCGAGCGGAGCCGGGAAAAGCTCTCTTGCCCGCGCTCTCGCCCGTGAGCTCGGTCTGCTCTATCTGGATACCGGCGCGCTGTACCGCGCCATCGGTCTGTACATGACCGAACACGGCGTCGATGTACATGACGCCGCCGCCGTCGGAGAGCAGCTTCCCGGTGTGAAGCTGGAGCTTTCCTTCCGGGACGGCGTGCAGTCCGTCCTTCTCTGCGGAGAGGACGTCGGCGACCGCATCCGCACGCCGGAGATGTCGCTTGCCGCCTCCGCGGTTTCCGCGATCCCTGCCGTGCGGGAATTCCTGCTCGGCATCCAGCGGGATATGGCGACCCGGGGAAGCGTCGTCATGGACGGGCGCGATATCGGCACGGTCATCATGCCGGACGCGGACGCCAAGCTGTTTCTCGTCGCCTCGCCCGCCGCGCGCGCCAAGCGCCGCTATCTCGAGCTGTGCGCCAAGGGGATCGATTGCACCTTTGAACAAATCCTCGCGGAAACGAACGCCCGCGACGAGGCGGACAGGCAGCGCAACATCGCCCCCGCCGTCCCCGCCGACGACGCCATGTTTATCGACAACTCCGATTATGAGCCGACGGACACACTCGCCGAAGCGCTCAATCTGATCGCGCAGAAGTGCGCCGGGAAAAAACAGTCATGACCAAATTCTACCGCGGCATCTATGCCCTCTTCGCCCGCCCCCTGCGGGCGCTCTTCCGCATCCGCGTCGTGAATCCGGAGAAAATGCCCGCGGAGGGCGGCTGCATCCTCTGCGCCAATCACACCAGCATGCTCGACGTGCTGATCCTCTCCGCCGGACTGCACCGTCAGATCCGCTATATGGCAAAAAAGGAGCTGTTCCGCATCCCGCTGCTGAAGGGGCTGATTACCGCGCTCGGCGCGTATCCGGTCAACCGCGGGGGCGCGGATGTGAGCAGCATCAAGCGGACCATCTCCATGCTGGAGGAGGGAGAGCTGATCGGCATCTTTCCGCAGGGAACGCGCCGCCCGGGCGTCGATCCCGCCGCAACGCCGGTCAAAAACGGCGTCGGCATGATCGCCTGGCACGCGCACGCCTCCGTCATCCCCGCCTTTATCCGGACGAAAGGAAACCGCGTGCGGTTTCTGCACCGCACGGAGCTGATCCTCGGCGATCCGATCCCGTTCGATTCCCTCGGCTTCACAGGCGGCGGCAACGCGCAGTACAGTGCCGTGACCGAGCGCATCTTCTGTGATGTGTGCGCGCTGGGCGGCTACCGGCGCGCCCTGCCCGCCCCGGGCGGAGACGTCCGATGACGATCACAGTCGCGTCGCACGCCGGCTTCTGCTTCGGCGTCCGCCGCGCGACGGAGGCAGTCGAGGATGCACTGCGGCAGGGCGGCAGCCGTATCTTCACGCTCGGACGCCTGATCCACAACGACGGCTACTGCGCTTCCCTCGCCGCGCGCGGCGTCGTCGAGATCACGCCGGAGGAGCTGCCGGACGTGCTTCGCCTCGCCGGCACAGGCGAGCGCGTTACCATCGTCATCCGCGCGCACGGTGAGCTTTCCTCCGTTCTGGACGCGCTGTCCGACGCCGCGGCGCGCTGCCCCTTTCTGACCGTGCTGGACTGCACCTGCCCGTTCGTCGGCAAGGTGCGGAGGATCGCCCGCGAGCAATCCGGTCCCGGAAAGCGTTTTCTGCTGCTCGGCGCGGCGGATCACCCCGAGGTCCGCGGCATCATGAGCTGCGCCGCAGGCGGCACCGTTTTTTCCGGCGCGGACGAGCTGGAGCAGCTGATCTGCTCCGGCGCGTTCTCCTTACAGGAGGGAGAAATCCCCGTGATCGCCTCCCAGACGACACAGAAGCTGTCCGAATGGGAAAAAAGTTTGAAAATTCTCAAAAAGGTATATACAAACGCACAAATTTTTGATACAATATGCAGTGTGACTGAAGAAAGACAGAAAGAGGCGGCCGCACTTGCCGCACGCTCCGGCGCAATGCTTGTGATCGGCAGCCGGGCAAGCTCCAATACGCAGAAGCTCTTTTGTGTGTGCAGGGAGCACTGTGCCCGCACATACCTGATCGAAAATGCGGACGAGCTGCGCGGGCTGGATCTCTCAGACTGTCCGTCCGTGTCCATAACTGCCGGCGCATCGACGCCGGACAGTGTAATACAGGAGGTAAGAAAAGCCATGGCAGAGCAAATGGAAAACTTTGAAGAACTGCTCGAACACTCACTCAAAACATTAAATACAGGAGACGTTGTTACCGGTGTCATCACCTCGATTTCCCAGAACGAGATTCACCTCGACCTGGGTTCCAAAACGACCGGCGTCATCACGCATGACAAGCTGACGAGCGACCCGAACGCGAAGCTCTCCGAACTGTTCAAGGTGGGCGACGAGATCCGTGCAAAGGTCATCAAGGTGAGCGACATCGACGGCATCGCCACCCTCGACAAGACGAGAGTGGACAGCGACGCCAACTGGGAAAAGATCGTGCAGGCGGAGGCGTCCGGCGAGACGCTTGAGGGCCGCATCGTGGAAGCAGTCAAGGGCGGCGTTATCATCTCCGTGCTGAACGTCCGCGTTTTCATCCCCGCTTCCCTGACCGGCGTCCCGAAGGACGGCGATCTCTCCGCCCTTGTCGGCACGACGCAGAAGATCAAGATCATCGAGATCAAGCCGGAAAAGAAGAGAGCGTACGGCTCCATCCGTGCCGTTCTCCGCGAGGAGAGACGCGCGAAGGAAGAAGCGTTCTGGAACGAGATCGAGGAAGGCAAGCAGTATGACGGCGAGGTCAAGAGCCTCACCTCCTACGGCGCGTTCGTCGATCTGGGCGGCGTGGACGGCATGGTCCACACCTCCGAACTCTCCTGGAGACGCATCCGCCAGCCCTCCGACGTCGTCAAGGTCGGCGACAAGCTCCATGTGTATGTCAAGTCCTTCGACCGTGAGCGCGGCCGCATTTCCCTCGGCTACAAGACGGAGGAAATGAACCCGTGGCACATCTTCACGACGAAGTATTCCGTCGGCGACACCGCGAACGTCAGGATCGTTTCTCTGATGCCCTTCGGCGCGTTCGCCGAGATGGTGCCCGGCGTGGACGGTCTGATCCACATCAGCCAGATCGCGGATCACAAGATCGCAAAGCCGGATGACGTTCTCTCCGTCGGACAGATGGTCGACGTCAAGATCACCGATATCGACATGGAAAACCACAAGATCAGCCTGTCGATGCGCGCCCTTCTGGAGCAGCCCGTCGAGGAGGCTCCCGCCGAGGAGGAAGCAGCTCCCGCCGAGAACGACGGTCCCGTCGTCTACTCCACCGATAATCCGGACGCTTACAAGTCCTTCACCGGCGACGAGCAGTAATTCACCGCAGTAAAAAAACCTGCCGGATACATCCGGCAGGTTTTTTCGTAAAGGAGGATCCCGCATGAAAAACGTTCTCATCACCGGCGCCTCGGGCGGCATCGGTCAGGCGGCGGCAGAGGTCTTCGCCCGAGCCGGCTACGGCGTCGCCGTCCATTATCACCGCGGCGCGGAGACGGCGCGCGCGCTTGCCGCCTTTCTGTCTGAAACATACGCCGTCCCCACGATCGCCGTCGGCGCGGATCTCCTGCATACCGGCGAGGTAAACGATATGTTTGCGCGCGCCTCGGACGCGCTGGGCTTTATCGGCACGCTTGTGAACAATGCCGGCATCGCGCAGCAGAAGCTGTTCACCGACATCACGGACGGGGACTGGGAGAATATGCTCGGCGTCCACCTCGGCGGGACGTTCCGCTGCTGCCGCGCCGCGCTGCCGGAGATGCTGCGGCGCCACTCGGGCTCCATCATCAATATCAGCTCCATGTGGGGTCAGACCGGCGGCTCGTGCGAGGTGCATTACAGCGCGGCAAAGGCGGGCGTCATCGGTCTGACAAAGGCGCTCGCCAAGGAGGTCGCTCCGTCGG
Organism: Eubacteriales bacterium; assembly: GCA_051867895.1. Classification (GTDB taxonomy): domain Bacteria; phylum Bacillota; class Clostridia; order Oscillospirales; family CAG-272; genus SIG701. The sequence continues at coordinate 20,733 of JBJDZH010000021.1, forward strand.
GAATCACCGTGAACTGCATCGCGCCGGGCGTCATCCGCACGCGGATGCTGGACGGCTTCTCCGAGGACGAGCTCGCCGCGCTGGCGGAGGAAACGCCGGCAGGCAGGCTCGGCACGCCCGGCGACGTGGCGGGCGCGGCGGTATTTCTCGCGGGAGAGGACGCACGGTTCATCACCGGGCAGGTGCTCGGCGTGAACGGCGGCTTCGTAGTGTAACGCGCGCTTTACGACAGCAGCTCGGCGATATTCTCCAGCTGCGTATATTCGATCAGCGTGATCTCCTGCCGGTAGTAGGTATCCTTCAGCGGAACGCCTGCTTCCAGCAGCTCCGGCAGCTCCGCTCCCTCCCATGGCGTATAATGCCGGATCTGCACCACCGCTTCCGCCACGACAAGCTCGGGATTCTCGTCATGCAGCGCCTGTACGGTGACGGATACGGTCACATATTTACGCCGGACGCTGTTCATCGTCTGCGGTATCCCGGCATATGTATCCGACAGATACTGCACAGAAAGCTCATATCCGGGAATCTCCCCCGGCTTGGTCTCGCGCCACGAATATGAGTCGCAATACGCGCCCAGAACAGCGTAGTCCTTCGCGGAGACATACCCATCCGTCTCCTCTTCATTCCCCACATAAAGGGCAATATCGTCATGCGATTCGCCATAAATCAGGTAATTCAAAAGCCGTGCGGAATGCATCGCCCGAAATCGTCCGTCATATGCAGCCGCAAAATATCCTCTCCAGAAGGTGCCATGATGCGGGAAGAAATCATCGTCGTAGTTGTAATTGCAGACGGTCACATATTTGTCTCCTCCCTGGTGGATCTGCGTGATATGCAGCAGATGTCCTGTCTCGTACGTTCTTCCCAGCTCCAGTTCCACCTCGCGGCGCGCCTGCTCCGTGTCGGTCGCCCAGTAGTTTTCCCACGCGTACAGCCGCAGCACCGGTCCCGCTGCGCTCTCCCCGTCCGGCGTGGGATCGCCGGAGCCGCCGCGCTCCCGCGGCGAGGTAAAGACAAGGGCATACACGACAAACCCAATGGCGGCGATCATCAGGATGGTTTTCCACTTGACACGCATCGCGTTCTCCTCAGAGGCAGAATGATTTACTATATTATATGATATTATATGATGTTTCCGCGCCTCATGCAACCCGTACGGAGAAATTTTCCTCTACATCCGTAAATTATTTTCGCAGTGCGCCGCGCAGCCATATGCCCGGCTCTCACAAACGACTTTCCAAAAAAAGAGGGGATGCCGGAAAAACGGCATCCCCTCTCTGTATGACGGAGCTCAGTAGCTGCAGTCAAGATATCCATAAAAAGTGGCAGTCGCGGCATAATCTCTGATGTAGTATCCGGCGCTGTCCGGATCAGGTCGCGTGGGCGGCACCACACTGAAATCAACGTCCACTGCCGTATAGCTGGTCAGCGTCCCGACGTGTGCGTGATCGCCGTTGCTCAGATTGCTGATCATCCCAAGAGAGCCGGGAGACACGATATATTCTCCCGTAATGACTCCGCTGGGCGTAGAGCTTCCATACCAGCGCTCCCTATACGTTCCCGGAACGCCGGTTACAGTGAAATAGCAGCTCATGGAGTGCTCCTGCGGCTGCTCTTCCACTACCTCAGACTCGACTGCGGGTATTTTCTCCTGTGCAAAAACGGCGGTTACGGCAATGCAAAGAAGAATCACGGAGCAGATAACGGCAATCTTTTTGAAGTTTGTCATAAAATGTTCCTTTCTTTTTCTTTTCAATTCCGAACGGCGGCGCTTCGTGTATGGCAGAAATCACCTCAGCCCATCGGACTCACCTCCTTTTCTGTTTCCGGCGGCGGCTGCCGCCCAAACATCCATATTATTCCTTATTTGTAATCTTATTGTATCTTTTTGTTTTTCATTTGTCAAGATGATTCCTCACCCAAACGGAAGAATCGCTCCCCATGATCATACCGCAGCGGACAAAATGGGGATGGATGCGACAAATACTCTCCCCAAAAGACGCCGTTCCCTGAGTACAGCGCTATGCTGTCGAAACATGGAAATCCTTTTCCGGGAGCTGCGTTTTTCATGGCTGACGGACGCCTCGTGACAATACCAGACGCTTGACCTGCGACAGTATGCACCGGATACGCGCGCCACGTCCGGACAATCCCCTCTTGTCTGTCCTTCTGCGGCAGAACAGTAAAAAAACGCACCCCACAGGGGGGGTGCGTTTTTACTGTATAACCGATCCGGGATGTGCGGCTTAATACATGCCGCCGCCCATGCCGGCTCCGCCTGCCGGAGCCGCCGGCTCCTTCTCAGGCTGGCTGACGACAAGCGCCTCGGTCGTAAGAACGGTCGATGCCACGGACGCCGCGTTCTGCAGAGCGGAACGGGTGACCTTCGTCGGATCGACGATGCCCGCATCCATCATATCGACATACGTTTCCGTGTACGCATCGAAGCCGTAGCCCTTCTTGCCGCTGGTCTGGATCTTGTCGACGATCACGGAGCCCTCAAAGCCCGCATTCGCCGCGATCTGACGGACAGGAGCCTCCAGCGCCTTCACGACGATCTGGATACCGGTCTTCTCGTCGCCCTCTGCCGTCTCCAGCAGCTTGGCAACATCGGCGATCACGTTCAGGTAAGCAACGCCGCCGCCGGGGACGATGCCCTCTTCCACTGCGGCGCGGGTAGCGTTCAGCGCGTCCTCGATGCGGAGCTTCTTCTCCTTCATCTCCGTCTCCGTCGCAGCGCCGACCTTGATGACGGCAACGCCGCCTGCCAGCTTGGCGAGTCTTTCCTGCAGCTTCTCACGGTCAAAGTCGGAGGTCGTCGTCTCGATCGCGCTCCTGATCTGAGAAATACGGTTCTTGATCTCGTCGCTGTCGCCGAAGCCGCCGACGATGATCGTGTTGTCCTTCGTGATCTTGACCTGTCTTGCATGGCCGAGCTGCGCCATCGTGGTATCCTTCAGCTCCAGACCGAGCTCGTCGCAGATGACTTCGCCGCCGGTGAGGATGGCGATATCGCGGAGCATTTCCTTGCGGCGGTCGCCGAAGCCCGGCGCCTTGACAGCGGCGACGGTGAACGTGCCGCGGAGCTTATTCAGAACGAGCGTGGTCAGTGCCTCGCCCTCGACGTCCTCGGCGATGATGAGGAGCTTCTTGCCCGCCTGGACGATCTGCTCGAGCAGCGGCAGGATATCCTGCACGTTGGAGATCTTCTTCTCGGTGATGAGGATCAGCGCGTCGTCGAGAACGGCTTCCATCTTATCGGTATCGGTAGCCATGTAGGGGGAGAGATAGCCGCGGTCGAACTGCATGCCCTCGACAACCTCGGAATAGGTCTCAGCAGACTTGGATTCCTCAACGGTGATGACGCCGTCGGAGGTGACCTTTTCCATGGCGTCCGCGATCAGCTGACCGATCACTTCGTCGCCGGAGGAAACGGTGCCGACGCGGGCGATATCCGCGGAGCCGTTGACCTTCTTGGAGTTATTGCGGAGCGCTTCGACGGCACGGTCGACCGCCTTCTGGATACCCTTGCGGATCACCATCGGGTTGGCGCCGGCGGTGACGTTCTTCATGCCCTCATGGATGAACGCCTGTGCGAGCAGCGTAGCGGTCGTAGTGCCGTCGCCTGCCGCGTCGTTCGTCTTGGTTGCAACCTCGCGGACGAGCTGAGCGCCCATATTCTCCGCTGCGTTCTCCAGCTCGATTTCCTTTGCGATGGTAACGCCGTCGTTGGTGATCAGCGGCGTGCCGTATTTCTTATCGAGAACGACGTTGCGTCCCTTCGGACCAAGCGTGATCTTGACCGTATCCGCGAGCTTATCAACACCCGCGATCAGCGCGTTGCGCGCATCGATTCCATAAAGCAGATCCTTTGCCATAATTCAAACCCTCCCTGATTACTCAACGATTGCGAGAATGTCGCCCTGACGGACGATGTTGTATTCCTTGCCGTCGCACTTCACTTCGGTGCCGGCATACTTGCTGGTAATAACGCGGTCGCCGACCTTCACGGTCATGGTGACTTCCTTACCGTCCACGAGTCCGCCGGGACCAACTGCGATGACCTCCGCTACCTGCGGCTTTTCCTTCGCCGTTCCGGGAAGAATGATGCCGGTCTTCGTTGTTTCCTCCGCTTCGATCAGGCAAACCACGACGCGGTCTGCCAAAGGTTTAATGTTCATAAACAAACCTCCTGTTATCGTGCCGTGCGGCACAACTCTGTATTGCTCTTTGCGAGCTCAGGTTTAGCACTCATTTTTCCTGAGTGCCAACTTACGTGTATTATTCTATACCAGCGCATCGGAAAAATCAAGGGTTTTCTTGAATGTTCACATTTATTTAACAATTTTTCCATTCCGGTTTTTTTGCTCTCCGGTTTCATGAGTGCTAAATATGCATACAATCGGCGCGCCGTGCATAGTGTATAGCAGTAAGCGTCCGCAAGGGGAGGAAACAGGGGGATGCAATCGCTGCTCTCCGGCATTCTGACGCCGGTTCTTCTGCTCGGAGCGGGGCTGTACTTCGGCGTCCGGCTGCGCTTCTTCTGGTTTCTGCACCCGCTCCGCTTTCTCCGGACGCTGCGGGAGGCTGCCGGAAACGGCGGCACCTCGCCGTTCGCGGCGCTCAGCATGGCGCTGGCGGGTACGCTCGGCGTCGGCAACATCGCCGGCGTGGCGACCGCCATCACGGCAGGCGGCGCAGGCGCGGTTCTCTGGATGCTTCTCGGCGCGCTGGGCGCGATGAGCGTCAAATATGCGGAGGTCTATCTCGCAGTCTGCTTTCGACGCGCACGAAAGGAAGAAGGAGAAACGCATTTTTACGGCGGCGCCATGTACTATATCCGCGACGGGCTCGGCGCGCGGGCAAAAACGGAAACCGGAATACGCGCCGCCGCCGCGCTCGGGGGGATGTTCGCCCTTCTCTGCGCGGCGAACGCACTGCTGACCGGCACGCTGGTGCAGGTGCGCGCGGCGGTCAGCTGCGTCGGGTTTTCTCCGCTCCTGTTCGGCGTTCTCTTTGCGGCGGCGGCTCTGCCCGTCGCGCGCCGCGGCATGGATCGCGCCTCCTCGGTCATGGCGGTGCTGATCCCCGCCCTGAGCGGGCTGTACATACTTCTCTCCCTCGGGATCCTCCTTCCGCACGCCGCGCAGCTGCCGGGCGTTCTTCGGCAGATCTGGCGTCAGGCATGGGATTTCCGCGCGGCTGCGGGAGGGATTGCCGGCTTCGGCGTCAGCCGTGCGGTCCGCTACGGAATCACGCGCGGCATCTTCTCCAATGAGGCCGGCTGCGGCACCGCCCCGACCGCGCATGCGTCCGCCAACACCAGAAGCCCGCGCCACCAGGGCTGTTTCGGCATTTTTGAAGTATTCGCGGACACCGTTGTCCTCTGTACGATCACTGCGCTCGTGATCCTGCTCTACCGGGACGGGGAAGGACTGGATGGAATCGAGCTTTCCCTTGCCGCCTACACGCGGCTGAGCGCCGGGCTCGGCGGCGCGTGCTTCGGCAGTCTTGCCGGTGTGTTTATGCGGCTGTGCATTCTGCTGTTCGCGTTTGCGACCGTCATATGCCAGAACTGCTACGGCAGGGAGGCGGTTCGTTTTCTGACATCTTCCAGGCGGGCGGAGGCGGTGTATACAGTGCTGACGGCAGCCGCCGTGATCGCCGGAGCGCTGATTCAGCCCGCGCTCATGTGGAGTATTGCCGATTTTACCGTATCCCTGATGACCTGTCTGAACGTGGTATGCCTGCTGCTTCTTGCGCGGCTGGTAAAAAATGAATAAAAAAGCGCGGGAGCCGCTGTCGAAAAAACTTCCATTTCTACAACGCCAAATGTTACCGGAAGCGGCTTCGCTGCATGACTCCCATGGAGCTCCATGCTGCCGCATAAAAAGACGGTCCCTGCAAAGCAGAGACCATCTCTCCAAAAATCTGTCTGTTATTTTCCTGTCTGCTTGACAGGGGGCATATCCATATCCATCTTTCCGGCAGCGAGGAAGGATTTCGTTTTTTCACGCTTCGGAGCGCCGAAGACCTCCTCCGGCGTGCCCTCCTCCTCGATCACGCCGTCCGCCATGAAGATCACGCGGTCGGCGACGTTCGCGGCGAATTCCATCTCATGCGTGACGACGATCATCGTCCGTCCGTCCTCCGCGCTCTTGAGCGAACGGATCACGCGGAGCACCTCGCCGGTCAGCGCGGGGTCCAGCGCGCTCGTCGGCTCGTCAAAGCAGAGAATGTCCGGCTTCATCGCCAGCGCGCGGGCGATGGCGACGCGCTGCTGCTGCCCGCCGGACAGCTCGCACGGATACGCGTTCACCTTATCGGCAAGTCCCACGCGGGCAAGCAGCGCGCGCCCCGTCTCGTCGATGGCGGCGGCGTCCGCGCGCCGGTTCTCCGACGCCAGCCTCGGGGCAAGCGTCACATTCTCCAGCGCAGTGTACTGCGGAAACAGATTGAAGCTCTGGAACACCATCCCGAAATGCAGCCGTTTCTCACGCAGCTGAGCGTCCGTTTCGCGCGCGCGTTCCGCCGCGTCGAAAACCTTTTCGCCGCCGACAAAGATCTCGCCCTCGTCCGGACGCTCCAGAAAATTCAGGGAGCGGAGCAGCGTGGTCTTTCCCGAGCCGGAGGAACCGATGATGACGAGCACCTCGCCGCGCTCCATCGTGAAGCTGATGCCGCGCAGCACCTCGGTATTCCCAAAGCGTTTTTTGATATTTCTGACTTCCAGTACCGGCATGTCTCCCCCTCCTTATCCCTGATAATAATTGAGCTTTTTCTCCAGGCGGGAAAACAGAACGGTCAGAAGTCCGGAGAACAGCAGATAGAACGCGCCTATGTAGAACAGCGGCCAGATGATCGATTTCAGTCCGACGATATCCTGCGCCGCCTTGACCAGCTCCGTCACGGCGATGACGCGGGCAAGGGAGGTATCCTTGACGAGCGTGATGATCTCGTTGCCCATCGGCGGGACGATGCGCTTCACGACCTGAAACAGAACGACGCGGAAAAAGACCTGCGTCTTTGTCATGCCGAGCACCTGCCCCGCCTCGTACTGTCCTTTGGGGATCGATTCGATGCCGCCGCGGTAGATCTCCGAGAAATACGCGGCGTAATTGATAATGAAGGCGACCAGCACGGCGGTCATACGGGGCAGCGCCCTCCACTCAAACAGCAGGCCGGGACCGTAAAACACGATCATGATCTGGAGCATCAGAGGCGTGCCGCGGATGACCCAGACAAACAGCCGGGTCAGGTACCGCAGGGGCGTGAAGCGCGACATGCTTCCGAATGTGATGACCAGTCCGAGAGGAATGGCGCAGGCAAGCGTGACAAAAAAAATCAACAGCGTGACGCGGAAGCCGTCGAGCAGCTGTACGGTTACATCGAGAAACGACATGGCGGCGATATCCTCTTGATTCTTTCAGATAAACGGATTTCCCCCGCGGGCAAAACCGCGGGGGAATGCAGTTTCCGTCAGTATAAAATTACTGGAACGCGTACACGTCGGAAAGACCGTACTTTTCCGCCAGCGCCGCAAGGGAGCCGTCCTTGACCATCTCGTCGATCGCGCCGTTGAGCTTTGCGAGGAATTCCTTGTCCTCGAGACGAACGCCGATGGCGTATTCCTCAGCCGTCAGCTCGACGCCGTCCACGATCATCAGATCGGCGTAATCGGTGCCCTCCTTGATGGAAGCCATCGCCATCACGAGATCGACCACGCCGATCTCACTCGTGCCGGCTTTTACCTCCATGAGGACGTCCTTCTGCGCGGCAGAGGGAACAAACGAATTCTTCGAGAGGACCGCGTTCGCTTCGACGGCGCTCTGTCCGGCGCTGCCGTTCTCGGCGGTGACGGAGGCGCCCGCCATGCCCTCCAGCGTCGCATACTTATCGGCGTTGGACTTCTTGATTACGACGACCTGCTTATTGGAGATATACGCAGTGGAGAACGCCATGTTCTCCTTTCTGTCCTCGGTGACGGTCAGACCGTTCCAGATCACGTCGATCGTCTTGGACTTCAGCTCGGTCTCCTTCTGCTCCCAGTCAATGACCTGGAACTCCGGCTTGACGCCGAGCTTGGCGCAGACGGCCTCGGCGAACTCGGTCTCAAAGCCGGTCAGCTTGCCGTTGTCGTCGTAATAATTCATCGGCTCGTACAGCGTGATGCCGATCACCATATTTCCCTTGTCCTCGATATACGCCCAGTCGGACTTGCCGGAGCAGGACGAAAGGACGCCCGCGCACATCAGCGCGGCCAGTGCGGTCAGCCAGAATTTCTTCATAATAGACACCTCGTTCAGATTGTATATAGGGTCGGGCGGTCGTTTTAACGCTTTATCGTGATAAAGCGTTAACATAATACCACACCCGCATGCGCTTGTCAAGGGCTTTCATAATATTTCCCGCAATTTTTCCGTTCTTCTTGACAGGGGCAGGCTTTGATGCTATAGTTAAGGTAGGCTGCCGCGCCTGCGGCGTCATACTGACTGAAACTCAGGAGGATACTTATGGAAAAGCGAACCTACGCGCTGAATCCGTTCGGATATGTGACCAAATGGCTGGTATCCGGACCGCTTGAAACGCCCGTCGATCCCGCGACGCGCACCATCGTCGATCAGGGGAAGTATGAGGGCTACATGAAAAAGAACTCCCACGACGACTCCGTCACCGAGCCGCCGGCGAACATCTCCCTCGGTCAGACCGGTCTTGCCGGCATGCCGTGGCGGTATTATCAGGCAGGCGAAAACTATTTCGTCGACGTGAGCCGCTTCTATCACGTAATGTATAAATGCGAGCTGTGGGCGGCGACCGTGCTCGTCTCCCCGCGCGCGCAGAAGATTGAGGCGGACATCTGGTCGTACACCGCGCTGGACGTGTGGGTGAACGACGAGCACGTTTTCTGTGAAACGGTCTGCGCCTACCGTCCGATGCGCCGCGCGCGCGTCACGCTCTCTCTGCGCGAGGGCGAAAACCTCGTCTTTATGCGGATGCAGAACTCCTGCACGCGCGACACGCGCAACATCGCCGCGCTCTCGCTGCCCGGTCAGCCGGACGTGCGCGTCGCATACCCCGGCGAGGAGACGGACGCGCTGCGCGCCATGGAGGACGCCGCACAGTGGCTGACGACTGTCCGCTACGACGGCGCCGCACTGTATGCGCCGTCCGCGCCGCCTGTTCCCGTGTCGTTTGCGGAGAAGCCGCTGCGCGCGCAACCGTGGTCCGAGGGCACGCGCTTCGCTCTGCCGGCAGAGCTGCGCACCGCTTCCCTTTCGCTGACCGTCGACGGCACGACGCTTGTGCGCAAGCTGGAGATGAGCGACCGCATCGTTCCGCCCGCGCCCGAAAAGTGGGCGTCCATTGAGGAATGCCGCGCCGACTACATCCGCCGTCTTGCCGATAAGCAGATTCCCGAAAAGCTCGGTGCAAACTCCAATCTCTTCTATAATGTATACGCGCGGCTGGCGCTCGGGCGCCCGCTCACGGAGGACGACGAGCGCGTCGTGGCGCTCGCCTGCGACGAGGCGGACCGCAACTGCGACTGCTCCGACTTCCGCCTCTGCTACATGCTCAAGGCGATCTGGCAGGGTCTGCCGCTCACCGAGAGTGCTAAGGAAATGATCCACCGTGTTTCCGTCGGCTACAGCTTCTGGTCCGACGAGCCGGCGGTCGGCGCCATGTGCTACGGCTCGGAAAACCACTCTCTGCTCTTCCATGCCTCGCAGATGATCGCCGGCATGCTCTGGCCGGACGAGGTCTTTACGCGCACCGGACGCACCGGACGGGAGCAGGAGGAGATCGGCAGACGCCGCATCGACGCCTGGATGGCGAAAATCGAGAAGAACGGCTTCTCCGAATTCCTGAGCGGCGGCTACACGGTCATCACGGCGGCGGCGCTGCTCGCCGTCTACGACTGCGCGGGCGGCGATATGACCGTGCGCGCCGGACGGCTGCTGGACAAGATCTTCTATGATCTCGCGCTCAACTCCTTCGACGGCATCGTCTGCGCGCCGCAGGGACGCATCTATCGCTCCGTCATGACGCCGTGGACGAACAGCACGCAGGGCATGTTCTACTACGCGACGGGACGCGGCGCGCCGCAGTTCTCCGACTGGATGGCGTCCTTCGCCGCGACCGGCTACAGAATCCCGGACGACGTGTATGAAAAATCCGTCGCGCCGGGCATGAGCTCCTATTTCTCCGCCGGCACCAAGATCCAGACGTACAAGAGCGAAGGCTTCATGCTGACCTCGCTGCCCCTGCCGATCGTGGGCGAGGGCGCGCCCGGTCCGTTCATCCCCGGCGCGTCCGGCTATCAGCAGCATCTGTTCTACGCCTTCCTCGGCGGCGCGTGCAATCTCTTCGTCCATCATCCGGGCGGCTCGCACGACGGCACGCAGATCCGCCCCGGCTACTGGTACGGCAACGGCTATTTCCCGGCGGTTGCGCAGTATGACAACGTGCTCGGCGCGCTGTTCCGCCTGGACGGCGATCATCCGGTTCCGTTTGTTCATATGTTCTTCCCGGAGGCGTGCTTCGACGAGGTCGTGCGCGCGGACGGCTGGACGTTTGCCCGCAGAGGCGATTCCTACGTCGGCGTATGGTGCTCCCGCCCGCTGACGCGGCACGACGCCGACATCACGCAGGGCTGCGACTTCCGCGCGGAGGGCGGCTCCTCCGGCTGGCTGATCGTGTGCGGCGACAAGACGGTCGCGCCGGACTTCACCGCTTTCCAGAGCTATGCGAAAGCGCAGTCGCCCGTCTTTGACGAGGGAGCGATGTCGCTTTCGTTCGGGGACGGACACAGGCTCGACTTCGCCATGGACGCCAAGGGTCACGAGGCGTGGTGAAGCCGGAGAGAGGCACGGCTGCCCTCACCGGAGCGTTCCGTTCCGCCGAAAGCGGAAGCATATCCTGAAAACGAAGATGTGACCCGCGCTCCGCGCCCGTGATACGCGCCCGCCATGACTCGCTGCTGCGGGCGGGATCCGGCAGAAAATCATCGCGGCGCGGATGCCCGGGCTCACGTCAGAACGTCTCCGATCCGCCGTCCGTATGGACGTATTCTGTGCGGTCGGAGACGTTTTGCATACCGGTTTTCCCTACGAAAGGAGAAAAAACATGATTCGTGCCGCCGCGGCGCCGCGGGAAGCCATGCTGTCCCGCGACTTCCGTGTATATGTGAGCTCCTCCCGGACCGGCGTCGAGGAAGAGCTCAGCGTTTATACCGCGCTGACCTCCGACGGGATATCCAATGTGTATCCGCTGCCGCCCGACGTCTGTCGTGAGTTTGACGGGCTCTCCATCGGCAACATTGCCCTTCGCACCTGCTTTGCTTCTCTGGACGCCGACGAGCCGGTACAGGTGCGCGTCGTTTACAGCAGGGACGCAGCCGGCTTTCAGCTCCGGCCGGAATCGCTGCACCGCTCCTTTCAGCGCAGCGGCTCCGAGCTTTCCTTTACGGTGTCTCCGGGGGAAAAGCTCGTCGTCGAAGCGGACGGCGATATCTTCGGCTCCCTGAAGCTGTTCTGCAATCCGCTCTCCCGCCCGGACGGCGATGCGGAAAACTTCATTGAGTTCAAGCCGGGCTATTACACGGCGCAGAACTGTCCCTACATCCGTGTAAACGAATACGGCGTTCCCGTGATGGACTGCATCCCGGACCACTCTACCGTCTATCTGCACGACGGCGCCGTACTGTGCGCCGCGATCGTCCTCGGCGGAAAGCATCATGTGCGCATCTGCGGGCGCGGCGTCGTCAGCCTCCTGGAACGCTGCTGCGGCGCAGACAACGGCTTTTCCGTTCCGCCCCTGTACGGCGGCTTCCGGGCGCATGCGCTGCCGAACGTCTATATCCGGAGCGGATGCAGCCATATCGAGATCGAGGGGATCGTCCTGAACTGCGAATTCCGCGGCATCGTGCTGCGCAACTGCGAGGACATCTCCATCCGCAATGTGAAGATCCTCACCAGCAGCGTCAACGGCGACGGCATCAATCTGATGAACACGCGCCGGCTGTCCGTCTCGGACTGCTACATCCAGAGCGCGGACGACTGCTTCGCCATATTCACCGCCTGCGACTCCGTTCCGACGTTCGCCGACAGCGAATACGACGCTCCCCTGCCCGTCTCCGCGGATATCGACGTCTCCGGCTGCCTCCTGTTCACCAGCGCGCGGCCGTTTATGGTCGGCGGACACGCTACAGGCTGCGTCTCCCCGCACGACCGGATTGAGAACGTCTGCTTTCACGACACGGAAGTCCTGGAGATCGCCAGCCGCATCCACGGCGTCTCCGAGGAGCATGCCCGGTACTGGTCCAGCGCCTTCCGCGTTCTCTCCCAGACAGAGCAGTATATCAAAAACATAGAATTCCGCAGCATCCGCGTACACTGGACCCGCGGCTATACGGGAAAACCGTTCCACATCGAGGTACGCAGCGATCAGAGTGCCTCCTATACGGAAAAGCGGGGATACAGGATTGAAAACGTCCGCTTTGACGGCATCTTCTTTGACCGCTGCCCGCCCCGCATGCTGGAATCCGTTCTGTATTCCGATTTCACAGGCAATGACGCAGGGGAGGACTACGGGATCGACGGCGTTTCCTTTGAGAACGTGTTCTTCGACGGAGCGCCCATGACAGCCGGCAACGCGCACATCGACGCAAAAGGGAACGTCTCCCGCGTTTATGTAAACGGCAGGGAGGAAATGCAGACAAGCGCAGACACGCTCTGCGCACCGCGCCCGTAAAATCCTCCCGTCAGCTCTTGCTATTGCGCGCGGAATCTGGTATAATAATACAGTCCAAGCTGGTCCGGGAGGTACTGAATGCAGCTTCCTCTTTCTGTCTGGTCAAGCTACTATGTCGATCTTGCGCCGGAGGCGATGGTCGACGAGTTCGCCGCGTGCGGATACCGGTACACGGAGTTCTCCGACGAACACGGCGCCGTGCTGCTCGAACGCGCTGCCGGCATTCCCAACGGCGCAGAAAAGGTCGGAGCGGCGCTGCAGAAATATGCCGCCGGGTGCGGCATCCGCTTCCCGCAGGGGCATCTCTGGCTGCGCGTCGATCTGTGCAGCGGAGACGGGGCGGTCGAAACGCTGAAGCGGTGGCTCGATCTGTTCCTTGCGCTGGGGATCCGCGCGTCCGTGCTGCACGCATCCGGCGGCGCGGAGCTTTCGCCGGACGAACGGCTGGCAGTGCGTGCAAACGCCGTTGCGCAGCTCGCCGCCTACCTGCACGGCACCGACATGGTGCTATGTCTGGAAAACCTCATGGCGGAGCACACGCCGCGCCATGCGGACGATCTGCTTACCCTGATCGACGCGGCAGGCGGCGGAGAGCATCTCGGCATCTGCCTCGACACGGGGCATCTGCATGCAGTCAACGCAAAAGCCGGGGCAACGGAATCGCAGAGCGATTTCATCCGCACAGCGGGCAGACGGCTGCGGGCGCTGCACATTGCCGACAACGACGGAACGCGCGACCAGCATCTGATGCCGTTCGGTCTCGGAACGGTGGACTGGCAGGACGTAATGCGCGGCCTGCGCGCAGTCGGCTACGACGGTCTGTTCAACCTGGAAGTGCCCGGCGAACGGCGGGCGCCGCTGGACGTCCGTCGCGCCAAGCTGGCGTACATACAGGCGGTGGGCGCGCACCTCATGAGCCTCGTCTGACACGTATACCATATAATTTTAAGGAGAAAACGATGAAAGCCTACGGCAGGAAAACATGGCTGATCCCGGACACCTTTCTCAATTCCGTCTCGAAAAACGAGAGCGTGAGCCACGAGGCGATCTGCGTCATCAACACCGGCGACGCGGACGCGGAGATCTCGCTGACGCTGTTTTTTGAGGACCGGCAGCCGCGCACGGATTTTCACGCCTTCTGCGGCGCGGGGCGGACGCATCACATCCGCATGGATAAGCTGCGCTCCGACGCGGGCGAGCTGATCCCGCGGGACACGCCCTACGCAGTGCTGGTGGAATCGAGCGCGCCGATCGTGGTGCAGTACAGCCGCCTCGACACCTCTCAGGCGGAGATGGCTCTGATGACGACGATCGCCTACGCGGTGGACGAGGCGGAGTCCGTCTGAACAAGTTCCGATCATTCATAATATTACAGGAGATAGAATCTATGGTACCATTCAAAGTTGATCTCACAAAAGAAGTCGCGGTCGTAACGGGCGGCGGCGGCGTGCTCTGCTCCGGCTTTGCCAAGGCTCTGGCGGAATGCGGCGCGAAGGTTGCGGTGTGCGATCTGCGCGTGGAAGCGGCGCAGGCTGTCGTGGATGAAATCACCGCGGCGGGCGGCACGGCGGCGGCGTTCGAGATGAACGTGCTGAAAAAGGAATCCATCGAGGCGGCGCAGGCGGCGATCCATGAGAAGCTCGGCGCGGTGACGCTGCTGCTCAACGGCGCGGGCGGAAACAATCCGAAGGGCTCGACGACGAAGGACAACCTGACGCCGGAGGATCTTGCCGAGCTGGACAAGAACGGCACGATCGAGGGCGTCAAGACGTTCTTTGACCTGGATCCGGACGGGATTTCGTTCGTGTTCAATCTGAACTTCCTCGGGACGCTCCTGCCGACGCAGGTATTCGCGCGCGAGATGGCAAAGACGGGCGGCACGATCATCAACGTTTCGTCGATGAACGCATTCCGTCCGCTGACGAGAATCCCGGCGTACTCCGGCGCAAAGGCGGCGGTTTCCAACTTCACGCAGTGGCTGGCGGTGCATTTCGCCCCGGTCGGCATCCGCGTGAACGCGATCGCGCCCGGCTTCTTCCTCACCGATCAGAACCGCTCGCTCCTCATCAATCCGGACGGCAGCCTCTCGGCGCGTTCGGCGAAGATCCTTGCCCACACGCCGATGAACCGCTTCGGCACGCCGGACGATCTGACCGGCACGCTTCTGTGGCTCGCGGATTCCGGCGCATCCGGCTTCGTATCCGGCGTCGTCGTTCCGGTAGACGGCGGCTTCGCAGCCTACTCCGGCGTGTAAGAAACCAAATACTCCGCGCGGCGCCTGCGGCGTCGTTCGTAAAACAGAAAAGGGGCTGTATCAAAACACCCCTAAAAAACAAGGAAAAGAGGACGAAAGCAGT
>JBJDZH010000022.1:0-34485 GCA_051867895.1 Eubacteriales bacterium
ATCCACCGGAATGGTATTCAGCTTTATAGCAGATAAGCCCCTAACGGAATTGAAAAAACAAGCACAGGCTATGGGGTATCACGCTTCTGATATCATATCTGAACCGCCAAAGCCGGCTCATTTCACTCTCCCCGACCCCGATGGACTGATTATAGAAATATCCGAAGCTTAACGCAAATAATGTTCTCGATTATTAAGCTAAAAGGGAATATGGAAAAGGCGTCGCAGCAATGCGGCGCCTTTCGTGCTTTATGGATGGAATATGCCTTCCTTTTGCTGTTTGTCTTTCATCTTCGCAAGTTCCTTACAAGAATTCAAATGAACGATTCTGCCGTATGTCTGCAAACTACGAAAAGAACTGCTCGCCGCAGTTGAACACGACGAGCAGGCTGTCAGGAAAGCCGAACAGGAAAAGATTGATTTGAAGATTTTTCTTGAGGCAATTCGTGAGTGTACTGACTTAAAAGAATTAACACCCACCATTGAAAATACTTTGATCAAGCGAATTGAAGTCCACAACAGCGAAAAGGGTGAGGACGGCTTAAAGCACGTTTCTGTTGATATTTTCTTTACTGCTGTGAGGATTATCAATGTTCCGACCGAAAAGGAACTGATTGCGGCAATGGAAGAAATGCGAGAAAATCCTCTGAAATCCGCCTGAAACAAAGGAAAACGGTGCAGCCCTCACGGGCTACACCGCATCCTACATAGCAACTGTCTTTTAGAGTACGACTCAACCGTCGTGTTCTTTTAGACAAATCGTGATTTATCGTCAGAGAAGACAGATTACTGCTGCTGCTCCTTGATCGCTGCAAAGCACTCGCTGCAGTAAACCGGTCTGTCGCTCGTAGGCTGGAACGGAACCTTAGCTTCTTTGCCGCATCTTGCGCAAACAGTGGTGAAGAGCTCTCTCTGGGTCTTGCTGGCGTTCTTGCGCGCGTCACGGCACGCCTTGCATCTCTGGGGCTCATTCTGGAAGCCCTTCTCTGCGTAGAACTCCTGCTCGCCTGCGGTAAACACAAACTCGTTGCCGCATTCCTTGCACGTCAGTGTCTTGTCCTGGTACATTTCTCAAACCTCGCTTAAATGGATAAAAATTTTCGCCCTCGACGGACTCCAACCGTCACCTTTGGAATACAACGCTCTTAGATTAAGCTATACGGGCTTACATATTAAAAATGCAGAATGCATTTAATATCATCAGTTCAGTTTCTCCAGCAAGCCTTTCATCTTAATACGAATCCGGTACACAGCGTTGCTGACGGATTTCTCCGACCGTCCGACGCTTAAAGAAATACTCTTCACGGACCTGCCACTAATATACAATTCAAACACTTTATTTTCGTATGGGGATAGGATTTCGCCGATTTTCCCTGTCAGATCGCTCGCCTCAAGCAAAGAAGACAATTCAGGCGCAGAGCGTCGCGTGTCTTTTTCCACATGAGAGACGACCCGTCCAGGACGTTTGGAAGCAGCGCGGCGGCGAAGCGCGGAAACAAGTGCATTCCGTATGCAAATTTTTGCATACAGCCCGAAGCTGACATTCTTCTGTTCCGGGTCAAAGGAAACCGCCGCACGGTAGAGAGCGAGGCGCGATTCCTGTTCAAGATCCTGCACACTCAGCACGACATCCTCACCGGCTGAGGCAGAAAAAGCAAAGCGCGCGCTCATGGAACGGATCAGGGGATCGTACAATTCCGTCAGTCGTGTAAAGGCGTTCTGATCGCCTTTTGCAGCAGCCCGCAGAAGCGCATTCAGTTCCTCCGCCAAGGCAACCACCACAAATCATTACGGATTTATGAATACATTATAGCATGAAATACGGTTTTGTCAATACTTAACCAAAAAATTTTTTTGCCGTATTCGCAATTTGTGAAATCTACTTTTAGAATCTTCGGGAAAAGCCTGTCACTTTAGGGGGATTTCTATTCAAAAATGTAATTCACATCTCCGCTCAGAAGCGCGAGGACGCCGCGGTAAATAATCTCCGGACGGTCTGCGAAATTTTTGCGGATGCGTTCGAGCTGTCTGCGGTCATCCAGACGCAGATTGACCGCGAGCATTTCCCCGTCCTTGTCCTTGATGGAGCAGCTGTAGGAAAAGCCTTCGCCGAGCGGCGTGTAGGTCTGATCGATAACGGCGCCGAGCTTTTGCAGGGAAAGATGGCGCAGCGCGCTGCGAATTCCCTGCTCCCGGACAGTGACCATGAGATTCTCTCCCAGCACATGCGCCACTTCGCGTCCGGTCGGCGTGATCTCATACAGGGCGTCCGCATCCGACGGTTCCGCCGTATCGCTCAGGTGGAGCTGTTCGCCTGCATCCTCTGCTTTCCGGATATGTCCGGCGTCCAGAAGTTGGAAAAAGCAGTCCGCGAAATCGAAGAAACGGACAATACCGTCCTGCACAACAATGGAGCCGATCGTGTTATAATCCAGCGGATACCCGATTTTATCCAGAAGGAAAAGAATGAATATCTTGATTTCGTTCTTATCGTGCAGCGGCGTGGGCATACGGTTCATCTCCCGAAATGAATTCAATGATCCCGCACATGAAAATCGGGAGGAATTGCTCCTCCCGATTGAAAACGTGCAGGCAGCGGTCAGCTGCTTACTGAGCGGCAGAGGTATCCGCCGCACCGGCAGCCGCGGTTTCATCCGCCGACAGATACTGGGTGTAATTCTTCAGTTTCATACGCTTGAACTCACGGGTTGCGAAATACGAGGTTTTATAGCCGGAGAGATCGCTGTGGATGAGGTAAGCGTCCTGCAGGAAAACGAGCGGAACAACAGGCATTTCCTCCATCAGGAGCTTCTCGGCGTCGTGGAGAATCGCAGTGCGCGCCGCACGATCCTTTTCTGCGAAAGCGGAATCGATCAGAGCGTCGTACTTCTCGCTGGAATAACCGGTGACATGACCGTGCAGGTCATAGTTTTCGGAATTCATATCTACGCCGTTGCCGGAGAAAGAGGTTGCAAAGGGAGCAAGCGCAGCAAACGCATCGGGAGCGAGCATCTGAAGATCGATCGCGATCACATCGAAGTCGCCCGTGCGGTACTTCGTCATGAAGACATCTTCATACGCCTTGTCGTAATCCTTCAGCTTCTCGGACTGAATCTCCTCCACCTTGACGCTGAAGCCGAGGGAATTCCACACGCCCTGTACATATTCGGCGATCGCGCGGTCGACCTCGTTCGGACGGATGGTGATCGTAAAGGAGCCGCTCGTAACGCCCGCCTGCTGGAGCAGGGACTTGGCGCCGGAAACGTCCGCCGAGGAGGACAGAATATCTCCTCCGACCTCGCGGAAGTAGGTCTTGTCGGTCGCATCAAATACGCGATAGGGGATCAGACCGGTCGCAGGCTTTGCATAGGTCACGATCTTGACGATCTCGTTGCGGTCAAGCGCCATGGAAAGCGCCTGACGGACGCGGGCGTCGGCGAAGAGCTTGTTCTCTTCGTTGAAGTAATAGGTATGCGTAGCCATTTCGTCGGTGATGGTAGCCTGATCCTGATACTGCGCGCGGGCGGAAAGCGGGATCTCATCGAGGTAGAAGAGCTCGCCCGCCTCAAACTTGGCAAGCTGTGCCGCCGCGTCGCCGTAGCTGTAATTGGTGAGCAGTCTGTAGGGGATCACATAGGTATCCACCGCCTGCGTCTCGTTGTCCGCCTCCAGATAATAGTAGCTGGAGCGTTCCAGACGCATGGAGGTGCCGTTGGTCAGTTCCTTGATCGCGAACGGACCGTTTGTTACAAGCGTAGAGGACTGTTTTGCCCAGTTGGCGTCGCGCGCGACGATATCCTCGCGCAGCGGGACGAGAGCGGGGCTGGCAAGGTTCCGCAGGAACACGTCATAATCGATCTTTGTCTCAAAATCGATCTGAAGGACATATGTATCGACCGCAGCAATACCAACGTCGTCGATGGAAGCATCGCCGAGCTTTACATCGCGCGCGTTTTTGATATCAAAGAGAAGCGCTGCCGCTTCGCTGCGGAAATCAGGATCCAGAATGCGCTTCCACGCGTAAACAAGATCCGCCGCCTGCACAGTGCGTCCGTCCGACCAGCGGGTGGAATTGAGCGTAACGAGCATATAGTAGCCGTCTTCATCGTTGCCCTTGATCTCGTAGCTCTTCATCAGAGCCTTTTTCCACTTGCCGTTTTCGTCGATATCGGTCAGGCCCTCGTAGATCAGATCGAAAATCTTGACCATGGCGTCATCATTGTAATGAAGCGCCGGATCAAAGTCGAACAGCTCCGTCGTCATATAAACATCGATGACCATGCCAGAATTGTCGCCTTCGATCGTCGTGCATGAAGCGAGCACGCCCAGCAGCATCACAGCGCAGAGCATCAGAGATATAGATCGTTTCATGATATGGATAAATCCTCCTCGTGTTTTAAGCGGATCCGCACGGTAACAAGAGACGTGCATAATATTTTGCTTTATTATATCACCATTGCGGCGGATAATCAATCATCTATTTTCAGTTCGCGCGCAGTTTCGGACAGATGCACAATTATTTTAGTAGTTTTTAGTCAAAATTAACAGCATCGCGCGCGCAGATCTTCTGCGGGTTGGAACCCGGCGCCGGTATCTCGTATAAGATGCATCCGGGAGGCAGAGAATAAGAAAAATAGAAGCAGGAGACGCTATGAACGATTACGGCAGGACGGATCTCGCCTGCGAGGCGCCGGAAGCGCCGGAGGAAAGCGGCGTCGCAGTGCGCGAATACCGGAAATCCGGCGTCCGCATTGAGGAAATGACCGTACACGCCGGACGCGGCGAGACGCTGACAGGACGCGCGGCGGGAAAATACGCCACGCTGCACTGCGGGAAAATCTGGCAGTTTGACAGGCGGGAGATGGCGCGCACGGCGCAGGCGGCATCCGCCGTACTGCGATCCTTTCTGGAGGAAGCGCTCGGACGGGCGCCGGGCAAAGGAACAGGCATTCTTGTCGCTGGTCTCGGCAACCGCTTCATCACGCCGGACTCGATCGGTCCCCGCACGGCGGATCTGGTCACGGTGACCAATCATGCCGCAGGAGAGGCGACGCTGCTGGACACGCTCGGGTGCAGCCGGGTATCCGCCGTATCGCCGGGCGTCCTCGGTCAGACGGGACTGGAGGCGGCTGCGCTCATCGCGGACGCGGTGCAGGCGGCGGGCGCCGACGTGCTCATTGCGGTGGACGCGCTCGCCGCACGCTCCACCGCGCGGCTGGCGACGACGATCCAGATCTCCGACGCAGGCATCCGTCCCGGCTCCGGCATCGGAAACATGCGCGCGGCGATCACGCGGGCGGAGATGGGCGTGCCGGTCATCGCCCTCGGCGTTCCCACGGTTGTGGATTCCTCCACGCTTGTATGGGACGCGCTGGAGCGCGCCGGTATCCGCACACTGAGCGATGAGCTCCGGCATGTTCTGGAGGACGGACGGAGCTACATCGTCTCCCCGCGGGAGAGCGACCTGATCGCCTCCTCCGTCGCCGAGCTGCTCGGCGGCGCTCTGAACCGCGCTCTCACGCCCGCGCTCCTGTAATACTCCGGACGGGGCACGCATATATTGGAGGCGGACAAAGGATCACGGAGGATAAAGGAGCAAGTCATGACAGAAAACGGGAAGGAAAAGCACCTCATACCCATTGCGGGAAGCGGTCCGCGGCTGGATGCCGTTTTCGCCCCGCTCGTCCGCCCCGCTCGCGGCAGGAACGCCGCGCGGCACATATGCGCGTTTTTCTGCGCGCTCTCCTGTCTGTTTTTCATTACCGTCGTTTTTCTTCTCAGCCTGTCGCTTCTGCGGCGCATGGAAGGGCAGGAAAATCTTCTGCGACTGGCGGAGCGCGCTTTCTCCGGAGGCGCGTGTTTCACCGTCACAGAAACATTATCCGCGGAGGACAGGCTCCCGTTTCCGGAAGGCGCCGCAAAGTCCCCGGAGGAAACCGTCTCCGGAGAGGCAGTGCAGCAGCCCGCCGCGCAGCAGGCGGAGGAAAGCACGCCCGCCGCGCCGCAGGAATACCGGATCGCGGACGCGGACCTGAGCTGCGGCGATATCTATGCGCTCTTCAACGAGACGGACTATGCGCCGGACACAAAAGCGCTTCTGAACGCGCCGCTGCCGTTTCCAAGTTTCAGCACATGGAGCGCCGAGTATTCCCCGGATGAGCCGTATATTCTGATTCTCCACACACACGGCACGGAAGCCTATGCCCCGGAGGGAAGTTCTACATACCGCAAGACAGACAGCTTCCGTTCCGGCGACATCACCCGCAACGTCGTCGCCGTGGGCGACGTCATGGCCCAAACATTTGCCGCTGCGGGGATCCCGGTCATGCACTGCACGGAGATGTTTGACGAGGAATCCTATCAGAATTCCTACAGCCGCGCGTCCGCGGCGATCCGGACTATCCTTTCGGAGCACCCCTCCATCCAGATCGTGCTCGACGTACACCGGGACTCCGTCATCCGCTCCGACTTCACGAAGCTCCGTCCCGTGACGGAATTCGACGGAGAGCGGACGGCACAGTTCATGATCGTCGCGGGAACGGATTTCAAGGGCGCGGACTTTCCGGGGTGGCAGGACAACCTGAATTTTGCACTGAAGATCCAAAGCAATCTGCACGGACGCTGCAGAACGTTTGCGCGCGCCATCAATCTGCGCGGCGCGGGCTTCAACGAGCACTACCGGAGCGGCTCGCTCCTTCTGGAGGTCGGCTCCTGCGGCAACACGCTCGAGGAAGCCAGGCGCGCGGGCGCAGCGGCGGCGATCGCCATCGCGGACGTCGTGACAAACGGCGGCTGCTTTCTCGAAATATCGGATATTCTTCCGTAACGCATCAGCCGAACATCAGACGCTCAACCGCGCCGAGATCGGAAAAGATCATATCCGGGCGTTCCTCCGGGGCTGCCGCAGCAACGTCCGCCTCGGTGCTTTCACCGCTCAGCACGAGCACGGCTGTAATGCCGTGCTTTTTGCCTGTCGCGATATCGGTATACAGCCGGTCGCCGAAAATGCACATCTCTCCGGGACCAAAGCCGGTCATTTCCGAGATCATGGCAGCGGTCTCCGGGTACGGCTTGCCGAAATAGGTCGGCGTGACGCCGGTGGAAGCGGTAACGGCGGCAGCGATGGCGCCGCTGTCCGGAATGAAGCCGGTCTCCGTCGGGCAGTTGAAATCCGGATGCGTGGAGAGATACTCCGCCCCCTCCCGGATGAACGTGCAGGCAAGCGAGAGCTTTTCATAGGTCAGCGTCGTATCGAAGCTGGTCACAACGATATCCGGGCGCGCCTCCGTCTCCGCGAGCGTTCCATCCCGGCGGCAGATCAGCGGAATGCCCGCGCGGTGGAACTCGTCCCACAATTCCGGCGTGCCAAGCAGATACACCGTCCTGTTCGCGCGTTTCCCGTTCAGAAACGCCGCCGTCACGTCGCCTGAGGTCATGATCTCCCCGGGCTGCGGAGAAAAGCCGAGCCGCGCGAGCTTCGCGTAATAAAAGGTATGGGAATGGGACGCGTTGTTCGTAAAGAACAGCACGCGTCGGCCTTCTTCCCGCAGGCGGGAGATATAGCGGACGGCAAAATCAAACGGGTTTCCGCCGAGATAGATGGTGCCGTCCATGTCGAAGATGAAGAGCTTTTTGGAAGCAAGAAGCTCTTTTTTCTGCGTATCGTCCATTTTTTCCTTCCTCCTCATTTTGTGCGGGGCTTTTCGCGTTTTATGTCAGTTTTCGGATTGCAATTGTTCCTGCCGTATGATATAATCAGATCGTCCGTTTCTTTTCATTATTATTTTCCCCGTCTCAGGAGGCACAGTCATGAGTTCCCGAGTTATTATCGGCATTGATATCGGCGGCAGCACCACCAAAATCGTCGGCTTTGATCTTACCAAGGAAACGCCCCGTCTGATCGAACCGCTGTTTGTGCGTGCTACCGATCCCGTTACATCCATATACGGAGCGTTCGGTAAATTCACCGATCAGAACGCCCTTGCCCTCGACGATATTGAAAAGGTCATGATTACCGGCGTAGGCTCGTCCCATATCACGCGCCCGATCTATTCGCTGCCGTGCGAGACAACGCCGGAATTCCGCTCCATCGGACTCGGCGGTCTGTATCTCTCCGGACTGGACCGCGCGATCGTCGCAAGCCTCGGCACCGGCACGGCGCTGGTCTATTCCGTGCAGGGTGAGGAACCGCAGTATCTCGGCGGCACGGGCGTCGGCGGCGGCACGCTGCTCGGGCTGTCCAAGAAAATGCTCGGCATGGACAACATCGCCCACATCGAAGCGCTCGCCAAGGACGGAAATCTCGCACAGGTAGACCTGAAGATCAACGATCTGACCAAGCATGACATCGTCCCGGGCTTCTCCGACCGCATGACCGCCTCCAATTTCGGCAATATCAGCGATATTGCCACGAAGTCGGACATCGCGCTCGGCATCATCAATCTTGTCTTTGAAACGATCGGCATGGTCTCCGTTTTCGCCGCGCGCAATCACGGTCTGCGGGACGTCGTACTGACCGGCAACCTCACCTCCGTCGAGCGCGCGCCGGAGATTTTCGGCACGCTGAATCAGATGTTCGACATGAATTTCATCATTCCGAAACGCTCTCAGTTCGGCACCGTCATCGGCGCGGCGCTCTCCGGAATCCGCCGCTGACAAAGAAAGCTGCGGCGGCATTCCCTCCGGGGACGCCGCCGCAGGAATCGTCCTTTTACAGTTCAAACGGGAAACGCTGGAACAGAAGCGGCGCGGCTGCCGCATCGCCCGCATAGGCGGCGCTCAGCCGCTGTGTGCACAGCGATACGCCGAGCAGCTCCGCGCCTGCGTCCGCGAGCACGCGCAACACCTCCGTACAGCAGTCCTGCATCGCCATGCCGTATACATCGGCGATCCGGATCCCGGTCCGGACGACGCAGCGGCATGTGTCGGGGATCCTGCCGAGCGCTTCCTCATGTACGACCGCACTCAGCCAGCCGGCGCGGGGCGCGCCGAGAAGCATCTGCGCGTCCCCCAGGCGGAGTACCGCCTCACACGCCGCGCAGGGAAACAGCTCCATGCTGACCAGCGCAAGTCCCTCCCGAACACGGACCGCCCGCAGAACGGGCGGTTTTCTTTTTTCCATCATGGCACGCCTTCCTTTCGGCTCCCTGCCTCTATCATGATACGCGGCGCGGCGTGCTTTGACAGTCACAAAAGGCGAAGAGCGCTCTCCCTTTTGCCGGGAAGGGCAGGAAGAATACGGTCGATCTCGCTCTGCGTCAAAAGGGGCGTAATAAACTCCGTCTTGCCATCCGGCGTTCCCGCAGGTATCTCCAGCTCGCCGAGCAGCAGTCCCGCCGCCTCGAGCGCATCCGTGCGGGGAACCTCCGAGAGCCGGATATACATCCGGCAGCGGGTGTCCGCAAACGGAATCACCATGCCGGCGGGCGCGTCGTGCCACACCCGTTTTGCCTCGCAGCGCCAGGAACCGTTCAGCGCGGCAATCACATCGGAGATCACAGCGCCGGCAGTCGGATACCGTCCCGCGCCGCGGCCGTAATACATCACGTCGCCGCTCAGACGGCTTTGCACCGAGATGCCGTTGTACACGTCGTCGATATGCGCAAGCGGGGAACTCCCCGGCACCATGCGCGGGCACACGGAGATGGATATCCTTTCCCCTTCCCGCACAAAGGAGCCGATCAGGCGCACGGCGCCTCCGAGCCGTACGGCAGCATCGATATCCGCCGGACTGACGTCTGCCATGCTCTCGGTATAGACGTCCTCCTCGCGGACAAGAAAGCCGGTCGCGACGGCTGCCAGGATCATGATTTTGCGCTGCGCGTCCATACCATGGATATCCGCGGCGGGATTTTTCTCGGCGTAGCCAAGCTGCTGCGCCTCGGCGAGCGCATCTGAGAAGGAAACGCCGCTGTCGCGCATCCGGGTGAGGATATAGTTCGTCGTTCCGTTCAGAATCCCGTTCACACGCTCGATCGTGTCGCCCGCAAGACTCGTGCGCATGGAGCGGATCAGCGGGATGCCGCCGCCGACGCTCGCCTCATAGAGATACGCCGCACCGTGCCCGTCCGCCGCGCGCATAAGCTCCGCGCCGTGCTTCGCCACAAGCTCCTTATTGGAGGTAACGACATGCTTGCCGCGCTCCAGCGCTGCAAGAGAAAACTCCAGCGCCGGATGAACGCCGCCCATCGTTTCCACAACAAGCGCGACCTCCGGGTCGTCCAGAAGCGTCTGTATGTCGTGAACGACGCGGTCTGCATACGGCGAATCCGGGAAGTCGCGCAGATCCAGAATATATTTCACGTGAACCCCGTCCCCTGCTGCTTCGCGGACAGCGGACGCATTTTCATCGATCAGAGAGACGACGCCGCCGCCAACGACGCCGAAGCCGATTACTGCGATTTCTTTCATGGAAAGTCCTTTCCGGCAGTTGCTGCCGTGCGGAAAAATGAATGATTATAAGGAATATACTAAGAATTATACCATACCGCACAGTCCTATGCAAGCAGAATTTCCCGTATTTTTCCGTTTTCCGTTCTGAGGCCCTGTTCTGTCGGGATCGTATCCCCATCGAAAGCGCGCTCCCGCCATTCTTTGGCAGCCAGAGACCGAGAAAAAAAGCCTTTCTCCGCGCTGCACGGAGCGGAAAGCCGTACGGAAGCGCGTCCCTGTCCGGGCGCCGTCCGCCGCCTGGTGGTTCAGCGAGAAAAAATTGACAAGAAGTGCAAAGCGGTGTATAATTCTACCTGAAAAAACGGCAGGAGAGTATGGTCATGAAAGAAACAGAACATATCCGTTATACGGCTTATAGGAACGCAGGAGCGCCGCACGCGGCGGATCCGTGGATCATCCGGGATAAAAACGATTATTATTACTGCTTTTCCGCGCGCGGCGGAATCTGCGTTGCCCGCTGCGCCTCCCTGCCTGAGCTTCGCACGGCGGCAGCGAATGCCGCGCTTGTCTGGACGCCGCCCGCCAACACTCCCTTTTCCCGGGAAATATGGGCGCCGGAGCTGCACCGGATCGGCGGACGCTGGTACATCTATTTTGCGGCAGACGACGGACGCAATGAACACCACCGCATGTACGTTCTCTCCGGGACGGACGACGCCGATCCTACCAAGCCCTTCACCTTTGTCTCCCGGATCTCGGACGCGTCGGACAAATGGGCGATTGACGGAACAGTATTCACGTACCGGGACGAGCTGTATTTCGTCTGGTCCGGCTGGGAGGGGGATGAAAACATCGCGCAGAACCTCTATATCGCCCATATGCGTGACCCTTGGACCATCGACGGAGCGCGGGTCCTGCTCTCCGCGCCGCAGTACAGCTGGGAAACCAACAGCAATCCGCGCGTGAATGAGGGACCCGCCGTGCTCGTCGGAGAGGACTCCGTGTATATCGTGTATTCCGCAAGCGGCAGCTGGCTGGACACCTACTGTCTCGGACAGCTCGTTTTCCACGGCGGCGATATACTCGATCCGGGTGCATGGGAAAAATCCTCCGAGCCTGTATTCACCCAGACGGCGGGAACGCACGGTCCGGGGCACTGCTCCTTCGCCGAGGCGCCGGACGGGACATGGTGGATCTTCTATCACGCCAACGAAACGCCGGGAAGCGGCTGGCGCGGGCGCAGCTTTCGCATGCAGCCGGTGATGTGGGACGGCCGCTCCCTCTCGCTCGGTCATGCGGCGCGCCCGGACGAAGCTGTACAGGTTCCGGTACGGATCTCCTGAGGCGAGAACGCGTCTGTGCGACGAACGGGCAGACGCATCGTGCCTCCTCTTCAACAAAAAACACTCCGCAGCTTTGAAAATCACCCCATTTGTTAGCAGTGTGGTATATCACTGTCTAACAAGTGGGGTGATTTACTATGTCAAAAGAAATCCCAATCAAACGATACATACCAGAATGCGCCGGAGCTTTTTTCACTACAGCTTCTATCCATTATATTCTGTACTCTGTTTTCTTCTCCGGCGGCGCTCCTCCAGCCGCGGCTGCAGCGGGATCAAGACCGTAAAAACCGTGCCGTGCTCTTCGTCGCTGGACACACGGATCGATGCGCCGAGCAGTTCCGCAATGCTGCGTGCAATGGAAAGCCCCAGACCGAATCCGCCCTCGCCGCGCGCTTTGTCCGCTCGATAAAACCGGTCGAACAGATGCGGCAGCTCCCCCGGCAGGATCGGCGTGCCGAAATCGGCGACCCCCACGATCGCGCGTCTTCCTTCAGTATGCAGAGTGACTGCAATATCCGTACTGTGCGCGCCGTATTTCACCGCGTTGTCGAGAAGAATCCGGAAAAGCTGTTCCAGCCGCGCCGCATCGCTCACCGCCGTAACGTCCGGCGCGATCTCCGTTCGTATCGTCATCGCCTTCTCATAGGCAGACGGCTCAAAGCACAGCGCGCATCCCTCCAGCAAACCGCTCAGATCCACTGCTGCAAAAACAGGACGCTGCTGTTCCGCGTCGGAACGCGCAAGCTCCAGAAGCTGCTCGATCATACGGCGCATCCGCTTCGCCTCCTCGTCCGTACTGACGAGCCACTGGCGCTGCTCCGCGCCAAGCTCTCCGGCGTGCGAGAGCAGAATTCCGGTATTGGCAAGAATCACGGTCAGGGGCGTTTTCAGTTCATGGGACGCATCGGCGACAAACTGCTTCTGCCTCATCCATGCGATCTCAACCGGGCGTACCGCCAGCGCGGCAAGCGCCACGCTGATACACACCGTGACCAGAATGCCTCCCAGGAACAGCGCAGCGCACACGGCGATGCTGCTGAGAAGCGTCTCTGTCAATCCGCCGGTTCCGCTCAAAGCGATCCGGATTCCCGACGGCGTATCCCTGCGAACGAACATCAGTCCGCCCGCGCGCCAGATACCGCTCGGATCCTTGCAGGCGAGAATATAGGCAAGAGCCTCCTCCCGCTCCTCTTCCGTCATCGAAGCATTCCGCTCCTTGACGCCGAGAAGCTGACCGGACGCGTCCGTTTCCAGGATCGTATAGGAATCGAGCTGCCAGTCATGCTGCTTCATCCCTGCCTCCACCGGAAACGGGGGGGCGTCCACTTCCCCGCGCTCCCGCGTCAGCACGGCGCGGAGCCCGTTTTCCAGCTCGCTGCGCGCAACGCGGTAGGAATTGGCGCACGCTGCGGATACGATGCCGAGGAGAAGCACCCCGCACAGCAGCACATTGATGCAGATGATCTTTGTCTTCAGTTTTCTCAGCATGACTTTTCTTCCAGCTTATATCCCTGTTTTTTCACCGAAACGATGGACAGCGAGGAGCCGACAAAAGAAAGCTTCTTGCGCAGAAAGGAGATATATGCCTCCACATTGCCGTCCCCCGCGTCCGAATCGTATCCCCACACCTGTGTGATGATCTCCTCCTTCGGCAGAATGCAGCCGCGCCGTGAGAGCAGCAGCTTCAGGATCTCCGCCTCCTTGTAATTGAGCCGGATCGAGCGTTCCCCGCACCGCAGCGTGGCATCCGAGATACAGAAGGAAATATCCCCCCACGCCATCTCATCCAGAATGACCTCGCCGCGGCGGCGTGTCAGCGCGCGGAGACGCGCCAGCAGTTCCTCCGCCTCAAACGGTTTCGTCATATAATCGTCCGCGCCGCAGTCCAGCCCCGATACCTTGTCCGACGTGGCGCTTTTTGCCGTCAGCATCAGAACAGGAGCGGATACGCCCGCGCGCCGCAGCTCCCGGACGGCGCTCATTCCGTCCATCCCCGGCATCATGACATCCATGACAATCACGTCGTAAATGCCGGATCTTCCGTATAAAACCGCGTCCGTTCCGCTTCCGACCACATCCGCGCGGTATTTTTCCTCTTCCAGTATTTTTTTCAGCGCCAGCGCAAGCCGCCGCTCATCCTCGCAGATCAGAACCTGCATGTCATCGCCCCTCTCCCTGTGATACAGAACCTGCCAAAAAAGCGGCAGGCTCGCTGTGCAGCCTCCAGACGCCCGGACGGTTTCTGCGCCGTCCGCACGAGGAACAGACGCTGTGGCTATTATACCCGGCGCACCTGAAAAAAAGCTGAAGCCGCGCCGTCCGGCGTCTCCGTCTTTTTTCGTTTCGCTGCTTTTATTATAGCTATTATAGCGCCGCCGGAAAGCCTTGTAAAGCGCCGGAGGCGAAATATCGCCGAAGCACGCGACAGAACGAACTTTTTGTGGTATAATGGAGAAAACCTCCCCGGCGCCTCGGGAGTGGGAACCGGTATGCCGCCGCGAAGTCCTCTCCGGCTTCTGCCTCCGCCATCCCCGTCCGCCATGCGCAGGCATATATTTCCCGTATATCTTTCCCAAGGAGCCGAATATGACCGATACCTCCCCGCCCTCCTCCGCCCGCCCTGCACAGCGCGATCTGCGTCTGGATGCGCTCCGCATGCTCGCCTGCGCCATGGTGGTCCTGATGCATTCCTCCGCGCAGAACTGGTACATTCTTTCCCCCCAGACCTCCGACTGGGTCACCATGCACCTCTGGAACACGCTGACGCGCTCCGCCGTTCCGCTGTTCTTCATGCTCAGCGGCGCCCTGTTTCTGAACGGAGCGCCTCCCGGACGAAAGCTGTGGACCCGCAATATTCCCCGGCTTCTGTCCGTCTATGTCGTCTGGAGCATTCTGTACGGGATCGACAATCTGTCGCTGCCCGGGCTGCTGGAAAATCCGCTCGCCCTGATCGGGAAATCGGTGGAGGGACACTATCATCTCTGGTTTTTGCCCGCCATGATCGGCGTTTATGTGCTGATGCCGTTTCTGTACGCCATAGTCCACTACGACGGCGGAAGGTATCTGCCTCTGTACCTGCTCGTGTTCGGTTTCTTCGGAATCGTCTGCGGCACCGTTCTGTCGCTCTCTCCGCTTCTGCCGTGGTCGCTCTCAACCGCGTTTCAGAAAATCGTGCCGGAGCTGTGCGGCTACGCCGGGTATTTCATCCTCGGCTACGCCCTCTCGCACGTCGATACCGCCCGCGTACGCCGACTGCCGCTCTGTCTGGTATTTCTCGCCGCGGTCGCGCTGACCGCCGCCGCCGGGATTGCGTATTCCCGCCAAACCGGCGCACCGTCCGCGCTCCTGTGTGAGGAATTCACACTCCCCACCTGCGCGGAGGCGGTCTCGCTGTTCCTCTTTTTCCGCACGCTGCGGATAGCGCCGGAGTGCCGCTTCGCGCGTCTGCTCTCCGCGCTGACGCCCTGCACCCTCGGCGTCTATCTCCTGCACCCGTTCCTTATGGAACACCTGAGAGATCTCGGCGTCACAACGCTCCTTCTGCCGGCATGGGCTGGCGTCCCCCTGATCGCTCTATTGTGTCTGCTTCTCAGCATGGCAGTCAGCGCGCTCCTGATCCGTATCCCGTATCTCGGACGATGGATCGCCTGATAAATCTTGAAACGGAAGTGTATATTTTTATGGAAGAAATTCAGCGCATCACCAGCTTCTCCGTCGATCATGACCGCCTGACGCCGGGCATCTATATCTCCCGCGTCGACGGCGACGTCACCACGTACGATCTCCGCACGCGCACACCGAACGCCGGCAGCTACATGGACACATGTACGGCGCATTCCGTCGAGCACATGTTCGCCACCTACATCCGCAACAGCGCCGCCTCGGACAAGATCCTCTATTTCGGTCCGATGGGCTGCCGGACCGGCTTCTATCTGCTGGTACGCTCCATGGAGCCGGAGGCAGTTCTCTCCCTCGTCCGGGAAACGCTTTCACGGGTGATCGCGCACCGGGGACCGGTATTCGGCGCGACGCGCCGGGAATGCGGCAATTATCTGGATCTCGATCTTGCCTGCGCGCAGAAGGAATGCGCGGCGTACCTGAAGATATTGAATGAAAAAAAGGAGATCACCTTCCGCTATGAATAATCCGGGAAGAATCGGCATTATCGGCGCGATGCGCGTTGAGATCGAGGCGCTCGCCGCAGCGCTGACGGAAGCGGAAACGGAAACCGTCAGCGGCGTGGAATACCGCTGCGGCAATCTGGACGGACGTCCCGTCGTGCTGGCGGTCTGCGGCGTCGGAAAAGTGTTCGCCGCGCTGTGCGCGCAGACGATGATCCTCCGCTGGGGCGCCGTCTCCATTCTCAACACGGGCGTCGCAGGAACGCTGACGGACGAGCTGTCCGTTGGGGATCTTGCCATCGCCACGGACGTAGTGCAGCACGACATGGATACCTCTCCGCTCGGCGACCCGCCCGGACTGATCTCCGGGCTGAATCTCGTCCACATGCCGGCAGATCCGGCGCTGTGCCGTGCCGTCGCGGACGCAGTTGCCGCCTGCGGCGGGAAATATGCGTGCGGCACCATCGCCTCCGGCGACGTGTTTGTCGCAGACGCGAAACGAAAAGCCCACATCCGCGATACGTTCGGCGCCATTGCCTGTGAGATGGAGGGCGCCGCCGTCGGGCAGGTCTGCACGGTGAACCGCGTTCCGTTTGCGGTGATCCGCGCGATCTCCGACGGCGGAAACGAGGATTCTCCGATGGATTATCCCACATTTGTCCGCATGGCTGCCGCACGCAGCGCCGCCGTCGTCCGTGCCGCGCTGCCCCGGCTCTCCTCACTCTGAGGCGGCAGGAAAACGTATCGAACAAGAGGGACAGACGCATGCGCCTGTCCCTTTTATTTCATCCAACGCCGCCGTTCCCACAAAAAGCGGAAGCACCCGCGTCCGTTTCCCCGCCGCTGAGAAAAAACAGATTTTTCTCAGCACGCCCAACCTTTTTCCGGAAAGCTGTGTCTTAGTATTAACGCCGCGATGGCGCTGAATCCCAATCTCTGACGAAAGGAGTGCGATGTCTTTGAAATATGCCGATCTCAGCGATGAGTCGCTCGTCATGCTCACACTGGCAGGAGAGCAGACGGCGTATGAAGCCCTGGTCGTGCGCTATCAGAAGGCAGTGATCTCCGCCGCCGCCTCGGTCACACGCAACGCCTTTATGGCGGAGGACGCTGCGCAGGACGCGTTTGTCGCCGCGTGGATGAAGCTGAATCTGCTCCGCGAGCCGGAAAAATACCGCTTCTGGGTATGCCGGATCGCAAAGAACTGCGCGAAAAACATGGTCTCGCGTTACCGCAGCTATCTTTCCCTCGACGAAACCGGAAGCAATGCCGCAGACGATGCCGCCGTGGAGAACTGGTATGTCGAAAAAGAAGAGCGCGCGCAGCTGCACGAAAGCATCGGCAGGCTGCCGCAGAAGATCCGCGAGATCATCCGTCTCCACTATTTCGAGGGACTGTCCATCGCCGAGATCGCAGAAAAGACTGCGGTTTCCGCCGGCACGGTCAAATCACAGCTTTACGACGGGAGAAAAAAGCTCAGAAAGGAAATGGACGCCATGGACGAAACCATGAACGACACCTGGATGCAGCGCGTCATGAAAAAAGTGACGGAGCTGAAAAACTGGCAGTTTTCCAACAGCAAAAACGGTTTTGAAACGGTCTACGCAGACGTTCTTGCCGACGCGGAAAAGCTGCCGGAATCGAAAGCCAAATATCATGCCCTCGCCGACGTTCTGCTGCGGGGATGGTGGTGGCTCCCCGGCGAGCAGAACGACGCATTGTTTGCCCGCATCCGGGAGGCAGCCGAACGCGGGAAAAACGACGAGGTCATGCAATTCATTGCCCTGCGGGAGGCAAGCCAATACTGGAGCACGGCGAAAATCGAGTTCATCCGCGACAAACAGATCCCCCGCCTCCGCGCCGGCGGCTTCCGGCTCGCGCTGGCGTCCGAATGGTACGAGCTTGGGAACGCGTATTTTGAGAACGGCAAGAGAGAGGAAGGCTTCGCCGCCTATCAGGAAGCGCTGAACCTTCTTGCTCCGTCCGACCCGGACTATGCCAAAGCGCTGGCAAAAAACGAAGCGCAGAAAATACGGGAGGAACGATTTGCACAGACCTCCAACCGCCGCTTCCTCATACAAGCCGTTGCCGAGGAGCTGCGTCTCTCCCACGGGACGCCCCGGCGCTACAACACGGACTGGGAGTGCGTCGGCTCTCTCTGGGCGACCGAGCAGGAGGCGGATATGATTTTCCGCAACGCCTCCCTCTGCGACGGTCTGTTTGCAGTCGCCGCGCTGCGGGCGGGCGAGGTCACGACCGGCTCCGACGGAACCACGCTCTCCTGCCTTTCCCGCACGGAAACGGTGTCCACCCCGGCGGGCGTGTTTGAGGGGTGCCAGCTGTGGGAAACGGTTCATGAATCTGCCGTCTGCCGCACCTATTACCGGGAGGGCGTCGGGATCGTGAAGCAGGAGCGGACCGGCGACGGCATGACGGAGATCCGGGTTCTGAAAAGCTATACGGTCACCGGAAACGGACTGATCCCCTGCGCCGCGGGAAACACATGGGAATACGAGTCGCCCTACGACCCGTCCGTCAAAGAGCATACCTGCCGGTATACCGTTTGCTTTGCGGATGACGGCAAAGCGATCCTCTCCGGGCTCTGGAGCATCCACAGACTGCGCTACGACGAGAACTGCTGGCTCGATATGATCGAGCAGATCCGCGGCGAGTACTGGGACGGCAAAAAATGCTGCGACGTGTCCTATGCGATGCAGCGGGCACAGGCGCTTGCCGCAACGCCGCTGGAAAGGGCGCATACGGCGGCAGCCTGCTCCGTCGCGCGGCGCATTCTGCAAACAAATCCGGACTTCAATCCGGACTATACCGAAACGGGGCACTGGAACTTCTTCGCCCGCTCCGTCGTTGCGAGCGCAGGCGGCACGCTCCGCTATAGCAGAAATTTCCGCTGGTCGTTTGAACTGAAAAACACAGACGGCAGCACATCCCAGGAACCGCTTCTGTACAACGATATTCTGGGGATTCTTCAGGATGCCGCCGGATGCGTCTGGTCGGAAGACTGGCGCCCGGGCGCTTGTTTCACTGAAAAGCATCTGGCGCATGGAACGCCGATACGGACAGAGATCTGCTGCGAGGCGTGCCACAGCGTCACGACAAAAGCCGGAAGCTTTGAAAACTGTCTGAAGCTGTCCCTCCGTATCCTCGGATTCAGAGAGGGAATGTCCTACCGCGGCGGAGAGAAGGAATACTATTTTGCACCCGGCGTCGGCATCGTCCGCTGTGTACACCATTATGGCAGCGGCACGATGACCGCCGTCTATGAACTGACCGCCTACGAGGGAACGGGAGAGGGCTACATGCCGCTTGCCGGCGGTATGATGCGCCGGTATGACGCGCTGGAGCTGATGGACGGTTATATCGCAAGCGCCGTCTACACCTGTGCGGAGGATGAAAACGGACGCGCAGTGATTCTGGAGGACCGCTGCGGCATCCGGAAAAAGCTGGAACGGATCACGCAGTATTCCTCCGTCTATGGGGAAACGGTGGAGGAGCAGCTGTGGGAAGCCGGGAAATACGAGGAAAGCCGCCTGCGCCACGCCGTCAACAACCTGCATCTCCTGCTTCACTTTCTCTGCCGTCCGAGCCGCTACTGGGCGGCGCCGCAAAAAGCCGTCGCATGGAACCAGTACCGCATGAAGCTGCTGGAAGGGCTCGGAAGCGAAGGCGTCCCGCCTGCCTGGACCGGACTGTATGCTTCCACCTGCTTCCGCACTGCCTGCGCGCAGTTCGGGTGCGGCAGAAAGGAAGATGGCTACGAAACCCTCGACCGCGCACTGGAGCTGATCCCTGCGTGGTCCGCGATACCGGACGGCACGCTTCTGGAGGTCGGAGATCCTCTGATTTTCGGCGGCGTCCGCATCGTAAAGGGCAAATCGCTTCTGGAACTGCCGGACGGGAGCCGGGAGCCGCTGCCGGATTATGCATGGGATATTGCATGCGACCGCGGATTGGCCTATTACGGAATGAGCGCCCCGCACGGCTGGGAGTGGTTCAACAGCGTAAGAAATGAGGCGCGTTATCAGGCAGCGCTCGAAAAGGCAAAGGAGATCGCAATAGAAACATAAGACAGCCGCGGCGCTTCCCCAGCATACAGTATAACGCACACGTCCCGGAGGATTCCTCCTCCGGGACGTATTGCTGTTTCCTATTTCGGCGTGTGTCGTTTTTCCGTTTTCCTGTATCCGATGACCTTTCCGAGCTGGCATGCAGAATACGCAATATGGACAACCGCTCTGCCGATTGAAAGGCGCGGATGTTTTGGTATCTACCCAAATAAACAAATAATCCGAACCAGTCTTCCAAAGGGAAGCCCCGTTTCGGATCATTTTGGTTTGGTGCGGAAGACGGGACTTGAACCCGTATGGAATACACCACACGCCCCTCAAACGTGCGCGTCTGCCAGTTCCGCCACTTCCGCATTGCTTCTGCGAGCAGAGAATATTATACTGCGGCTTCTTTTGTTTGTCAAGACATAACGGGAATTTTTTCTTCGGCTTGCCGCAAACAAATGGGAAAGAGGGGGCGCCGCAGCGTCCCCTCCCCTGTTCCGCATTACTTCGCGGACTTGATCTCGTTCTCGTATTTCTCAACCATCTTCTTGACCATCTGACCGCCGATAGAGCCTGCCTGACGGGAGGTGAGGTCGCCGTTATAGCCCTGATTCAGAGTAACGCCGACTTCGCTTGCCGCCTCCATCTTGAACTGCTCGAGCGCCTTCTTGGCTTCCGGAACAAGTGCTTTGTTGCTTGCCATAATTTTTTCTCCCATGTTTGTTTTTATCTATGATAATCGAGTACGCTTTCGCGTGCTCTGCTATTATTATCTTCGCAGACAATTCAATTATGAATGGAAGTTTTTCGCTTTGTTAATAATATATTCACAATCAAACCGCAAGCAGGAAGATGCAAAATATGCTATAATAGTCTTATCACGCGCAGGCAGCTTCCCTGCCATGCCATATAGAATTCCATCATGGGATAAGCGCCCGCCCGTTTTTTCCGGGAACACAGACAGCATCAGAAATCCACAGCAGGCGCTTGCTCAGCAGTGTACGCATCCATGGAAGCCGCCGGGTCTTTCCGCGTCCTGTATGACCTGCTCGCGTTTCAGACTGAGAAGCATGATCCCCTTGTCGACCGTGTTCTGATAGATTTTTTCCATGTTGTTCAGATGGGGCTGGGACACATTGACCGCCGTCAGATCGGGAATCGTACAGAGTTTTTCGATATAATGATCTCCTCGGCCGCAGAAATGCATGGCACCTCCGCCGAAATGATGCAGCAGCTCCGCCTCATAGGAACAGGCAAACTCCTCGTACAGCCGGGGAGAAAGGTTCATGGCGCTGTCACAGCGGAGAAGGATCTTTCCGCGGTAATACAGGGTATTCCAATGGGTGTTTTTGTCATCGGTGGGAGAATACAGACGGTACCATTTATCTAGAAACGCCTTGTAGGTATCCGTCACAAGGCGCAGAACGCCGTGTACCAGTTCAGGCTCGTCATACATGGCGTAGAACATCTCACCGCCCCACATCAGCTCACAGATATCCAGCGCTCCCTGAACGTCAGGATGATAGACCGGGATGTATTTCCGAATCTTCGGATAGTGGGAAAATACCTCCGCAAAAACTTCCCCCATTTCAAAAACCTTTCTGCCGAAGCCCACGTCCAGGGGTGGAACTCCCTTCTCCAACAGCCGCTTCATATCCTCCGTTGAGGAAAAAGTCCTGGTTGTCGGCAGGGTGTTCATCCTGTAAGGCATGGTAAAGATCTCCGCGCCGAACAGAGACGAAAGGATCCCCGTGCCGTAATTGGTACGGACGCCAAGGCAGCCGCTTTTTCCCTCCAGTACTCTGGAATTGAGTCCCAGCTGGCTCACCAGCATCAACTCATAATTTTCCACCGCGTCGTTGATGTTGATCTGCGGGATCGTGACAGAGGGACGGGAAACAGTTTTCCGCTCCGGCGTAAAGAATATACCGGTAAAGCGGTGATTCAGAAAATCATCCCACTGGCTTAAAAAATCATCTTCCGCTGCGAGATCGATCCGCCGCTCCAGATCCTCCAGGATTCTGACGGTCTCCATACTCAGCTTCATATCGCGCGCATCCTTTTCATACGTATTTTCCGCCTTGGGCACATGCGGAACACAGTAATTAGAGTATAGCAGGTCACCGCCTGTTTTTCTTTCGGAACATTGCCAAAAAGTTGCGGATTCTTGGCTTCTGTCAGGGAGGTGTCAGCCAGAACATGAAAGACTTTGCGGATATTGCGGGCAATTTTCAGATTTCGCATGAAGCAGAGTACGATTTCTCCATGCCCCGTCACCATTTCCACAGCCTGTACGAGATCTATTTCAATCCGACCGGGGGAATCTCCTTTCTGGTGCAGGACCGGATCTATGAAGTGCATCCCAACGACATGCTGATCTTCAACGACCGGGACTTTCACCATCCCGCCGTTCCGCCCGGTCTGTTCTACGACCGGTATGTAGTCATCTTCCGCCCGTCCTTTATCCGGGACTGGTGCACGCCGGAAGCGAATCTGCTGGACTGCTTTGAAAACAGGCCCGGCGACTTCTGCCATAAGATCCACCTGGACGATGAACAGGCAGCTTCCTTTCAGGCTCTTTTGCAACAGAAAACGGAACCGGGCGCCTTTGCCCTGCTTTCGCAGAAGCTGCTGCTGGCACAGCTCCTGATCCGGGTCAACACCCTGTACCGGCTCAACGGCAAAGCGCGAATCCCGGATGGAACCGGGCGGATTCCGTCCATCATTCAGCCGGCGATCGCCTATATCAACGAGCATCTGTCCGAGGAGCTTTCCCTGGACGAGCTGGCAGGCATGGTATACCGGGATAAATACTCTTTCAGCAAGCTGTTCAAAAAAGCAACCGACTTTGCGCCGCACGAATATATTTCTCTGCGGCGGATCCTCCGTGCGGGCGAGCTTTTGCGAAGCGGCATGCCAGTTTTCGCCGTCTGCGAGCAGGTCGGCTACAAAAGCGAATCCCATTTCATCACAAAATTCAAAAGCTATTGGGGAATCTCTCCCAAAAAATTCGCACTGTTACAGCAGAATAATGCCCCATAGGCGCACGTCCCGACTGGACAAACAGGGAAATCGGTATGCCCGTTCGGCCGGGAAGTGAGGAGTTTTCATGGGACTGTGCATAGAATGATATAAACAGGCTGAGAAGTCCGCTGATGCGCTCTTCTCACGCCGCTTCGCATTTCTTAAACAAAATGCGTCAAAAATACAGAAAGGATGCACCCTCATGAAAAAAATTTGGGCCGTTTTCGCAGCAGGCGCTCTATTGCGCTGCTTGACTGCAGCGGCCGTTTCCGCCGCTGAAGAAAACGACTGTACTGCCAATGACGGCTGCCGGACCGACGGAAAAAACGCCCCCGTTGATCTCACAGCCGCGAAAGGCGCCGTGCAGCGCACGCACGGCGGTAACTATGCGGACGAAATCCACGGGGGCGGCGCTGCACAGAAAGAACCGGTGCCGCTTGAGATGTCTGAAAGCGAAAACCGTTTTGCCAGCCTTCCCGATGAAGCCGGATCCGCCGCTATATGCTTTTCCGTCGATTTCCGGGAAAAAGCGCGTCTGTTTCCAAACGAAGCGGATTTCCCCGTCAGAGAAGACATTGTCAGCCTGCTGCATTTCGACCGGTATCCGTCCGCCTTTATCAAAGCAGGCGAAACGGAAGACACCGCCTCCGGCTTTATGGAAGGGGACGCTGCCTCCGTCGCCCGGAATGAGAACGAATACCCGCTTACCGGGAACGGCGCTGCGCTGCCCATGCACCACGAGCCGGGCTGTATCTTCGCCGCAAAAGAGGCATATCCCGTCATTGGCGCCTCCCTGAAGGATTCCGCCGACGATGCCCTCTCCGCAAACGGGAAGCCCGCCAATACCGCAGAGTCCTCCTCTCCCGCCGACACGACTGCATTTACAGCTGCTGCCGCTCCGCGAGAAACAACACCGTTGCCCGAACCGCAGATGTCTCCCTCCTGATGCCGGCAGCAGCCGTCCGATCCACAGAGCGCGTCAGAGTGTCTGACGCGGATAACAAAACCTCCTGCCCATGGCAGGAGGTTTTGTTATCCCATCCGTTTACCGGGCTTGGGCGGTTCGTCACGCTTTTTATCCCGGTGCGCCGTGCAGATGTGCCGGTATACCAGAAAGCCTGCCGCGCTGACCAGAAGCGTCCCCGCAAAAGCGACGGCGGCAAGCACATAATTCCGGCTGCCCAGCGCGTCTCCTCCCACGGTCGATGTGACGACGGACGCAAGCCGTCCGACGCCGCAGATCAAAAGCCATGTCGTCAGCTTCATATCTGTCAGACCGGCAAAATAGCAAAGCAGGTCCTTTGGCGTTCCGGGAATCGAAAAGATCAGGAAAAAGAGTACGTCGCGTTTTGGCGAGGTATGCAGAAACCGGAGAGAGCGCAGCTTTTCCGGCGAAAAAAAGATCTCCGCCGCCTTCACGCCGAAGCGCCGCACGAACAGAAACACGGCAAGGCTTCCGGCATACGCCCCTGCAAGGCAC
This sequence comes from Eubacteriales bacterium, assembly GCA_051867895.1. GTDB lineage: Bacteria > Bacillota > Clostridia > Oscillospirales > CAG-272 > SIG701. The sequence continues at coordinate 24,431 of JBJDZH010000022.1, forward strand.
AGAAGCGTTCCCTCCACGGCGCCGAACGCATATCCGCCTCCGATCTCCAGCGGCTCACCGGGGATCAGGGCGACAAATACCTGTAAAAATACCATGCCGGCGTAGAGGAGCTTTCCCCATGCGCCGTATCCGTCCACCCAGAGGCGGAACTTCTCCGGTTCCGCGGCAAGGCGGAGCATAGGGCGTCCGACAAACCAGCAGACCGCCAGAGAAAACAGAAGAAAGATGCCGACCGACATACCGGCGGCTATTTTTTTATGTGTGTCCGTAAATTCACGAAATGCTTTCATATATATTATCCAACAGCGCGCGCTGCGCGGGAGATAAAACATTTTCTATAGGATACCGCAAATTCACAAATTTTTATATATTCTTATATGAATTTTTTCTAACGTTTCTGCAAGGTATCTGTACGCAGAAAACAGGGCGCATATCGCCGCGATAGACGCAAACTGCCGAAAAACGCTTGAATTATTCATATTTCTGTGCTATGCTGTAGAAAAGAATGCAAGATTGCGAGGATGGACATGCATCTACAGGAATCCGGCGAAATGTATCTGGAGACGATTCTGATCCTGTCGCAGAAAAGCGCCTCGGTACGTTCCGTCGACGTCGGTGAATATATGGGCTATTCCAAACCGAGCGTGAGCCGCGCGGTCGGTCTTCTGAAGCAGGGCGGCTATCTCACCGTCGACGCGGAAGGCTATCTGCACCTGACAGAGGCGGGATATGAGATCGCCTCGAAAACCTATGAACGGCACCGTCTTCTGACGGAGTACTTCATCCGTCTCGGTGTAAACGAGGAAACTGCCGCGAGCGACGCGTGCAAGATCGAGCACGATATCAGCGACGAGACCTTTGACGCCATCAAGCGCCATGCCAGGCTGGTTCTCTAAATCGCTCTCACATGAAAGGAACAGGATATGGGATACACGGACGACAGGTTTGTCAAAACCTATTCGCAAAGCCAGATCTCCAGGGGGATTGAGATCTGGGTCGATAAAGAGACCGGCGTAAACTATGTTTTCCGCTTCAGCGGCTACGCCGGCGGTATGACTGTACTTCTGGACGCCGAAGGAAAACCGGTCGTCACGCCGCAAAAGAAGCAGTAAGAGTACTTTCCGGGCGCGCGGCGCATTCTGCCGACGCAGCTCTGCCTGAAAGCGGCGCGCTCCCTTTTTGCATGCGCGCATCCGTTTTCCTCGCTGCCCTGCCCGGCTGCTTTGGGAAAGCGCCGGGCATTTCTCCTCATACCGGAGGATGCAGGCTGCAATCCGTCCCGGCGCGATGCCCGCTCGGCGAAGCGCGGCACGCCGCAAGTTTTTCTTGCAATGGACGGCAAAACGTGCTATACTCATGATACAGACATACAGGAAAAAGGAGATTCGTTTATGAACAACGATCCTCTGCATAACGGCAGCACCGGTTCCGATTTCTCGCAGTCCTCGCAAACGCCGCCCCCGAAAAAGCGCTGCCCCCGCTGCGGCAGAGAGCTGCCCGACGATGCTCTTTTCTGCGGCGAATGCGGCATGAATCTCGCTGCCGGCGCCGCGTATACCGTTCCGCCGCAGAGCCAGCCGCGTCAGGACGCAGCTCCGCTGAAAACCGGCGATTATGTTCTGATCCTATTTCTCAGCAGCATCCCCCTCGTCGGATTGATTCTCCTGCTTGTGTGGAGCTTTTCGGAAGGCGTCAACATCAACCGCCGCAATTTGTGCCGCGCACAGCTCATCCTGATGCTGATCGGTCTGGTCGCCGGCATCGTTTCCGCTGTTTTCTTTGCCTCTCTGTTCGGTTCCCTCGCAGAGGATCTGCTGGCGTCCAACAACGTATACCACGGTCTGATTCTTCCCTTCAATCTTTTCTGAAAAATGTATAACCTCCGTGATGATGGGGAATTCTATTCCATCCGAAATCACGGAGGTTATTCTTATGAAGCTGTCTGCCGCTCTGTGCGCCGCCGTCCTGTGCGCCGCGCTGTTCCTCTCCTGCATGCCCGTTCACGGGGAAGCAGAGATATACGAAAACATGATCCGGCTGCATGTCGTCGCCGAATCGGACTCCCCGTCGGACCAGGCGCGGAAGCTGCGCGTGCGCGATGCGGTGCTCGATTGCCTCAGCGAAGAGCTGAGCGAAGCACACGGCTATGAGGATGCGCTTGAGGCAGTTGAGACGCTGCTGCCGGAGATCCGCCGCGCAGCGGAGAACGCCTCAGACGGCGTCTGTTCCGTCTCCGTATGTCTCGGAGAGGAGACGTATCCGGTGCGCTGCTATGAAAACTTCACGCTGCCGGCGGGAAAATACACGTCGCTGCGCGTGATTCTCGGCAGCGGAGAGGGAAAAAACTGGTGGTGTGTACTGTTTCCGCAGCTTTGCACGGCACAGGCATCCAGGGACGATTTCTACGAGGACTTCATCGCCGCCGGCTTTTCCCCGGAGCAGTACCGGCTGATCCGGAACGAAAGCGGTGTGAAATACAAGATCCGCTTCCGCATTCTGGAGCTGCTCTCCGAATGGGCAGGCTTTGACTACTGAGCGCTTCAGCGGAGATCCGCCGTAGCGACCGCATCCATATCGGTGAATTCCTGATTCTCGCCGCACATCGCCCAGATAAAGGAATAATTGCGCGTGCCGACGCCACTGTGGATCGACCAGCTCGGATTGATGACCGCCTGCTCGTTGTGCATGATGATATGGCGCGTCTCCTGCGGCTCTCCCATCAGATGGAACACAACGTCATCCGGCTGCATATCGAGGTACAGATACACCTCCATGCGGCGGTCATGCGTATGGCACGGCATGGTATTCCAGTTGGAGCCGGACTCCAGCTGCGTCAGTCCCATGGTGAGCTGGCAGCTCTTTATCACGTCCGGATGGATATACTGATTGATGACGCGCTTATTGCAGTTTTCCGCCGAGCCGCACGGAACCTTTTTCGCCTTGGTGATATCGATTTTCACTGTCGGGTACGTCGTATGCGCCGGGCAGGAGCTGAGGTAGAACTTCGCGGGCTGCGCCGGATCGGCGCTCTCAAAGAGAAGCTCCCGGCTGCCGCGTCCGATGTACATGCCGTCGCGCGGCGCCATGTCGTAGACCGTACCGTCCACCGTGATCCGTCCGGCGCCGCCGATATTGATTACGCCAAGCTCGCGGCGCTCGAGAAAATACGCGGCGCGCAGCTCGTCCCCGGCGTCCAGCGTCAGGGGGCGGGAGATCGGCATCGCGCCGCCGGTAATGATGCGGTCGATGTGGCTGTATACCAGCTTTACCTCATCCGGCAGAAAGAGGACGGGGATCAAGAACTCTTCCCTGAGCCGCTCTGTCGTATACTGCTTGAAGTCGCGCGGATTCACTGCATTTCTGATTTCCATTTTTTCCTCCGTTTTCTTGCATTCGGCAAGCATTTATGATATGATAATATATAAAATCGGATGATCCGAAAGGAGACGCAGTATGATTTGCAAAAACAGCGACGTCCCGTTCACACCGGCGGGCGAAAACGTAACGCGCAAGGTTCTGGCACACGACGGTAAAATGCTGTGCGCAGAGGTACATTTCAAGAAAGGAAGCGTGGGCGCGCCGCACACGCATCCGCACGAACAGATCGGCTATGTCGTCAGCGGCACGTTTGAGCTGAACATGAACGGCGAGGTCACGACGATCACCGCAGGAGACACCTACTACACGGCGCCGAACGTTCTGCACGGCGTTGTCGCCCTGACGGACGGCGTGCTGCTCGACGTATTCACGCCGCAGCGCGAGGATTTCCTGAAATAAACGAATACAGCGTTCCGTATTTCCGGACGCCCTCCGAAAGGAAGGCGTCCGGTTCTCTTTTTGTCGGATACGCAACACAGCTCAGCCTCGCCGCTCTGCCGCACGAAAGCATACCGAGGCGCGCAGCGGGAGAGGCTTGCCGGAAACGCCGCTTTATCAGGACGCCGTCTGCTCCAGCGAACGGATATAAACGCTTCCGTCCTCACGCTTTATCATGAGCGCGAAATATTCCGGCGAGACGACGCTGTCCAGGGAATTGATAAAGGTAAGCCTGTAGGTCCGCTCCGTCTCCTCGCACCGGACGACCGTCGTCACAACGCTGCTGGACTGCGGCGTCGCGGCGGTGGTATAGGCGTCGATCCGGTCGAGATAGCGGAAGATCGATCCGCTTTTATTGGTGATTTTCTCGCTGCCGCCGAATGCGGAATAGACCACCGCTTCAAAATCGGCGGCTGGGATCAGAACGCTGATCTGCATCTGGGGATACGCGCGCGCCGCCTCGGCAAGCAGCGCCGTGTTTCCGGCATACTGCGCGTAGCCGCGCTCAAGAAGCTGATTCAGCACCGCGTCGCGGCAGGCGTCCGCCGCCTCCTTGGCGCCGGAAAACGGCGTCAGCATCGGCGTATTCACGCTGAGCCGCCGCATCATGGCGGCAAGCGTCTGCGCCGTTTCGCTCTCCGGATCGTGTACGTACAGCGTTTTCTCGCCGCGGTAATCGTGTGTGTCAAAGCCGAGTCTGGCGAGCAGCGCCTCCGGTGCGGAGCACGCCGCAAGCGCCGCTGCGGCGGCAAGGAGAAGAAAAAAAAGGAGCGCCCTGCGAAAAACGGATCTTTTCTGCATGGCGCACCTCCGGATACATTATGTTTTGTGGAAAAGTGAATCGGCAAACGCCTTGAACGCCGTCTTGCACGCGTCATAATTCAGCGCTACGGCAAGCGCAGCGGCAAGAATCACAATCGCTATGAGCGCAAGGATCACGTAGGAAGACTTCTTCATCGCCAGCGCGTTCTGCTGGGGGCTGTACAGTCCCAGGCGGATCATCGGGCGGATCAGCGCGCCGAAAACAACGCCGAGAAGCACGACCTCAAACGGAAGCATTACGATATTTTTCAGGATGCGCGGAATCAGGTAGTAATAGACGCCCTTTCCGTACAGCACCCCCATCGCAACGGAGTTTGCGATGATATTGCCGAGCACATTGACGGACAGCTTGGCGATGACGAGCCGTCCGAATGTGATTTTCTGCCGGTAAAGGCAGAAGGCATACAGAAAGGTGGTGAATGCCTCAATCAGCGTAAACACCGGATTGAACGGACCGGTCGGGGCAATGACGAAGCCGATCAGATCGGTGATGGTGCCGGCGATCAAAGCGAGCACCGGACCGTACACAGAGCCGCCGAGCGCTGTAAAGACAAAGCCGATATAGATACTGAGACTGTCGCCGACCGGAATAAACGCTCGCTTGAGCACAATACGGATGGCAACGATCAGCGCCGTGAGCATGAGCGTGCGCAGATTTTTCACCTCGGCGCATGCCGCCCGCCAGTAGGCGGCGGAAAAGGGATGTGCAAAGACGGTCAGCTCCCGCTGTTTTTTGAAATCAGGCAAAATATCCTCCCATAAACAGATGTACGAAAATTTCCGACTGTATATGAGAGGATCCGTCTCCCGCACTACAGTGGGATGCGGCCTGCGCACCGCAGCGGAATCCGCTTTCGTCCGGCAGACAACTCCCCGTCCTGCCGGCACTTAACGCGCGCGGGCCTACTCTGTTTCGTTATCATTGTATCACGATACGGCGGCAAATGCAATATGCGAATCCGCCAAATTTCGCCGTGTCTGTCACGGATTTCTGGAAACCGGGGAACGCGGTCTGCGCAAGACCGGGTTTCCCCTGGTTCTCCTCAATACCGTCCGTAATTCTGGATCGCAGCCATCACAGTGCGCATGCTGGTCAAAAGCGAACCGTTATTGATCGATCCCGCCGTGGACAGATTCAGCCCGCGCGCGTCCCCCTCGCGCGCCATTTCGCAGTCGCGCTTCACCTCGGCGATAATATCCGCCTCATTATTGCGCATGAACGTAAACGGCGCGAGCTGTCCGTCGATGCGGGTTTTGGGCATATAGCGGCGGATATGCGAAACGGTGACAGTCGGTCCGAAGTTGCAGCCCGTCAGATTCAGCCGCGCCAGAATCGGTACGATATGCCCCATGGCGGAGTCGGAATGCTGATAGCGGTTGTCCCCCGGATTCGGCGATACCTTGTCAAACACCGCCTTCAGAACCGGGAAGCCAAACGCCTCGTACATCTCCGGCGTCATCAGGTTGCTGTCGTCATCGGCAAAGCTGAAGCCGTGGACAAAATTCTCCTGCGTATGCCCGGACTCCTCGATGAAAATATCGATATACGACAGCACGACGCGGCGGATCGTATCGGAAAAGCGCACAAACAGCTCTGGGTCATCGTAGTACAGCAGCAAAAGATTCTCCACACCGTACACGGAGGTCGCCAGCGTCACCGGACCGCGGATATGCATGAACTGTCCGGGGCGTTTGCCGTATGTCTCATAGATACGGCGCTTCTCGCTCTCCCAGTTCTCCGGAAGAATGAAAGCGCGCAAATCCATCGCGTCGATCTCGTCCAGCTTCGCCCGCAGCGCGTCCTCGTCCTCCAGTGTGCCGCGCAGCCATGTCGTCTTGCCGTCAAAGACGTACTTGCCGCCGAACACCTCGCCGATCTGCCGGTATGCCGGGAAACGGCTGTCCGCCGGCGGCGGCGCACTCTCGCGCAGCAGCTTCCGCCCCACGATCTTCAGCGCCTTTTCGTTATAGCGCTTGTTCAGCTCCAGCCGGCGTTCGGGCGGCGTATATCCCCACGGCTCGCCCTCCTCGCCCAGCTCGGCAAAAACGCATTCGTCACTCATGCGGATACCGAGCGCGACCTGCGGCGCCTCTTTGGAAAAGCAGTTCTCCCGATGGGCAAGCTCGTCGTCGCGCCAAAACTGTTCAATATCCAGATCCAGCACAGCGCTCACCTCTCTTCCAGACCCATATCGCCCATAAGTTTTTTATTGAATTCCTCCGCCGTATTGTAGCCCATACGCTTCTGGCGGTTGTTCATGGCGGCGATCTCGATGATGATCGCCAGATTGCGTCCCGGTTTGACCGGAATCGTCGTTGTCGGGATACGGATGCCCATGATGTCCGAATACTCGGACTCAAGTCCCAGCCGGTCGTACATCTTGCCCTGCACCCACGTCTCCAGATTGATAATCATATCGACGCGCTCGGTATCCTTGACCGCGCCCATGCCGAACAGGCGCCGGACGTCCACGATGCCGATGCCGCGCAGCTCGATATAATGCCGGATGATTTCCGGCGCGGAACCGACGATGGTCTTGGCGGAAACGCGGCGCAGCTCCACCGCGTCGTCCGCGACAAGGCGGTGTCCGCGCTTAATCAGCTCGATGGCGGTCTCGCTCTTCCCGATGCCGCTGTCGCCGAGCATCAGAATTCCTTCGCCGTATACCTCGACCAGCACGCCGTGCCGCGTGATGCAGGGAGCAAGACTCAGATTCAGGTATGCGATGATCTGCGCGGTAAAGCTGCTCGACGCCTCCGGCGTATGGAGCACCGGCACCTCAAAGTACTCCGCCAGCTCCAGAAATTCCTTTGTCGGAATGTTGCCGTGCGTAAAAACGACGGCGACCGGATGATGAGAAAAGAACGCAGACAGGCACTCGTTCCACTCCTTGCCGGAGATACTGGCAAGATACGCAAACTCCGCATTGCCGATGATCTGGATGCGCTCCGGCTCAAAATGCTCGAAAAATCCGACCAGCGGAAGTCCGGGGCGCCCGACGTCCGGGTGATGCACCATAATCTCCTTGGCATCCCGCGGAAGATAATCGGAATCCAGCTTCAGCTCGTCGATCAGGCTTTGCAGATCGATCGATTTTTCCATCTCCACCATAGTGTTACCCTCTTATTTGAGCGGACGTAACGTCCGGGATTCAGCGCTCCGCGCAGAGCCGGAAAGTCCCGGCAGGCGGCAGACGCTCTCCCGGGCGCCGCATTGCCGGCGGCACAGCCGCGGCGCAGTATGCGGTATTCTCATTATATCATACCCCCGCTGCGATTGCAAGGCATGGGACGTTTTTTGCAAGTTCATTGTATATTCATAATAATTTCATATAATCTCGTCAGGAATTTGCTATACTATATGGTAAACAATCCTGAACAGCCATGAGGTTTTTATGTCTGCCACACGAACGCTCCGGTGCCTTGCCGCCGTCCTTCTCGTTCTTCTGCCGCTGAGCGGCTGCTCGAAAATCCCGAAAAGCACAAAAGCAGAAAAGGAAACCGTTCTGTCCATCGACGAGTTTGAGGTTTCCTACGAACAGCTTCGTTATTTCGTCCGCAACTTTATGGAGGACCGCGCAGGAGGCGAGGAAGGATACTGGACGGAGGCGCGCGCCGCCGAACAGCAGGAAGAAATCTACAACGCATCCTTTTCGTCGCTGCGGGATCAGTACGCCATCCTTTCCCTTGCCAAAAAGTACGGGATCGACCGGCAGAGCAGCGCCATCCGCGAGCTTGTGAATCTGGAAGTCCAGAACACGATCGAGGGCTACGGCGGCGAGGAGGCATACGCGCAGGATCTGGAAAAGAACTATATGACCGATAATGTATACCGATTCTTCACCACCGTAGCCGTCTGCCGGGAGGAGCTCTACTACGCCATGCTGGAGGCGGGCGATCTGGAGGACGACGCGGAAACGCTGAAGCAGCTGGTATACGGCGACGAATTCATCCGTGTAAAGCAGATCCTTATCGAAAACGACGAGGGCGAATCTCCGGAGGAGAACCGCAAAACGGCGGAGGAAGTTCGCCGCCGCGCCGCCGCCGGGGAGGATTTTGACGCGCTGGTGGATGAATTCGGGGAGGATCTTTACATGTTCCGCAACCGGGACGGCTACTATATCTGCCGCGGCGTCTGGTACAAGGAGTTTGAGGAGGCTGCGTTTGCCCTGCAGATCGGAGAAGTCAGCGATGTGATCGATACCGCGGCAGGATACAGCATTCTTCTGCGCTGCCCGAAAGAGGATGCCTACCTGAACGGGCATTTTGACGACCTGTGCGAGGATTACCGCGACGCACAGTTCAGTCTCGCCATTGAAGCCCGCTCTGCTTCCATGACAGTGACGCGCCGCGATACGCTGGACAAGTACACGCTGCTGACTATGGAATAAGCCGCGCGGAGCCTGTCATGAGACTGTACACCTACTCTCTGTACACCGGCAACAGCCGGCGAAAAAAGCTCACCCGGATCCTGCTGCTCTGCGCGCTCGCTGCGGCGATCTTTCTGTCGCTTCTGCTGCTGGGGAATATTCTGAACGACCGTCTGGAGAAAGCGGCGCCGCTTCTCGCGCTTCCCGCCGTACACTACGGCACCGACGGCATCCAGGAGCCGGATGCGCCGAACGTATTCCTCTATTCCCAAAAAAATCCTGCAAACACGGTGCCTGGCGCTTTCTGCGCCCTCCGTCCGGCGGAATACAAAAGCGAGGCGGAACTGCGCGAGGCATGCGCGCTGGCGTCCGAGCTGTATGACGGTCTGACCGTGACCGTCTCGGACGCTGCGGGTGCCCGCTTTTCTCTGGACGCGTGGACGACCGACGGGGAAACAGACGGCACGCTGCCGGGTACGGATGCGCTGCGCAGCGCGGCGGCGTGTGCGGCGGAGAACGCTCTGACCTCGTGCGCGATCCTGTCCCTCAGTGGCGTCTCAGATACTGAAGCAGCCGCCGAGCTGTCCGCGCTCGGCTTCAACGAAATTCTGTTCACCGGGACCGGCACGCTGGATGAGGGAACGGAACGTGTGCTGCGTGCGCTGACCGACGCCATCCGGGCAACCGGCAGCGGTATCCGCATCGGTTTTGCGCTGTTCCCCGACGTTTTCACCGACGCGCAGCACGCCCCGCAGCTGGAAGCTCTCGCCGGATATGCCGATTTTCTGGTCCTTGACACGTCCGACTGCGCGGCAGATGAAGAACGCGTGCTTGCTCTGTGCGATTCGCTGCGCGGCAGCATCGGATACTATTCCCTGCGCATCCTGCTGCTGGGAGACGCCGCACGGCTCGCTGCGCAAGCGGAAACGCTTCGCGCTTCCGGCTTTCCCGCTGTTCTGCCACAAGAATAGACAAAAAATCTGCCGCGCCACAATGGTCGGGGGGCGTAAGAAAGTAATATCGCATTTTTGCAGGAACGGCATGGCT
>JBJDZH010000023.1:0-220614 GCA_051867895.1 Eubacteriales bacterium
TGACCGCCAGAAACTCCTGCTGCTTCTCAGGAAGCGGGTCGATCATGGCAGCAGTGAACGTGGAATAGATGTCGGAGTTGCGGTCGGGCAGCGCACCGCGCTCGGAGAGCGTCCGCAGGTTCAGATATACGGCGGAAAACCAACCCTCGCTGGAATAGAGCAGGGCTTCAACCTGCGCATCGGAAAGCTCGGTACCGCATCGGTGCGCATAAATGGCAAGTTCCGTGTAGTTTAGCCGCAGGTGTTCCGTGCCAATCTGGTAAACCTTGCCCCCCAGCCGGACGGTTTCCGCGGCGGGCAGAAACCGGTCCCGGCTGGCAACGATCAGGTGTACGTTACCCGGCATACGATTTGCAAGGGTGCAGAGAAAATCGGAAACGCGGCTGTCCGTCAACAGGTGAAAATCGTCAATAAAGATATAGCAGGCAGTTTCTCCTGCCAGTTCATGGCAGAGATCATCTGCCAGCAGTCCCCCTCCGGCGGCATCCGTGGGGCAAGTATAGTCCCGCAGGAAGTCAAAACCTGCCCGAACAAAGGCGTTCTGTATGCTTTTCCAGAAGATCTCAAGGTTATCGGAATATACGCTGATGCGGATGACATTTAACGCTTCTGCTTTGGCGCGCTGCTCCAGATACCAGTTCACTGCCGTTGTTTTGCCATAACCCATCGGTGCCACCACCGTGGTCAGGGCGCAGCGGGAGATGGGCCGCAGACTCTCTTGCAATCGCTCGGATATGTAAATGGTATTCAGATTCCATTTTGATTTTGGCATATTACGTACCTCCGACTATCCTTTCTTTCACTGAACAGACAACCTGACAAACATTGTGTGGTATGCTCTAATTGTTGAGTACCAATATCGTGTTTTCTGTGAGAAATCGATTTCCCAAGTACCTCCCATGAAAACGGCACAACGACGGATTTCAGCAGTCCAACCGCTGGCAAGTACTGAATATCTCGAATTGCCGTCCTTACAAAAATACTGGACTTTACCGTATCCCACTCCGCCAACCGGATGATCTCCGTTGCGCCGTTCACAAAGTCAAGCCGAAGCTCTCCCCATGCGCTGTCGTTGTCCGCCAGATACAGGTAGGCAGCGGAGGCTATTTTTCCCTTTTCCGGCGTTTGGTCTGTTTCAGGGGCACGGTGTGGATGATCCCGGATTTCATGAGCTTCAGGCGCAGCTTATCCACAGCGCGGCGATAGGCGCGCTCTGCGCTGCTCGCCCCGCTTCCCTCGTCGTCCTCATCCCGTGCGGTGCGCATAGGTCAGAAACTCCGCCTCCTGCGCCGGATTGTTTTCTGCTTACTGTTTCAATTTCCCTTATGCCTCTGCCAGCAGAGCATCCTGTGCCATCTCTGCGGCATAGCTGCTTTGTGCACAGCGCACATCGCTGACGGCACGCTGCTTTTTATCCTTTGCCAGCTTTTTCATTATGGCTGCAACCTGTTCATCCATCGTCCAGCGTCCAAGTGCCTGCGTAATGATATTCATACGGCGCTCGTAGATTTTCTTGAGTGGATGGTCGGCAGCAAGCTCCCGCTGCTCCCGTCCCCGGAGATTCCCAATCTGGCGGCAGGTGCGTCCGCGCTTGTCACCGGGGGCGAAGCCGCCGCAGTTTTTTGTCGGTCTTGCGTTCGTTGTCAGAAACCAGCGTCCGCAGATCGCGCACTTTCCGGGCGCATGACCGACGCAAAGCCCTTCATAGAGATCGGAGCGAAACATGGATGCAAAGGACATACAGTGCATCCTGCGTACAAGCTGTGGTTCCGCCTTGCCGGGTCGAACAGCCGAAACATACTGGAACGTGGTATTGGAAAAGGTCTGCCATGACTTATCATCCAGCGAAAGCATTGGCTGCCCGGAGAACACTTTTCCGAACACCTGCGCATAGCCGTCCGGCGTTCGTTCTCCCTTGTGCAGCTCATCCGCAAACGCCGTCATTTCGCTTTTGTAGTTGAGAAGCGTGGCAGGGAGTTCTTGCGCAAGCGTGATGATCTTTGTGACGCCAACACTCTGCCTGAATTGTTCGCTGAAGGCAGCCGTCAGACCAATTACAGCGGCAGCCTGGACATAGGCAGATGATCTTTGTGACGTCAACACCCTGCCTGAATTGTTCGCTGAAGGCAGCCGTCAGACCGATTACAGCGGCAGCCTGGACATAGGCAAGGGTATTGTGGATGCTGTCATCCGAAAAAATATGCTCCACACGACCGCTGTAATAGGCGGCGTCGGCACGGGAATCCTTTGCAAGCTGAATCCATCTGCAAGAGGCTGTCCTTGGCAGGACGAAGCAATTCTTCTGTCAGCCTGTTCTCGCCAATTGTCTGAATGATTTCCCGAAGAAGCTGGATTGCCTGTGCCAGTTTTCCCGAAATACATCCGAAATGTTCAGCGCCTCGCAGCCGATGGTTCCGCTGGGAACTGTTTTTCCCTCATAGCTGACACGATCCTGCCAGTAGTTCAGCGTCAGCAGATTGTGTTCGGGCATTGCGCCCGCCATACAGCTCCCTCCTGTCATGCTTTCTTATTTTGATTATACCATAGAAATGTGAAAAAAGAAAGAGTCTGTCGTTTTTTGAAACAGTCTTGTCATGCGATTCGCCTGTTTTAACGAAATCCAACATAATACAGACAGAGGGGGAAAAAGCCGCCTCTCAAATCTGATTTTGGAGGAATAAGTATTGAATGTTTTGAAAACGTCAAATATGGTGTAAACTGTCGGGGGCAGCGCAGCGGCTGGCGGCAGACTTTTGCATCAATGCGGACAGACCGCCAACACCAGCCGTTCTTGAAAAACGCAGACAGAAATCAGAAGTACAGCAGCTCATGGAAAACGAGCGGCTGTGCTTTTCTGTCCTCTCCGAGTATACCCGGCTGCTGCGGGACTGGAAGGTATGCTATGCATCCGTATCGCCGGAGGAAGAGCCGGACGCGCGGTTCGTGGAAGCCTGTCATGAACACGACCATATGGAATATATGCTGTCAGACGGTCGGTTGGACAAGCTCAAGGAGAAATCAACGGGAGGGATGCAGCATGAACAAGACGTATGCAGGGCTGGATTTTCCGACTTGGTTCTTTTGTTCAAATTCGGTCAAATTGTGTCAGACCATTTCAGCGGAAAATGGTACTGGACAGGGTCTCAAAAGCGGCCACTGAGAAGCTCAAAATCGGCTCCGGTTTAGCCCGTAATTTATCCCATCTATTAACCCATTTCGAGATTCAACCCCTGTTTAACCCATAAAAATCGCATCAAACCAAGTCGGCTTGCTTCAAAACCAATCAAACCATGTGAAAAGGAAAAACCCCGGAAAACCTTGAATTTCCGGGGTTTTTGAACACTTTTTATAAAGTTTAGCGCTTGCTGAACTCCGAGAGCCCCAAATATACCATGTTGAATCTCAGGGGATTTCTTCGTTTTCTGCTTGATTTTCAGTGTAAATCAGCGGTTTTTAGATGTATTCAATTATGATTTTCATGCTTGTGGGTTGACCACGAAAAACTGATTTTGCATCCTACGAGTTCCTTGTGTACAGCTGCCCAGGGCTTCACAGGGCAACAAGTGAGAAGCAAATCAGCGTGCTGTTATTTGATTCACCTCAAAATCAAATACACATACGGAGGACACACATCATGGAAAAATACATCTTTGACAGGAATAATGGCCTATGGTACGAACTCCAAGGCGACTATTACATTCCCTGCCTTGTGATGGATGAAACCGATATCCAGCCCATTGGAATCTGGGGGCGAAAGCATCTGTGTTACATCAAGGAATATCGTCCGGCTCTTTATACCGATCTGCTGACCAGCGGTAAACTGAGCAGCTATCTTGCAGAAGTAAATAACAGGGCCAAGGAGATGCTTGACCTTCTGGCAAAACAGCTGGCAGAAAAGCAAGGCATCACCGAGCAGCTCAAAGCACATGATCAGATGGATTGGGTGCAGCGAATGAATAACATCCGCAACGCAGCGGAAGAAATCGTCAATGCGGAGTTGATACTCACATGACTGATTTATTGCTCGCCCTGATATATAATTCTATGATATGTAGTTGCAGTCAGAACATCAGGTACAGACCCGATATTCTGACTGCAACTCAGTTCAAACAGTTACCTTACTTGGGTGGCTTCAGACATTATGTCATTGTTAGCACACATCTTTTCTGAGTTGAATCCTCGCGTGAACAAGGAGAAATCTTGCGAAGCAAAGTTATATCGGTATTTTGGACGGTGTCGGGGGATACAAAAGCAACACGGATAATGTATAAAAAATTTTAAAACGCAAAAATAGAATACATTTGTAAAATATATTGACATAATAAGGACGAGCTGTTATACTAATAGTAGATTTGGAGGCGATTGTCGATTCGAGTGGATATGATACCTGTGTTTTATTTGGAAAACATAACGAATTTACGAAGGGGGGAGTAAGGTGATTGATTATCTTTGGGAAGCGCGTCAAGCTCTTATTGAGAACTTTCAAATCTCAATGAAAGCGATACGCCTTCTAATGGGCTACAGCATAGTGGAACTGGCAGAATATGTGGGCGTTACCCGTCAGACAATCAACAACCTAGAAACTGGTAAATCCAAAATGTCTGCCATGCAGTTCTTATCGCTTGCTGCTGTTGTGGACAACTACATCGCCATAAACGGGGACATGTACCAAGCTATAGCAGCAATTCTGGATGGCAATGGTAAGAAAACAGTGAATCGCTATGATACTTCATTCAGTGGTTTCTCTTTGCTTCGGCGTTGGTTTCTGCTCTTTGAGGGGACAGGGGCTGAGATCATGGCTAACGATGGAGAATCACTGGATGCCGCGCAGGTTCAGCAAATGGTGAGGGGCTATAAAATCTTTCTTGATGACACTGTGCTCCTCTCGGAAAAGGCGGAGGAATTCCTCTGCTTTTGGGAAAACTATCTGATTGCCGAAAACGGAAAGCTAATCATCCCCCTCCGAGCAATTGAGTGCGTCCAAGAGCGGACTCAGGATGCCGCCTACTCACAGCAAGCAGTCAAGGCTCTGCGAACACTTAACTGGATGCAGCAAAAAAACTTGATACAGATTCGGGGAGAAGAAAGTGATGCTAACCTCCGCGATACAATTCTCTCTGTGTTCTTGAAGTTCAGAGGAACATATCGTCTTTGCTTGATTACGCAGGACAAAAAATTTGCAGCTGAAGTTTTGCGTCTAAACGAGACAAGTGACCGGGGGGGCTTTAACATTGTTGTTGGGTATATTAACGGCGATGGAAAACTCGTTATGTATGGCAGTGAAAGCCCTTCCTCGAGCAAATCTGCGACTTCCGACACATGGTCAGAAATTGCCTCACATGAACCAGTTGAGCTTTTGGAAACCGGCGAAGACAATTTGACATCTTGGGAATATCTGTAGGGTGAAAGGAAGCGATAGATATGCTGAACTCCGAAGATAGATCTGCAGCTTTTCTGGAAGCAAGTGTAAAGGACTTCAAAATTTTTATTGATACATGTAGCCTCTTATCTGAACAAGCAGATATATTTTGGTCACACATTGTTCCTATACTTCAGCGCGAGGAAAAATCGATCATCGTCCCGTTCCGCGTTTATGAGGAGGTGAAGAAATTCGCAGAAAACCCTGCTCTTTGCGCCCAAAAAGGAAATCCCACCCTAAATCAACGTGCGAAAGCTGCGCTCAATAACATTGCCAAACTGCAGAAGGCCGGTGTAGTTGCGATTTTTGGGGACAAGCACGACAACTTTGCAGACAACGTTTTCCAGACAGTATTTACCCAGTTTCGGTTGAAATACAATCTCATGCTAATTACGCAGGATCACAACCTCGCAAGTGATATCATCGCAATAGGAAAAAGTAAGTCTGTCAATACGACAAACCGTATTCTCGTTGAGCGGATTAACAAATACGGATATCTTAGCGTTTTCCATTTTGACGAACAGCGATCCCCCACAAGTCAGCATCCCAACTCCCCGCACATTTCAGAGGAGCGACCTCGGATTCCAGACGATGAGTGCTTTGCCTTTGCAACTTCGGTTCGGAGAGTGAGTGGTAAGCTGACCATCTCCTCCATTCCCGGCGAAGGAGCCAATCTAACCGCTGAACGGAATGGAAAGCGAGAATCGGTCAAACTGGTCAAGGCAGGACCATCAGGCGGGGAAGGTACGATCTATACGACCAGCATTCCCGGCATCGTTGCGAAGATCTACAAGCCAGAAAGACTTGACAGAGCGAAGTTCGAAAAGCTGAGTCTGATGATGACAAAATCCATCAACTGTGACGGCGTCTGTTTCCCTCTTGCGCTCTTGTACAACCAGCGAAACGAGTTCGTTGGTTATCTGATGAAACAGGCGCGTGGAAAGGAATTGCAACGCTGTGTGTTTATCCCTCAGCTTCTAAAAAAGACCTTTCCAAACTGGACCAAGATTGACACGGTCACACTTTGTGTCACAATTTTGAAAAAACTGAAATACCTCCACGAACGGAATATTATCTTGGGAGACATCAACCCAAATAACATTCTCGTTGTATCCCCAACGGAAGTGTACTTTGTTGACACCGACAGCTACCAGATTGAGGGTTTTCCCTGCCCTGTTGGTACCATTAACTATACCGCACCGGAAATTCAGCGCAAGGAGTACTCCTCATTTTTACGTACGCTGGGGAACGAGCGTTTCGCCGTTGCCACACTATTGTTCATGATTATGTTGCCTGGAAAGCCCCCCTACTCCCTCCAGGGTGGAGAAAACCAGATTGACAACATCATCAACGGCGACTTCGCCTATGCATCAGGTAGTCGGAGTACAGGGAAGGCCCCAGAGGGAATGTGGCGCTTCTGTTGGAGCCATCTCCCGCGCTACTTAAAGGATGACTTTTATGAGACTTTCCGCAAGGGTGGCGAACACAGCACGGAGAATACCCGCTACAGCACCGGCGATTGGCTAAAGAAATTTGAGTATTATTTGGAGCTATTAACAAGCGGAAAGTTGGCTAACCAGGATTCTATGTCGATGGACATTTTCCCCACGCGGCTGAAAAAGAATCCAAAAGCCACTTACATTCGCTGCCGGATTTGCGGCAATGAGGTGGATGAGGATAGGGCGGAGCAGGGCATTTGCCAGGACTGTCTAAAAAAGGGGGATATCTATCATTGCGCCAGATGCGGGTGCGAGATGGTACATACCAATTATCAAAAGTACATTAAGCACTCTCCCAGATATGAGATATGTAAAGATTGTTTAAATAAAAGAAATATGGTTTACACAACGATCCGTTGCTCAGAGTGCGGCAGGAACTTTGAAATCACCAACGGGGAAAAGGAGTTTTTTGACAAAAAGGGTTTCCAACTGCCAAAAAAGTGCAAGAATTGCCGTGGACAGAGAACCTATACTCAAACTTCTGGGTATTCCTCTGGCAGAACCTCTAATTCTCATTCTAGTAGTTCTTCTTCATCCGGGGGAAGCGGAAATGGTTGGTGCTTTATCACTACAGCTGCCTGTGAATACTTTGGTAAACCGGATGACTGCTATGAACTCACGATGCTGCGCCAGTTTCGGGATGGTTGGCTTGCAGTACAGCCTGGCGGTGAGGCATTGATCAGGGAGTATTACCGAATCGCGCCATCTATTGTGGAGGCGTTGAATGCCTCCGAGCAACGGGATACCATTTACCAGGATATCTGGAATCACTACATTATGCCATGTGTCTGGCTGATTGAGCAAAACGCCTATGAACCCTGTCGCGAACTCTATGAGAAGATGGTCCAGGACCTTAAACAAACTGTACTAAAGGAGTGTTGAACATGAATAACGACTTGCTTCGCATGGAAGACCTTGTAAACAATCCGACTGCCCGAGTCCCTGTTTGCCTGTGCCTTGACGTGAGTGGATCCATGGACGGGGAGCCGATTAGGGAACTGAATGATGGTGTCCGTATGTTCTATGATGCGATCCGGGAAGATGAAACCGCATTGTATGCCGCTGAGGTCTGCATCATCACATTTGGCCGCAATGGTGCCGAGTGTATTACTGACTTTGCCAGTATAGAACTCCAGCCGGATACCCCTGTGTTGAATGCTGGTGGCATGACGCCCATGGGAGAGGCTGTCAATCTGGGACTTGACCTGCTTGAGAAGCGAAAGAACGAGTACAAGAGCAAGGGTGTGGACTATTATCAGCCTTGGCTGGTTCTGATGACCGATGGTGTACCCAACGGCAATCCCGGCGAACTCTCCCGTGCAATCAGCAGGACGGTGGAAATGGCCAATAACAGGAAGCTGTCTATTTTCCCAATTGGAATTGGCGAGGATGCCGATATGGATGTACTGGCACGGTTTTCACCGAAGCGCGGCCCGTTGAAGTTGCAGGGACTGAAGTTCCGCCAATTCTTCGAGTGGCTCAGTCAGAGCGTTTCTAGAACATCCCAGTCCATTCCTGGAGAAAGCGTCCCGCTGGATGTGGATGGTATTAAGGGATGGGCTGAACTATGAATCGTATTGGTAGAGACCTTAACAGTAGGATATCCGGAGATTATCTGAATTTTGAGGATGCGGAATTCAGCGGCAGAAAGCTCAAGCTGGACTGTATTATATATAGAGGAGTGACCACAAAATGAACGATTTACTCAGATTACAAGATCTTGTCAACAATCCGACTGCACGTGTCCCCGTGTGTCTCTGCCTTGACACCAGCGGCTCCATGGGGAGAGTCGTTGGTGGAGACATACAGGAAACCGGAAAGCAGATTTTCAAGGACGGCCAGATGTGGAATGTTGTGACAGGGGGAGTCTCGGCGATTGATGAACTGACTGAGGGCGTAAAGGCATTTTATGAGGAGTTGCGCAACGATGAGGTAGCACAGTATTCTGCAGAGGTTTGCATCGTAACTTTTGGTGGTTCCTCTCCTCAACTCATTATGGATTTTGCCAACATTGACCGACAGCCGGAGTTGCCGCAGTTAGTCGCTGACGGAGATACCCCAATGGGTGAGGCTGTTAATCTGGCGCTGGACTGTCTTGAAGGACGGAAACGGGAGTACCAAGAGAAAGGTGTGGATTACTACCAGCCATGGCTTGTTCTGATGACTGATGGTGCTCCGGAGGGGTCAAATCCAGCTGAACTTGACCGTGCAATTCAGAGGACAGTCGATATGGTCAATTCTAAAAAACTGACTATTTTCCCAATTGGCATCGGAGATGAGGCGGACATGGATACTCTGGCCCGTTTCTCTCCGCAGAGAACACCGTTGCGTCTGAAAGAAATGCGCTTCAAAGAGTTTTTCCAGTGGCTCAGCCAGAGCGTTTCCCGCACATCGATGTCCATGCCGGGAGAAAAAATTAAGCTGGATACCGAAGGAATCAAGGGTTGGGGAGAGCTTTAATACCATACCCCCCGAGTGGTCATCAGGATCCACTCGGGGGTGGATAGGAGTTATTAGGAGTTGTCATATCATGTGGAAGTCAGT
The DNA here is from genome assembly GCA_051867895.1 of Eubacteriales bacterium. Classification (GTDB taxonomy): domain Bacteria; phylum Bacillota; class Clostridia; order Oscillospirales; family CAG-272; genus SIG701. The sequence continues at coordinate 9,463 of JBJDZH010000023.1, forward strand.
ATGTTGTGAGGTTCAGGGAACCGGGCATAAAAAAAGTTGCATTCCTTGTCAGGATAAAACTTTTGAACTGGAACAAAATGGTGTTCATGTCATTGCTTTGGCGGATGGTGCGGGGTCTGCAAGCCTGTCACATTATGGTGCAGAGCGGGTGGTTCGAGACGCATCTGAATACATCGCAGAGCATTTTCAGGAATATTTCAATTGCGATGACGGACGCAAGGTCAAGCAGGATCTCCTGGAAATGCTCCAAAAAAGCCTGTCAGAGGAAGCGCAAGCACACGAATGCAGCATCCGTGATTTATCCTCGACGCTATTGTTGGCTGCAGTTAATGAGGATAATTTCATCTTGGCGCACATCGGAGATGGCGTAATCGGCTACTTGGACGGAGACAAATTGAAAGTTGCTTCTATGCCGGATAATGGGGAGTTTTCCAATGTAACCACATTTGTCACTTCCAGCGAAGCACTCACATCTATGCGTCTGTTTAAGGGTGAACTCAAGAATAAGGATGCTTTCGTACTGATGTCCGACGGGACAGAGCAAAGCTTCTATCACAAGCCGAGTAAAACACTGGCTGGCGTCATAGTAAAGCTGATGCATCGAACCTGCTTGATTGGCAGTGAGACAATGAAAGCTCAATTGGAAGACGCTTTTACGTCCGTGATTTCAAAAAACACGCAAGACGATTGTAGTATAGCGATTTTGGCACGGCCTTCTGCAATACTCTGTCCAATCGATGGGCTTGATTTCAAAGAACGACAGGAGTTGTATGGAATCGCTGAACCAAAACGTTGTGTGTACAGACGTGTTAATCGCTGTGATGCAATACTTGTAATTGCTGAAGCTCCGTGTTCCCTCAAGCAGATTGCGAAAAGAATCCACCTCAAGCCCAAGTACACTCGGAAATATGTTGACAGGCTTATCTCATTGGGGTTGCTTATAAAAAGAGGGAATCTGTACCAAAAGGCATGAATAATCTCGGTTTGATAGGTGGTGACTTTCCCTGTCGAAAAGCCCGTAGCCGCTTTTTTGTTTGGCATTATGGGTGTAGACCTCGGCAGCGGGGTCTTTGGCGTTATAATATACCTCAGTGACTTTATGCTTCTTGGTAAGCCCTGTTTTCATAAAATCCTCCTAGATTGTAGTTTTTCTCGGCTCTTGAGACGAGAAAACAGGATGATTTTCCGATGGGATTGTTCCAAATGATGTCGGCATCGTTTGAAACGCTCCCATCGGATTTTTGACATTATTCCGGGTCTTGAAGAAGATTTACCGAGCATCGTCCCTTGTGGGCGTTTTTCCTCTGTGCCGAGAGAAATATGACCACAGATTGTTGCGAGAAATCACGTCTTCATAGCTATGGAGCTTGCTACGAAGATTGTTATTTTCCTGCTCCAATTCCGCCGTACGGATTTTACCACGGACAGATTTATACTCCGAGAGTTCCTTTGTAGCCGCAGCCAGCTGCGCTTTGAAATCGGCAATGGTGCTTTTCAGTTCGGCAATGGTTTTCTTGGCTTCCTTCAGGAGCTTTTTGAGTTTTCCTTCCTGTTTCTCCTGTACAACAAATTTCTGCGCAGCCGTAACAAGTGCCTTATAATCCTCTCGTTCCAGCGCCACCTTGGAGGATAGCGGCAGGGGTTTGGCTTCAATCTGTTCCACAGCCTTGATGGAAACCTGTTGCTGCTGAACACGCTCAATCGTCTGCTCCAGCTCGGCCAGTTCTTGTGTGCGCTGTTCCCGTTTATATTCCAGAACACTCAGGTGTTCCCTATGTTCGCCTTTCTGCTCCCACTCGATACCATGCTCCAACATGATTTCAGCCAGTGCTTCTTTTTCTTTCTGCACCCATACGGCACGCTCTGTCATGGAGCGTCCTTCGCCTGTGATGCCCTGATCGGCAAGCGCCTGTTTCAGAGATACACGGGTGGAAAGACCTCGCTTGCTTCCGGTGGTAAACGGAATGAAATCAATGTGAAGATGGGGTGTGGCTTCGTCCATGTGCAGATGGGCAGAGAACACATGAAGATGGGGATTTCGCTCTTGGAAGCTTCGCATGAATTTGTCCAAAATAGCTCTTGCCAGTTTCCCGTTCTCGCTGGCGGCAGACATATCATCCTTGTTTCCGATCTGGAAGATCACCTCATAAAATGGCTTTTCCTGATCTCCGTCACAGATTTTTTTGTAATAGTTTTCGATGCACCGGTCTTTACGTTTCTGCTTGGCGTTGTACGCTGCCAGAGCTTCATCAAACAGCTCATGATACGCCTGCTCGATGGGTGTATAGCAGTATTCGATGTTCAGATGCGTTCGTTCTGGGTCAACATTTTCAGCAATATAGGTGCGGCGATTATGCTCAATCACACCCTTGCCCGACATAGCACTGATAGTCCGTTTTATATCTGTCACCTCTGATTTTACAGTAGTTATAATAAGAATTCCTTTCGCCGCGCCAGCGGCGGGTTTTGTTACTTTTGTCAAAAGTAACGCAAAAGCACTTTTGACAGCAGAGCCATCAAAAGTTTTGCGCTCTCCGAGGGGGAGTGCGGCTTCTGCGGAAGCCTCAACCGCCATTTGCGACGCAAATGACGGTGCGGACGGCAATTCATTCGCAGCCGGTCATGCTCATGATTTTCCGCCCGTTGGCAGAGAGAAGTCCGTAATATTCTCCCTGCCTGTCCACACGGAACTCTGCGGATTTCGGTGTGGGGACGGAGGTTACGAGGGTTAAGCAGGAAATGCAATAAATGCAGTATATTCCTGCTCACGCTGCGGCGGGATTTACGAAGATCCTCACGTCCGCTGGCCTGCCAGCTGACTGCCGTTCCGGTTCTTCCATCCGGAGGTAGCCGTGTCCTTCCAGAAGCTCCAACGTGGGAAAGATTTCCTCCGTTTTCTTGAAAAACTTGCCCCGACACATCTGAAAAAGATCAGAACGCTTTATCATGGTGACGTTCTTCTTTTTCAGCTTTGCCATCACGAATTTGGCTTTCTGGATACTCAGATCTGTGCCCATCATGGAATAAGCGTAGGCGGAATGAGCCAGAAAGTATTTCCCAATTTGAATTGCCCGGCTCACGGTCGATGCGGAAATTTCGTTTTCTCCATCGTCCATATCAGCGCCGTGGAGCAATCCTGCAATCCGGAGAACGGCTCCGATATACTTGCTGGCCCAGTCGGAGATGGCCTGCCCTTCACCAGCCAGAAACCTTTCGTGTTCCTGGAAGTAGTCAGCCATCAGGTCAAAGGCTTTCTCGGAGAGATACAGCGTCTGAGCTTCCTCGCTGATTGGAAGTGCCATCAGGTGAAATATCAGATTGCGATAGGCGGCGCTGACTTCAGGAGGAATGGATGGGGTTCGGAATGTCCTCCCACCAATTCTGGACGGCGGCGACGCATACAGAAATCGTGCTATCAGGCCCCGCCCGGTCATGGTGGTGTTGGACATGATCTCATCCAACACACTGGGCTGGATGGAGAGAATAGCAGACAGGGCTGGGTGCATGATACACTCCGAATCACGGGTCATTCTGTCTACATAGATGGTATCGCCGCAATGCCCCTTCAGCCAGATGTCGATATTGGCCTTGTTGGAATAACGTCCGGCCATAATATCAAAGATGCCGCCTTCGGTGGAGATCACGGAGAACACGCCGCCGTTGGCAGCCATCAGGTTGGTCAATGCTTCGCTGGAACAGTCGTCTGCAAAAAATCGGACAGGCTTCAGCTCCGGCATATCTTCAAGCAGCTCTTGCAGATGCCGAAGCTCCAGTTCTGTTTCACGATCTTCCCTGTGTTCCAGTTTCTTTTGCAGACCGGAGATTTGGCGCTCCAACGATTCCCGCTGTAAGCGGTTTTCTCGGATTTCCAGGCTGCGGGATTGATTGTATTCCTGCTCGTATTCGTAGAGATACTTGGTCATATCCCGCATGACGCTGGATTTACGTTCGCCGGGGGCAGCGATCACCACGGTGTAAAGGCTCAGCGGTTCATAATAGCCAGGTGTGCTTTCCACCTTGTATTTGCCTTGCAGGCAGACCGCCAGGACGCCAAGGCTGATCACGGCAGCCATGGCCGGTGCTGTCTGGCTGTGCTCTGCAACTGCGCTGACATATCTTCGGATGGTGTCAGGCAACGCATCCACCGGGAATGTCGGAAGCTCACTCCACTGTGGTGTCAGCGGAATCAAGGGTGGAAATTGCGGAATAGCTTCCGCTTTCGGCGTATAAACTTCTTTGCAGTTTTCGATGGATTTCTGGATGGTAATAGCTCCGTAGGTTGTTCCAGATTGCTGCCGATCCCATTTGTCACGCATCAGGCCGGATTGACGGAACATAGTATCCATTTTTGCTGCATCTTTTCCTGTCCAGAATGCCAGGTGACTGCATAATGCCAAATCTGCTTCGGACTGGGAAGCGTATCCCATTGTGGAGCCATCCCAGAGGGAAGTAAAAGCCGCTCCGTTTTTACTGGACTTCGCCATGCTGAGAAGCTGCGCTGTGTCCATGCTGGAATTACCTGCATTTATTGCATTTGCTGCATTGGTTTCCGGTCTGACCATGAATCGCTCCAAAAGGATTTGCAGTTCCTTTGTGCGATCTCCAAAATCATATTGCTCACATACTTTTCCGGTCACTGTCACATACTTGTTGGTTGCGCCTGCCACATAAACTTCAATGCCGGCCTGATGATTCATGATATAAAAGCGTTTGGTATCGTACTGGAAGCCGTCTGCCCGGAACAGAATGTGCAATCCGTTCCCGCTGGGGCTGTATTCGGTGTAGCTGTGCATCAGCGTAACGATCTCTGCGGCGACCCCGGTGTAGTAACCGCTGTCCGTTACGCAGTTGTCCAGATCAATGGCGCAAATCCCATTGAAGATACCAAGGCCGATACCATCGTAACCTTTTGCCTGTACTGCGACATCGAAGGGCACGAAGCTGTTTGGATCATTGCTTTTGGCTCCAAGCCCGGTATCCGGTTGATAAGGAACTTTTGTTTTCCTTCCGTTTCTTTCTTCATACCGCCAACAGCAGAACAGACCGTCTTTCCTTAAAATGTCTGGTAACGCTGTCAAATTCGAATAACCTCCTGAAAATCGTTGTTGAAATTGGCAGCTGCCGTGTTATAATATCCATGCGAACGGATCGTTCACACGGCAGCTGCCGTAGGGACTGTCTCGAAAGAGTTCTCATCTGCCAGGATGAGGGCTCTTTTCTTTTTTAGGCTGCCTCCGGCTGGAAATATCCGATTTCTTCCCACACTTTCCGGTCAGGGCAGTAGTAGTTGTACTCGTTGGAATTGTCCAGCTTGATGGCATAGCCGAATTTCAGAATGCCCTTTTGCAGGCCAACTCGTACATACTGAGCATCCTTGTGCATTGCTGCGGCAATCTCAGTAATGGGAACATTCCGTCCGGTGAAGGGCGGCAGCTCAACATAAACTTTCTTCTCCATGTTTCTCACCCCCTTACCTCTAAAATACGAATTTTTAATTCGCATCCATATTATATCTTGCTCACAACACCTTGTCAAGAGTAAATGCGAATAAAAAATTCATATTACGTTCTTGCAATTCGCAAGGCGCCGTGTTACAATACAGGCGAGGTGATTCAAATGAACAGCACTCCAGCTGAAATCGGCGAAAGGGTTAAGTCGGCACGAAAAGCTGCCGGTTTAAGCCAGACAGAGCTTGCCACTCGGCTCAACAAGACCCTGCGTACCATCCAGAAATATGAGAGCGGTGAGATTGAACCGTCCATTGCCATGATCAACGCCATAGCCAAGGAGCTGAACGTGTCTCCGGCAGATTTGATCGGTTACAGACGGCCCAGCATTGAACTGAACAGCCTGTCCGATGTGATTGCGGTGCTCTACCAGCTCAACAAAAAAGCGGGCATCCGGTTTGAGATTGATGTGCAGCGTCCGCCCCACAGCGAGGAATGGTCTTGCTCCTTGCGGTTCAAGGGGAACGATTCTTCGGCGGAAATGAATGACTCTCTGTGCCTGATATTGGAGGATTTCCGGGACGAACGTGAGAAGCTGGAAACTTACTGGACAGATCAGGAGGGCTTCGACCGCTGGATGGAAAAAGAGCTGGCCTATTATGCAGGAGCCAAGCTGCAAGACAGGGAAGTGGAAGTTCTCACCGAGATGGAACGCATCCAGCGCCGCAACGAACTGGATCGCCAGCGGCTGGAACAAATGAAAAAGGCTGCCGAGGTAAGCGGCAGCCAGCAGTGATGAAGGGAAAGTACCTTCAAATTCTATCTTTAGTCACTGGGAGAAAGGAAGTTTGATACTATTTGAGATTACCCAACGGATATGGAAGTGTCAAAAAAATGTCTGGAAAACGAAGAAGACCCTATGCTGTCAAAAAGACCGTCGGTTGGCATTGGGACGAAGAAAAGCAGAAGCAAATTCAGGAGCAGATCACCATCGGTTATGCGGCCACCAGAGCGGAGGGCTTGCAAATGCTGGCGGAGTACAACAATAACCCCTTCGATGTGAAAGCGTCCAAGGCCACCTTCCAGGAGGTCTATGAGTGCTGGTCAAAGGGGAAGTATCCCACCATCTCGGCTTCCAATGTGAAGGGCTATGAAGCCTCCTACAAGGTGTGCGGGACGCTGTACCATAAGGTGTTTCGGGAGATCAAGCTGGCGGATTTACAGCTTGTGGTGGACACCTGCGGGAAGAACTATCCCACCTTGAAGAAGCTGAAGGGCCTGTTCAGTCAGCTGTATGACTATGCCATGAAGAATGACATCTGCAACAAGGATTATTCCGAGTTTGTGGATATTGTCCGGTACAAGGACAAGAATCCTGACAAACGTGACCGGAACAAGTTTACCAAAGCCGAGATCAAGCGGCTGTGGGAACTGGCAGAGGACCCGTTCTATCAGATCGTGCTGATGCTGATCTACAATGGTTGCCGCATCTCGGAATTCCTGGATTTGAAAAAGGAAGATGTCCATCTGGAAGAACAATACTTCGATGTGATCGCCAGTAAGACAGAGAATGGTCTGCGGAAAGTCCCGATTGCAGACAAAGTACTTCCGTTTTACAAGGCATGGTACGAAGGCTCCAAATGCGAATACCTGCTGCATACCCCTGACCAGAAGCACTTTGATTACAGGAACTATTATGACAGCTATTTTACACCCCTAATGGAGCAGATCGGCTTCAACCACACGCCCCACGACACAAGACACACCTGTATCTCCATGCTGACAGAAGCGCATGTGGATCAGACAATGATTAAGAAGATTGTCGGACACTCCGGCGCCATGACGCTCACCGAACGTGTTTACACCCACCTGGATATTGAAACCCTGGTGGAGGCAATCAACCAGATTTAAGAGAATACTATGAAAACAGCTGATAACGAAAAAGCAGGAGATGTTCTCCTTGCGGATACATCTCCTGCTCATCAGGTTTCGGTTTTCGCTTGCGATATTTGTTCCTTGCTTGCTCCTTGCTCGCTCCTTACGCAGTCAAACGCAACGCAATCCAGGAACACGCAGAACTCCAAAAGGTTTGATAAATCCAACGAAACAGCGTCCTGAGACGGACTGAAAAGCGGTGGAATTTATCTCTTGGAGAAGTCTGGTTAGCGCTTGGAGAACTGGGGAGCGCGACGGGCTGCCTTGAGACCGTACTTCTTTCTTTCCTTCATTCTCGGGTCGCGGGTCAGGAAGCCTGCCTTCTTCATCGGGATGCGGTAGGACTCGTCCGCCAGAAGAAGCGCGCGGGCAAGACCATGGCGGATAGCGCCCGCCTGACCGCTCAGACCGCCGCCGGAAACCGTTGCAACGATGTCGAACTTGCCCATCGTGCCGGTGACCTCAAACGGCTGGTTGATGATGAGTTTCAGCGTCTCGAGACCGAAATACTGATCGATATCCTTGCCGTTGATCGTGATGGAGCCGGAGCCGGGATACACGCGAACGCGTGCGACAGAGCTTTTTCTTCTGCCCGTACCGTAAAAATAGGGCTTAGCGCTTGTATACATGTTCTATACTCGTCCTTTCTTATTTTACTTCGTACGGGGTCGGCTTCTGAGCCTGCTGCTTGTGCTCGGCGCCTGCGTACACCTTGAGACGGGTGAATGCCTTATCGCCGATGGAGTTGTGCGGGAGCATTCCCTTAACAGCATACTCCATGGCAAGCTCCGGACGGGTAGCCATCAGCGTCTTATACTGGATCTTCTTCAGACCGCCGATATAGCCGGAATGACGGTAATGATACTTCTTCTCCAGCTTGTCGCCGGTGAGGACAGCCTTCTCTGCATTGATGATGATAACGAACTCACCGCAGTCAACGTGCGGCGTGAATTCGGGACGGTGCTTGCCGCGAAGAATATTGGCAGCCGCGACCGCAGTTTTTCCGAGCGGCTTCCCTGCCGCGTCGAGAACGTACCACTTGCGCTCGACGGTTTCCTTTTTTGCCATGAAAGTGGACATAGCGTTCCTCCGATGTTGGATTGTATTTTTTCAGCATGAGAGATTATAGCACACCGCCGGACGCCTGTCAATACCCCGGCGGACTTTTTTTGCATTTTTTCAAAATAGAAGGTGATTATCTTTCGTTTTCTTTGATTTTCTCGATTTTTTGCATCGCCGCATGCGCTTTTTCTCCGGTGCGGACGCCGCGCTTCGCAAAATCCTCCGTACCGCTTGACAATCACGGAAATCCATGCTAAAGTATACTTGTTTCCACATGCGTTTTCTTCATTTTTTCTTAAAAGGAGCATTCTCTCATGCCTCTCCAGATTCCCCATTATCATGAAAACCAGACGGCGCTGCACGTCGGCTGCGAGAAGCCGCGCGCTTACTTTGTGCCGTATGAAAGCGAAGCTGCCGCTCTGACCGACAACCGCGGACAGAGCCGCTTCTTCAAATCGCTGTGCGGCGAGTGGAGCTTCCGCTGGTATCCGTCTCTCTCCGCTGTGTGCGATTTTTCCGACGCTTCCTTTACAACCGACGGCATGGACCGTCTGACTGTGCCGATGAACTGGCAGACGGCGCTCGACCGCGGCTACGACGTTCCCAACTACACAAACGTCAACTATCCCTATCCGGTCGACCCGCCTTTCGTGCCGGACGAAAATCCGTGCGGGCTGTATGTACGCGATTTCACACTGCCTGCGTGGGCAGCGGCGGATAAGGACATCTACCTGAATTTCGAAGGCGTGGATTCCTGCTTCTACCTCTGGATCAACGATACATTCGCGGCATACAGCCAGGTCAGCCACATGACAAGCGAAATCAACATCACAAAGCTCGTCCGCGCGGGCAGAAACACTGTCAAAGTGCTCGTACTCAAATGGTGCGACGGCTCCTATCTGGAAGACCAGGACATGTGGCGCTTCTCCGGCATCTTCCGCGAGGTGTATCTGCTGTACCGCGACCGCGCGCACATCCGCGATGTATTCGTTCGTCCGGCGCTGAACGATGATTTTACCGCCGGCAGCTTCCGCATTGAGCTGGACAAAAACGGCGGCGCGCCGGTTCGGATGAAGCTGCTCGATCCGTCGGGCAGGACTGTCTCGGAGGGAGCGGCGGACAACGGCACCGTGCTCGAGCTGTCCGAAGCGCAGCTTTGGAGCGACGAGCAGCCAAATCTGTACACACTCCTGCTCTTCTGCGAAAGCGAAGTCATCCGCATCGACTGCGGACTGCGCCGCATTGAAGTGAAGAACAAGGTCGTCTATATCAACGGCAAAAAGGTCAAGACCAAGGGCGTCAACCGCCACGACAGCCATCCGCTGCTCGGTCACGCCACGCCGTATGAGCATATGCTGCGCGATCTCTGCATCATGAAGGCGCACAACGTCAACATGATCCGCACAAGCCATTATCCGAACGATCCGCGTCTGACCGGTCTGTGCGACAAGCTCGGTCTGTACGTGTGCGACGAGGCGGACATCGAAACGCACGGCTTCGCACGTGTCGGAAACTGGGATCAGCTGACCGACGACCCGGACTGGACAGCTGCGTATCTGGACCGTGCCGAGCGGATGCTGGAGCGGGACAAGAACCATCCCTCCGTCATCATATGGTCGGTGGGCAACGAATCCGGCGTCGGCCGCAATCACCGCGCCATGAGCGAGTTTTTCCGCTCGCGCGACGGCTCCCGCCTCGTCCACAGCGAGGACGCCACGCGGCGTCTGGCTGGCAACATGCGCTCCGAAGACAAGGAAGTCCAGAAGAACATCGTCTGTGACTACATCGACATTGACAGCCGCATGTATCCCTCCCCCACAGAGTGCCTGAACGCCTACATCAACAACAAAAATGCCAAATATCCGCTCTTTCTCTGCGAGTACAGCCATGCCATGGGTAACGGCCCCGGCGATCTTGCGGCATACTGGGAGATGATCCTCGCGCACGACGAATTCTTCGGCGGCTGCGTATGGGAATTCATCGACCATTCCGTCGCGATCACCGCACCCGGCGGCGTCAACAAATATCAGAATCCCGCCTACACCTACGGCGGCGATTTCGGCGATCATCCGAACGACGGAAACTTCTGCGTTGACGGTCTCGTCTGGCCGGACCGCCGTCCGCATACGGGACTTCTCGAGCTGAAGCAGGCGATCAAGCCCTTCGCCGTTACCGCGGACAAGGAAGAGGGCAAAATCCTTGTGAAGAATCTGCGCTATTTCACCGACCTGTCCGACCTCGAATTTTTCTGGAGCGTAGAGGAGGACGGCAAAGTCGTTTTCTCCGGCACTGCCGCCGCGCCACTCGCACCGCAGAAAACGAAGAAGCTGACGCTGTACACGCCCTCCGGCATCCCGTGCGGCATCCGTACCCTGAATGTCTCCGCACGGCTGAAACATCCTACGCCGTGGGCGCCCGCCGGACATGAGGTCGGCTTCGTCCAGCTTCCGCTGGAATCGAGAGAAACGTTCACCGCGCCCTCGCCTGCCGAGCCGGTACAGACGTACGCAGACGCGCGCCGCATCGTCATCACCGCCGGCGAGACCGCCTATACAATCTGCCGCGACTGCGGTCTTGTCACCTCCATCTGCGATAACGGCGAGGAAATGCTCACCGAGCCGCTCCGACCGACTGTCTGGCGCGCGCCGACAGACAACGACCGCAACATCAAAAACGACTGGTTCCGCAATCTGTACGACCGTCTTGCCATCAAATGCTATTCCGTCTCCGACGCTGTCTGCACCGGTGAGAGCGCCTCGGTCACGGCGGAATTCTCCATGGGCGCAGCTCCGCAGCGTCCCGCGCTGCGCGGCACCGTGACCTACACCGTCACCGCTGCCGGCGGACTGACGCTCTCCTATCAGATGCAGGTGCGTGAGGGTATGCCGCCGCTGCCGCGCTTCGGGATCCGCCTGAGCCTGCCGGAGGGGTATGAAGACATGCGGTACTTCGGATACGGTCCAAACGAAAGCTATGCGGACAAGAGGCTTGCGTCGCGCCTTGGGCTCTTCTCCTCCACGGTATCGGAGAATTACCAGCCGTACGTCCGTCCGCAGGAAAACTCCTCGCACGCGGACTGCCGCTGGGCACGCGTGTCCTCCGTGGCAGGTCATGCCCTCTTCTTCTTCGGCGATAACTTTACGTTCAACGCCTCCCATTTCACGCCGGAGCAGCTGACAAACACCGCACACGCATATGAGCTGAAGCCAAACCGCGAGACGACTGTCCTTGTGGATTACAAACAGGCGGGCATCGGCTCCAATTCCTGCGGTCCGCAGCTGGCAGAACAGTTCCGCTTCAGTGAAAAGGAATTCAGCTACACCATCCGCATCAAGCCCGCTTTCGCCGCGGATATCCGTCCGTTCGACGAAATGCGCGTCCAATACTGATTTTCCTCCTAAAAACGACACACGCCGAAAAACAATTCATTTTCGGCGTGTGTCGTTTTGTGTATAGAAAGACCGCCGAACCGCCATACTAACGAAAAAATGAACAGGACGGTATCCGGCATGGCGGATGAAACGAACGAGCGCTCCGGCGCAGAGGACAGCACCAAGGACAGCGGCGGAGGAAAAGAAAAGGATCAGCTGGAATATATAATCAAAAGCGGCGGCGTCGTATCCCACAAAGAGGGAGAAACCATCCACTGTCTGACGATCATTGGGCAGATCGAAGGACATTATCTCCTGCCGAGCGAGCAGAAAGCAACGAAATATGAGCATATCATTCCGCTTCTCGTCTCCATCGAGGAAAGCGACGAAATCGACGGCATGCTGATGGTGCTGAACACCATGGGCGGGGATGTGGAGGCAGGTTTGGCGATTGCCGAAATGGTGGCGAGCATGCGGAAACCGACGGTGTCTCTGGTACTCGGAGGCGGGCACTCCATCGGCGTACCGCTGGCGGTTTCCGCCGCGAAATCCTTCATCGTTCCGTCGGCGACGATGACGATCCATCCGGTGCGCATGAGCGGAACCGTCGTCGGCGTCCCGCAGACGTACTACTATTTTGAACGGATGCAGGATCGCATCATTCGCTTTATCACCGGGCATTCGCGCGTGGAGGAGGAGGAATTCCGGCGTCTGCTGCTCCGCCCCGACGAGATCGCGACGGATGTCGGCTCGATCATCGACGGACGCGAAGCCGTGGAAGTCGGACTGATCGACGCCGTAGGCGGGCTGTCCGATGCGCTTGCCGCTCTGCGCGACGAGATTCGGGCAAAAAAGGACAAGCCCCCGGAGCAATGAGGCGCCGGGCGCAAACAGACAGGGATAGGATGCGGCTGCATCCTATCCCTGTTTTCGTCCGTCTGCGGGGAGAACGCGCGAAAAGCGTCCGTTCTCCGCCGCATCTCCGTCAATTCTTCTCCAGCTCCGCGAGATACTCCTCCAGGCAAAGTCCGGCGTCGTGGATCGCCTTGGCATGATACCGTCCAACAAAGCGGTAATGCCAAGGCTCAAAGGAGATCTCCGTGACATTCTCCTTCCCCTCCGGGAAACGGAGGATGAAGCCGAATTTCCACGCATTCTCCGTCAGCCATGCGTATGCCTCCTTTTTCGCAAACGACTGATCCGCCGCGGGAAGATTGTGCATATCGCAGCAGAGCCCCGTCTGGTGCTCGCTTGTACCCGGTCGCGCGGAATACGTCGCAGTGATCGCCTGCGCCTGCGCCAGCGTAAGGGATGGATCCTTTGCCATCTCGTTCGCCGTGTACATATTGAACAGAGAGCTCTGGTAGGCGTAGGAACGGTATGCGCTCGTCACGGATACATCCGTATAGCCGCACGCACGCATCTCAATGAACATGGCTTCCAGCGCCTTGGCGGCGGTTTTGCGCATCATCTGCGCCGCGCGCCCATCTTTGCGCGTATCCGCCAGCTCCACGAGATCGTCCGGCTTGTAGGTCTCGTCGATCGTGGAGGAATTGTTGACGAGGATCAGGTATGCGTCGCGGTCGGCGGGATTCATATATGCCTCATACGCGGAAAGATCCGCCTGGAAGGTGATCTTCAGCTCTTCATCCGTCGGCGGAACAACCGGAGAGCTCAGCTCGGTGTCCTCGGGAATCGGCGCGACGACGCCCGCATTCTTCAGCGTGAAAGCGACCGGATCCGGCTCCCCGTCGGTATAGGTACGCGCCACAGCGACCTCCGAGGAGGTAACGAGCACGGACACGCCGGTCATATATTCGCTCAGAAACGAAACAGGAACCAGATAATGCTCGCCGGAAACGATCGCTTTGCCCTCAAGACGGATGTTTTGCCCGTTCACCTCAGCGAGATCGCTCCCTGCATGGAAAACGACTGCCTCCTCCCCTCCGCTGCCCGCGCTGTCCTCGGCAGAGGAAGCGAGCACGTAGCGCATGGACGACGCACCGCCGACCATGGACATATCCAGATATTTTGCCGCTTCCGAAAAATCGATATACAAAACATTTCCGCTGTACGCTTCTTGCGGAGCAAGCGAAGCGCCCTCCGTCCCGCCGAAGGTATATCGGATCGAGGACGGCTCCGGCGGCGGGTTGGATTTGTTGAAATGGAGCCAGAAAACAAGCGCCGCCGCGACTGCCAGAATCACCAGAACGATCGCAAACACAAGCGCGCGCCCGAGAAATACCCGCACCGCGCGCTCGCGCTTTGCCTTGCGGCGGCGTTCCTGCATCGCTTCATATTCGCGGCGTCTGCGGTACGCCTCCTGCCGGCGCGCATAATCGGCAGAACGGTCGGTGCGGGATGCATCACGGCTGCGCTGCGCATCCGCCTCCGGCGGACGCCTGCGCGGATCGGTGGAAGAAGAATTCGGCTGCATACAGACCCTCTCTGAATTATTTCGTTTCGCAGATGAAAAAGAACGGCGACGACGGGGAGTTCAGCATCCGGAACTGCGCGACGGTCATCCGGTACCGGGAGATCGTCGAAAGATATGCCGCCAGCTCCTCACCCTCTGCCGCTCCCTCCGGATGTCCGGGATAGACGGCGACAAGCAGAATCGCGTCCCGTCCGAGCATGCCGAGCGCATTCTCCACGGCAGGGAGCGTTGTTTTCCGCATCGTCGTCAGAGCTTTGTTCCCGCTGCCGGGCATATAGCCGAGATTGAACATCCCGGCGCGGATCGGCGTGTGGACGAATTCGGGCGCGCGTTCGTGGGAGGCGCGGATCAGCCGGTAGTTGTCCGGACAGCCCTCCGCACGCAGTGTCGCCTCCGTGTTCACGAGTGCCTGCGGCTGAATATCGAACGCTATTACGGAGCCTGACGCTCCGACCGTCCTGGAAAGAAAGGCGGTGTCATGTCCGTTTCCCATCGTAAAATCCACGGCGGTATCCCCTTCCCGGAGATGCGCCAGAATAAAATGCTTTTGCAGGGCGAGAAGATCCACCATACTGCTTTATCCTGTCCTATTCATGCTGAAAATCTACCTATTCATTGTATACCGATGCAAAACAAAAGTCAAGCGCGAAAGGAAAGGGAGGCGAAGTATGGCGGGAATTTTTTTCGCTGCGGCAGGAGCACTTTTCATTTTCTCCGATCTGTGGTACAATAAAAAAAGAAACCGGAAAGGAGCCGAGATGCATGGGTGAAAAGAAGCAGGAGCGGCAAAACATGCGCAACGCGCCCAAAGACATTGCCGCCGCACTCGTCCCCGGCGGGAAGGAAGCATGCTCGCTTACGCGCCTGAGAGGCGAAGAGGACGGCGGGGAGTGCGACGCGTGGCGCGCGGAAACGCCGCGGGGCGTATATTTTCTGAAGAAGAACAAGGGCTATGAGCGCGAGATCTACGACGTCTGCTTTTCGGGAGAGGCGGAGCTGCCCGTCCCGGCGCGCGTCGCCGCGGACGACGCGTACTCGGTGTACGAGTTTTTCCCCGGCGATACGCTGTGTCGCTGCACGCGCAGCACGCTGACACTGGCGCTCGACGCACTTCTGCTGCTGCAGACGCGCATGGCGAAAAGCGGCGCGCACGCCGGCTGCACGCCGGAACAGGACTGCGCACGCATGGCGGCGCGCGCCGCCTATCTGCCTGCCGGAGCCATCGCGGACGCATACTCCCTCTATCTGGAGGCATACCGGCGCACGCCGTGCGTCATGGGGCACGGCGATCTGCTCCCGTTCAACGTACTGGCGGGAAACGGGCGCGCCGTGCTGACCGACTGGGAGTACGCCGGCGTTCTGCCGTATCCGGCGCCGCTTGCGCGCCTGATCGCGCACGGAGAGGAAAAAGAGGACAGCCTGTTCTTCATGCGCGACGCGGACCGCGCGTTTGCCGCACGCTACTACGGAGAGCGGATGCCGCGGTGCTTTGGTGTTTCCGCACAGGAATACGTGCGAACGCTCGGTCTGTTCGTTTTCGCGGAATACTGCGAATGGGTCTACCTAGGAAAACGGTACGAGCAGACCGGAACGGAGCGATATCGCCGCTACCGGCGACTGGCGGAGCGCGCCGCTGACTCCATCTGCAAAAAATCGGTCGGATTCTCCTGATTGCGCCCCGATTTTTCATCATATTTCTTGATTTGACGCACGAAATGCAGTATAATAGTATATGTACGGGCATTTTCTCCGGCTCCGGGGCAGGCGCCCGCCGCAAGCGTGACAACATTTTATAAAGGAGTATACAGTTTCTATGGGCGAACTCATTTATACCAGCGAAGTGGAAAACATGTGCTGCGTAAAGCAGGGTCCGAATCATGGTCCCGCTCCGATTCCCGAAGAGGGAAAATGGATCCAGGCGAAGGAAGTTAAAGACATCTCCGCGCTGACGCACGGCGTGGGCTGGTGCGCACCGCAGCAGGGCGCATGCAAGCTGACGCTGAACGTCAAGGACGGCATCATTCAGGAGGCGCTGGTCGAGACGATCGGCTGCTCCGGCATGACCCACTCCGCCGCGATGGCAGCGGAAATCCTCCCCGGCAAGACGATTCTCGAGGCTCTGAACACCGACCTCGTATGCGACGCGATCAACACGGCCATGCGCGAGCTGTTCCTGCAGATCGTCTACGGCCGCTCTCAGTCTGCGTTCTCTGAAAACGGTCTGAATATCGGCGCAGGTCTGGAGGACCTCGGCAAGGGCACGAGAAGCCAGGTCGGTACGATGTACGGCACGCTGAAGAAGGGCGTCCGCTATCTGGAGATGGCGGAAGGCTATGTCACAAGAATGGCTCTGGACGCCGACGATCAGGTGATCGGCTATGAATTCGTTTCCCTCGGCAAGATGACGGACTTCATCAAGAAGGGCGACGATCCGAACACCGCCTACAACAAGGCTATGGGCAAGTACGGCCGTTTCGATGAGGCGGTAAAGTACATTGATCCGAGAAAGGCGTAAGGAGGTACATAACAATGGCTCTGTTTGAAAACTATGAAAGACGCGTTGACAAAATCAACGGCGTCCTGGCTCAGTACGGAATCTCCTCCATTGAGGAGTGCAAGGACATCACGCTGAAGGCGGGCATCGACTGCGACAAGATCGTCCGCGAGACGCAGCCGATCTGCTTTGAGAACGCCGTATGGGCGTATACCGTCGGCTCCGCCATCGCCCTCAAGTCCGGCTGCAAGAAGGCTGCGGACGCCGCTGCCGCGATCGGCGTCGGTCTTCAGTCCTTCTGCATTCCCGGCTCCGTTGCGGAGAACCGCAAGGTCGGTCTCGGTCACGGCAATCTGGGCAAGATGCTTCTCTCCGAGGAGACGGAGTGCTTCTGCTTCCTCGCCGGTCACGAGTCCTTCGCAGCCGCCGAGGGCGCGATCAAGATCGCGCTGAACGCGAATAAGGTTCGCGTCAAGCCGCTGCGCGTCATTCTGAACGGTCTTGGCAAGGACGCCGCCTTCATCATCTCCCGCATCAACGGCTTCACCTACGTCAAGACGGAATTTGATCCGTATGCCGAGGAAGTCAAGATCGTCTCCGAGACCGCTTACTCGAACGGTCCCCGTGCGGCGGTTCGCTGCTACGGCGCGGACAACGTTCCGGAAGGCGTCGCCATCATGAAGCTGGAGAAGGTCGGCGTTTCCATCACCGGCAACTCCACCAACCCGACGAGATTCCAGCATCCGGTCGCCGGCACCTACAAGAAGTGGTGCGTGGAGAACGGCGTCAGCTACTTCTCTGTCGCCTCCGGCGGCGGCACCGGCCGTACGCTTCATCCCGACAACATGGCAGCCGGTCCCTCCAGCTACGGTATGACCGATACGATGGGCCGTATGCATTCCGACGCGCAGTTCGCAGGCTCCTCCTCCGTTCCGGCGCACGTCGAAATGATGGGTCTCATCGGCATGGGCAACAACCCGATGGTCGGCGCCACCGTCGCCTGCGCCGTTGCGGTCGAAGAAGCGCTGAAGTAATTTTCACACAATCATACAAACGGACTTTCAGTTTTTGCTGAAAGTCCGTTTTTTTATTGACATACGACTGGAAAAGATATATAATGGAACTGCCAAACAAACCGAATATACAGTAGGGTGTTGTATCCGATGGGGATATTATGCCTCTTTTGTGCATACGCATTTTTGCATTTGGTAAAAATGCAGACTCCATTTATGCGTGTGTGCGGAATGGCCCATACTGTATAAGGTTTGTTTGGCGACAATCGGAGTCTTGCGTTTTTCGGTGCGCCGGCTTCGGTTGGCGCACTTTTTTATTTGCCTAACTTTCACCGAATCACAATTCATCAATTTTTCAGGAGGCTGAACACTATGAGCGGATACGTCAAAAACAAAAAGGAAATGAAATTTCAAAGTCAGGATGCATTGAAAACGGTCTGGCAGGTCATCGACGAAGCAAACGCCGCATTGAACGACTCCTCCAGAACAATCAGTCAATCCGCTATTCCGGAAGCGCTGGCAGGAGCGCTCGGCGCAGGCATCGGCGGCGCTGCCAGCTTTGCGGCTTTGTATCTGGGTGGTTCTGTCGTCGGACTCAGCGCAGCGGGCATAACAAGCGGGCTGGCTGCTGCGGGCGCGGTTCTAGGCGGCGGTATGGCAGCAGGCATTTTTGCACTTGCAGCTCCCGTAGCCGTGTTGGGAGCTACCGGCGTAGGCATCGCCTCGCATCTGAAAAACAAAAAGTTGAAAGAAGATAAGGAACAGTGCTATAATGAAGCTCTGCAAAAGCAAAACGCTATCCTTAAAAAGCTGCAGGAAGAATCGTCTGCGGACAAGGAGAGAATCGATTATCTGAATTCACTCAATACCCTTCTGCAGGCTGCCATTAAAGATTTGCAGCATGACCTCGGTGTTGCGCTCTAATACCGCTCTAATACCGATCCAATAACGTTACCATGAGCATCTTTAAGTATACAGAAAAAGAGTATGAGATCAACAAGGTTCTGAAGCACAATCAGGATGTTTCCATGCAGCTGCTGCATGACACCGCGCTTTCATCCGCACGGCGGGAAGCAGAGCAGAACATTGCCGCCTCTGCCGAACTGCTGAAATCATTGGGGTACGGCGCCGAAGTATCCGCTGCGCAAATGCATGCGGAAGAAGCAAAAAAAGCCGCAACACCGGATCATCCTCCTGTACTTGAAGATTGGGATTCTATCGTTGCAGAGGCAAATCATGATATCCCGGGTGAGGTTTTGTTGGAGGATGTGCTCTCTCCGGAAGAAATCAACGCAGCGTTTCGCGAATTGGAGGAAATAAACAATGAATTCTCACGCGAAACAAGCATTGTCAATAAAACGGATTTGAGCTTTCTCGCCATTGCCGCAGGACTTCAGACCGCCAAGGCATTACTGTTTCCTTATGTTGCAGAAAAGTATGGGTATGGGAAAAGTTTTGATGCATCTGAACGATTGGCTCATAATGACAGTTCTATCGAGAAAGAGCACAGAGAAGCCAACGACCGGTTCCGGGATAAGAACGCCGAAAAGCATAAAAATGGGTATTGGATCAACATATTGTATCAAACCCCTCCCTATGATATTACAAGAGGTTCAACCGCTCTTGGAATCAATATGGAAGGCAAGTACCATCGGCTGCACACTTTAGGTCATGACCCCGTTTTAGGATGGCTATTCGGAACGGCAAATATTCTGACGGATATTGTTACCATGAATGATTTCCGGTCCTATAGAGTCATACGAAAGCCTTCCATGGTCATTACGCCCAATGCGGTTGGGATAGGGACCATGCTGCAGGAAAGCATCCAGGTGATTAAAGATGACTGGCTCAATCTTCCTGCGGCGATTTTTGCCCAAGCGCAGCACTTGAAATCCGATGTGTACACCAAAACAGGTCTGCCTGTTCCGTTGCTTTCCGCTTTTCACGAGAGCTATGCAAGCAATCTGTATAAGAATCAATATGATGCTCTGTGTCTGGAACGAGATGCAAAAATCGTCGGAGCCTCCTATCTGCTGTCCCTGCTTATAGATACTGTGATTGGTCTGGTGCATGGATTATTCAGGCGAGCCGAAGAATCACAAAAGCTCTATGAGGTCAGGACACGCAAGATTCTGCTGGTTTCCAACTCGATCGCTTCGACAAGCAGCATTATCAATGCATGCATTACGAAGAAACGAAAAAATCTGGATATTGGCAGCCTACTCACAACCGTGTCGCATTTATTCACCGATATACGGTTTATCACAAAAATCAAGCATGAGTTTATTGAGAACGAGATATCCAAAAGACTTCAGGCAGAGTTGGCTGAAATCGATTCTCTGTACTACAGTGTCTAAAAAGCGTCCCGTCTGCATCCATGCAGGCGGGACGCTTTTTTCACAGCAAACATGTCTGCCGCAATGCCATTCGGCAAAACGGGGCTATGGCGCTTCCCTCTCCTCACAGCTCTGCCGAGCTGCGACTGTTATGGATATACGGTATGGGTATATACCCGGTTGTTCTCCCGCAGCATGTTTTCATAGGCAAGGAACTCCTCCTCGCTGCACCGGTCGCGCCAGGCAAGCGGCTGTCCTGCGGGGCAGATGATGGTGTTGTCGACGATCCGGTAATCCGCCGGGATCTGAGAAACGCCGCCGGACTTATATACGGTCATATTGCGGGGATTGACGAAGGTATTCCCCGACACTGTGATATCGCAGAGAGGACATTGCAGTCCATACATCAAAAGATGCGTGGAAGCGGTTTTGTCTGGACGTACCGCATAGCTCCAGCCATAGCCCGACTCAATGCAGAGATTGTTTTCAAAGCGGCAGTTCACAAAGCCGGTATCCGGCTCCTGACCGCTGGACCAGATTTCAAAGCAGTGCTGGTTGTTCCACATGATGTTATTGCGAAAAATCATGTTTGTCCAGGACTTTCTTACGTGGGTTCCCTGCATAGTGATCGCAACGTCGTATATGCCGGAAAACTTACAGGATTCCACCGTGACGTCCGAGGAATTGGACCAGCATTCCACACCGTTGCCGTAACGGGTATTGGGAGTGCGGAAACCGATGAGCTGAGAGCCGCCGATCTCATGGAATTCACAGTCGCCGATATAGGCACCGTTGACCACGCCGTTGATACCGTGGGCGCCGGTTCCCCGAAAAACAAGCCCCTCCACCCTCAGATGATCGGTAAAGCTGATACAGTTGATCCGGCAGGCGAAACGGATGTCATCGGACAGCTGCGCCGGATGTTTTTCCGAGCAGACAAACACACAGGTATCGTCGTTGTAAAAGTCCCACTGCTGTGTCAGCTCCTCCATCGTGAAGCACTTATGGGGAAAGATTCTGTCGGAAACCTTCAGAAAGCCCACATTAGCATCGATATCGAAGGTGTTTCCGGTAAAGCGGGTGGAATCCGAAAGATCCAGCTTCCAGATGCCGGGCGCAGCTTGTTCCCACGCATCGGCTTTCGCCGTCTTATACTGGCTGATTACTGGCTTTGCGCCCTCTCCGTAGGAGGCATATACGGTCGGCTGTTCCATGCTGATCCCTCGGGGAGGAGAGAGGTGTCCGTAGAAGGTATCGCCGCAGCGGAAGCGAACCACATCGCCGCCCCGGATCGATGCGTTGACTTTTGGAATCGTCCGCCAGGCGGATTCGGGGGTCCTGCCATCGGCAGCGTCGTCTCCGACGGCGGATACATAATACATGCTCATGACGTTTCTCCTCAGCTTTTTCTGTTCATTTCTGCCATGCTTCATCCGGGAAAGCTCCGCTTCTGATTTCGGGCAGGTTGTTGCTTAATTATGACGCAAAAACTGACATTTGTCAATAGTTTTTGCTGCCAACCGCCACACAGGATGCGAAAAGCGGAGTGCGTTCAGAAAAAAGCCGAAACAGGTTCGGACTTCCTCACGCAAAAGCAAAGCCGCAGCCATAAGGTCGCGGCTTCTGCTTGCATCGCAGCAGTGATGTTTTCCTGTCTGCTGAATTTCACGCATGAGATTTCCCCCGTTTGTTTCTGCCGTGTTCCTTACAGCAATTTTCTGAGATATTCCGCCGTGATTGTACAAGCATGTTCTTCTATAGTGCCAGCTTAGCGAACATCGGCTTCCCCTCCCAGCACCGCCATGGTGTTCAGGATCTCGTGGTACATGGTCTGCCGCGTGCGCTCTCCCCGGTACAGCTCGTTCCATATTTTACCGTCCTTCAGGAACAGCACCCGGGAGGCGTAGGAGCCGACAACGGCGTCGTGTGTCACCATCAGAATGGTGGTGAATTCGCCCCGCTTTGCCGGTGAAGCCGCGCTCCGTCACCCGCGTAAGCTCATGGGCGGGGATCCCGGGATCGTTGTCCTCAAATATCAGGCAGTCTGTCTCCAGTACAATATGGATCTGACAGCCGGCAGTATAGGTGCGACAAATCCACCATGCAAAGGGGTTACCCTTACACGGTGGATTTTTCATGCGCATTCTGTCCGGCTGATTTGAAAAAGAGGTACTTCCTTCGCCTGTTTTCCAGATAAAGAAAAAAGCCGTCGTACAGCAGACTATTTGACACGTACATTTGAAACGGCGGCTTTGACAATCAAGGCTGCCGCATTAACAGCGATTTCATCTTCAGTACGTACTTTCTGCTTAAACAAAAGCGGCTGTCCATATGGGGATAGCCGCTCAACTTGCTGCACGGTCAGTGCCGCTTCCTCCCGGTCAGGAGATTCATCCCCACATACAGTCCGACCGCAATCACGATTCCCGCAATCAGCACCAGCAGTGCCACATCCAAAAACAGTGCCGCCACATCCCCGGCCGTCAGATACCAGCCCGCATACGCCAGATAGCCCAGGCGGACGCCCGCTGCCGCAAAGCAGATCAGCAGGGTGGAAATTCCTTTTCCTGAATCCCGTACAGGGCTGCGCGGCTTTGGAGATTGTCCTGCACGGACAGATCCTTATCCAGCACGGAGTTCTGAAAAACCACGCCCGGATTCCGCTTGATGCTGTCGGGGGCGCGGTCCAGATCGACGCCGCCAATCTGAACAGTTCCGGAATCCTTGGAAAGCTGCCCGCACATGATGTTGATGGTGGTGGATTTGCCTGCGCCGTTGATGCCCTGGAAGGCGATCAGCTCGCCTTCCTTCACGCGAAAACCCAGATCGTTTACCGCCTGCACGTCGCAGAAGCGTTTGCTCAGGCGTGAGATTTCAATGATATCGCTCATGAATCCTTTCTCAATTTCCCAATATTGTACAAGAAAACCCGCTTGACGGACAGGCGTGTTTTGCCGAGAATTGTGTCTATTTTGTTGTTGATGGGCTACGTGATGCGGCAAGCACTACATAACCCAAAAAGCAGAGCGTGAACACCGTTCCGGATATCACGCTCTGTATGATTTCAATTTTATGCATTGAAGTACATGTCATAAACGATATAACCATGTACGCCATCCAATGATCCTTTATACGTCTCCTGACACATCATGCATCGGGGCTCTTTCATTGGATAGCCACTTGTTGGGAAAATGTTGTATTCTGATGAGGTACGAAATCCAACTTGATTATAAAAGTTATAATTCCCCTCAACAGTGATTCCTTTATAGCCCAGTTCTCTCACTTTCTCAATTCCCATATTGAGCATAGCGGTTCCGATTCCCCGGCGAAAATAGTCCGCATGAACAGATACGGGTGCTAACATGACAATGTCAGAATCGGCTCCGTCGCCATGTCCTCCTTCCCTTGTAGGTGACAGCGGAAATTTAGAAAACAAAAAGTGTCCTACCACCTGGTTATTTAGTTCCGCAACAAAGGACAATTCTGGAATATAATATTTCGAATCTCGGATTTCCTCCACTAATGCAATAATATCGGTTCCATCAGAATAGTCTGTTCCTTCTTGAAACGAACGCAAAATCAGAGAAACAATGCTCTTATAATCTTTATGTTCTTCCGGACGAATTGTAATATTCTGATTCATCATACGCATATCCTCTTCTCAAATTTCGATTTGTCTGCCTGTTTTGAACGATATCGCTTATGCACCCGGTAACGCTTCGGACATCTTGATTGTGCGGTATATCTCATCCCAGACAGGACATCTCCAGCCACAGTCGCTTTTACCGGTTTTCTTATGAAGAAGCGCAAACTGTGCATTTCCGCATTGGGGACGAGTCAGGTTAGGCGGTCCATAGGCGTTTCAAAAGATGGACCGCCGCATCACGACTATTCCTATACATGGTTCATGCTCAGCTGCGCGGGCGGAATGGAACGGCTGACTATCTTCTCCGATATGACGGTGTTCTCCCTGTACGCCATGCAGGTCATGATGGTCTTCGCTATGATGACAGTGCTGTTAGTGATGCTGCCCGGTGATGATGTCTGTCCACCGTATCAATGAGGTGCTGGACACAGAGGTCCGCATGCAAAACGGAACCCAGGAGCGGGAGAATACCGGTTCCGTGGAGTTCCGCCATGTGCCCTTTCGCTCCCCTGACACCGGAGAGAATTTGCTGCACGACATCAGTTTTACGGCAGAGCCGGGGCAGGCCGTCGCCTTTATCGGGGCGACCGGCAGCGGAAAACAGACAGGTCGGTCTGCTCCTCTGCTCCTATGGCGTCTCCGCCGGAGAGATCCTGGTGGACGGTCTGAATACCCACTCGGAGGCAGAAACATCGGAATAAACAGAGCAGGCACAACAACGATCAGCACGAGATATGGACTTTTCATTCGGGATGACAAGAGCAGCGTGAAACCAATCATGGCGATCAGCACTGTGTACATCACGCCCAAATGGGCAAGGATTCCTTGTAGGAATGTAAGGGGATAGAAAGTAGTTGTCCCATTGATTTGCAGAGGAAGATCCCAGCTGTCCGTTCCAAATGCCGCAAGAGGCAGCCCGAGAACGTGGCAAGTTCCATATCTCTGCCGTTCATTGCAGCCCGGCAGCCGTCCGGGTCAATCACCAACTCCCCTCTGATGATTGCCTTGCTGCTGTTTTTCGCTTTGCTGTGTTGCTGTTCCTTCCGATAACGCCGGCTTTTCCGGATGTTTCTGCTTAATTTTGCCAAATCGAAACATTCCCCGAAGTGGTATCAATATCTATATCGGCACTGCCGCTGCCGCATCTGTAGGTGCTGCCGTCCTTCTTCAATGCAAAATCGGATGCAAAATCACCGCTGGTTGTGCGGATATTTGCTGTGAAATCCGCGTCTTCCGGAAGGCTGAGCGTAACCTCGCCGGACACGGCACGGAGTCTGCACTGAGAGGGGACAGCTTCAAACCCGCAGAAAACAGCACCGCTGGTCGCTTTTGCTGAGAAGGAATCCACCGAAGCAGCCGTCACCTTGATTTTGCCGGACGCCGATTCAAAATACGCCGTATCCGCCTGACTGAGATCAGCATCGATTCTTCCGGAAGCGGTATCAATACTGACCTCGCCGGCTTTGCCCTGCTGGTTCAGCTGAATATTGCCGGACGCACTGTTGAGCTTGATGGTGTTTGCTGCGCAGCGGATACTCACATCGCCCGATGCCGTCGAAATGTTGACTGTATCAGCGCCCAAGCCACTTGCGTCAATTTCCGCAGACGCGGTACGAATTACGACGTCGTCAAAAGAGAGCTCTTCCGGTACTGTCAGGATCAATTCTTTATGCCCGGTATTGATCAGCCGCAGGCTTGCGCCGGAAGCCGCGAACTTGATGTGAAGCGTGGTGCCCTCCAGCCACCAATGAACCCGGAGCTCCTCCGGTATTCTGTCTTCCGCCTTTTCCGACAGCAGGACCGTGTTTCCCGAATGGGAAACCACCCTTACACTTCCGCTGGACCAATCGATTTCAATGTTTTCAATTTTGTCCGCGATCTCCGCATCGCCGACGGAGTATTTTTCCGAGTTTGCATATGTGACCGAACCAAAAACAGAGCAGCCGGTCATGCCGCACATTGCTGCAAGCACAATCGCAGCCAGCAGCACGAATAAACCTATTTTTTTCATTTCTGTTTCCTCCTGCGAATAAGTCCGATGATCATCAAAATCATGCCCACAAGCACACCGGCAATCAACGACAGCCATTTCACATTTCCGTCAACTGTACTGAAGTTCCATTGAAACGGAGAGAATGTGGGAAGATGAACAGTCTCTCCCAACAGCCGGTTTATCAACGCGTCAGCGAAAAAGACGAATACGCCGCTGAGTACGGTGCAGAGACCGGCTTTTACCCAGCCGTTTTTTCCGGCATAACGGATCAATGCAAAAATTACCCAGGCAAACGCAATGAGCGGCAGTGAGATTGCGGCGGAAATCCTGAAAAAGCCCGGTGCTTTTGTGTAGAAGCCGATGCTGAGCATCATCAGGATATAGAAAACCGTGTCTGCGGTCATAACCGCTAACCCTTTTTGGCTCCTCAGAACTCCGGAAAGCGGCCGGCTTCTCACAGCAAAGGGAAGGAATACCATCCCGATTCCGAAAAGCGACGATGAACTTGCCACAAAGAACCAGCGGCCGCCCGTATACATGCAGCAGACGCCGAGAAGTAGGATCAGGGAGGCAGAGAATGTGCCGATTGTCCACAGAAACTTATCCGCCGCCGCCATCAGCGGCACTACGGTCAGCGACGCAGCCACAAGAAGCGAAGCGAGAACAATGAAAAACCATGTCAGCCCCGCGCCGGTTGCCAGATTGACGATCAGACAAACGAGAATCGGAATCATGAAAATTCCTGCAAGCACACTGCCGACCAGTGCGGATTTTCGTTTGAATACCTTTCGCTGTCTTGCAATCACATCGGTTTTTTCCTCTTTTACTTCGGTTTCCCATTCGCTGTTCTTCATTTGAGAGAAAAGTGCCGAACATTCTTTGCACTCTGAGAGGTGTTCCTCAACCATCAGACTGCTTTGCCCGCTTGCGATGCCATCCAAATACAGAGGCATCAAATCACGGACGATTTCGCACCGATACTTCATATTGTATCCATCCTTTCCTGAATTTTCAGTTTGGCGCGATGATACGTTACCCTTGCCCAGCTCTCTGTCTTCTTGAAGATGGTACCGATCTGCTGAAAGGACAGCTCGCCAAAGCAACGGAGTTCGAAAACCTCTTTATACGGTTCATCCAGCTCATGTAGCACAAGATGGATCCGGAACGATGCGTCTGCATCCGCGACAGCAGCTGCCGGGTCATCACCTGAGTCGGGCAGTTCCGCTGTGACTTCTTTAGACTGTCTGCCCCGTCTGCGCATTTCATCATAAAACAGATTCTTGGCAATGGCACAAAGCCAAGTGAACGTGTCGCTTTCGCCCCGAAAGGTCTTTTCCGTTGCGATAGCACGAAAGAATACTTCCTGCGTGATTTCCTCTGACAGTGTTTTTCCTTTTGCCAAGGTCATAACAAACGAATATACCTTCATGTAGTAGGCTTCATACAGCTGTTCGGAGATTTCCTTATCCGTAATCATCGCCTCCTTTCCTGAATTTTCATTGGTTAGACGGAGATCAGGAAGTTTCGTTACAAAAAACAAAAAAATAATTGGTGTCTCGGAATGGATACGATCAACAGCTCACTGAGCGCAGCAATTCCTCGTAATCGCGTCTTTCTGTTTATGGCGATTCAGGCTGTTCAGATCGCATTCCAGTAAACGAAGAAAATCAGAATACAGCCCCATGCGTTCCCTGTTTCCTTGCGGACGATCAGCATGCCGTAGATCAGAATGAAGGTTGCCGCCATTTCAAATACAGCATCCGGCGTCACGCCCACAGCTCCGTGTATGAGAATACACATCACGGCACATACCAAGGCACCCCAGTCGAAGAACCGGTATTTGCTTGGAGAGAGCATGCTGATTTTGTCCCGGATGACCACATAGTTGAATCCTTCAAAAAAGCCCCAGAACAGGGCTGTAATTAGAAAACCGAGAATATTGGAGGGAAATGCGCTTGCAAGGACTTCCGCTGTGGTATTTACCTCCTGAAACGGGCACCAGGAATGGATATATCCCCGTACAAGATAATAAGTAAATTCCGGCACACAGCACAAAAGGCTCATGAGCAGTGCGGGGATCAGATTTCTGGTGTTCAGACCAAACTCCCGAAAACGCTGTTTTCGGATCAGGCATACGATAGAGATTCCCAGACCGGCTACCGCAAATTGACCGCACAGTCCAATCACCAGCACCCGAAGAACGATCGGGATGCTGCGGTCGCCAGCAAAGTCGTTCATTCCGTTTTGCATGGCAAAAACAACGATTCCAAGGGCAAGGAAAGTTACAATTCCGATGATCCACAGATCCGTGGTCAGCTTTTTTCTTGCCTCGGTGTTCACGTTTGTTACAGTCATTTTGCATCCTCCTGGTTCGCATTTGCGATGTCGTTTATCCTTTCAGATTTTTCAACGCTTCCGGGTTATTGGCAAGAATCGCTCCGACAGTCTTGCATTTTTCCATCTCCTGGCAGTCACCGCAGGTTTCAACGCCCTTTTTCATCGCGCACCGGCGAATCTCACAAAGGCTGTCACAGAACACCGTTTTGATTCCGTCCGCACGACAGCCCTGACAATTGATATGTTCCGGCAGAATCGGTGCATGGTTGAACGCAGCCCATGCTTTTGCGGTTTTTTCCCGCAATGCCTGATCGTCACGCACCGTTGCGAGATATGCGTCGCATTTCTCACAGTCCAGCCCGCAGTATGCAATCATTTTCTTCATGGTTATGTACCTCCTCAAATTCCGTTTTATCCTTTGCGCCGCCCCAGATAGCGGAACACCCGGTGCCGGTAATCCAGATATTCCGCACCGAATGCGGCTGCCAGATAGCGCTCCTCCTGCAGGATTTGCAGGTGCAGCATTACGATTGCAAAAGCAGTAAACATCCCTGTCAGCAGGTTGCAGTACATCAGCAGCACACCGATATACTGTAAGTCAAAGCCCAGAAAAGCCGGATTGCGGCTGTACCTGTATATACCGTCTGTTACGAGTTCCGTTCTGTCTTTATCCGGGATCCCGGCCCGCCAGCTGTCCTTCATGCAGATAACAGAAATCAAAAAGAGCAAGTCGCCCAGCAGACCCACGCAGAACCCGGTAAAGCGGGCTCCGGCGGGCAGATGGCTCCATCCAAATCCGATGGACATCAGCTGCGCGGGAATGATCCCCACGGTGGCAATTCCCATCAGCGTTTCCACTGTGTGGGTATGCGCGTCTTTTCTGCGCCCGATCTGCATGGTCTGGATGCCGCGGCGTTTCTGCCCCCACTGTTTGACGAGATAAATCCCGTAAAACACCGCCAAAACCAACAGTGCCAGCAGGCAGTAAGGTAAGGATGCTTCCAAGGGTAGCTTCATAACTGTCTCTCCATTCACAGAATTCCCGTTATTGTCATACCTGAAACGATTTCAGCCGTCTCCTGCTCACTCTGCCCCATAGCATGACGGATGGGCACCCAGATGCCGCATTCGTAGTCGGGGCTTTGCATATCGCCGGGGGAGTATACCTCCAGCATGGCACTGCCGTTTGCCTGATACTTCTGCCCCTCATTTGGATACCATTCCTGCCAGACCTGGGTATTCAGGGCTTGCAGGGAGCCGGGCAACGGTCCCTTGGCGGAGAACATCGCCCAATCGCTTTCCGGGAAAGTATAGAGCTGCAGCCCCTCCGGTACCTCGCCGCCCTGGTACAGTCCGGCGATCCAGTATTCAAAGGAGCCTTCCTGCTCGTCGCAGATGGCGAACATACCGATGCCGTTTTTGAGGATGGCCGCTTCTACCGGCGTTTCCGGCCGCATGGTCTGCCAGAGCCGCGCGTACTTCTGTGCATATTCTTTGTCCCAGAACTCGGGGCACTTCTGATACCCCTCCTCCGGGCGGATAGAGGTAGAAAAGCCGATGAAGGTCATGGCGGGTTTGTGTTCATAGGTAACTTTCATGTGTGTTTCTCCTTGTTTATCTGATTTTGTTGGCGTTGTGTTGATACAGGCAAACCGGGATTTCCTATTGCCGCTTAAGTTGGCGAATCTCTTCAAGATAATTCTGTAGAATTCTTCTTTTATAAATCAGGGCAGCACTGATTACGATCATTGCGATAGACACAGCACTTACGATCAGCGGATGGAACTGATCCGAAAAAACATCCAAAAAATGGGTTACATCATCCTTTGCAGGCGCCTTCCCCAGCAGAAAAAGAAATGGAAAGACCGCCCACGCAAGCATGGAAGCTGTGGGGATGAGCGTAGCCAAAAAGGAAAAAATACGGTAAAATGATTTCTGGGAGTCTTTTCTATACAGCAATATATAGACAAAGGAAGCTGTCATGGGAAGAAGCGCGCCATTCGCATGAAGCCACAAAGAAGACAGAGTCGTATAATTTCCTCCTGCTGCACTGACATGGGCTGTAAATATGCTAAATGAAGTTACCGTTGCCCCGGCTGACAGCATGACGATCAGATGTCCTGATTCATGCAATAAGGTATATAAGAACAAAACCGCGCCTGCCGACAACAGAAGAAATCCAATTCTTTTCATCCTGTTATTCATACGCCCACTCCCAATGCCTATCATTTTATTTTCTTCGATATTACGTAATCCATCACCGCCAACACCAACTGTGCAGCCGTCAGAATGGCAAATGTCCAGCCGAGCGCCATCCTACCACGGTAAAAATTTCCGTAGCTGACGATCCCAAAGCAGATTGCGGCAACGATGCTGCATCCGATCACGATCTTACTGTTCCTTTTGCTTCTCATTTTCAAAGCACTCCTGTCTGCCCATACGCTGTTATCTGTCTGTGTTATCCTCGGTTCACCAGCGGATTCCGTAGTCACCGACAAACTCCACTGCCGTAAAGCAAACCTGATATTCACCGGGTTCCTCCAGAATCACATCAAACGCTGCCTGCGTGTCTGGCTCCCGTTTTCTGCATCCTCATATCTCCACTTCACTTGCTTTTCCCGCTTCAGTTCTCGATTGTGTCGCTTATTTTCTCCCCGTCAGAAATCAGTGAGCGATTCTTCTCCTCCAGCTCCGCTCCGTAGCGGAAGATCAGAGAAGCCAGAATCAGAACGATACCGGTGACCACACTGGGAAGATTGCTGACGTCGCCGCTTCTCTCCACGCCCAGACAAACCGTAATGACAGATGCGATTACCACTGCCACGATGGGCATCCAGATGCAGCAGATGCCCAGCTTCCGGATGCGATTCGCGCCGCACTCCGTAAAGGGCGTACCGTCGGACTGTTCGGTTTCGAAATACCGTCCGGCGAATGCCAGCAGAATCGCGTCGGTGGTCAGGTAGACCGTATCAGAAAGCAGTACGGCATAAGCCTGCTGCAGATTTGCGCCCTCTGCAAAGGCAGGAATCGGCTGACCAAACAGACTGAACACTTGACCGCCGTTGTACCAGGTCATGGCGCACGCTGCGCCCAGCGCGCAAATGGACGCGCCCACGATGCTGAAAACAAGAGCAATTTTCGCGAGAATCTGAAAGACCCGGAAGGTCTTCTGAATGGTTTGCAGGGATTTCATGTTGTTCCTCCTTGAATGGAAACTGAATGCTTCCTTTAGCAGCTTACACCTATATTATACAAAAGAATTCCGGCTGCATATAGACTTCTTTTGCATGCATATGTGTCCGTTTTATAGATGCTGCACTTGTTTTTCTCATGCATCTGTCACCTGCTGTCAGACTTGTCCGGATAATCAGCTGGAATAGTTTTATCTCCAGAACTGCATGAGACAGCTTTTGCGGCCTGTTATCATAATCATACGAAATCCTTTCTTTCATCGAACGCTACCTATCGTTCGGTAGGATGCGGCTTCAAATTAAAGCGGCCATGCCCGGGCGGACTCAGCCGCAATGTTCACCAAAGGGGATCTATCCTGCTTTTTCTGAAAGTTTCGGGTATTCTGCTAAATGGAGATCCACCAACATACCCCGAATTTATCCATAACAGTGGCGCAGCATTTACTCCATGGGAGTGCATGAATAGGTTCAAAAATCACTCCACCCTCACGCAAAACCTGAAATGCATGATAAACCGATTCCTCAGTCCCCATCTCAAATACATTAAAAGTCATAGTTTTCCATCTGTACTTGTGTAGATATACTCCTTAACACGAACCAAAGCGTTTTTCTCACACAACTCTATTATAACTACCTATCGTTCGTTAGTCAATAGAAGATTCATTTTTTCTCGCTCTTTCTATCAGGCATTTTCCCAACGCAGCGATATGAGCGCTTTCCTCTCCGATCGCATCCAATGCCGGTATCTCAGAAAGCTCAGCCGTTCCATGATTTCACGAGCAAAAATGAACCGTATCTGTATTTGAGAAATCACATTCTGGCGGCAATGTCATTCTCCGCGGCAGTGCAATCAGTCTGTATCCAGATTATACGCGCAGCTTATCAGTTTTCTCATGACTTCATCCGCCTGATCTATCTTTTTTCTCGCTCCTCCTGGATTGGAGTTCGGACATTTGATGACACCGTTCCGGAAATGCGTATCCTAAAACTTCTCCAAATAAACAAATAATCCGAACACGTCTCCCACTGGGGAGATCTGGTTCGGATTATACCTGTTTGGTGCCGGTGGCGGGGGTCGAACCCGCACGTCCTTGCGGACACGGGATTTTGAGTCCCGGGCGTCTGCCAATTCCACCACACCGGCTTATAGAATTCTTTTGTTATTATATCATATCCTTTCTCGGATTGCAAGCATCCAAAAAAACTTCCGCCACAGAAAACAAAACAAAAAACAGCCGGCTATTGAGCAGCCGGCTGTTTGCTTTGCACATATTTTACTTGGAAAGACGGTCGAGCATATAGAGCATCTGCGCCAATCTCGTCTTTTCCACCGTTCCGTTCGGAGTGAGCTTGGACGAGGTCTTATTGAGCAGCTTGTTGGCGATCGCCCAGGAGAATGCCTCACGGTTATCTGCCTTCAGGTCTGCATAATCTGCATAACCGCTCAGATCCGTCGATCTTCCGTTTACGGCATCGAGCTTCTGCGCAGCCTTATAGAAAGCGAGCGCCAGCTCCTGACGGGTGATCGTCTTGGTTCCGTCCGTGAAGGACAGGATGCCCAGTCCGTCGAATTCCTTGTCGGTCAGGTGGAAATACTTGAGGAACATTTCCTTGACATCGGCATAGGTCACCGCATCATTGGCGCCGAACGTACCATCGTTTTTGCCGCTGATATACTGATGATCCAAAACGAACGCAACGCCTGCGGAATAATAGGAGTCACCGTAGATATCCCCGTAAACGTCATACCAGTCCAGCTTGCCGGAGAGGGCGTCCGCGATCTTCTCCTGCAGCTCTTTCAGACGCTTTTCCTCAGCTTCCTTCTGCTTCAGCGCCTCGATTTCCTCCGGGGTCAGAGAAGGCTCAACAGGCTCTGCCGGCTTTTCCGGTTTATCCTGCTTTGTGATGTCCACGCCCTGCGGGACAAGCACCATCACACGCGCCCAGACGCCGTTCAGGTAGAGATTCCGGTACTGAATATCGTATGCGCTGAAGTCAACGACCGTGCCGTCTTTCGGAACGACGACGAACGCCTGTGTCCAGCTTCCGTTGAAATACATCGTCTTGTACTGCACGCTGAAGCGTGTGGTATCAAGGTTCAGCCAGTTGGCGATGTTGGAGGTAAGCAGTCCGTTGCTGCCGCCGGGCGTGCTGACTTCCCATTTTCCGTTGGCATCGCCCCACGGATAGCTCGGATACCACGGATAACTCGGAGTCCAGGGATAGCTCGGGTAGTCCGGATAGCTCGGATACGATGCGGAGGATACATAGATCGTCACGGAATCGCTAATATCCGTGCCGCGCAGGGTGGCGGTAATGGTAGCCGTTCCGTCGGAGAGTGCGGTGGCGGTATTGCCGCTCACAGCGACGATCTCAGGAGAATCGGACTCGATATCGATGCTGGCGGCAGGGACAGTCGAACCGTTCTTGAGCAGATACGCGACGATTCGCGTGCTGTCGCCGACAGTCAGATACTGATTCTGCGCGTACATGCGGACGCTGAAGCCTGCCTCGGAGGGATCGGCTTCATGCACCGTCACCTGATAAATGATATAGGTAACATATCCGCTGCTTGCGGTGATCGTCGCGGTGCCGGCACCTACCGCGTAGGCACGGCCGTACATATCGACGGTGACAACGCTTGTGTCGCTGCTGTAATAAGTAAAGTAGCTCGAGCCAAGAGACTGATACTCGAACTGGTTCATCTCAAGCTCGATCGTTTGGAACTGAGAGCCGTCACCAGGCAGGAACGGATAGTTCGGATACGTCGGATAGCTCGGATCCCACCAGCCGGGATAGGAGGGATAATAGATGCTGTTGAAATAGCGGTTGCAGAGCTCCCGGTACTGCTCCTCGGAAATAACCGTCCGGATGCCGGGGATATAGTATCCGCCTTCCACCGGAATGGCGTTCCGGATCTGACTGAGCAGATAGGAATCCAGATCGGACACATCGCCATACACCGAAGCGGAAAGCGACGTATCCGCCGCTGCCGCCGCTGTCGTCAGCGCGCCGGACAGCGCCATCACGGAAGCGCATGCCGCCGCGATCAGCTTTACTGATTTCTTCATGATATACTCCTTTTCTGAATAAATGATACGGTTTACACTGGTAATATTCTACTACAGTCAACCGGCTGTGTCAAGATAAAAGCCGGAGAAGGCAGCAGGTGATTCTTATGAACCGTTCTCACGGATACTTAGACGCTGCGCGCCGCGGTTTGTTCCGGAAATTTTGCATTTCAGAGAATCTCTGTCAATTTTTTTGCCGCCGGACAGCGCGCCGCAGTCCAATGAGCCAAAACACGGAAAAGCCGCTGTACCTCTTCGCAGCCCGCGCAGGACAGGAGTCATCCGCACGGCGATCGCCGTCCGGGCTGTACCGGGATACCGCACCACGGCAGCCTCCCGGCGCAGCGCATATTTATGCGTTTTCCCCGGGGAAAATGCCGCTTAAAAACACCCGGATATCCTCATAGACAAGCTGCCTGTCCGTCTCGTTCAGGATCTCATGGCGCATGCCGGGATACAGTCTGGAGGATACATTCCGGTAGCCCATATCTCGCACAAATGAAACGGCGTCGTCGAAACGCTTTTTGCTGACCATCACGGGGTCGTCCTCACCGGACAGAAACAGAACCGGCATGTCGGGATTGCGGACGTTCCAGTTTTTCGGGGAATAGGCGTGCTTCATAAAGGAAAACAGCGCGATATAGCCGTTCACCGTAAACGGAAAGCCGCACGCCGGATCCGCCTCGAATGCCTGACGGTTTTGCAGATCGGCAGAAAGCCAGAGAAACTTCCCATCCGAGCCTTCATCCGCTTCAAAGCCGCGGTTGAACACGCCGGTAGCGAGATGGTCGACCAGCCGGGAATGATGCCGTCCGCCGCGCAGGCAGGAGATCAGGCGGGCAACGGCAAGTCCCGCGCCGACGCCGGGATTGTACGATGCTTCGCCGGTAAGGATCAGCGCGGAAAGCTGTTCGTCATGAAGCGCGGCGTAGGAACGCGCGACAAGAGAGCCCATACTGTGTCCGAGGAGCACAAAGGGCAGCTCCCCATACTTGCGGCGCAGCACATCTCCCGTCTGGGCGACGTCGCTGAGCACGGCGTCCACGGCATCGTCGCCGAAATAGCCGTAGTTTGCCTCGCCGGCAGTTTCGCCGTGTCCGCGCATATCCCCCGCGATGCACGCGCCGCCGAGAGAAGCGATATACTCCATAAACGGATAGTAGCGGGCGCGGTGCTCCGCCATGCCGTGCGTGATCTGGAACAGGAAGCGCGGCTCGTCGGCGGAAATCTCCGTCATCGCAATGTGTGCGCCGTCGAAATCGCTGATTAAGGAAAAGGAATCCATGTTCATGGCATGTGCCGCGGGCTAACTGCCGCGATCCTCCTCCAGCGTTGTGAATTTCGTATACTGACCGAACCAGCCCATCTTTACGTTTCCGGTCGAGCCGTGCCGGTTCTTGGCGATGATGACCTCCGCCGTGTTCTGCGGCTCATCTTCGTTTTTATAATATTCGTCGCGATAGAGGAACAATACGATATCCGCATCCTGCTCGATGGCGCCGGAGTCGCGCAGATCAGACAGCATCGGGCGCTTGTCCGTTCTCGATTCCGGACCGCGGGACAGCTGGGCACAGCAGATCACCGGCACCTGAAGTTCCTTGGCAAGCAGCTTCAGGGAGCGGGAGATCTCCGCCACCTCCTGTACGCGGTTGTCGATGCGCCGGTCGCTCTGCATCAGCTGCAGATAGTCGATCACTACCATGCCGAGATTCTTCACCCGTCTCAGCTTCGCTTTCATGCCGGTAACGGTGATGCCGGTCGTGTCGTCGATCAGAATCTGGCAGTCGGACAGGCGGGAGGCGGCATGCGCCAGCTTGCTCCAGTCGTCGTCCGTCAGCTCGCCGGAGCGGAGACGGTAGGAATCGATCAGCGCTTCGCTGGAGAGCACGCGCGTGACAAGCTGCTCCGCCGACATCTCAAGAGAGAAGATGCAGACCGCTTTTTTGGTATTCTCGGCGGCATAGGCGGCGAGGTTCATGGCGAAGCTCGTCTTTCCCATGCCGGGGCGCGCGCCGACCAGCACCAGATCCGATTTGCCCAGTCCGACAAGCACGCGGTCCAGTCCGGAAAATCCGGTCGGCATCCCGAGAACCTCCGCCTTATTTTCGCTGAGCATATGCAGCCGGTCGTAAACCTGCACCAGCGCGTCCCGGATATGGACGAAGTTTTTGTTCTCGTGCCCTTCCGCAACGGCGAAAATCTTCTGCTCCGCCATCTCGACAAGGTGCGGCACGTCGTCCTGCTCGCTGTACGCCGCTTCCATGATTTCCTCGCACGCGCCGATCAGCGCGCGGAGGATGCTCTTGTCGCGGACAATCTCGGCATAATCCTTGACATTGGCGGCGCTGGGGACGACCTCGGAGATCAGACGGATGTAATTCTTGCCGCCTGCCTCGTCGTAGACGCCGTTTTTCACCAGCTCGTCCAGCAGCGTGACGACGTCGATCGTCTTGCTGCGCAGGTACATGCCCTGCATCGTGCGGAACAGCTCCGCGTGTTCTTCCAGCTGAAAATCCTCTGCCGTCAGGATCCCGGCGATCTGATCCATGCAGGAGGGATCGATCAGGATCGCGCCGAGTACGGATTGTTCCGCCTCCAGAGAAAACGGCATCCGGCGGCTCAGTTCGCTGTTCATCGGGCGCTCAGGTGTCGGATATCACCAGATGAATCTTTCCGGTGATCTCCGGATACAGCTTCACATCCAGCATATAGGTGCCGAACGCCTTGATGGTGCCGTCCATCTGAATCTTTCTCTTGTCGAGGGAAATGCCGTGCTCACGTTCGAGCGCCTCGGCGATATCCTTGGAGGTAACGGAGCCGTACAGCTTTCCGTCCGCGCCCGCCTGCGACTTCAGCTTGACAACGACGGAGGAGAGCTTATCGGCAGTCTGGCGGGCGGCAGCCTTTTCCAGCTCGATTTTATGCAGCCGCGCCTCCTCCTTGGTTTTGATCTCGTTCATCGCCTTGGCGTCCGCCTCCACGGCGAGACCGCGCGGGAAGAGGAAATTGCGGGCGTATCCGTCGGAGACGCTGATCAGATCTCCCTTTTTCCCCTGGCTTTTGACATCAGCAAGCAAAACGACCTTCATGACATGTACTCTGCCCCGCTGGCGCGGCGGCAGCCTTTCTCTATGGTAATAAAATTTTGTATGTTTATCGGATGCGGTTTATTTCCCGCCGGCGGGCGCGTCCCCGTCGAAATAGGAGTCGATGGCACTCTTGAGCTGGAGCAGCGCGCTTTGCAGCGTAGTGCCGCGCATCTGCGCTGCCGCGGAGTCGAAATGTCCGCCGCCGCTCAGCTTCTCAAGAATGATCTGGACGTTGACTGTATCGAAGGAGCGCGCGGAAATATGCACCGTGTCGCCGATGCGGACCAGCGCAAAGGATGCCTGCACGCCCTCCACCGTCAAAAGCTTGTCGGCGGCCTTGGCGGCTGCCAGGCGGTCTCCCGCGTCTCCCTCTCCGTCCGCCAGAGCGATCGCGGTCACGCCGCGGTAGACAACGACGTTGGAGCGGAATTTCGCTTCGCGGATAAAATCGTCGAGATCCGTTTTGAAGAGGTTCTGGGTCTCAACCGGAGACGCGCCGTGATCCCGCAGATACAGGGCGGCGCTGAACGTCCGGGAGCCTGTATTTTTGGTAAACTGCTTGGTATCGACGAGAATGCCGGCATACATCAGATTCGCCTCGATGGGCAGAAGCTGATCGTCCGGAAGCACCTGCTCCAGCATTTCGGAGACAAGCTCGCACGCCGCGGAGGCGGACGGCTCGATATAGGAGATCAGCGGCGCGCGTTCAAACTCCGCCGTTTTCCGGTGGTGATCGAGGATCACGATATTCTCGACAGTCTGCGCCAGCTCCGGCGCCTCGGTGCGGGAGGCATCGTTGACATCCACGATCACCAGAAGCGTATTGGCGCCGACCTGCTCCAGCGCTTCGCGCGTATCGACCGGGATATCCGCATATTCGGGACTGCGGGAGAGCATCCGGCGGCACCCTTCCAGATTGGAGTCGCGCAGATCGGTGACGATATGCACCGGGATCCCGCAGAACATGGACAGGCGCGCGATACCCACGCACGCGCCGAAGGAATCAAAGTCGGCAAACTTATGCCCCATGACGACCACGTTCGAGGCGCGGGAAATGTGCATGATGAGCTCGTTGGCGATCACACGCGCGCGCACCTTCGTCCGCTTCTGCATCGTTTTCGTGCGTCCGCCGTAGAAATCGATCCCGTTTTCGCTCTTTACGACGACCTGGTCACCGCCGCGCTGCAGCGCCATATCCAGAGCCGCCGCCGCGGCGCGCTCCTTGTCACTGAATTCGCCGCGCGTGTTGGCGATCCCGACGGAAATGGTGACGGACAGCATACCGTCGCCGATGCGGATATCGCGGATGCGGTCCAGAATATCAAAGCGGCGCACGATGAAATCATCCAGATGCCGCGCTTCAAACACGAAAAGATACCGGTCCCGCTCGTACTCCTTCAGGATCCCGTCCGCCTCCGCCGCCCAGTCGCGCAGCACCGTTTCGATCTCGACGGCGACCGTGCGGGATTTCTCCTGCTCGTACTGAAGCATATCCTCCAGATTGTCGATCAGGATATAGGCGACGACCGCCTCGCTCTGCGCCAGCTGCGTGTACAGGCGCTCCGTCTCCGTGACGTCCGTCAGAGAGACGAGGCAGAAGCTCTTGTCTCCCGCGCGCAGCCGATCCGCCGACGCACGAAAGGAGCGGCCGCCGATGGTGACGGGAGAGCCGTCCGCAGCGTTCTCGTCCAGCACCGACGCCACATCGCGGTTCATGAATTCGCCCGCGCGGTGTCCGTACAGCTGCACCTTGAACGCACAGGCATCGGAGAGCGCTTTATTGTACCAGATGACCCGCTCCTCCGTCTCGTCGCAGATGAAAACGGGGGACGGCTGCTTCATCACCGTGTCCAGCATAATGCTGCCGAGTACCGGGCTGAGCAGCTGGCTGTCCGCGCCGTGCGGGCCGTGCCGTCCTGTATAGAGCTGGATCGCCGCCGCAGCGGCAAGAAGCAGAATGCCTGCCGCCGCGCCGAGGCACCACAGCGGGATGGAGGTATAGCTTCCCAGCAGCACGACAGCCGCCAGCAGCGCGGCGCTGATGACCGCGAGCAGAAGGTAATTG
This sequence comes from Eubacteriales bacterium, assembly GCA_051867895.1. Lineage (GTDB taxonomy): Bacteria > Bacillota > Clostridia > Oscillospirales > CAG-272 > SIG701. Next base: position 48,950 of record JBJDZH010000023.1, read on the forward strand.
ACCGGTATCTGTGTGAATTTCAGCGGCTTTTTTGTAAGCCTTGCCATATGCGGTCTCCTTTATTTATTTTGCGCCGGACGCCGGAACGCGGTATACACGCCGTACAGAGCGGCGGCGGTAATCAGCCAGTACAGTCCGGATAAAGCAATCATAAGCACAAGAAACGAAAGCGCCAGTTTGGTAAACGCTCCGATGGACGGTGAGCGGCGGAGTTTCTCCATCAGATCGGACAGTCCCGCGGCAGCAAGAGGCGCCGTAAACACGAGAACCGTATTATACGCCGCGTAATACGCCGGCTGCGCGTTTCGCGTCGTGGCTGCCAGCAGCGTACAGAGCTGCGCGGCGCAGTAGACGGCAGCGAGAGCGCGCCCGGCGCGCAGACGCCAGTCGGACGGAAGAAAATCCGCATCCGCCCCCAGCACGGAAAACGCCAGCCGCAAAAGCATCGTAACGGCGAAGCCCGCGAGAAAGAATCCAACGCACAGAATGGCGGGAGAAAGCATCAGAAGATACCGGACGAAAAGAGCCGCGGTTTCTTCCGAGAACACATGCTGCACTTCTCCGCCCGCGACCGTCACCGTGTATGCGGCAAGGCGGGCAGACGCGCCGCTTTGCAGCCGCAGAAGTCCTTCCCTCGGTGAAAGACCCGCCGCCGCGGAAAGCACTGCCGCCGCGCCAGCCGCACACACGGCGGCACAGCCGGAGGAAATTGCAACCGCGTGCATGCGCGGAAGTCCCGCGTATACGGCAGCAGCGGCGCCGAACCCGAGCGGCAGAAAGAGACAGGCGGCACAGGCGGGAAAGGCGCCGGGCGCAAGCCACACGATCAGCACGGCGCAGCCAAGCGCCGCGGCAGGCGAAAGCAGCGTGCGGTGCAGCAAAAGAAGCGCAGCAAGGAGCGTGCCGCAGACGACTGCGCCGGGAAGGGACAGCCACGCATTCTGCGCGCTGACAGCGCCGAGCAGCAAAAGAAGCGCAGCCGCCGCGGCAGCGCCGGGGAGCGGAAGCTCCGGAAGCTCGCTGCGCCGATCCCATGGCGAAGTACGGACGCACTGCTTCTCCATAGTTCCCACCTCGCACAAGAATGAGATGTTTCAATGCAGTATTGTACCATATATTCGAAAATAATGCAATACCCCTGCTTTTCGTCCCTATGAACTAAAATACTGGCGACCTCCCCCTGCATTTTCACTACAACCTTGATATGGACATAGAACTATGCTAAGATAATAAATAAATAAGTTAACAGCTCGGAATTCGGAGAGATGTACAATGGAACAAATTGAATTAATTGAACCTCGAAAAACGTATGCAGATGATATATGGAAATTCCGTCAAGAAATTCTAGAGTGTGATGCAAAAAATGAAGATCAATTTGCAGGCTGCAAATCACTTGATATATGTATGTCTGCTGAAGAGTGGATAAAAATATGTGAACTTAGAAAAAGTGTAAATACCTGCGACGAGGTTGGAACAACAGTTCCTTCACATACGTATTTGGCTGTACGCAAGAGTGATGACAAAATTGTAGGTGTGATAGATTTGCGTCATCATATAAATCATCCTATTCTTGGAACGTGGGGAGGTCATTGTGGATATTCAGTGCGTCCTTCTGAGCGTGGCAAGGGTTATGCAAAAGAAATGCTTCGTTTAAATATACAAAACGCGAAATCCATGGGGATAGAAAAGCTTCTTATCACCTGTGATGTAAATAATAACGCCAGTGAAAGAACAATACTTGATAATGGCGGGGTATATGAGGAAACCATAAATGTTGACGGGAGGAAGATGAAAAGATATTGGATTACTGTATAAGAAACAGACAACTTCCAGTTTGTCGAATAGCAGAGAGGGCTTTACTTTCAATCTGTGAAGCCTTCCCTGCTATTTTGATGAATGATTTTCAAGAAGCCTGAAACCAACATATTAAGTTAAAAGGGATCCCTTTTCGTCCGTTTTGCCTTTTGCGCCGCTGGAAGGAATCCACCGCTTAATCCGGCACTTTGTACCATGTGTACAGCAGAAGGGCAGCCCCGAGAACAGGACTGCCCGAAACCGGATGGACACTTCGGCTGTATGCCCGCAGCAGGAAGCTGCCATGGCAGCGCCGCCGGTGAGATCGCCGGGAAATCTGCTGGCAGCACGTATGGAAAAAGTACGCGTAGTTGGATGCGATTCCGAGGAAGAATCGGCTGTCTCCTTTGCCCGTCTCACTCCATGCGGAGCGCGACGACCGGATCCTTTCCTGCCGCGATCTTCGCCGGGATCAGTCCGGCGATATAGGTCAGCAGCATGCTGATGGCGATCAGGCATACGGCGCCGGCTGCCGGCAGAGACGCCAGTCCCCCGATGCCGGTAATCCCCTTCAGGATCGCGCTTGCCGCCCCATCCAAAAGTACAGTGATGAGAATCCCGAGCGCGCCGGCGACGAAGCCGACCGTCAGCGTTTCCGCGTTGAACACGCGGGAAATGTCCCATTTGGACGCGCCGATGGAGCGCAGAATGCCGATCTCCTTCGTGCGTTCGAGCACGGAGATATAGGTGATAATGCCGATCATGATGGACGACACGACAAGCGAGATGGCAACGAACGCAATGAGGATATAGCTGATGGCGTTGATGACCGTCGTCACCGAGGAGAGCAGCAACCCGATATAATCGGTGTACTGAATCCGGTCCGCCTCGTCCGCCGATGCGTTGTATTCGTCGATCAGCGCGGAGAGCGCCTCCTTCGCGGCAAAATCCTTCGGGTAGAGCAAAATAGAGGACGGCTTTTCGGGGTCGGAAACGCCGAGCCGCTCCAGATTCCCCTCATAGGTCGCGTCGGTGGACGGTGCCTGCACGGCGGAGGCAAACATCGAGAGAATTTTTTCCTCCGGCATGCCGGAAGTGCGCATCTGCGCGATCGTCGTGCGGTACTGCGCCGCCTCCTCTTCCGGCAGCGAGGCAAGGTACGCCTCCAGTCCTTCCATGGTGAGCGGCTCCGTCTCCTCTATACCGAAGGGGATGCCGGTAAAAACGTCCGTATCCGGATGCTCCTTCTGCGCACGGACGATCTCGCTTTCATTCACCTCGCGGATCAGGTATTCCGTCAGCGCAGACGTATAGCCGATCGAGCCGCGTCCGGACGCCGTACTCGCGTCCGGCGAGGGACGCAGGATGCCGACAACTTTCAGTTCTGTCGCCGTGCTGAGCTTTTCGCGCAGATACGCCTCGTCCTCCGAGCGATCCTCCCAGCCGTTTTCCGTTTTGGCAAAATAGTCCGTATTGAGCAGCAGACAGAAGCGCAGCGCAAGGATCTCCTCGTAGGAATAGCTGCTTTCCACGGCATCGACCTTTTCGCCGTTCATCAGCTTCCGCATAGCCTCGGCGATCTCCTCCTGATCCCGGAGTCCGAGCGCGTACAGCGTGTAATCGCTGATGTTGTTTCTTTCATCCACAATCAACACGACCTCGTCAAACGCCTCCGGCATCCTGCCGGCGACGACGTCATACTGTTTTTCCAGAAGCTCCCGGTTGTCGAGAAGTTCCTCCCAGACATCCATCTGCGCCCCGGGAGCGCCGGCTGCCGCCTGCATCTGCTGCATCTGCTGGGCGCTGTCCGAAGCAGGGCCCATTCCAGCCTGCGCAAGCACCGTGCTCGGATTGACCTGCACGATCTTTTCGGATGTGTCGGCAGCGTATATGTTCATCGTGGTGGAGTAGGTGTACTTGATATCGCTGACAAGTCCGGGGACTTCTGCGTTTGTCTCCAGATACGCACGGAACGCCTCCAGATTATTGACCTTCACCTCGTCCAGCATACTGTTGAGCACCTCGCCCATCACGCCGCTGGCATAGATCCGGTCCAGCTCATGCGTGCTTTCCGTTCCGTGCGCCTGCATCAGCGCGTTCATCATGCTGCTGTAATCCACCGTGGTCTTCTGAATCTGGATCGGATAGCTGGAGAGCGTATCTTCCTCCACGCGGCTGATATACGCCTGCACACCGGCAGAGAGGGACAAAATCAGCGCAATGCCGATAATGCCGATCGAGCCGGCAAAGCTGGTCAGGAAGGTGCGCGCCTTCTTGGTCATAAGGTTGTTGAAGGACAAAGAGAGCGCCGTGGCAAATGACATGGAGGTGCGCCCCTGTTTTGCCGGCTTCTCCGTCTTTGTTTCGTCCGATCCGTCATACGGATCGCTGTCGTCCGTGATTCTGCCGTCGAGCAGCCGGACGATTCTGGTCGAGTAGCGCTGCGCCAGCTCCGGATTGTGCGTGACCATGATGATGAGCCGGTCCTTTGAGATGCTCTTCAGGATCTCCATGATCTGGACGCTGGTAGCGGAATCCAGCGCGCCGGTGGGTTCGTCCGCCAACAGGATCTCCGGGTCGTTGACCAGAGCGCGGGCGATGGCGACGCGCTGCATCTGCCCGCCGGAGAGCTGGTTCGGGCGCTTGTGGAGCTGCTCGGCAAGACCCACCTGAGCGAGCGCCTCCTCCGCGCGGCGGCGCCGCTCCGCCTTGGACACGCCGGAAAGCGTGAGCGCCAGCTCGACGTTGGCAAGCACGGTCTGATGCGGGATCAGGTTATAGCTCTGAAACACGAATCCGACGGAATGATTGCGGTAGGCGTCCCAGTCCTTGTCGCTGAAATTCTTCGTGGAGCGCCCGCCGATGGAAAGATCCCCTTCGCTGTAGCGATCCAGCCCTCCGATGATGTTCAGCATCGTCGTTTTGCCGCAGCCGGAGGGACCGAGAATGGAAACGAATTCGCTTTTCCGGAATTCGATACGGACGCCTTTCAGCGCGCGGACGGTCGTATCGCCCGCCGTATAATCCTTTGTGATATCCGTTAATTTCAGCATATAAATTCCTTATCTGTAAGAATAAAGAGTATTATACGCCGCTGATATGAACGCGTCATGAAATTTCTGAGAAAGAAAAAGCAGCGATCTCCAAAATCGCTGCTTTTTGCATATGTCACCGTATGCGCGCTCCTCCGCGCCTTCTGTATGCCGCGTCGGATGCAGGCAGACGTACCGTAAGCGGCAGCGCCGCCATCACAGAATGAGCGACAGGCACTCGCTCCCGCTGAGCGCGGCGCTTCGCCTGTCCGGCTGATGAGAGCCGGCATACAAAGTCACGCCGCCGTCAGACCGGACGCGCGCTCCTGTTTCGTCGACAGCCATGAGCCAGTACCGCTCCAGCTGCACCTCGCACGTTACCGTTTCGCCCGGCTGCAGGGAAACCGCCCGGAGCCCGCACAGCTGAAAGCGCGGCACGGCGGTGCGGCTGTCGGAGAGGGACGCGTAAATCTGCACCTTTTCGGTCAGCGCGCGGCTGCTTCCGTTGTGCAGCGTGACGGCTACGGTACAGCTCTGCTCCGTCTCGGAAACGACGCGGAAATCGCTGTATTCCGCCGCGTCATAGCCGAGGCCATAGCCGAAGGGATACAGAGGCTCCTCCTCCAGATAGCGATAGGTCCTGCCTTTCATGGCATAGTCGGTGAAATCCGGCAAAGCGTTCTGCGCGCTGTAGAACGTGACCGGCAGCTTTCCGCTCGGAGAGAATTCGCCCCGCAGCAGCTGCGCGACGGCAAGACCGCCCTGCGCGCCGGGATACCAGCCGTGCAGGATCGCCTTTGCCTTAGCGCGGACTTTTTCGCCCAGATCGACTGCGCTGCCGCACAGAACGACGACGACCACGTTTTCGCAGACGTCGCACACCGCCTCTGCCAGACGCATCTGCGGCTGCGGCAGATACATCGTCTTTTTATCCCCGCCATCCGCAAAATCGTCGTTCAGTCCGGCGATCTCCTCTCCCTCGACGCTGCGGTCCAGTCCCAGGCACAATACGGTCAGCTCCGCCTCCGACGCAGCGGCAAGCCCCTCGCTCAGAAGGCTGCCGAAGCCGCCGCATGCGTTTTTCCTCTCCCGGAGCATCGGCGAGCCGCCGGCGACGGTGATCTTCGCCTCCGGGAATACGCGGCGCATGCCGTCCGCCAAGGTGACGTATTCAGACGCGCGTCCGTTATAGTTTCCTTCCAGCGCCGTTGTGGAGTTTGCGTTCGGTCCGACCAGCGCGATCTTCCGGAACGCGCCGGGCGAGGGCGGCAGAAAGCCGTCCCGGTTCTGGAGCAGCACCATGCTTTGCCGGGCAGTCTCCAGATTGAGCGCTTTGTGCGCGCCGCAGTCCAGCTCTTCAAAGGAAATACCGGAAAACGGACGCGGCTCCTCGAATTCGCCGAGCAGAACGCGGATGGTATACAGGCGGACCGCCGCCTCCGTGATCTCCTCCTCGGTGATGAGATCCTCCTCATACGCATCGATCAGATGCGTATACGCCTCGCCGCAGTTGAGATCGCAGCCGTTTTTCAGCGCGGCAGCCGCCGCCTCTGTGACGGTGGCGGTGTATTTGTGATTGTCGGCGATATCGCGGATGGCGCCGCAGTCGGAGACAAAATACCCGTCGAACTGCCACCGTCCGAACAGGATCTCTCCCATCAGCGTGCTGTGCGCGCAGCACGGCTCGCCGTTTGTTCGGTTGTACGCCCCCATCACGCCGGCGACTCCCGACCGCACTGCCCACTCGAACGCAGGCAGATACGTCTCCCACAGATCCTTTTCGCTTACCCGCGCGTCAAAGCCGTGCCGCGCCTTTTCCGGACCGGAATGGACGGCGAAATGCTTGGCGCAGGCGGCGGACTTCAGAAATTCCCCCTCTCCCTGCAAGCCGCGGATGTACGCCGCTCCCATGGAGGCAGTCAGGAATGGATCCTCGCCGAAGGTCTCCTGTCCGCGTCCCCAGCGCGGATCGCGGAAAATGTTGATATTGGGCGTCCAGAAGGTCAGTCCCTTGTAGATATCCCGGTCTCCGAAGGAGACGCTTTTGTTGTACTTGGCTCTGGCTTCGGTGGAAACCGCGTCTGCGACCCGGCGGATCAGCGCGGGATCAAAGGTCGCCGCCATGCCGATCGCCTGCGGGAACACCGTTGCGACGCCAGCGCGCGCGACGCCGTGCGCCGCCTCGTTCCACCAGTTGTATTCGTGAATGCCGAGACGTTCGATGGCGGGAGAATTGTACAGAAGCTGGGAGAGCCTTTCCTCCACGGTCATCCGCTCCACGATCGCCTGTGCTTTTTTTCTTGCCGCTTCCCGATTCATGCCGCCCTCCTTATTTTGTGAATAGCACCGAATTCAGGACGCTCTCGAGGTATTCCTGCCTGCCGCTGGACGGAAGAGCGGGAGCGCCCATCTGCTCCGCGTACTGCGCCAGCTCCGTCAGAGTCGCTTTGCCGTCCACGATCCTCTTCCCGATGCCGCGGCCGAAGCTCTCATACCGCTGTGCCACGAACGAGTCGATCCTGCCGTCCTCGATCAGCTGCTGCGCCTTCAGAAGTCCGAGCGCAAAGGTATCCATTCCCAGGATGTACGCGTGGAACATATCCTCATAGGTATAGCTGGGACGGCGCGTCTTGGCGTCGAAATTGAAGCCGCCGGTCAATCCTCCCGCACGGAGCACCTCATACATGCAGAGCACCGCCTCGTACACGTTGCAGGGGAACTCGTCCGTATCCCATCCGAGCAGATAATCCCCCTGATTGGCATCGATCGAGCCGAGCATGCCGTTGATGGCGGCGACTCTCAGCTCATGCTGGAAGGTATGTCCCGCGAGGGTGGCGTGATTGGCTTCGATGTTGAGCTTGAAGTCCTTCTCCAGCCCGTACTGCCGCAGAAAACCGATGGCGGTTGCCGCGTCAAAATCGTACTGATGCTTCATTGGCTCCTTCGGCTTCGGTTCGATGTAGAAATCCCCCGTAAAGCCAACGGAGCGTCCGTACTCCATCGCCATATGCATCAGGCGGGCGATGTTCTCCTGCTCGAATTTCATATCCGTGTTCAGAAGCGTCTCGTAGCCTTCCCTGCCGCCCCAGAACACATAGCCTCTGCCGCCCAGCTTCACGGTGATATCGATCGCTTTTTTGATCTGCGCCGCAGCAAAGCAGTATACATCCGCAGAGTTGGTACTGCCCGCGCCGTTCATGAAACGAGGATTGGAGAACATGTTGGCAGTCCCCCACAGGCAGCGAATCCCGGTCTGCTGCATTTTCTCCAGGATATAGTCGGAGATCTCATCCAGCCGGCGGTTGGTTTCCCGCAGGGTATCCGCCTCGGGAACGATATCGACATCGTGGAAGCAGAAGTAGGAGATTCCCAATTTCTGCATGAACTCAAACCCGGCGTCCACCTTGCGTCTGGCGTGCTCCATGGTTCCCTTCTGCGCGCCGAACGACTTATCCGCCGTATCGCGTCCGAACATATCGGTGCCCGCGGCGCAGAGGTTATGCCACCACGCCATGGCAAAGGGGAGATGCTCCTTCATGGTTTTCGTGCCGACGACGCGGTCCGGATCGTAATACCGGAACGCCAGCGGATTGCGGCTGCTTTCACCTTCGTAACGGATGACGGGGATCCCACTGAAAATCTCGCTCATTTTTTCTGCCTCACTTTATTTTCTGAAATACGGGCTTCATTGCCGGGTATATCTGCCGGAATTTCCGGTATTGCCGCTCATAGCGCGCGGCGATCTGCGGGTCGGGAAGGACGGATTCCTTCTCGCGGACAAGCGCGTCTGCGCACGCGCGCACGCTTTCATAGGCGCCGCAGCCGGTCATGGCAAGCATGGCGCCTCCGTACGCGGGTCCTTCCTCCGTCCGGGGAAGATGCAGGGGGATATTCAGAACGTTGCACAGGATCTTCCGCCACAAAAGAGAACGCGCGCCGCCGCCGCAGAGACTGCTGCCGTCCACCGTCACGCCTGCCTCACGCGCTGCCTCCAGGTTGTCGCGGAAAGCAAACGCCACGCCCTCCAGCACCGCCTGCACGAGCTCCTCGCGCTTCGTATCCAGGCGCATGCCGGCAAAGACGCCACGCGCGTCCGTATCGTTGATGGGGCTGCGTTCTCCCATCAGATACGGCAGAAAATACACGTGATTGCCGCCGAGCATATCGTCCGAGACGGCAGCCTCCTCGGTTTTATAATCCGCCGTCCGCAAAATCCCCTCGCAGAGCCACTTGCTGCAGGAAGCGGCGGACAGCATGCAGCCCATCAGATGATAGCCGCCGTCCGCATGGCAGAATGCGTGCAGGGCATGCGGCGAGCAGTCGGGAAACCGGTCCGAGGAGATGAAGATGGTGCCGGAGGTGCCGACGGAGATATTGCACTTTCCGTCCGAGACGGTGCCGGTTCCGACAGCCGCCGCTGCGTTATCCCCCGCGCCGGCGACCACCACGACCGCATCCGAAAGCCCCAGTCCGGCGGCAACCTCCGGCAAAAGCCCTCCCAACGGCGCGTAGCTCTCATACAGCTGCGGCATCTGTTCTTCCCGTACGCCGCAGATATCCAGCATTTCCCGCGACCAGCGTCTGTGCTTCACATCCAGCATCAGCGTGCCGGAGGCGTCCGAATAATCGCTGGCATGTACGCCGGTCAGGCGATAGTTGACGTAATCCTTCGGCAGCATGATCCTGCGGATCCGGCAAAAGCTGTCCGGCTCCTTCTCCCGCAGCCAGAGCAGTTTCGGCGCGGTAAAGCCCGCAAAGGCAATGTTGCCGGTAAGCTCCGTGAGCTTCTCCCTGCCGACCGCCTCGTTCAGCCAGGCGGTCTCCGCGGCGGTCCTGCCGTCATTCCAAAGGATCGCCGGACGGATGACGCGGTCGTTTTCGTCCAGTATGACCAGCCCGTGCATCTGCCCTCCGAGTCCGATCCCGGCGATCTGCCCGGCGTCAAAATCCTCCGTCAGCTGCCGGACGCCCGCCGCAAAGGCGTCCCACCAATCCTCCGGGCGCTGTTCACTCCAGCCGGGCTGCGGATATGCCACCGGATACGTGCGGGATACGGAGCGGACGATCTCGCCGCTCTCTGAGACCAGCAGCAGCTTCAGCGCGGATGTGCCGAGATCGGCGCCGATATAATACTTCATGGCTGTCCTCCTTTTTTTCTTCATTATAAAGCGGCGCATTTGACATTTCTCGCAACAACCGCTATAATATATGGACAGAATTTTACTTTTCGGAGAGCGGCATGTTTTACGAATTCAACCATCTCGGATCGCCGGATTATCTGAGAACGGAAAGCGGCAGAAACTTCAGCTTCCCGCTGCACCTGCACCAGTGCTTTGAGTTCATCACCGTCCGTGCGGGGCAGATGCAGATCACCGTGGATGAACGCAGGTTTCTGATGCAGGCGGGCGACGCTCTGCTCATCTTTCCCAATCAGATCCACTCCCTGCAGTCGAGTGAAAGCGAGCACCTGCTCTGTATCTTTTCTCCGCAGCTTGTGCAGGCGTTTGCGACCAAGCTGTCGGGCAGAATCCCGGAAAATAACCAGTTCCGCCCGGACGCCTATCTGACAGAGGCGCTCGCCCGTCTCACCACCTCCTCCACCACGACGGAGAAAAAGGGAGTGCTCTACTCTCTGTGCGCTCAGTTTGAAAAGGACGCGGTCTATGTCAAGCGGCAGTCGGAACGGGAAAGCCTGTTGTTTGAGATATTCTCCTTTGTCGAGAACGAATACAGGGGGGACTGCTCCCTTTCCGGTCTTTCGAGAAGCCTCGGCTATGATTATTCCTACCTTTCGCGGTATTTCAAGAACGCCGTCGGAATTTCCTTCAACGCCTATGTGAATCACTACCGGCTCAGCCACGCCTGCTATCTGATGGAGAACTCCGCTCTCCCGATCATTGAATGCGCCTATGAAAGCGGCTTTACGTCCCTGCGCAGCTTCAACCGGAATTTCAAGGGCTATTTCCGGGTAACCCCCGCCCAGTACCGGAAAGGGATCCTCCCGCTGGCGGACGTCCCCGCAGAAAAGCAGCTGCCGCCGCCGCAGACGCTCCCCATCCGCCGCCCCTGAAGCCGCCTCTTTCCCGCCGCAGCGCGGCGCGCCGACACGCGTGCAAAAAAAGTTCAGTGATTCCTATTGACAACCGGCTCGCGGCGTGTTATAATACTATCAGTTTAATACGCTAAACCGATGAAGCGGAAATAACGGCGATGATGCCTTCACAGAGAGCCTGCGATGCTGAGAATCAGGCAAGAAACAAGTCGTCAAATGGACCGCCGAGGGTGCAGTCAAATGTGAGTTTTCACAGAGTATTCTGCAACGTGCAGGCATACGTCAGTTGCCGGGGATATGCTTGTATCCCGCCAAGCGCACGGCTTCTGCCGTGAATCAAGGTGGCACCGCGGCTCGTGTCGTTTTCAGAAACGGCACGGGATTCGTCCTTGACAGAACGTATTTCTGTCAGGGGCTTTTTGTTTGTAAACTCCTCTGACAGAGCATGCAGAGGAGTTTTTTCTTTCGTACAGGAGGCTGAAACCATGAAGATCTTCCCCGAGCTCAGCAAAGCCGAAGAAATCGCGGCATCCGGTAAATACAAGGTCATGCCGGTCAGCTGCGAGCTTCTGTCGGATTTCACCACGCCCATCGAAACGATGCGGATCCTGAAAAACGTATCGACGCACTGCTATATGCTGGAATCCGCCTGGGCGAACGACAAATGGGGACGCTACACCTTCCTCGGCTTTGATCCGAAGCTGGAGATCACCTGCATCGGGGGCGAGCTGAAAACCGGGAATATCCGTGTGCGCACAGACAATCCCTCCGCCTATCTCCGCCAGATTCTCGCCGATTACAAAAGCCCCCGTTTTGAGGAGCTGCCGCCCTTTACCGGCGGACTCGTCGGATATTTTTCCTATGATTACCTCGGCTACAGCGAGCCGTCCGTCCGGTGTGCCGCGGAGGACACGGAAGCCTTCAAGGATGTCGATCTGATGCTGTTCGACAAGGTCATTGCCTTTGACAACGTGCGCCAGAAAATCGTTCTGATCGTAAACATGCCGCTGGATGACGTCGCGGTCGGCTACAATAAGGCAGTCATGGAGCTGAAGCAGCTTGCCGCGCTGCTCCGCACCGGCGAAAAGAAGCAGGAGCCGGGCGGTCATATGCTCGGCGAAGTCACGCCCCTGTTCAGCCGGGAGGACTTCTGCGCCATGGTGGAGCGGGCGAAGCACTATATCCGCGAGGGAGACATCTTCCAGATCGTCCTCTCCAACCGGCTGAGCGCTCCCTTTGAAGGAAGCCTTCTGAATACCTACCGTGTGCTCCGCACCATCAATCCCTCGCCGTACATGTTCTATTTTTCCGGCACCGACGTGGAGGTCGCCGGCGCCTCGCCGGAAACTCTGGTAAAGCTGGAGGACGGCGTGCTGCATACCTTCCCGCTTGCCGGAACGAGACCCCGGGGAAAGACTGACGAGGAGGACCGGGCGCTGGAAACCTCACTGCTTGCCGATGAAAAGGAGCTTGCGGAACACAACATGCTGGTCGATCTCGGCAGAAACGACCTCGGCAAGATCAGCCGCTTCGGCACGGTACAGCTCGAAGCGCTGCACACGATTGAACGCTTCTCGCACGTCATGCACATCGGCTCCACCGTGCGGGGAGAGATCCGACCGGAATGCGACGCCCTCGACGCCATTGAGGCGGTGCTGCCGGCGGGAACGCTGTCCGGCGCCCCGAAGATCCGCGCCTGCCAGCTGATCGCGGCACTGGAAAACAACAAGCGCGGCATCTACGGCGGCGCCATCGGCTATATCGATTTCACAGGCAATATGGATACCTGCATCGCCATCCGCATCGCCTACCGCAAAAACGGAAAGGTATTCGTCCGCTCGGGCGCCGGCATCGTCGCCGATTCCGTGCCGGAAAAGGAATACGAGGAATGCATCAACAAAGCGCGCGCGGTCGTCAACGCGCTGAAGCTCGCCGGGGAGGCAGACATATGATTTTACTGATCGATAACTATGACAGCTTTTCCTTTAATCTCTACCAGCTCGTCGGTGAGCTGGAGCCGGATATCCGCGTCATTCGCAACGATCAGATGACAATCGAGGAGATCCGCCGCCTGCATCCGGACCGCATCCTCCTCTCCCCCGGTCCCGGAAGGCCGGAGGACGCCGGCATCCTTCTGGACGCCGTTAAAGCATTGGGACCGGAAATTCCCATGCTCGGCGTCTGCCTCGGACATCAGGCGATCTGCGCCGCGTTCGGCGCGACGATCACCTATGCGCGGGAGCTGATGCACGGAAAGCAGTCGGACGTCCGTCTGGACCCGGAATGCCCCCTGTTCTCCGGCTGCCCCGCCGTGGCGCCCGTCGCGCGCTATCACTCTCTCGCGGCGGACGGCGCCACCATGCCCGGCTGCCTGAAGATCACCGCGCGCACGACGGACGGCGAGATCATGGCGGTACAGCACCGGGAATATCCAATCTTCGGCGTACAGTTCCATCCGGAATCCATCATGACCCCGGACGGGAAAACCATGCTCAGAAATTTCATAAAGGAGATACATCCATGATACGGGAAGCCATCGTAAAAATCGTAAACAAACAGGATCTCACCTACGACGAAGCATACGCCGTGATGAACGAGATCATGAGCGGAGAAACCACGCCTACGCAGAACGCCGCTTTTCTGGCGGCGCTCTCCACCAAAAGCGCCCGCGCCGAAACAACGGATGAGATTGCGGGCTGCGCCGCCGCCATGCGGGCGCACGCGACCAGAGTGGAGACCGGCATGGAGATTCTGGAAATCGTCGGCACCGGCGGAGACAACGCGCACAGCTTCAACATTTCCACCACCTCCGCCCTCGTCGCGGCGGCAGGCGGCATCAAGGTCGCCAAGCACGGCAACCGCGCCGCCTCCTCCCAGTGCGGAACCGCCGACTGTCTGGAAGCGCTCGGCGTCAACATCCAGCAGAGTCCCGAAAAGTGCGTCGAGCTGCTGCAGCAGGTCGGCATGTGCTTCTTCTTTGCGCAGAAATACCACACCTCCATGAAATATGTGGGTGCCATCCGCCGGGAACTGGGCTTCCGCACGGTGTTCAACATTTTAGGTCCTCTGACCAATCCCGGCTCGCCCACCATGCAGCTCCTCGGCGTGTATGACGAATATCTGGTGGAGCCGCTTGCGCAGGTGCTGATCGATCTCGGCGTCCGCCGCGGCATGGTCGTATACGGGCAGGACAAGCTGGACGAGATCTCCCTGAGCGCGCCGACGCGGGTGTGCGAGATCCAGGACGGTTGGTTCAAATCCTACGTGATTACGCCGGAGGAGTTCGGCTTTACGCGCTGCGCCAGATCGGATCTCTCCGGAGGAACGCCGGAGGAGAATGCAGAGATCACCCGTGCGATCCTCCGCGGTGAAAAGGGACACAGAAGGAACGCCGTTCTGATGAATGCCGGCGCCGCGCTGTACATCGGCGGCAAAGCAGACACCATCCGGGACGGAACCGTCCTCGCCGCACAGCTGATCGATTCCGGCAAAGCGGAAGAAACGCTGCGTCAGCTCATCGCATACAGCAACAGCCCGGAGCCGGCAGTATGACGATTCTGGAACAGCTTGCCGGATATGCCCGGGAACGCACCGAACAAAAGAAAGCGCTCGTTCCGACAGACGTCCTGCGCCGTCAGGCGCTCGCACTGCCCAAAGGGAGCTTTTCATTTGAGAACGCGCTGAAAAAGCCCGGCATTTCTTTTATCTGCGAATGCAAACGCGCCTCGCCGTCCAGGGGGCTGATCGCGCCCGATTTTCCCTATCTGCAAATCGCGCGGGAGTACGAGGCGGCAGACGCTGACTGCATCTCGGTGCTGACGGAGCCGAAATGGTTTCTCGGTCAGGACGAGTACCTGCGGGAAATTGCCCGCTCCGTCTCCATTCCCTGCCTGCGCAAGGACTTCACCGTGGACGAATACATGATCTATGAGGCGAAGCTGCTCGGCGCCTCGGCGGTACTGCTCATCTGCTCCCTTCTGAGCGAAGCGCAGCTCCGGGAATACCTCGCCGTCTGCGACGCGCTCGGCATCTCGGCGCTGACGGAGACGCACGATGAGACTGAGGTAGAGATGGCGCTGCGCGCGGGTGCGCGCATGCTCGGCGCCAACAACCGCAATCTCCGGGATTTCACGGTGGATCCGGACAACAGCCGGCGGCTGCGGAAGCGGATCCCCGACGGCGTGCTGTTTGTCTCCGAAAGCGGCGTTCGCAGCGCGGGGGATGTGGCATGCCTCGCCGAAGCCGGCGCCGACGCGGTGCTGATCGGAGAAGCGCTGATGCGTGCGCCGGACAAAAGCGAAAAGCTGCGGGAGCTGCGGAGCCTTATATGACGAAAATCAAAATGTGCGGGCTTTCCCGCCCCTGCGATATCGAAGAAGCCAACCGGCTGCGCGTCGAATATGTCGGCTTCGTCTTTGCGCCGGGAAGCAGACGATACGTCTCCCCCGAAAAGGCTGCCGCGCTGAAGCGGCTGCTTTCCCCCGGCATCCGCGCGGTTGGCGTGTTCGTCAGGGAGAGCTGCGAAAAAGTCGCCGAACTGCTGAACGGCGGCGTGATCGATATCGCGCAGCTCCACGGCGGGGAATCCGACGAGTACATCCGCCGTCTCCGCACCCTGACCGACAAGCCGCTTCTGCACGCTTTCCGCATCGGCAGCGCGCAGGACGCCGACGCCGCCGCGCAGAGCAGCGCGGACTGCATCCTGCTCGACTCCGGAAGCGGCGGGACGGGAACGGCGTTCGAGTGGGAACTGATCCGGGAGCTGCGGCGGCCCTATTTTCTGGCAGGCGGACTCAGCGCAGACAACGTGGGAGCGGCGATCCGGGCGCTGCATCCGTATGCAGTCGATGTCAGCTCGGGAATTGAAAACGGCGGATACAAGGATCCGCGCAGGATGGCGGCGTTTGCCGCCGCCGTCAGAAAGGAAGACGCACTATGACAAATCCAAACGGCCGCTTCGGCATTCACGGCGGACAGTATATCCCCGAAACGCTGATGAACGCGGTCATTGAGCTGGAAACAGCGTATAACCATTATAAAAACGATCCTGACTTCAACCGGGAACTGACGGAGCTGCTCAACGAATACGCGGGCAGACCTTCCCGGCTGTACTTCGCACGGAAAATGACAGAAGATCTGGGTGGAGCGAAAATCTATCTCAAGCGGGAAGACCTCAATCACACCGGAGCGCATAAAATCAACAACGTGCTCGGACAGGCGCTGCTGGCGAAAAAAATGGGAAAGACCCGTCTGATCGCCGAGACGGGCGCCGGACAGCACGGCGTCGCGACCGCCACTGCCGCCGCCCTGATGGGGATGGAATGCGTCGTTTTCATGGGCGAGGAGGATACTGTCCGTCAGGCGCTCAACGTATACCGTATGCGCCTGCTCGGCGCCGAGGTCATTGCTGTCCGGACCGGGACGGCAACGCTGAAGGACGCCGTCTCCGAAGCCATGCGCGAGTGGACCTCCCGCATCAGCGATACGCACTATTGCCTCGGCTCCGTGATGGGACCGCATCCCTTCCCGACGATCGTCCGCGATTTTCAGGCGGTGATCTCCCGGGAGATCCGGGAACAGCTCCTTGAGAAGGAGGGCAGGCTTCCGGACGCCGTACTCGCCTGCGTCGGCGGCGGATCGAACGCCATTGGCAGCTTCTACCACTTTCTCAACGACAAAAGCGTGCGCCTGATCGGCTGCGAGGCAGCCGGCCGCGGCATCGATACGCCCGAGACGGCGGCGACTGTCAACACCGGCAAGGTCGGCATCTTCCACGGCATGAAGTCCTACTTCTGTCAGGATCAGTACGGGCAGATCGCCCCCGTTTATTCTATCTCCGCCGGGCTGGACTATCCCGGCGTGGGGCCGGAGCACGCCTATCTGCACGACACCGGCAGAGCGGAGTATGTTCCCGTCACCGACGAAGAGGCGGTAAAAGCCTTTGAATATCTTTCCAGGACGGAGGGGATCATTCCCGCCATCGAATCGGCGCACGCCGTCGCCCACGCGATGAAGCTCGCGCCTGCCATGGACAAGGAGCAGATCCTCGTCATCACCGTTTCCGGCAGAGGCGATAAGGACTGCGCCGCCATCGCCCGCTACAGAGGAGAAAACATCCATGAGTAACATTCAAAAGGCATTTGCAAACGGGAAGGCATTCATCGCCTTCATCACCTGCGGCGATCCGGATCTGGAAACCACCGCCGCCGCCGTCCGCGCCGCCGTGGATAACGGTGCCGATCTGATCGAGCTGGGGATTCCCTTTTCCGATCCGACCGCCGAGGGTCCCGTCATTCAGGGAGCCAATCTGCGCGCGCTGCAGGGCGGCGTGACCACCGATCGGATTTTCGCCTTCGTCCGGGAGCTGCGCCGCAGCGTGAGCGTCCCGATGGTATTCATGACCTACGCGAACGTCGTCTTCTCCTACGGCGCGGAGCGCTTCATCGCCTCCTGCCGCGAGCTGGGGATCGACGGACTGATCCTGCCTGACGTTCCGTATGAAGAAAAGGAGGAGTTTCTTCCGCTCTGCCGCCGGTACGGCGTCGATCTGATCTCCCTCATCGCACCCACGTCGGAAAACCGCATCGCCATGATCGCACGGGAAGCGGAAGGCTTTCTGTACATCGTATCCAGCCTCGGTGTGACAGGCGCGAGACGCGAAATCCGAACCGATTTGTCCTCCATCGTCTCGCTCGTCCGGCAGAACACCGGTATTCCCTCCGCCATAGGCTTCGGCATCTCGACCCCGGAGCAGGCACGGAAAATGGCGGAAGCGGCAGACGGCGTCATCGTCGGCTCCGCCATCGTCAAGCTGCTCGAGCAGTACGGCCGGAACGCGCCTGCGTACATCGGCGAGTATGTCAAATCCATGAAGGACGCCATTCGCTGAGCTTCGCTTCGTCCGGCGACTGCCCCGCTTTCCTCCCCCCCTCCGCACGTGCGGCAGTCATCAGATTGCACTTGATTTTCCGGGCGGTTTGGGTGTATCATAATACGGTAAGTTCTGCATATAAGGAAGCAATCCATGAAAATCATCGATATCATTGACCGGAACACGCGCGCTCTCTCCTTTGAGGTCTTTCCCCCGAAAACCGCCACGAGCTTTGAAAGCGTAAAAATGGCGACCGAGGAGATTGCCCGGCTCCGTCCGTCCTTCATGAGCGTCACCTACGGTGCCGGCGGCGGGACAAGCAGCTATACGCTCGAGATCGCCCGCAGCATCAAGGAGCTTTACGGCGTCCCAACCATCGCGCATCTGACCTGCGTTTCCTCCACGAAGGAAACCGTACACCGGAAAATCCAGGAGATACGCTCCTCCGGCATTACCAACGTGATGGCGCTCCGGGGTGATATCCCGCCCGAGCTGGAGGGCGCCGACCGCAGCGGCTGGGATTACCGGCACGCCATTGATCTGATCCGCGAGCTGAAGGAATCGGGTGCCGGCTTCTGCATCGGAGGCGCCTGCTACCCGGAGATTCATCCGGAGAGCGAAAGCCAGAAGGAGGACATCCGGCACCTCCGGGAAAAGGTGGATGCCGGCTGCGACTTTCTGACGACGCAGATGTTTTTCGACAACAACCTGCTCTACAATTTCCTGTACAAGATCCGGGAAGCGGGCATTACCGTGCCGGTGATCCCCGGCATCATGCCCATCACCAACGGAAAACAGGTGGAGCGGGCGATACGCCTTTCCGGCTCCTTCATGCCGCAGCGCTTCAAAAGCCTCGTGGACAAATTCGGCTCCGACCCCGCCGCCATGAAGCAGGCGGGCATCGCCTACGCCACCGATCAGATCATTGATCTGTATGCGAACGGCATCGTCAACGTCCATGTGTATTCCATGAACAAGCCGGACGTTGCGGCGCAGATTCAAAGCAATCTGTCCGATATACTGGGCAAATGAATCCGGTCGTTTCGTCAAGAGTTTATCCGCAGCCGCCCGTCTGCGTCCGGGAGATCCTGCGGTATGCCGGCTGCCGGACAGCCGAGCCGGACACCGTTTCCCTGCTGCAGACCTGCCTGCGGGAAACGGAAGGAACGCTGCATTCTCAGGTATGCTACTGCATCCTTCCGGTATCCGCCGGGGAGGGGGTGTGCGATTTCGGTGCGTTTTGTCTCCGCTCCGAACAGCTGTGTGAGAATCTGCGCGGCTGCCGCCGGGCGGTTCTGTTCGCCGCTACGGTGGGAGTCGGCCCAGACCGGCTGATCGCCAGATACGGACGGCTCTCCCCGGCAAAGGCGCTGATGTTTCAGGCGATCGGCGCGGAGCGTATCGAGGCGCTGTGCGACGTGTTCTGCGCGGATATGGAAAAGGAAACGGGCATGACGCTGCGTCCCCGTTTCAGTCCGGGCTACGGAGATCTGCCGCTCGGGACACAAAAGGATATCTTCGCGCTTCTCGGCTGTTCTAAACGGATCGGTCTTTCTCTGAACGACAGCCTTCTGATGTCGCCCTCCAAATCGGTCACGGCGTTTGCCGGACTCGAATCCGGAGAAAAAAACAGAACCATCAACAAATGCAGCGTCTGCGAGCAGAAGGACTGCAGTTACAGAGGTGCTTTATGACGTTTACGGAATTTCTGAAAAGCAATATCGTCTATCTGGACGGGGGGACGGGCACGCTGCTGCAGGCGCGCGGGCTGAAGCCGGGAGAATTTCCGGAGCGCTGGAACCTCACGCATCCCGAGATCATTGCGGAAATACACAAGGAATACTTCGACGCGGGCAGCAATGTCGTATGCACCAATACCTTCGGCGCCAATCCGCTGAAATTCGGAAGCGACGAGCTGGAGAGCATCCTGCGCGCCGCCATCGGCAACGCAAAGGCAGCCAGAGAACAGAGCGCCGCGCCGCAGCAGAAATTCGTCGCGTTGGATATCGGACCGACCGGAAAGCTGCTGAAACCGCTCGGAGACCTGGACTTTGAGGACGCGGTGCGCGCATTCGCCGACGTCGTGCGCATCGGCGTGCGGTACGGCGTCGATCTCATTTTCATCGAAACGCTCAGCGACAGCTATGAAACCAAAGCCGCCCTGCTGGCAGCAAAGGAAAACAGCGATCTTCCCGTATGCGTTTCCAACGCCTACGGCGAAGACGGCAAGCTCATGACCGGCGCGACGCCCGCCGCCATGACCGCCATGCTGGAAGGCATGGGCGCCGCCGCCATCGGTGCCAACTGCTCGCTCGGTCCGCACCAGCTGCGCGGTGTTGCCCGGGAGCTTCTAACAAACGCCTCCGTTCCCGTGCTTCTGAAACCGAACGCCGGACTGCCGAAAGAAGTGAACGGCGAGGCGGTCTATGATGTGACGCCGGAGGAATTCGCCGGTGAGATGGCTTCTCTGATCCGGGAGGGAGTCCGCGTTGCAGGCGGCTGCTGCGGCACCACGCCGGAATATATCCGTTCACTGTGTGAAGGGACGCGCGGCTGCGCGCCCGTGCCGCTGACCGAAAAAAACATCACGGCAGTCTCCTCCTATACGCACGCCGTCGTCTTCGGGGAAGACCCCGTACTGATCGGCGAACGCATCAATCCCACCGGAAAAAAACACTTCCGGCAGGCTCTGCTCGAGGGCGATACGGATTATATCCTCTCAGAGGGCATCCGGCAGGAGGAAAAGGGCGTCCAGCTGCTGGACGTGAACGTGGGTCTGCCCGGGATCGATGAAGCGCAGATGCTGCGCTGTGCGATCTGCGAATTGCAGGCGGTGCTCGATCTGCCGCTGCAGATAGACACCTCCGACGCCGCCGCCATGGAGGCCGCTCTGCGCCGCTACAACGGCAAGGCAATGATGAACTCCGTCAACGGGAAAGAAGAAAGCATGCGCGCCGTATTTCCGCTGGTCCAGAAATACGGCGGTGTGGTGGTCGCGCTGACCCTCGACGAGAACGGTATCCCCGAAACGGCTGACGGCAGATTCAGAATCGCCGAAAAAATCTTGAAAACCGCCGCAGAATACGGCATCTCCCAAAAGGACATCATTTTTGACACGCTTGCCATGACCATCAGCGCCAACACCTCCGCTGCCTCCGTGACGCTGAAAGCTCTGCGCCGCATCCGGCAGG
Source organism: Eubacteriales bacterium (assembly GCA_051867895.1). Classification (GTDB taxonomy): domain Bacteria; phylum Bacillota; class Clostridia; order Oscillospirales; family CAG-272; genus SIG701. The sequence goes on from JBJDZH010000023.1 coordinate 69,890, forward strand.
AGCTGGGCTGCCATACCTCGCTCGGCGTGTCCAACGTGTCCTTCGGACTGCCGAACCGCGATGCCGTCAACAGCACCTTCTTCGCCGCCGCTCTGGAAAACGGACTGTCCGCCGCCATCATGAATCCCTATTCCGCAGATATGATGAAGACGTACTACGCATACCGGGCGCTGAAGGGACTGGATGAAAACTGCGCCGGGTATATCCGCGCCGCCGCTTCCTTCCCCGCCGCCGCGGACGCAGGGAACGCCCCGTCCGGAGGGACCCAGACGGCGGCATCGTTCGCATCCGCGCTGCAGGAGGCGGTGATCCGCGGACGGAAGGAGCGGGCGGGAGAGCTTACAAAGGAGCTTCTCGCAAGCCGTCCTCCGATGGAGATCATAAACGGCGAAATCATCCCCGCGCTGAACACCGTCGGCGCCGGCTTTGAAAACAAAACAATCTATCTGCCGCAGCTGCTCATGAGCGCGGAAGCAGCCAAGAGCGCGTTTGAAGTCATCAAAGCCTCCCTTGCGGGAGGCGGCGCCGCTTCCCGCCGGGGCGTATTTGTACTTGCCACCGTCCGGGGCGACATTCATGACATCGGAAAGAATATTGTCCGGCTTCTCCTGGAGAACTACGGCTTTGACGTCGTCGATCTCGGCAGGGATGTCCCGCCTGAGACGATCGTGGACAAGGTCGTAGAGCTGCACGCGCCGCTGGCAGGGCTGAGCGCGCTGATGACCACCACGGTTCCCGCCATGGAGGAAACCATCCGCCAGTTGAAGGTGCGCGCGCCCTGGTGCAGAACAGTCGTCGGCGGCGCGGTGCTCACGCAGGAATATGCGGACCGGATCGGCGCGGATCATTACGCGAAGGACGCGATGGAAACCGTGCGGTATGCCGAATCTGTCCTTCGCGGACAAACGCCTTCGGAGAAGCCTGCGCCATAAAGCGCGCGGGGATACATGCCTGCCGCATAAAAGCAAAGCGTCAGGCGCGCCGTCTCACCGCGGCGTTCCTCTGCCCGCTTTCCGGCTGGAACATGACTTTGGCAGCTTGCCGGGCAGAGACGGTTCTGCCGCACCGCCGCTTTTATGTGCCATATAGCAGAAAAGTCCTCCCACAGCGGCTGCCCGCTGCGGGAGGACTTCTTTTCCCGGTCTGCGCCGGGGGAACGGAATCTCTTACTGCTGCTCTGCGCCGAGCGTCTGGAACTTCTCAACGATATCGTTGAGCTTCTTTGCAGACGAGGCTTCCGCTTTCTTGTAGAAGGAAGAAAGCGCGCCGGCGTTGCCGGAGGCGTTGTACAGCGTTACGCCCATGCTGGCAACGGAACCGATCGACGAGTTGTAATAACCGAAGTCGAATACGCGGCTGCCGCGGATAATGTCGAGCATCTCCGAGGAGTCCTTATCGCGCGCCTGCTTGGTCTGCAGGACCACGTCATAGTACACAGGGATCAGATTCTTGTAGCTTTCGGATGCCATGCCCTCGATGATGGTGGAGGTGCGCTCTGCATCCTGGATCGTGACCGGAACGCAGATCAGGCTGGCAGCGGCATTGATGCAGGCGGCGTATTCATCCTCTTCCGAATACTTCGGCCACGGCACGATGCCGAATTCGTCTTCCATTTCACGGAGATTCGAGGTGCCCGCCACGGTGCAGTCGATCGTGAACACGCGTCCCTCGCTGAAGGCAGCGAACATATCCGCCGCGGTAACGACGTTCGAACCCTTCTTGATGTGAGAGAAGTAGCGGTCAAACACTTCGACCGTCTTCTCACTCATGAAGCTGAGCTGCGGAATGCCGTTTTCATCGTTCGTTACAACGCGGATGCCGGCGGGATACATGAATTCCACGCAGCCGTACCACTCGTGCGTCAGGTAGCCGAGCTGGTCGTCCGCAGCGGTGATCATACCGTCGCTGTTGAGGTCGCGGTCGGCGTCCCGGATGATCTCTTCCCACTGATCCCATGTCCACTTGCCCGCACGGACATCATCGTAGGGATACGGAATGTTGTTGTCGTCAAACAGATTCTTGTTGAATACCATGGCGAAGGAATAGCCGAGATTCAGATAGCTGATATCGCCGATCATGGTGAACAGCTTTCCTGCGACGGTAAAGTTCTCACGCGCGTCCTGATCCCACCATTCGCGCGTCAGGTCGATCCGGGTCAGATAGTCCCAGTCGAGCATGACGTTCTGCAGCACCATTTCGAACGCATTCCGTCCGTGCGGCGCGATCATGTCGTACGCATCGTCGCCCGCCTGAATCGTCGGGAGGCAGTCTGTACCGCTGTTGTTGGCGGACAGGATGCCGACCATCTCCACATTGAACCGTTCGCTTACCGCGCGGTTGCGGGCGTATACGGCATCGTTGAGCGTTTCGCCGGTCTCCTCCTCACACCAAAAGTCGCCGCCATAGTCGGGACGGATGAACATACGGAACTTGTAGCCCTCATAGTTCTCCTCCGGAAGATTGTCGCTGATCTCCGGCTCGGTATCCGCTGTGGAATTCGGTGCGCCGGTGACTGCCGCGCCCGAGGAATCCTCCGACGGTTTTTTCTCGGAGGCGCATGCGCCGAGCGTACCGGTCAGCATCAGTGCCGCAAGGATCCATGCCAGTGTTTTCTTCATAAGTTGCTCCTTTCAGAATGAAATTATTTTTAGAATACCACTGAAATATGAACATATTATTACTTCTATCAAAATAAAGTCGGATATCGTCAAGCGCCGTCCGCAGCGGTAAAATGCATCCTGTGCGTCTTTCCGCGCTTGACAGAAACCGACAGCGTCTGTATAATAGCAATATCCACAAAAAGGAGGGCGAAATGGAAAACGACTGCATCCGGGAGGCGCTCTTTGCCCGGCGGGAGGAAAAATACCGGCGGCTCTGCTGCCGCCTGACGCCCGATATCGCGCCGGACACCGTTCTCGGCGTCCGTATGCCGGCGATCCGCGCGCTGGCGCGCACGCTCGAGGGGACTAAGGAGGCGCAGCGTTTTCTTTGCGAGCTCCCGCACCGCTACTATGAGGAAAACAATCTGCACGCCGCACTGATCGGACGCATCCGCACGTATGACGAATGCATCGCCGCGCTGGACGCTTTCCTGCCGTATGTCGATAACTGGGCGACGTGCGACAGCCTGTCGCCTCCCGCGCTCGCCCGCGATCCTGAGCGGCTGCTCTGCGATATCGGACGCTGTCTCGCCTCGCCGCACGTCTACACGGTACGCTTCGGACTCGGCATGCTGATGCGGCATTTTCTGGACGAACGATTCCAGCCCCGTTTTCTGGAAATGGCGGCGGTCGTCCGGCGGGAAGAATACTACATCCGCATGATGGTCGCGTGGTTTTTCGCCACGGCACTCGCCAAGCAGTACGACGCGGCACTGCCGTATCTCACTGAGCGGCGGCTGGAGAGGTGGACGCACGACAAAACCATTCAGAAGGCGGTGGAAAGCCGCCGCATTTCCGGGGAGCAGAAGGCGTATCTGCGTTCTCTGCGGCTGCACGGCACGGTATAAATCCGAAAAAACACGCAAAAATGCGGGCGGAACGGAGGATTTCGCCGCGCGCTGTTGCATCGCGCCTTTTTTTGTATATAATATATTATGTATATATGATACTCATATTCTGATGATTCCGAGAGGTACGCTATGTCCATTCCGGATTTCCGGGGAAAAACCGCTGCGCTGCTTGGCGCCGGCGTTTCCAATATGCCGCTCGCCGGCTATCTCGTCTCCCACGGCACATCCGTCACCGCGCGGGATAAAAAAACGGAGGAGGCACTGGGGGAAAACGCCCGGAAGCTCCGGGCACTCGGCGTCCGCCTGATTTGCGGAGAGCAGTATCTGGACGGTATCCGGGAGGATTATGTTTTCCGTTCCCCCGGCTTCCGGCCGGATCTGCCCGCCCTCACGGCTGCCGCGGCGCAGGGCTCGGTCATCACCTCGGAGATGGAGCTGTTTCTGGAAAACCGCCCCTGCCCTGTCGTCGGCGTGACCGGCAGCGACGGAAAGACGACGACCACGACGCTGATCTCCGAGATCCTGACCCGTGCGCTGGCGGCACGCGGCGCGCACGTTTTTCTCGGTGGAAACATCGGCGAGCCGATGCTGTACCGCATCGAGCGCATGCGCGAGACGGACATCGCCGTGGTCGAGCTGTCCAGCTTTCAGCTGATGACCGTCCGGGACGCGCCCGATGTGTCCGTCATTACCAACGTCACGCCCAATCACCTGAACTGGCATACGGGCATGGACGAATATATCGCCGCCAAAGCCAGGATCCTCGACGGCTGCGGACGCGCCGTGCTCAATTTTGAAAATGAGATCACCCGAAAGCTCGCCCGCAGCGCTGCCGCTCCGGTGACGCTGTTCGCCCACGCGCCCATTCCGGACAGCGAAATGCGTCCGCAGGACAGCGCGGTCTACGAACGGGACGGATGGATCGTTTTCCGCTGCTTCGGGGAGGAAAAGGAATATCCGGTCCTCGCCCTGTCCGATATTCTGCTGCCGGGAACGCACAATGCCGAAAACTACATGGCGGCGATCGCAGCCGTCCGCGGCTACGCAGGCAGCGAGGAGATCACTGCGGTAGCGCGCACCTTCGCCGGCGTCCGGCACCGGCTGGAGCTGGTACGGGAATGCGGCGGCGTATCCTACTACAACAGCTCCATCGATTCCTCGCCGACGCGCACCGCCGCCGCCCTCGGCGCCATGGGCAGCCGTCCGCTCGTCCTCATCTGCGGCGGATACGACAAGCATATTCCCTTCGCGCCGCTTGCAGACGCCATCCTTGCGCACCAGAACATCCGCGCGCTCGTGCTTACCGGCGCGACGGCTGGCGCCATCGACGCGGCGCTGCGGGCGCATCCGGCGTTTGACCCCGCGCGTCTGCCCGTGACGCATGAAGCGGATTTCACACAGGCGGTGCTGCGCGCGTCGGAAGCGGCGCGCCCCGGCGACGCTGTGCTGCTCTCGCCCGCCTGCGCCAGCTTTGACGCTTTCGCCAATTTCGAGGAGCGCGGCGAGCGCTACTGCGAGATCGTGCGCGGCATCCGCCGCTGAACGGGGGAGGACGACATGCTCGCTGATACGCTGCGCGGCGGCAGGACCGCCGCCTTCTCCGTTTCTCTGGAGGAGCTGATCCCGGAAAACCATCCCATCCGGAAGCTGGACGCAGCCATCGACTGGGAGCGGCGGTGCGCGCCGATGCGCGCCTGCTACAGCGCCGGTCGCGGGCGTCCCGCCTTTGAGCCGGAGGTGCTGCTGGCGGTCGCGCTCCTGCGCCACATCTATCATGTCGACTCGCTGCGCGCCATTTCGGCGGAGCTGCAGACCAATCTGGTTTTCCGGTGGTTTGCCGGCTGCCCACTTGGCGAGAACGCGCCGCATTTCTCGACCATCAGCGCCAATCTTCTGCACCGGATCCCGAAGGACGTGTTTGAGAACGCCTTCGCCGGTGCGCTGTGCGACATTCTGGACGCAGGCGTCATGCAGCCGGAAGAGCTGATCTATGAGTCCTCCTCCCTGACCCGGGAGGGACAGCTCGACGCCCTGACGCAGCGGTACCTGCCGCTCTGCGAGCAGCTCTGCCTGTCCCTCGGCGACGATGCGTCCGAGTGCGGCGGCGAGGCTCCGGAGCCGGAGCAGCTGCCGATCCCGCTTTGAACCTTTCCATATTAAAAGATCAAAAGAGGGGAGCCCCGGACGAGGCTCCCCTCTTTTCTCTCGAAGCGGCTTCCGCGCCCGGCAGGCGAGCCCCAAAGAAAAGCGCACCATCCGCACCGCTCCTGCACATGCACCGACGCGCGCTCAGAGCGTCTGCATTCCGTATTCCAGCACCACCGGAGGGCAGCAGAAATCCACGTCCGCCAGATGCAGCCCGCGCTCATACGCCTCCCGGACGATCCCCATCACGATGCACTGCGTGGCACAGCGGTAGCGCTGATACTGCGGCACGCGCTCACGCAGGTGCGCCGGCAAAGAAAGCGCCTGTCCTTCCAGAAACGCGCGGTACGCCCCGCCGATCTCCTCCTCCAGCCGCGCCGTACCTGTCCCGGTGAGAGCGTTCAGGCGGGCGAACGCTTCCCTCTCCAAAACGGGAATGTCCGGACGCAAGGCGCCGTTTTCCCGCGCCAGGAGACCCGTCTCGCACAGCTGCGGGATTGCCTCCAGAAGCGCGTCGGGAACGCCGTCCTGCGGCGCCAGTCCTGTCTGCGCGCACCAGAGCAGATTCCGGATGCCGGAAAAATACGCACCGAAGCCGGCAGCCGCAAAGCGGTGCGGCGAATCCCACAGGTTCGTGTCGAATTCGCGGAGCCGGAGATAGGACGCGCCGTGATAATCGCAGGCGCCTCCCGTCGTCCGTCTGCCGCCGCAGACCGTATAGCGGCAAACCTCGTCGTATTCCGGGGAGGAATATCCGCTCGGAAACGCCCAACCCATAGCCACCCACGTGCCGCCGTTTTTGCGGCGCGGCGTGAACTGCGCGCAATCATAGCGACCGCTGTGATGGATCTCAAACTGCTGCAATGCCTCCATGACCGCATACCGCTCCAGCTTCGTCCGGATCTGCGGGCGCATTCCCTGCGCTTCCGGCATGGCGCGCACACCGTCCAAAAGCTCCTCCATGACGCGCCAGATCCTGTCAAAATGCTCCCGGACAAAGGAAAGCTGCGGCTTCAGACGGCAGATGGAATCCTCCGGCTTATAGATAACAAAATCCGCCGCGAACAGTCCGCGCTCCGTCTCCCGCATTAGCTCCCCGTCCGTCAGATGGCGCAGGATCGGCTCGATATACACGGTCGGAATCCCGATCCGGAACGCCAGCTCTGTGGCAGAAAGGGGCTTGTCATACGCCAAGATCAGCAGATTCTGCGCGATCAGATCCCCCTCGACCAGCGAAATCGGATCGATCCCGGGACCGCTGTCGCCGCTGTAGGACAGATTCAGGTGCATGGGAATGACTGTTTTTTCTTCTTTCATGTTCTCCATTCTCCTTTTCAGCTGCTGTCTGCCGCTGCTTAACCGGCTCTTCACCGTTCCGGCAGGAAGGCGCGTTTCCCGGGCAATCCGGGAAACGGACTGTCCCCGGTAATAGTACCGGATGAGTATTTCCCGGAACGCGCCGTGCAAATAGAGCAGCTCGCGCCGCACCTGCATGCTCTCCTCGGGGGAGATGCCGCTCTCCTCCGTGTCCGCCGCCATGTCTCCGAGCGCGTCCAGCGACACGGACGGCAGCCGGTACCTGCGGCGAAGCATGTCGTTTCTTTTGTGAAGCAGCACCTGTGTCAGCCATGCCTTCGGGCGCACGATCTCTCCGCCTCCGTGCAGATATGCCATCGCGGCAAGAATCGTTTCCGACACAATATCCTCCGCATCCTGCGGGGAAGCGCCTTCCGCCTGCGCCAGACGGCGCAGATACGGAAGCCAGCTCATAAGCTCGTCCGGGATCATCGGCAGACCTCGCATTCCTTTGTTTTCGTCTGTACAGTCGCCAAAAAGGAGAACCGGTTCGCCAAAAAGCGAAAATTCCCACCGGATTTATGATAGCAGAAACTGCGCCTCGCCGCAAGCCCTCTCACAGCTTTCCGTCCCGAAGCGCCGCCTCCATGGCGTGCAGCGTGCGTTCTCCGATAAAATGCTCGATCTTCTCCGTCTGCTCCAACTCGCTCTCCGTTCCGTTCAGCGCGCAAAGGAAGCGGTGGATCGTCTCGTGCCGGCGCGTCAGATATCCGCCGACCGTCCTTCCGTATTCCGTGAGGGTGATGTACCCGTAGCGCTGCGTGTCCACACAGCCGCTCTCCCGCAGATTCGCCGCCATTTTCGTCGCCGAGGACGGCGCGACATGCAGACGCCTCGCCAGCTCCCCCGTCCGGACCGGCATCCCGTCCTCCGCCATGCGGCAGATCATCTCCAGATAATCCTCCATCGCTGAGGTCAGCTGCTTTTTCTCCTGTTCGCGGTAGCCGGTCAGCGTTCTGAATTCTTCCGCATCCATGCTCACCATTCGTCATCCTCCGACATATAGTAGTCAATGGAAAGATTTTTTCCTCAGACAAAATATATGTACGGAGGTTTTCGTTTATGAAAGGACAAATCGCCATGAACATACTCCGTCCGGGAGAGCGCGGTATGGTGCGCCGCATCGCTCTGGACGGCGAAATGCGCCGCCGGCTTCAGGATATCGGGCTGATCTGCGGCACGCCCGTTGAATGCATCGGACGCAGCCCGCTCGGCGATCCATCCGCTTACCGCATCCGGGGCGCCGTCATTGCGCTGCGCGCGTCCGACGCGCGCAGGATCGTGTTGGAAGTGTAAGATGGGACTGAACCGAAAGACCGCCGGCAGCGCCTATGCATCGAAGGCGCACGAGGAGGCGTTCTGTGCCGAGATCGCGCTGGCAGGAAATCCGAACGTCGGAAAAAGCACTGTCTTCAACGCGCTGACCGGCATGCACCAGCATACGGGCAACTGGTCCGGCAAAACGGTCGGCTGCGCGTGCGGCGAATTCACCGCGGGCAGCGCGCGGTACAGGATCACCGACCTCCCGGGCGCCTATTCGCTTCTCACGCGCTCCGCCGAGGAGGAGGAGGCTGCCGCCTATCTGTACGGAGGCAGCGCGGCGCTCACCGTCGTCGTATGCGACGCGACCTGTCTGGAGCGGAATCTGAATCTCGCTCTGCAGATCATGGAGCTGTCGCCGCGCACGCTGCTCTGTGTGAATCTGATGGACGAAGCGAAAAAACGCCGCCTGCGCCTGAATCTGCCGCTGCTCTCCGAGCGGCTCGGCATCCCCGTCATCGGGATCAGCGCGCGCCGGAAACCGGATATCGCCCGTTTTGCCGCGATCGCGGCAGAAGCGGCGCAGGGAGCGGAATCCCCCCCGCCGCCTGTCCGCTATCCGGATTACATCCGGGAAGCGCAAAGCGAGCTGAGCGCAGTGCTGGAGGCGTGCGGAAGTGCCCCGAGGCGCGCCGCGTGGCTCGCGCTCCGTCTTCTCGACGGTACAAAATCCGCCGACGCGCCGGAGCTTCCCGCCGGATGCACCGACCGGATCGCCCCGATCCTCAACGGACTGGCGGCCGAGGGATACACGGCGCAGAGGGTATCCGACGATATGGTCACCGCTCTCGTCCGCACAGCGGAGGAGCTGTGCGCCGGCGCGGCGGAGAGCGGCACCGGCGAACGGGAACGGAAAGTCGACCGCATTCTGACCGGGCGGGTGATGGCGTTCCCCGCCATGCTTCTTCTGCTGCTTGCGCTGTTCTGGATCACCATCGTCGGCGCAAACTATCCCTCCTCCGCGCTCTCCGCGCTGTTCGTGTCGCTGGAAGCGCCGGCATACGCCGCGCTGCGGCAGCTTTCTCTGCCGCTCCCTCTGTGCGAAATGCTGGTATACGGCATGTACCGCGTGCTTGCGTGGGTCGTCTCCGTCATGCTGCCGCCGATGGCGGTCTTTTTCCCGCTGTTCACCCTCTTGGAGGACGTCGGCTATCTGCCGCGCATTGCCTACAATCTGGACCGCTGCTTCGGAAAATGCAGCACCTGCGGCAAGCAGGCTTTGACGATGTGCATGGGCTTCGGCTGCAATGCGGCGGGCGTCGTCGGCTGCCGCATCATTGATTCTCCGCGGGAGCGGCTGATCGCAATCCTGACCAACAATTTCGTTCCATGCAACGGACGCTTCCCGCTTCTGATCGCCATGGCTTCGATGTTCTTTCTCGGCGCAGAGACAGGCGGCGCATTCGGCGGCGCGCTGTTTCTGTCCGCCGCCGTCCTGTTCAGCGTCGCGCTCACTCTTGCCGTTTCCGCGCTCCTGTCCCGCACGCTCCTGTCGGGGATCCCGTCCTCCTTTACCCTGGAGCTGCCGCCCTATCGCCGTCCGGCTGTTCTTTCCGTTCTGGTCCGGTCGCTTCTGGACCGCACCGTCTTCGTCCTCGGACGCGCGGCTGCCGTCGCCGCGCCGGCAGGCGTGCTGATCTGGCTGCTGGCAAATGTGCAGGCAGGCGGCTGCTCCGTCTTTGCGCGTCTGACCGGCTGGCTCGATCCCGCCGGCCGTTTTTTCGGCATGGACGGCGTGATCCTGCTCGCCTTTCTGCTCGGTTTTCCCGCCAACGAAACCGTAATCCCGATCATGATGATGGGCTATCTCTCCGGCGGAACGCTGACGGAATACGAATCGCTCGCCGCGCTGCGGCAGCTTCTGACCGATCACGGCTGGACGCCGGTCACTGCCGTCTGCGTGATCCTGTTCAGCCTGATGCACTGGCCCTGCTCGACGACGCTCATCACGATCCGCCGGGAGACGAAAAGTGCGCGCTGGACGGCGCTGGCCTTCTTTTTGCCGACCGCATGCGGTCTTCTCGCCTGCGCTGCCGTGAACGGCTGCGCCTCTTTGATACGGGTTTTAGCACTCAGTTGATTTGACTGCTAATATTTACTGTTTGTTCATAACCAATTGTTATTTTGTTTACATTCATGATGTATCATGATATGCGTACAGGGGAAAGACAGGCAAAAAAGGAGAAGCGGCAGACAGATCCCCTCGTTTGTCAGCGCTGCCGCATGTACGCAAAATGAATCTTCAGAAATATACGCAGAAGAGTCTGGAAGCTGTCCAGAGAGCGCGTGACCTCGCCATGGAGAACGGGAATCAGCAGCTGGAAGAAGCGCATCTGCTCCTCGCTCTTGCCGAGCAGCAGGATGGTCTGATTCCGGAAATTCTCCGCAGCCTGCAGGTATCGCTTCCCGATTTCGTCTCCGATGTTAGCAATATTATTTCAAGAGTGCCAAAAGTGAGCGGTTCGATCGACCCCGAGCGCGTCTATGTGTCTTCGGAGCTGAATCAGGCGCTCCTGGACGCGGAGTCGGAAGCCTCCGACATGAAGGACGAATACGTTTCCGTCGAGCACCTGATGCTCGGTCTGCTCAAAAAGCCGGACCGCTCCGTGAAAGAGCTGTTTTCCAAATACGGCGTCACCCGGGATAAGTTTCTTGAGGTGCTGCGCCGCGTCCGCGGAAATCAGAAGGTCACGACGGACAATCCGGAGGGCACCTACGACGTGCTGAAAAAATACGGCACCGATCTGGTGGAGCAGGCGCGCGCCCAGAAGCTGGATCCTGTCATCGGGCGCGACGACGAGATCCGGAACGTGATCCGCATCCTTTCCCGCAAAACAAAAAACAATCCCTGCCTGATCGGCGAGCCCGGCGTCGGCAAAACCGCCATCGCGGAGGGGCTGGCGCAGCGTATCGTCCGCGGCGACGTCCCGGACAATCTGAAAAACCGCTCCCTCTTCTCGCTCGATATGGGCGCGCTGATCGCCGGAGCAAAATTCCGCGGCGAATTCGAGGAGCGTCTGAAAGCGGTTCTGAACGAAGTCAAGTCCAGCGAAGGAAAGATCATTCTCTTTATCGATGAGCTGCACACCATCGTCGGCGCCGGCAAGACGGACGGCGCCATGGATGCCGGCAACCTGCTCAAGCCGATGCTGGCGCGCGGCGAGCTGCACTGCATCGGCGCGACGACGCTGAACGAATACCGGCAGTACATCGAAAAGGATGCGGCGCTGGAACGCCGTTTCCAGCCGGTCACCGTCGGCGAGCCCTCCGTGGAGGACACCATTTCCATCCTTCGCGGTCTGAAAGAGAAATACGAGGTTTTCCACGGCGTCAAGATCCATGACCAGGCGCTGATTGCGGCGGCAACGCTCTCCAACCGCTATATCTCCGACCGTTTTTTGCCGGATAAGGCGATCGATCTGGTGGATGAGGCGTGCGCACTGATAAAAACGGAAATGAACTCCATGCCGACCGAAATGGACGAGACCTCCCGCCGCATTATGCAGTTGGAGATCGAGGAAGCCGCGCTGAAAAAGGAGACCGACAAGCTCTCCGCCGATCGGCTGGAAAAGATCCGCGAGGAGCTGTCTCAGCAGCGCGAGAGCTTTGCCGCCATGAAGGCGCAGTGGGAGAACGAAAAGAACTCCATCGGGCGCGTTCAGAAGCTGCGCGAGGAGATCGACGCGACGAACGCCGCCATCGAAAAAGCGCAGAACGTCTACGATCTGTCCAAGGCGGCGGAGTTGAAATACGGCAAGCTGCCCCAGCTGCAGAAGGAGCTTGCCTCCGCCGAAGCGGAAGGCGAGGACGGAACGCGCCGCCGGACGCTTCTGCGCAATACGGTCACGGACGAGGAGATTGCCCGCATTGTGGCGCGCTGGACCGGCATTCCGGTCTCCAAGCTGATGGAGGGCGAGCGCGAAAAGCTGCTGCATCTGGACGACACGCTCCACCGCCGCGTCATCGGTCAGGATGAAGCAGTGCAGAAGGTCTGCGACGCCATCCTCCGCTCCCGCGCGGGCATTCAGGATCCGCGCCGTCCGATCGGCTCCTTCCTCTTCCTCGGTCCGACCGGCGTCGGCAAAACCGAGCTGGCGAAGGCGCTGGCTGCCGCGCTCTTCGACGATGAAAAGAGCATGATCCGCATCGATATGAGCGAATACATGGAGAAATACTCCACCTCCCGCCTGATCGGCGCGCCTCCCGGATACGTCGGCTACGACGAGGGCGGTCAGCTCACCGAGGCGGTCCGCCGCAAGCCTTATGCCGTCGTTCTGTTCGACGAGGTGGAGAAGGCGCATCCGGATGTGTTCAATATTCTTTTGCAGGTACTGGACGACGGACGGATCACGGACAGTCAGGGGCGCACGGTCGATTTCAAGAACACCATCATTATCCTGACGAGCAATCTCGGCTCCGACATGATCCTGGACGGCATCACGCCGGACGGCGAGATCAGCGAACAGGCTCGTTCCGGCGTGAACGAGCTGCTCAAGCGCAGCTTCCGTCCGGAATTCCTGAACCGTCTGGACGAGATCGTCTTCTACAAGCCGCTGACACGCGACAACATCCGCGGCATCGTCGATCTGCTGATCGCAGATCTTGCGCACCGTCTGGAGGACAAACGCCTCTCCCTGCGGGTAACGGACGCGGCGAAGGAGCACATCATCGACGCCGGCTACGACCCGGTCTACGGTGCGCGCCCGCTGAAGCGGTATCTCCAGTCCCACCTCGAAACGCTGATCGCACGCCGGATCCTTGCCGAAAATCCGGAGCCGGACACGGTGATTACCGTGGATTTCAACGGCACGGAGCTGACGGCAGGCTGAGCGCGGAGATGCTCGGAGATGATCTCCGGCGGCTCCCCAATATTCCCCAATATAACCAATAAAAAAATAAGGATTCCGTCCGGTGAAGCCATGAAAAGCTCCGCCGGGCGGAATCCTTTTGTTATGTTATGCCGCGGTTTGGAAAAGAAATTTCGGACGGCGCAGCCGTGCCGGTAACGCGCTCAGAGCGCGCGCAGGAAGTTCTCGATCCGGTCGGCAAGGAGCGCATGCCCCGCGTCGTTCGGATGAAGCCCGTCCGGGCAGAATTTCTCACGGATGACCGGCACGGCGGGCTGGATCCCGCTCATGGCAAACAGATCGAGCACCGGCAGTCCGTAATAGCGCGCGACCTCCCGGATCATATCGACATAGTCGACGAGGATATGCCCTTTTCTGTCCGGATGATTCTCCGAGAGACGGTGGATCGGGGTCATGATGACGATCACGGCACCCGGATACTTCTCCAGCAGGCTGGACATCAGCGTGTGGCACGCGCCGTAAAACGTATCCGGCGTCCGGTCGGAAAACGTGCCGATCGGAGCGTCGCCATGACCGAAATCGTTGGTGCCGCCGAACACGACGATGACGTCTGCGTCCGGATCCATCTCCGCCACGCGGGAGCAGAAGTCCCGGTCGAAGCTCGCGTTTTCAGTCGGCGTATGCTGGCGCGCGATGCGCGTGCCGCTGATGCCGTAATTTCGTGAAGCGGCAAGCTCCGCGCTGCGTCCGATGCGAACGGTGAAGCGGTTGTCCGGGTCGGAAACGCCGGCGCCGAAGGTGATGCTGTCTCCGAGAAAATTGATTTTTTTGCCTTTCAGTTCCATGGTCAAATCCTCACAAAAATCAGAAATGGTTCCGTTCATCCTGCGGCACGGAGACGGCAAGCGCGCTGTTTTTATACCTTGCGTCGCCGGACACGTCCGCAATCAAGGATACATAATCGGGCAAAACGACCGGCGTATCCTCCCGCGGCAGCTCGATTTCGAGAATGGCACGGTCCTGCCAGAACGGATACACGTCGATTTCGCAGCGAAGCGCGCCGCAGGGGATCACGTACCGGGTCTTCTCGATCGGGCGGCGCGCCGGATCGGCATGCGCCAGGCGCTTGTCGTATTCCGCGGCGGAGATCTCATATTCCGTTTCATAGGCGCTGAGCGCGCTGATGCGCCGCTTTTCCGTATACGTATAGCGGACGCGCCCCGCTTCCTCCGTGCGCCGGACACGGGCGGTCACGCCCTCGTCCCCGAGCAGATACGTCTGCCGCAGAGAAAGAACGCGCGCTCCCTCCATGGCGGCAAGCGCCGCCGTATCGGGATAGCGGATCAGATATTTCCGCTCCGTTTCAATCGGGGAGCCGCTCATAAATCTCACCTTCCGTTTCATCCGCGCCGCCAGCCAGAGTCAGCAGGACGACGCGCTGTGTCCGATTGCAGCTGAGGCGGGCGCGCCTGCCGTGCGCGGCGGCAAAGCCGGTACAGACGCGCGCGATCTCCTCCATCGGAAGCTCCTCCGGCGCGCTCCACTGGAACAAAAACACGCTGCCGCGTTTCTTACCGAGCCGCCCGAGCAGCTTTTGCAGCGCCTCGAGGGAATCCGCCGTCAGGCGCTGCCGCTGATAATACCGGTAGGCGGAGACGCACCCGGGAACGGCATATACAGGCGCACGGTGATCGAGAAAGATCTCCGCTTCGCTGAGGCAGAAATAATCATACCGCCGCACGCCGCACCGCGTCAGGGACAAGTCAAACGTCACATCCATATGATACGTCTGCCCGTTCACCCAAACGATGTTCCACGCGTGGCGCATCCCATCTATGCCGTGCCGCTCCGCGTCTCCCTCGCCGATCACGACCATGGATTCGACGCCGAGCGCGTCCAGAAGCAGCTTGACCGTTTTGGCAATGCCCTCGCAGACGCCGACGCCGTGGCACACCGGACCGATCACCTCATGCGCATAGTTTTTGCTCAGCTTATCGTAGCGCACGGAATCGAGCAGCAGATCATGCACGTACTTTACCTTTCCCGCGTCGTCCAGCGCAGCGGCGGGCGCGCACAGCTTCCGCACGCGGACGCCGAGTGCCTGATCCATGGCACGCGCCTTCGACGGCTCGAGCGTATAGCGGAACAGTACGTCCGCGTGCTCCGCGCCGCGCGCGGCGCAGAAGGAAGCATCCCGGAAGCAGCACAGAAGCGGGTCGTCCAGCCGCACCCGGTACAGAATATCGGACAGCGCGCCATACGGCAGCCGCGGCACATGCACGCTGGGGGCAAGGGACGCCATCCCGGCAGCAAGGGCGTCATATATCTGCCGCTCCGTTTTATCCATCGACTGCCGGTAATAGCGGAACGTCTCCATCAGGAGAAGGTGACGACTTCCTCGTCCGGCTTCTGCGCGTATATCACAGCGGTCGCGATCAGAACCGGGCCGACCCGTCCGTACAGCTTATGCCGCTCGACGGAAATCTTGCCGGTGACCGTCACCCAG
The DNA here is from genome assembly GCA_051867895.1 of Eubacteriales bacterium. GTDB lineage: Bacteria > Bacillota > Clostridia > Oscillospirales > CAG-272 > SIG701. The sequence continues at coordinate 85,536 of JBJDZH010000023.1, forward strand.
TCGCGGGCGCGCAAAGACGAGGCGCGCTTCCACTTGCAGATCAATCCGCCGTACTGGATATCGTTTGCGCAGCAGGTCATGATATGCCGTCCGACCGCCATGGTATTCGGCGGGAAGCTGGCGTCGATCGCCACGATTCCCTTGAAGCGAACCGTTTTGCCGTCGTACTTCTCCATATCGTCCATCAGGTCCTGATACCAGATGCCGTAATCGCTGTCCGCAATCTCGATCACGTCGGCGTTGATATCGAACGGAAGCGGATCGACGATCTGATCCGGCTCGGCGTGTCCGTCGAGATAATCGTACTCGATGTCGGCACGGCGGCTGACGGAACGCACCAGCTTATGCAGCGGCAGGACGTCCGCCTCATTTTCCAGCCGGTTGAAAACGACAAGATCGCAGGATTGCAGTTTGTCCACGACAAGGCTGCGCATGTTGGCGTTATAGTTCAGAATCGTCGTGGAATCCGCCGTAAAGATCTCCTGATAGACGATCCAGTTTTCCGGCAGGGCGCGGAAAAGGGTATTCAGCTGCCACACGCCGTTGTACTCGATGATGACGCGCTCCATATCGTACTTCCCGGCAAGGCGCAGAAAGAAATCCGGCGTCAGGGAGGACTCCTCCTCCGCCGTTTCCAGCCACGCATTGGGCGAGGCAAACGCGGACGGCTCCAGTTCCTCCTCTCCCTCCTCACAGGTGAGCAGAAGCGTCTTCTCCCCCGCGTTGAAGCCGGAATCCTCCATCGCCCGCTGGATCATTTTCGTTTTGCCGGCCTCCAGAAAGCCGGTGAACAGATAAACCGGAATCTCACTCATACCGCTCACCGAAGCCCGAAGAGCTCCTCCAGCCTGTCCTCATGCAGCTGGGAACCGATTACGCAGATGCGGCCCGTAACGGCGGGGGAGCCGCGGCGGACATCCGGCGTGCCGGGCACATAATCAAAGTACAGCCAGCCGTCCGGCGCACAGACAAAGCCTTTGGCGCGCAGCACGATCCCGTATTCGGACTCGTTTTCCAGAGAGGCGAGGATCTTCTGCATCTCCTCCGCTGTATAGACGCGTGCGGTCTCGCGCCCCCAGCTGGTGAACACCTCATCCGCATGATGGTGGTGATGTCCGTCATGGCAGCATTCGCCGTCGTGGTGGTGATGCTCGTGCTCGTCCTCATCGTCGTCGTGATGGTGGTGATGCTCGTGCTCGTCCTCATCATCGTCATCATCGTCATCGTGATGGTGATGATGCTCGTGCTCATGCTCGTGCTCGTCCTCATCGTCATCGTGATGGTGGTGATGCTCGTGCTCGTCCTCATCATCGTGACGAGCTTCCTCTTTCAGGCGCTCCAGCTCCGCCTCCAGCGTCGATTTCTTCTCCATCGCGTCCAGAATCTGCCCGCCGGTGATTTCGTTCCAGTCGGTCGTGACGATCGTCGCGTCGGCATTGCGCGCACGGAGCAGCGCAACGCACTCCGCCAGCTTCGCCTCGCTCATCCCCGCCGTATGGCTGAGAATGATCGAGCTGGCGTTCTCAACCTGATTGTTGAAGAATTCGCCGAAGTTCTTCATATACATCCGGCATTTCTTGGCGTCCACCACCGTCGTGAAGCTGTTCAGAACCATATCCTCCGAGTCTACATTCTGCACGGCGCGGATCACGTCGCTCAGCTTGCCGACGCCGGACGGCTCGATCAGGATGCGCTCGGGCGCGTAATCGTCAAGCACCTTTTGCAGAGCGCGTCCGAAATCGCCGACCAGGCTGCAGCAGATACAGCCGGAGTTCATCTCCGTGATCTGCACGCCTGCGTCGGACAGAAACGTCCCGTCCACGCCGATCTCGCCGAATTCATTTTCGATCAGCACGAGCTTTTCCCCTCTGTATGCCTCGCGGATCAGCTTCTGGATCAGAGTCGTTTTTCCGGCGCCGAGAAATCCGGAAAAAATATCAACCTTTGTCATAATCACGTATCGCCTTCCAATATCCCTTAGATTTATTTATATAAGGTAGAGTATAGCACGATCCGCCTTTTTATGCAAGCGTTTTTTGTAAAGACTTCCAAAAAGAGCGGGAAAGCAGGAAGCCGGCGCGGCCTCCTGCTTTCCTTTTGCGAAATGAAGCTCAGTGCAGTCCAGGGATCTCCGGATGGCGCGCAGCGACAACGCCGAACGCATCCTCCGCAATCTCTCCGGCAAGCCGCACGTCGTCGTCCGTTACGGCGGCATTCAGAAAATGGTTGTGATGCGAAGCAAGGAACAGCCCGCGCGAGACGCACTCCGCGATCCATTCCTGATGCAGCATCAGGCTGTCGTCGTCGGCGATGCGGAGATAGAACAGCGCCGGTTCGCCGGAAACGACAAGATGGAAGCCGTGCTCTTCTGCCGCGCGGACAAAGCTGTCCGTTACCTTTTTCCCCATCGTGCGGAAAAGCGCCGGCGTATTCAGCCGTTTCATTTTGTTGATGCACGCGATGCAGGCGGCGAACGGCTCCGCGCTCATCCAGTAGGAGCCGGTAAAGGACAGCGAGGACGCGGCTCCGCGCAGCTCCTCCCTGCCGCAGGCGGCAGACATGTTGTAGCCGTTTGCCAGCGCCTTGCAGAAGCAGATCACATCCGCGCGGATGCCGTAATAATGATCCGAGCCGGCAAGGTCGAGCCGGAAGCCGGTGCGCACGTCGTCAATAATGAGCAGCATATTGTGCCGGTCGCAGAACGCGCGCACCGCCGCCCAGTATTCCCTTGTCGCGCAGCGGTTGTCCGCGAAATTGCCGTGATCGTACGGCTGCGCGATCAGCGCGGCGGTGTCTCCGCCGCACGCCTCGTACGCCGCCTCCAGAGCGTCGAGATCAAACCACGGCACGACGACGTTGTGCGCGACATCCTCCGGCAGGATGCCGGGATAGTCCGCCCGCATCGCCCACGGATCGTTGCCGTGATAATAGCCGCGCAGGAAAAAGATCTTCTTCTTGCCCGTGTACGCGCGGGCAAGAAGAACGGAAAATGTCGTCGCATCCGTTCCGTTCTTCATAAAGTACGCCCAGTCGGCGCACGCGACTGTATCGACGAGCAGCTCGGCGCACTCCACCATCTTGTACGACGGCGCCGTCGTGCAGTTGCCTGCCTTGAGCTGGGCAAGCGCGGCGGCGTCCACCTCCGGATCGCCGTAGCCGAGCACGTTCGGACCGTAGGCGCACATGAAATCAAGGTAACGGTTGCCATCCATATCCCAGAAATACGTTCCCTCCGCACGTGAGGAGAGAAGCGGCCACTTCTCCAGCGGCAGAAACAGTCCCTCCGACGGTCCGAGATGCCCGTATACGCCTGACGGGATGACGCGCAGCGCTCGGTCAAACCACGCGCGGCTGTGTGTATGCGAATACTCCGGAAACTTTGACATGGTGCTCCCTCCCTCAGGCAAGATAGACCGCGACGCGGTCGAGGATCCGGTTGATATTGTCCACCATGGAAAGCATGCCGGCGAGGCGGATCCTGCCGCGGCACATCTCGTTGATGGTGGAAACCTTTCCGTTAAACAGTCCGTTCGCCAGCTCGATGTCGGCGAACTCCATCACGGCGCGCGGATGCGCGCAGGGCGCCTTGTGCGTAGTGAAGATGTGATCGCGCACGGAGACGGTCACCTGCACGCCGTTGCGGATGCCCATGAGCACGTCGCCGTCCGGCGTATATCCGGCGGAGATGCGCGAGATCGGGTCGTGATTGGCGAGCGCGGAGATGGCGCCAGCGATGACGTACAGCGTCAGGATCGTGTTCTCTTCAAAAAACGCACGGTCGGAGAGAGCGTCCTCCGCCGGGCGCAGAACGGCGCTCAGCCGGTTCGTCAGCGCCGTAAACGGTCCGCTCAGAAAGACGAGCAGCGGCACGATCCCCTTCACCGGCACGCCGGGGCGGGCATCGGAGATCATGGTGTTGAACTTTTCCGGCGAGGAAAACGTCATCTTCGATGTGCAGCCGCCGTCTCCCTCGGTGATCGTACAGCCGTCCTTCTGAAAGCGGAAGGTGCGGCAGGGACCGTCCTTGACGTCGAAGCAGACGGCGATCGGTTTTTTCAGCGATTGCAGCACGGCGCGTGCGTCCCCGTCCAGCGCGCACAGATTCTCCAGCGCGCCGAGGACGCCATACATGTTGACATACGCCAGCGCGGTTGCATCCATCATACGTTTGTCTCCTTTGTTGTATTTGCCGGGAGCCGGCGCAGCTGTTCATCCAGGCGGCTGCGCACGGCACGGAAAATCAGATATATATACGGCAGCCCCATGTTCGTCTCCAGAAGCGAATTGACGATCAGCACGCCAAGCCCCGCCGGGCGGATTCCGGTCACGAGCAGAGCAAACTCCCACCCAAACTGCACGGAGACGCCGATGAGAAGGATCCGCAGGATCGGATACCTCCTCTCCGGTGCGCAGCCGAGATTATGAAGGACGAGCAGCATGTAGCCGAAGAGCAGCATCGCGCCCATAAAGCCATGATAGGCTGCCGTCCCGCGGCTGATCGCGATCGTCGGCGCTCCGCCGAAGGTCTGCGAGATCCATGCGTTGCCCAGCCATGCCGTCATAATCATGACGGTCCATTCCGTCAGATGCTCGTCGCGGGAGAGCGCGAGCCAGATCCACGCGAAGTTCGTCAGCCCGTAGCTCATGCTGAGCCAGAAGAGAAACAGCGCCGGATCCGCGCCGCTCACGGAACGCGTGCCGAGAAGATGATAAAAGATCCCGTAATCGACGGCAAAATAAAGAAATCCCCCGGCAAGCCCCCAGAGCAGCGTCTGCCATCGCTTTTTCCAGAAAAGCGTGGCGGCAAAAAGGAGGAGAAACGCGATATCGAGCGCGATATACAGTCCGTTCAGCTGCCGGGAGGGCAGTATTTCTGTAAAGTCAGGCATTGTCAAGGCTCCCTTCTTCCGCCCGCCGCACGACCGCCCACGCCTCGCACAGCCGCGCAAAAGACCACGCGGCGTTTGCAGGACTGGTGGACGGAAGCGGCTCCGCCGGGGCGGCGCCCGCCGGAACCATGTATTTCCTGTAAAGCGACGACGCCGCGGAGCCGTTCGTGAAAACATGCCGGATCGGCGCGCCGGAAAAGAGCGGCGCGAGGTCGTTGGGCGTTACGTTCCGGATGCTGCCGTCCGCGCTGCCCGTGATATCGCAGGAGGCGATCACATCCCACAGCGCGATATGGCGCGAGAGCAGAAACGCGGTTTTCTCCCCGACGGACACCGGCTCCGGCGCGCCGTACACCGCGGCGAGCACGCGCCAGAAGCGGTTGCGCGGATGCCCGTAAAAAAAGCCGCTCTCCCGGGAACGGACGGACGGGAAGCTGCCGAGGATCAGGACGCGGCACGCCGCATCCCATACAGGCGGAATCGGGTGAAGAGGCATGCCGTCTCCTTTCTCTGCAGCGGATTATATAACATTATAAAGCCTGACGCCGGATTTTGCAAGGAGGCGGGGAAATTTTCCGTCGTGAATTGACCGTGCGCCGCGAATGCGGTATAATAAATGCAGAAGCCGGCGGGACAGCGCCGGCGGATCCAGACGGCGTGCCGCAAAAGCGGACGGCGGAAACGAAAGGAAGCACTGACAGTGAAAGAAGAAATCAAGGAATACACCCTCGGCGTCCTGCGGGGGATCCTCGCACAGGACAGCCCCTCCGGCTTTACCGCACGGGCAGCGGAATACGCCATGGAACGCCTGCGCGAGGACGGCTACACGCCGTCTCTGACCAAAAAAGGAGGCGTTCTCTGCTGCCTCGGCGGGGAGGATGCGGAAAACGGGCTGCTGCTCTCCGCACATATCGATACGCTTGGCGCGATGGTCGCGCAGGTAAAGCCGAACGGACGGCTGAAACTGACGCCGGTCGGCGGCTTCAACGCCAACAACGCGGAGACAGAGTGCGTCCGCGTGTACACGCGGGACGGAAACGTCCTGGAGGGTACGATCCAGCTTGTCAACGCGTCGATCCATGTCAACGGCGCCTATTCCTCCACTGCGCGTTCCTTCGACACGGTAGAATGCGTACTCGACTGCGATGCGGAAAGCGCCGACGATGTGCGCGCGCTCGGCGTCGATACCGGCTGCTTTGTCTGTGCCGACGCGCGCACAGTCATCACGGAAAGCGGCTACATCAAGAGCCGTTTTCTGGACGACAAGCTGAGCGCCGCCGTTCTTCTGGGCTTTGCGCATCATCTGCGGACGGAAGGCATCACGCCGAAGCGGCAGCTCTGGCTGCATCTGACCGTATACGAGGAGCTGGGGCACGGCGCGTCCGGCACGATGCCCGAGGGCGTAACCGAAATGCTCGGCGTCGACATGGGCTGCGTCGGAGAAGGGCTGTCCTGCACGGAGCGGGACGTATCCATCTGCGCAAAGGATTCCAGTGGACCGTACGATTACGACATGACATGCCGCCTGATCGAATGCGCCAAGGAGCGCGGACTGCGGTATGCCGTGGACGTATATCCGTTTTATTCCTCGGACTGCTCGGCGGCGGTGCGCACCTATGATGTCCGCGACGCCCTGATCGGCGCGGGCGTGTACGCGTCGCACGGCTACGAACGCTCTCACGTCGACGGCGTCCAAAACACCTTTGATCTGATCTGCGCCTATACCGGAACGGAATCGCACAACGGCTGACTGCGGCGCTCCGTATGGCAGAAAGGCAGCAAAAGGGGCTTTTGCACGGAAGCGAGGCATACTATGGAATTCATCTGTTCCTGCGCGTCCCCTCTCGGCGAGATCACCCTTGCCGGCAGCGGCGGCGCGCTGACCGGACTGTGGTTTGACGGGCAGCGGCATGACAGGGAAACGCTGTCCGGGCAATACGCATATGGAGAGCTGCCGGTCTTCGCCCTCGCGCGGCAGTGGCTCGACGCATATTTTGCCGGGGAAGCGCCCGGCTTCACGCCGCCGCTTTTGCTTTCCGGTTCGCCCTTCCGCCGCGCGGTATGGCAGCTTCTTATGGAAATCCCGCGCGGGCAGACGAGGACCTACGGTCAGCTTGCCGCCGAACTTGCGCGGCGTGGGGCGATGCCCACCGCCTCCGCGCGGGCGGTCGGCGGCGCGGTCGCGCACAATCCCGTCTCCCTGATCGTCCCCTGCCACCGGGTCGTCGGCGCGGGCGGCGCTCTGACCGGCTACGCAGGCGGTATCGACCGAAAACGCCGTCTTCTGACGCTGGAGGGCGCAGAACTGTCCCGCCGTCCCTGACGGAGCGCGCGGACGCCGAATCGTCCGGCGGCATGCACACGAAAGAAAAACCGGTGCGGTTTTTGCAAACCGCACCGGTTTTTTAGTTCCCTGGGAGTATCAGGTATCGGGCGTTTTCAGGAACGCATCCTCGATCTTTTTCAGTCCCTTTGACGCTGCCGGCGCGAGCCGCGCGTAGGCAGAGGCGAAGCTGTTCTGTCCGTTCTGGATCATGGTCCCGACCGTATTGGAGATATTCGCCAGAGAGTTGTCAAACACAACGGCAAAATCGGAGATCATATTCTCGTAGATCAGGTCGATCATACGTGCCGCAGTCGCGCCGTTCTGCTCATCCCGGTTGTATTTTATCTTCAGCGCCGTCTCAAACATCGCAGGGAATACGCGGCGGTAGTTCTCCGCGCACTGCGCCTCCAGAACCGCGGAAATCATGTCCATTCTTTCACCCGGCAGTGTGCGCGGGACAGTAAAGAGATACATGCTGTCCTGCATCGCTGTCCGGTACTCTTTCTGCTCCTCGTCCATCTTGGGACGGGGAATCACGCCGAAGCCGTCCTCCATTTCGCGGATCACCGGATCCCATGCATACATGAAGTATTCATTCATAAACAGAGCTCTGCCTTCAGCAAACACGTCCTTATTCATGCTGGGAGATGCAGAATAGTCGTAGAGATATACGCCGGGCGTTTCGTTGTACAACTGGAATATCTTCTCAAAAACGCGTATATTCTCCTCAGAGTTCGCCGTGATCGTATAACGTCCGTCCTCTTCACGGCGAGAGAATTCGGCGCCCGCACAAAGAGAAGCAAACACGGCGGACTGTCCTTTTGAGGCAGCGAAGCCGAGCACATCCTCCTTGCTGTTCTGATTGTCAGAATCCAGATCCTGATAGACTGTCTGACACATCTCCCGCATCTTGTCCACCGTCCATTTTCCCTCGTCGACAAGCGCATACATCTCTTCCGGACTGCCGAAATGATCACGATACAGCTCCTGATTGATGAACGTGCAGCTCGCCCATGCGAGGATCAGCGGCGCGATATCTCCGCCGAGGAAATACAGCGCGTCGTTGCCGACTGTCAGATGCTCCATATAATCGTTATACCACCATGGCTGCGCAAAATCGATATATTTTGTATTCTTCAGATTGGCGTATATATGCTTTACCGCGTAGGAAGTGCCGTAATACTGATCGATCTCGATTATATCATTTTCACAGGTACTGGCAAGTATCGCGTTGGCAGTCTGCGCTGCAAATTCTTTGGAGGAAGAATCTCCCCACACAATCTCACGCTTGATGTTCAGCCGCTCATCCACTGCAAGATTTGCATCATGGACAGACGACCATATGATATCCCCCGCATCCTCTCCCTCGACATACTTGTTGTATGCATTGCGGGCCGTAAAAACAACGGTTTCGCCGTTAAAGTTCAGGTCGTCCGGAAGTCCGTCCGGCGTGTTTTCCCGCAAAAGCGCCGTAGTCCCGGAGTCAGATACGGGTGTTTGCGTGACCGGTTGTGCTGCGGAGGTATCCTCGGGGAGACGTTCGGCTTCGCACCCCGCGGCAGACGGCAGCACAATCAGAATGGCAAGCAGCACAGTCAGGATTCTTTTCATGGTTGTTCTCCCTTGCATTTTATGTATTTATTGAAAGCAGCAGGCAACAAAGCAAATCCATAAGAATTGACACGCACAGTGAAAAGCTGTCTGAAAGCAGAAGGCGGGAAAAAGCAGACAGATACTCAGGCGAAATACTCCGGCACGACCGGCTTTTTCGTATTTGCTGACGCAACGATGGCAAGGCAGGCGGCGATGGTGTTGGCGCCCTCCTCGACGGTGGTGCGGACCGGGCGGTCGTTCATGATGCAGTCGCAGAATTCCGCAAACTCACCGAAAGCGTTGTGATTCTTGATCTCAAGCGGAACGATCTCCGGCGAGGAGCTGCATCCGTCCGCATTCAGATGAAAGACGGTCATATGATCGCTCGTATTATCGGTGATGATCGTTCCCTTCGTCCCGTAAAACACGGAGCGCATCGTATAGTCGCGGCGGCAGCTGATGGATACGAACACCTTGCCGATCACGCCGTTCGGCAGAGTCATGATGGCGACGTGCGTATCGTCATAGGGGGTCAGCCCGGCGAACGTCTTATGCGTGCCGTACGCCGTGACAAGCTGTGGATCCCCCGCGATCCAGCGCAGCAGATCGACGGCGTGGCAGCCGCCTCCGACAACGCCGTTGCGGAGCGGATCGCACCGCCACGAGTGCACGCCGGTCAGGATATGCGTATAGTCGTGCGCATACTCCGACTCGACGAAGGTCAGTTCCCCGATCTCGCCCGCGTCGATCCGCTTTTTCGCCTCATAAAAGCCCGGCGTATAGCGGCAGATCTGTCCGACCATGAATTTCCGGTCGCTTGCCCGCACGGCGGCGACGATCGCCTCGATATCCGCGCGCGTCAGCGCCAGCGGCTTCTCGCACAGGATATGCTTGCCGGCAGCGAGGGCGTTCTCGATCATTTCGCGGTGCAGCTGATCCGGCGAAGCGATAATCACGGCGTCCAGCGACGGATCGGCGAGCATTTCGCGGTAATCGGTGCAGGTATGGGGAACGTGCAGCTCCTCCGCCGTACGGGCGGTCAGCTCCGCGTCGATATCGCATATCCAGTCCAGGGACGCAGCGGCAGTGTCCGCAACCGCCTTGGCGTGAATTTTCCCCATGCTGAGTCCGATCACGCCGGTCGAAAGTTTCTTTTCCATAATTTATCCTCCCAAATGCAAACCGCAGCTTCCGCTTGACATACGGAGCGGCGTGTGCTACGATATAGCCATGTAGTTCTCCCCGCACACTTCGCCGCAAGCGCTGCATCTGCCAAGATTATAGCAGATGCAAAATGGATTTTACAGTCAGTTCTTGCGGATTTCAGCGCGGGACAGTATAATTCTTGCGCACAAGCGCATACGGAGAATGAGATGTCCTATCCGTACATGTTTCTGCCCGGTCCGGTTTACTACAGCACAGTGGAGGTGGCGCACTATCCGCTGCACATGCATCTGCATGCGGAGATCGTGCTGGTGCAGAAGGGCTCACTGACGCTGCACACGGAGCTGCAAAACCAAAGCATGGGGGCGGGCGAGGCGTGCATCCTGTTTCCCAACCAGATCCACGGCTTCACAAAGGAGAGCGGCTGCGAAACGCTGCTGATGAACTTTACGCCCGATTACTGCCCGGATCTCAGCTGCCTGCTTTTGAGCCGGGTGCCCTCGGAGCCGGTATTCACCTTTCCGGACGGAGGAAAGGAGTTTTCCGCACTCTTCTCCTCCGCGCACCGCATGCAGGACAGCGCCTCTCTGTACGCGGATCAGGCATGCCGCGCTCTGACGCTCGCGCTCTGCACGCTTGCACTGGAACATGTGACGCTGCGGGAATCGGAGCCGCCCGTGCAGAAAAGCATCTGCCTGATTTTGCAGTACTGCATGAATCACTACACCGAACATCTCACGCTCGAGCGGATGAGTCAGGACATCCACATCAGCAAATACCACATCTCGCACCTGTTCTCCGCCGAGATGGGGACCAGCTTCCTGAAATACGTCAGCTTCCTGCGCGTTTCCAGAGCCAAGTACCTGCTGGCGTACACACCGATGAGCATCACGGAAGCCGCGTTCAGCTGCGGCTTCGACAACCAGCGCACCTTCAACCGCGTGTTCAGCAGGCTATGCGGCGTCTCCCCGCGCGAATACCGGAACGCCGCCCTCGCGCAGCTCACACACTGACGAAAAGGAGAATCCGATGACCAACCCGAAAAAAAGCGTCCCTCGCCGGACGCGCAGAGGATGAAATTCCCCGATTATGTCCAGCTGATCCTCGCACGGCTGTGGGAAAGCGGGTACGAAGCATATGCGGTCGGCGGCTGCGTGCGCGATTCGCTGCTCGGTCGGGAACCGCACGACTGGGATATCGCGTCGTCGGCGCCGGCGGAGGCGGCTGTCTCCATCTTCTACGGCGCGCCGTTCCGCGTATATACGGGCACAGGACTGCGCCACGGCACAGTGACCGTCTCCTGCGGCACGCCCGGGGAAAGCTGCGAGGTCACGACGTTCCGCCGGGACGGCGCCTATACCGACCATCGCCGCCCCGACGCGGTGACGTTCGTCTCCTCCGCCGTTGAGGATCTCGCGCGCCGGGACTTCACCATCAACGCCATGGCAGCGTCGCCTTCCCTCGCAGGACGCAGGGAGGTTCTGCTCGATCCGTTCGGCGGCAGAAGCGACCTCGCCGCGGGCGTCATCCGCTGCGTCGGCGCGCCTGAGGTGCGTTTCAGCGAGGACGCGCTCCGCATTCTGCGCGCGCTTCGCTTTGCTTCGCGCTTCGGTTTCCGAATCGAGGAAAAGACCGCCGGGGCGATGCACGCCCTGGCGGCTCTGCTCGACTGCATCGCTCCGGAACGGCTCGGGGCAGAGCTGTCCGGCATCCTCGCAGGCGACGGCTGCTGTGATTGTCTGACGCAGTTCGGGGACATCTTCCAGCGGCTTCTGCCCGGCTGCCGCCCGGTGGAGGCAGCCGAAGCCGCCGCGCGCACATCCAGCGGTACGCTGCGGCTCGCCATTCTGTGCCTTCCCTTGCCGGAACAGGAGGCGCGCGTGCGACTTCTGCGCATGGCGTTCGGCCGCGCGGCGGCGGAACGGGTGCTGCGCCTGTGCGAACACCGCGCGGCTCCGCTCGATTCGCACGCGGCGCTCTGCCGCATCGCCTCTGCGTTCGGGCAGGACGGCGCCGCGGAATACTTCGCTTTCCGGCGCGCGCTGACGCCGGACGATCGGACGCTCGCTGCGGCGGAGGCGGAAACGGCGGCGCTGTTCCGTCCCGGCGTGTGCCGGGATACGTCGACGCTCGCCGTAAGCGGCAGCGATCTGCTCCGGGCGGGCGTCCGTCCGGGTCCCGCGCTCGGACAACTGCTCTCCCGCCTGACGCAGGACGTTATCGAGGGGCGGCTGCCCAACGACCGGGAGACTCTGCTCGCTGCGGCGAACGCACCGGCTGCGGATACAGGCACTACAGAAAACTCACCGGAATAAAAGCGGGCACAGAAGCGCCGGCGAGGCTCTCAGAGGATGCGCCGGGCGTATCCGTGCTCCGTTTCCGCCGCAGCAGGATCCCCCTCGCGGTGGCTGCATGTCCGCAGCCTGATTCTGTTTCCGACAATTTTTCATACAAGGAGAATCTCCATGGTAAACTATCGCGATTTTCAGCCGGCTGCCACCTCCCGCAGGCGGGAAAACATCGAGTGGTCCATCCGCTACGCCTTCAACGAACGGGATACAGCCGCGCCGCGGCTGCTGCTCATCGGCGATTCCATCTGCAATGGCTACCACGCCAGAGTACGCGAGATGCTGGCGGAGCACGCCAACATCACCTACTGGGCAAGCTCCCGCTGCGTCACGGATCCCGCGTACTTCCACGAGCTGGATTTTCTGCTCGACGATGGACGGTATGATCTGGTCAGCTTCAACAACGGTCTGCACAGTCTCAGCACGGAGCGAAGCGAATGGGAAGCAGCCTACCGCGCGGCGGCGGAATTTATCCGTGCGAAATGCCCGGAGGCAAAGCTGTCGCTGACGCTGTGTACGCCGCTGAAGGATCCCGCGAAGGATGCGGTCGTGCGGGAGCTGAACGCTTTCACCCGCGCACTGGCGGAGGAGCTGGATCTGCCGGTGATCGATCTGTACACGCCGCTGGACGCGCTGGACAAAGAGGAACACATGGCGGACGTGTATCACTGGAAGGACGCCGGAAGGGAGCTGCAGGCAAAAGTCATCTGCGCGCACGCGGCAAAGCAGCTACATTTTTCGGGCGGGAACGTGCAGCTTGCCACGGAAACCGGTCCCGACGGAGCGATGCGGTAAGCGGAACCGCGCGCCGCGTCCCGCCGCCGGCAGAAACCGCCTCATGCGGCAAAATTTTGCTGAAAAAAGCGCCGCCGTATAGCTGTGTGTGCGTAAGACAGCATTGCGCCGAGATTGACGAAGCGACACGAAGCCGCATGGAGCTGATTGTGCCGGAGCTGGCGAAGCGCAACGGCGTGACCGAACAGCTGAAAGCCGAAAACCAGATGGAATGGGTACGGCAGAGGAACGCTTGCAAGGCACAGGCCGAAGCGATTGTGAAATCTGAGCTGTTTTATGATTGATACAGAAAACGCCCGGACGCAAAATGTTCGGGCGTTTCTTGTGCAGATGGTAGAATTTTTCACATCATTCTGATATACTTTATTTAGCGAAAGAGCGAGAAAAATTCCAGTTTGAAGAGGTATCCATATGAAACGAGTATTGGTTTTCATTTTGATGATAGTTTGTATTTTAGAAATGTCCAGCTGCGGCAGTAAAGATGCTGTGCCGAAAACATCAGATCCTGTCAGCAATCCCATTCAGAATGCAGATACCAGTAATCTGAACGAGGAAAAGAACTGGTCTGAACAAGATATCACATCTATGTTCTCTCAAGTAAAAGAAACAGATTGGGAATACATAGACTGTGTATTAATTCCTGACCATGCCAATGACCGCATTGGTGCTGTACTCTTCTGGAACGATGAGAAGGAAACAAGCAATGTTGCATTCTTTGATGCAGATGGATACTTTCAACAGTGTGGCACATATGCAAAAATGCCTGCTGAACCTGATTTTACGTATCTTGGAGATGGGGCGGTAACATTTAAGCTGGAAACAGATGATGGTACAATCTATAACTACACACTCACAATCTCGATTGATGGCAGCAATGTGAATTTCAAAGCGGAGGATGATCTGCCAAAATAAATTCCAGTTTGTCGGGCTGTCGCAAAACCCTTTAGGAACTAAAGGGCGCACTTCTATACTCTCTATTAAGAGTAGTGCGTCCTGAGGATGAACTGTTTTATGAACACCGCCGTATTCCGCCGCCGTCTGCTCCTTTATGGATCGCCGGACGCGCCGCATATCCTGTTCATATACATACGCGCCGCGCTGTTTGCCTGTCAGGCAAACAGCGCGGCGTTCCTATTCGGGGACAGGGCGCGCGGAACGCGCTTATGCGTCGTCTCCGTCCCCGCCGTCCGGCACATCGGACAGCTTCTTTTCCGCCCGCGGGATCGACACGCCGGCAAGCGGATTTTTTGCGACCGCCGTCTCCATGCTCTTGTCGCTCACATGGGTATAGATCTGCGTGGTGGTCAGCTGCTCATGCCCGAGAATATCCTTGAGGACGCGGATATCGACCTCGCCGGTCTGATACATGAGCGTCGCGGCGGTATGGCGCAGCTTGTGCGTGGAATAATGCTTATAGCCGAGCCCCGCCGCGCCGAGGTACTTCTGCACCATCCACTGCACCGTTTTCTGGCTGATACGTCTGCCCTGCCCGCTCAGAAACAGCGCCTGCTCGTGTCCCGCCTTCGCCTTCTGCGTCTGCCGCTGCGGCAGATACGCCTCCAGCGCGCTGCGGCAGGCGTCGTTCAGATAAATGACGCGCTCCTTCGCTCCCTTGCCGAGAACGCGCAGCGAGCGCAGCGCGGGATCCATATCGCCGAAGCTGATGCCGACAAGCTCGGACAGACGCATGCCGCAGTTCAGAAACAGCGTCAGGATCGCGTAATCTCTCTCTCTCGTAGCGGAGTCCGTATCGTTCTGTACGGCGGTGAGCAAAGCGACGCTCTCCTCCACGCTGAGATACTTCGGAAGCTGCCGCTTGGTTTTCGGCGACTCGATGTTCGCAGCGGGATTCGTCTCCAGAATGCCGCGCTTCACGGTCAGGTATTTATAGAACATCTTGATGGCGGACAGCTTGCGGGATTTCGCGCTGTTTTCATTTTCGCGCTCGCTGCCGGCGTAATAGAGAAACTCGTAGATATCCAGCGTGGTGACGCTTCCGAAAAACGAGAGGTCCAGCTCGGAGATGTTCGCCTGTTCCATCGCCTCCGGCGCCGTCTCCTCTCCCCTGCGCTTCAGGACAAGATAACGGCAGAAGGTGCGCAGATCGATCAGATACTCCTCCACGGTTTTCGGGGAGCACCCCTGAATGGACAGCTTGTACGCGGCGAATTCCCGCACAAGCGGCGGATAGGCACGAAGATCGTTTGACATAAATCCTCCCGGCTTTTTTACTGTCTTCATTATACAACGATTCTTATCATTTTCATGGATAGTTTGTAAATTTTACTTTTTCGCGCTTGTATTGGTGCGCCGGATTCTATACAATATAGGTATGCCGTCCATATGCCGTCCCTTCGCGGGACGGTTGTCCATTCTGAAACGGAAGGATTGCGTCTGCCGGGCGGACGCACATTTTTTGCATGCTGAATTTTTTCCGCGACCATTCGCGCGTGATCACAAAACTCTACTCCAATCAGTTCGGAGCAGCGTTCTTCGCTCTCATGCTCGCGCTGGCCGCCTCCTCAAGTCAGGTCATATTCTTATGCACGAGCATTTTCTCCGTGCTTTTTCTGCTCTTTCTGAACTATACGGTCATCTGGGAGGAAGGCGCCAAGAGCCGCATCCGCGTGGATGCCGGGCGGGAACGCTATAACTCCAAAACGGGACTGTGGCTTGGACTTGCCGCCGGCTTTCCGAACCTTCTTCTGGGCGTCGTCGCGTCCGTAACCTATTTTCTGGCAGCCAAGGACGGTCCGTTCCAGCTGGAATGGGCGGGCAATATCTGCGCCGTCGTGAATGCCATCGCGCGCTTCTGGCAGGCGATGTATCTCGGCATCATCCAGTATATCGCGCCGGGAAGCCGCTACATTCTGCTTGCTATCCCCCTCCCTGCCATCCTGTTCTCCTGGTTCTTCTACTGGCTCGGACTGCAGAACTTCCATCTGTTCGGGATCTTTTCCCTGAAAAAGCCGGCAAAGCCATCCGGCAGCGAACAGAAAAGGCCGGAGCAAAAAGGCCGCTGAGCTCCGCTTCCCGCTTTGCCGTCGGTACAGACGATTTCCATAAATGAAAAAACCGCCCGTGGGCGGTTTTTTCATTTCCGGAAGGCAACAGACGCGCGCCGTTCTTCACAATCTTCACAGAACGTTCAGCTTCCGATTCAGCTTTTTTTAAGGAAAGGGCAGTATACTGAGCACAGAAAACAGGAAAGCGGGGGATATGCGATGGCGCAGAACGGCATGATATTTGAACGGACAGAGAAAAAATACCTTCTCACCGAAAGCGACCGCGCCGCGCTTCTGGAAGCGGCGGCGGGAAGACTTGTCGGCGACGTTTTCCCGCATTCGGAGGTGAGCAGTCTGTATATGGATACGCCGGACC
The DNA here is from genome assembly GCA_051867895.1 of Eubacteriales bacterium. Classification (GTDB taxonomy): domain Bacteria; phylum Bacillota; class Clostridia; order Oscillospirales; family CAG-272; genus SIG701. The sequence continues at coordinate 102,032 of JBJDZH010000023.1, forward strand.
GGCGGGTGATCCGCCGCTCCATCGATGCGGACTGCTACAAGGAGAAGCTGCGTCTGCGCGCCTACGGAACGCCGGCGCTCTCCTCTCCGGTATTTGTGGAGCTGAAAAAGAAGTACCGCGGCATCGTCTACAAGCGGCGCGAGCAGATGACGCTGGCGCAGGCATACCGCTTTCTGGAGAACGGCATTCCGCCGTTCTCCTCCCAGATCCTCTCCGAGATCGCCTATATGATCCGGCAGAACGAGGGGATCGCGCCCGCCGCCTGCATCTTCTACGAGCGCGACGCCTATGCGGGGCGAATGGACGACGGACTGCGCGTCACCTTCGACCGCTCCGTTCTCTTCCGGGACGACGAGCTTCGTCTGGAACGCGGCGCGCACGGACGCCCCGTCCTTGCTCCCGGAATGTGCATCATGGAGATCAAATCTCCCGGCGCCATGCCGCTGTGGCTTGCCGGCGCGCTGGACGGGCTGCGCCTGTACCCGTCGTCCTTTTCCAAATACGGGACCGCATACACAAAATACGAAACCGCCTCCGCCCCGGCGGAGAATTCGGATATTCAGGAGGCACTTCATGCTTGAATCGCTTTTTCAGCCGCTGTTCAGCGGCACCTTCACTATCACGGATTATCTGCTCTGCACCGCCGTCTCCCTCCTCCTCGGCGCGCTGGTCGCAGCAGCCGCCGGCTTCCGCAGCGGCTCTTCCCGCAGCTTTCTTCTGACGCTGCTGCTGCTGCCGCCGATCGTACAGACCATCATCATGCTGGTGAACGGCAGCATCGGCACCGGCATTGCGGTGGCGGGCGCATTCAGCCTGATCCGCTTCCGCTCCGCGCCCGGAAACGGCAGAGAAATCACGGGCATCTTCCTTGCCATGGCTGCGGGGCTCGCCTGTGCCGTCGGCTACCTCGGGATCGCCGTGCTCTTCACGCTGATTCTGTGTCTGGTACTCGTTCTGTTCGCGGTGCTGTTCAGCGGAGCGCGGGATGAACGCGAGCTGCGCATCACCGTCCCGGAATCCCTGAACTACACGCACGCCTTTGACGATCTTTTTGAGAAATACGCCTCATCTGTGCGTCTTCTGTCCTCGAAAACGACCAATATGGGCAGTCTCTACCGGCTGCACTACGCCCTGACGCTCAAAAATCCGGATGAAGAAAAAGAACTGATCGACGCGCTTCGCTGCCGCAACGGAAATCTGGAAATTTCCGTCTGCACCGCGGCGCAGCATACGGAGGAACTGTAAATATGATGAAATACCAGAATTCCAAAAGGCTCCGGGCGCTCGCGCTTCTGCTCTCGCTTTTGTGGCTCGGAGGCTGCTCTGCCCCTTTATCGGGCGGCACGCAGGACGGCTCCGGCACGGACTCCGCCGCCCCTCCTTCCTTCGGAAGCGACACGGCGGGCAGCTCCTCCGGCAATGCGGGGACAGCGATAGAGAATACCGCCGCCGTCTCCGTGGGAAGCTTTGACCTCACGGTATCCCAGAGAGACAGCGACGCCTCCTGGGAGAAGGCGGACGCGGAAATCGTATTCACGGAGACAGGCGTCACCGTCACCGGCACGGGCGCGTCAGCGTCCAAAACGGCAGTGACCGTCACAGCGGCGGGAACGTATCTGCTGCGCGGCGCATGCACAGACGGCAGCATTCTGATCGACGCACCCGCTGACGAAAAGGTCCAGCTCGTGCTCGACGGACTGACGCTGCAGAGCCGCACCGGCTCCCCTCTCGTCATCGCCGGAGCGGACAAGGTATTCCTGACGCTGGCGCAGGACTCGCAGAACTCGCTCGCCGACGCCGCGTCCTACGTGCAGGAAGCGGCGGGAAGCAGCGTGGACGCCGCCATCTTCTCCAAAGCGGATCTGACGATCAACGGAAGCGGTTCCCTGACGGTGACAGGAAACTACAAGCACGGCATCGTCTCCAAGGATGATCTCGTCATCACCGGCGGCGCCATCTGTGTCACCGCCGCTTCCACCGGACTCGACGGCAAGGACAGCGTCAGAATCACCGGCGGTACGCTGGATATCACCGCCCAGACAAACGGCATCCGCTCCACCAATACGGAGGATGCGTCGCGCGGCTTTGTCTGGATCTCGGGCGGGGTCATCAAAATCGACGCCCAGACGGACGGAATCCAGGCGGAGACGCTTCTCCGGCTGGACGGCGGCACGCTGGACATCCGCACCGGCGGCGGCAGCGCGAACGCGCCTGCGTCCACCGGAAAGGAGGACGGACGCTTCGGCGGCTTCTTCGGCTTCTTCGGCGGGAGCACGCAGACGGCGTCGGATACACCCAGCAGCAAGGGACTGAAATGCACCGCCGCGCTTCTCATCACCGGCGGTACATGCACTCTCGACTGCGCGGACGACGCCGTGCATGCCGGCGGGGACATCCGCGTCAGCGGTGGGGAGCTCTCCATCGCCACAGGCGACGACGGCATCCACGCGGACAGCGCGCTGCTCATCAGCGGAGGCACCATCCGCATTCTCAAAAGCTATGAAGGGCTGGAGGCGGCGGACATCACGATCTCCGGCGGCGATATTGTGCTGACCTCGTCGGACGACGGACTGAACGCGTCAGGCAGCGGCACGGCGCGTCTCACCATCTCGGGCGGACGTACCGTCGTCAATGCGGAGGGAGACGGCATCGACTCCAACGGAACGCTTACCATCACGGGCGGCGTCACACTCGTCAGCGGTCCGACCTCCAGCGGCAACGGCGCGCTGGATTATGACAGCTCCGGCTCTATCACCGGCGGCGTGCTTATCGCCTGCGGATCCTCCGGCATGGCGCAGAATCTGAACGGCGGCACGCAGGGCGCGATCATGTGCACCGTGACGACGCAGCCTGCCAACACGACCGTCGCCCTGTGCGGCACGGACGGACGCGCCATCGTTTCCTTCTCGCCGGAAAAACAGTTCTCCAGCGTGGTAATCAGCGCTCCTGCCATTACCGCCGACGGCACATACACGCTCGTCACCGGTAAAGTCAGCGGAGCGGACAGCTTCGGCTACGCCGAAAACGCGGAGATCACCGTGGAGCAGACGCTTGCCGAAATCACCATGACCTCGCTGATTTACGGCTCGGGCGGCGGCTTCGGCGGCGGACGCGGCGGCACCGCTCCCTCGCGTGGCGGCTTCGATATGAATCCGCCTGCCGGCGAGGCGCCGGGCGGGAACGCTCCCGGCGGCTTTGGCTCAGTTCCGCCCGACGGTGGATTCGGCGCAGCTCCGCCCGACGGTGGATTCGGCGCAGCTCCGCCCGACGGCGGACACACCAAGGGAAAGGGCTGACAAAAGCAGGCTTGGAAAGCGGAGCCGGAAGTGACCGTATACTTTCACGAAAAGAACACCGCAGACATCGTCCGCGGTGTTCTTTTGTTCTGTCCCGCCGTAAGAGCCGCCGCGCATTCATCCGCCGAAGCGGATCAAGACGGCTTCTGCGCGATTTCTTTTGCACGACGCAGGATCTCCTGCACCTTTGGCTCCTGACGGATTTCTTCTGTTTCCGGGTCGCCCGTCAGATAGTCCACCAGATATGCGCTGTGACTCATCCCGTTTTCCCGGATCCATCCGCCACTGCAATACCCGCGCAGAGCGGGAGAGGTGTGCGTCTCCCCCGGCGCGTACGTATCAAAATGGAAAGCAAAGTCCGCCCCGCGCCGCAGCCAGAAAACCCCGTTTTCCCTGTCGCCCGCCCGCAGATACGCACTTGCCAGAAAGCCGCACGCCTGCTCCGCCTCCTGCGCGAATATATGATAATCCCCGTCGGGAAAGAGCAGCTCGATCAGCGCGACCTCCTGCTGCCAGAGCTGCATGCGCTCCTCACGCGGATAGACATAACCGCCGCTGTCGTGTGTCTGCGCGGCAAGCAGTCCGATCGTCTCAACGAGATACGTGACCAGCTCCGACAAAAACGCCTGCCGCTGCGCCAGTCCCGCGTCTCCCTGCATGTGCCACAAGAGAAACACCTCCCGGGAAAACTCCATCGGCATCATCTGCTGCGCGATTCTGTGCATCTCCTGTGTCTCTCCGGCATATCCGCAGGCGACGCCCATCGTTCTGAGCGCTTTGCTGCGGAGCTCGCTGTCGGTGCATTCCGCAAGGATACGGCGGCACAGCTGGAAAACCTCCCCGTAATCCCGGACGTCGCGGCGGGAGTATTCGCACACCAGCGCGTCCGCGAGCCGCTCCATGACCCTGTATGAACCCGGAAACTGCCGCAAGGCTTCCCGGAGGATCGCGGTACGCCGACACGGCTGCGCGTTGTTTCCCACCTGCCGCGCCTCCTCCAGATACCGCTCGAGCTGTTCGCTGTCCTCTTCCGCGTCGAGTCCGAGAAGATAATCGGCAGTCACGTGAAAAATGCGGGCAAGGGACGGCAGCAGCGAAATATCCGGCATGGAAGCCCCCGTTTCCCAGCGGCTGACCGCCTGCGGAGAAAGAAAGAGCAGCTCCGCCAGCTCCTCCTGCGTCATTTTGGCGCCGCGGCGCAGCGACTGTAAGATCTCACCGAATGTCATGAATGCTTTCCTCACTTTCCCGAATGCTGTATCTATAGGTTAGCAGATATCTGCGTCCGTTTCCACGCCTTCTCCGTTCAGAAAAAATCAACCGGCAATTGCGTGCCGCCGGGAAAGCGAAACCTTCCGCGGCAAAAGGAGCCTTTCCCCGCAGAGGAGAAAGGCTCCTTTTCTATGCCGTCTCCGCACGGAGACGCTCAGCGGTTGGCGAGCGTCGCGTACAGGATCAGGCTGAGATTCATAAACACCATGGCAACGACTGCGCCGGCAAGGATCAGGACTGCCGCGGTCCCGGGCTTCAGCCTGTTTTTGAAGAGCATGCCGCCCGCGAGCATCAGAAGCCCCGCGCAGAAAGCCGCGACGCACAGCCGGAAATAGGTAAGGAGATCCATGCTTTCCTCCGTTCGCGGGTCATTCCCGCGTCAGTTTTTTCATCCAGGTATAGCGGTTCACCTTGATGGCAGCAGCGGCGCATTTGAAGATCTGGTCGCTGTTCAGGCAGAGCACCACCACCGCCGGATCCCAGTGGAACACGAAGGCGGCAAGGAAGGACAGCGGCAGAACGATCCCCCAGATGCTGATGAGGTCGTTGACAAATACGAAGCGCGCGTCGCCTCCGCCGCGGATGATGCCGGTGATGACCGGCATTTCATACGCCGTCCCGATGCAGGTGACGCACAGAACGAGCAGGAAGCGGTTCGCCATCTCCTTCGTTTCCGCGCTCAGCTCATACAGGCTGAGGATCGGCATGCGGAGCAAAAAGAGCGCCGCGCTCGTCAGAAGCCCGATCGCCAGAAACACCGCCTGAAACGTCCGGACATACTCGTGCAGCTTCTCCATATCGCCGCGCCCGATCGTTTTTCCGACAAGGATCGAGGTGGCGGAGGCGGCGCCTACGGACGCGACCTTCAGCACCTGAAAAAGCGTGGAAGCGATGGAGTTCGCCGCGATGGCGCTGTCGTTCATATGCCCGAGAATGACTGTCTGGAGCGCTGTGGAAACCCCGAACATCAGCGCAACAACAAGGAAAAACCGGCAGTGCCGGAAGTAGTCTCCCATCAACGCCCAATCGGTATGCACGATATCCGCCCGGCGCACGGCGAGCCGCCGGTCCACGGCAAAGCAGTAGATCAGAATGATGAGCAGCTCGGCGCTCCGCGCGGCGAGCGTTCCGATGGCAGCGCCCGTCACGCCCATGGCAGGGGCGCCGAAGCGGCCGCTGATGAGCGTATAATTGATGGAACAGTTGATTACGAGCGTGGCGAGAGAGACACACATGGCGATCCGCACCGTTTCCACGCAGCGAAGCAGGGCGAGCAGAACGGAGCTGATACCGAAAAGAAGATACGTATAGCGAACGATGCGCAGATACGCAACTCCCTCCGCGATGATCGCGTCCGAGGGAGTAAACAGCCCGACGATCTGCCGCGGAAACAGTCCGGTCAGCACGAACAGAAGAAGTCCGGCTCCCGCGCCGACGATCAGCGCCGCCTTGCCGAGCTGCTTGATGGGGCCTGTACGCTTCTGTCCCCAGTACTGGCTGCCGAGTACGACCAGCGCGTCACCCGTTCCGAGCACAAGCTGCTGAAAAATAAACTGAAGCTGATTGACAGCGGCAACGCCTGCCAGCGCCGTCTCACTGTAGGCGCCGATCATGATATTGTCTGCCAGATTGACGCTCAGTCCGATGACGTTCTGGAGCACAATCATGGAAAACAGGCGGAAAAAGCTGCCGTAGAAATCCCGGTCCTTGGTCAGAATCATGGCAAAAACACGCCCGGCGTGCTCACGCCCTGCCCGCGCAGCCGAAGAGGGACATCTTCTTCATGGTCGCCGCCTTGACCGCCTCGGTGATGCGCGGCATGACGTCCGTCAGTCCGATCCCCTCCCGGTATGCGTCGTGCGCCGCCTTCGCCGCCGCGCAGTTCAGGTCGGTGAAGATGTTCACCTTGGAGATCCCGCGCCGGATCGCCTCGCGGAAATCCTCGTCGGAAAGCCCGGAGCCGCCGTGCAGAACGAGCGGCTGCGGCACCATGCCGCATATCGTGCTGATCCGCTCGAAATCCAGCTTCGGCTTGAATTTGTACGCGCCGTGGGAGGTGCCGACGGCGATGGCGAGCGCGTCGCATCCTGTAGCCTCGCAGAAGCGGACCGCGTCCTCCGGAACAGTATAGGTGTCCGCCGGGACGAGAACGTCGCCCGTACCGACATGCCCGAGCTCCGCTTCCATCGAGCAGCCGTGCGCATGCGCATAGGCTGCCATGTCCGCCGCCGCGCGGAGATTTCCGTCAAAATCCAGCGTGGAGCAGTCGTACATCACGGAAGAAAAACCGAGTTCGATGGCGCGCTTTGTCGTATCCTCGCGCAGACCGTGGTCAAAATGCAGCACGACCGGCACGCTTGCCTTTTCGGCAAGCGGACGGAGGATCGACGCAAGGTCCTCCAGCGACGCGGACGGCAGAAGCACCTCCGCCGTACCGATGATGACCGGCGCGCGCAATTCCTCCGCCGCGGCGAGAACGCCCTTCGCCATCTCAAGATTCACCGTATTGAAAAGTCCGACGGCATACCCTTCCCGGCGCGCCTTCGGCAGGACATCGTTCAATGTGACAAGCATATGGAATTCCTTTCAAGAATGCAGACAGATTTCATCTCATTATACGACAGACGCCGCTCCGTGTCAATCGTTTTTTCGCTTCGTCCGCTGCCGAAAAACGGCGGCGGAATCACCGTTTGCTCTTGTTTTTTCGCACGCCGTCCTGTATAATATAGAAAAAACGGACACAGCACCGGAAATTCTGACGCGAGAGGTGAGTGCTTTGGCTTATACCTTCCGGGGTGGGCTTCGTCTTGAGGAATACAAACATACGCGCGGCAAGCGCATCGAACCGCTTCCGCCGCCAAAGACGGTCTCCATTCCCCTTCAGCAGCATATCGGCGCGCCCTGCCGTCCGACCGTCGCCGTCGGCGACACAGTCAGGCTCGGTCAGATGATCGGCGACGTCGGCGCGGGACTCTTCTGCCCCGTCCACGCAAGCGTGTCGGGTAAAGTGACCGGCATCGAGGAGACCTTCGCCCCCATGGGCACGAAGGTCACCAGCGTGATTATTGAAAACGACTTTGCGGACACGCCGGACCCCTCCGTCAAGCCGTATGAAAAGCCGCTGCAGGACGCCTCCCCGGAGGAGATCATCTCCATCATACGGAACGCCGGCATCTCCGGCATGGGCGGCGCGACCTTCCCGACCTATGCGAAAATCGAATCCGCCATCGGCCGCGCGGAACGCATTATCGTCAACTGCGCGGAGTGTGAGCCGTTCATCTGCGCCAATCACCGCCTGATGCTGGAAAACCCCGCGTCCATCATCAACGGCGTCAAGATCCTGCTGAAAGCGCTCGGCGTCCGCGAGGCGCTGCTCGCCGTGGAGGACAACAAGCTCGACGCCGTGAACAAGCTCGAGTCTCTCGTTGCCGGCAGCAAAATGATCTCCGTCCGCGTGCTGAAAACCAAATATCCGCAGGGCGACGAGCGGCAGCTCATCTACGCCCTGACCGGGCGGGAGCTGCCCGCGGGCAAGCTGCCCGCCGACGTCGGCTGCGTGATCTTCAACGCGGAGACCTGCGCGTCCGTATTCAACGCATTTGCGCACGGCATGCCGCTTGTGCGCCGCGTCGTCACCGTGGACGGCGACTGCATTGCCGAGCCGAAAAACGTGCTCGCGCCGATCGGCGCCTCCTTCAGCGATCTGATCGCGTTCTGCGGCGGTCTCAAGCGCACCCCGCAGAAAATGATCTCAGGAGGTCCGATGATGGGACGCGCCGTGTGGGATCCCGCGATGTCTGTGACCAAGGGTACCTCCGCCATTCTCGTCATGTCAGACAGCTACACGCCGAAAACCGGGCTTCCGCCCGTCTGTATCCGCTGCGGGCGGTGCGTGCGCAACTGCCCGATGCGTCTGATGCCGAACTATATCGCGCAGTTTTCACGCGCCGGAGAATACAGCCGCGCGGAGGCGTTCGGCGCGATGGCGTGCGTGGAATGCGGGACCTGCTCCTACAACTGCCCCGGGCAGCTGGAGCTGACGCAGGATATCCGCGTCGCCAAAAACGAAATCAAGAAAGCCGCCAAGAACAAGCGCTGAACGGCTCGCTTTGAAGAAAGGATGACTTCTGTACGATGGATATCAATACGGAAGAGAAAGCCCCGCGGCCGGACGGCGCGCCCGATGCGCCGCAGATGCCCGACAAATTCATTATCTCGCCCGCGCCGCATATCCGCACCCCGGATACGACGCGCTCGCTCATGCTGGACGTCGTGATCGCGCTGCTTCCCGCGTTCGCCTGGGGAGTGTACTATTTCGGTACGCGCGCACTGATGCTCGGCATCGTCTCCGTCGCCTCCTGTGTGATCTTTGAGGCGCTGATCGAGCTTCTTCTGCGACGCCCCGTGACCATCGGGGATTTTTCCGCCGTGGTAACGGGCCTGCTTTTGTCCATGTGTCTTTCCAGCACCGTTCCGCTCTGGATGCCGGTCGTCGGCGCATTCTTTGCGATCGTCGTCGTCAAGCAGCTCTTCGGCGGGATCGGGAAAAACGTCGTCAATCCGGCGCTCGCGGCGCGTGTGTTTCTCTTCGCCTGGCCCACGGAGATGGGGACCTTCGCCGCCCCCGGCGTACGCCTGTCCGGTATCGGCGGCGCGGATGCCGTCGCGTCGGCGACGCCTCTCGTTTCCCTGAAATCCGGCGCGTTTCCGGACGCGACCATGTTCGATCTGATCCTCGGCAAAACCGGCGGATGTATCGGTGAAGTATCCGCCCTTCTGCTCGCCGCCGGCGGCGTGTATCTTCTCATCCGCCGCGTGATTACCTGGCAAATTCCCGCCGCCTATCTGGGAACTGTCGCGCTTCTGACGCTGCTGTTCCCGCGCGTTCCGGCGGGCAATGTCAGCTTCATGCTGAGTGAGCTGTTCTCCGGCGGTCTGATGCTCGGCGCCGTCTTTATGGCGACAGACTACGCGACCTCGCCCGTCACGCCGAAAGGAAGACTGATCTACGGCGCGGGCTGCGGCCTGATTACCGTGTTCATCCGCTATTTCGGCGGATACCCGGAGGGCGTTTCCTTCGCGATCCTGATTATGAATCTGCTTGTCTGGTACATAGACCGCTTCACGATGCCGGTCCGATTCGGAGGTAACAGCGTTGAAAAAAAGAAATGACAAGGAGCTCAGGCATCCGTCCGGCGGCATGACGCCGGATGCCAACGCCGCGCCGGACACGGAGGCGTCGGACGCCTCTGAATTCACCTTCATCGAGACGGCGCCGGACACAGAGGCGGAAAAGGAGATTTCCGCCGCTCTGGACGCCACACTCGACGCGCAAAAGCAAAGCGACACCGGGGAGGACACCTCCGATTTCGCCCAGGAGGACACGCCGACGGAGCAGCCTCCGACAGCGGACGATGCACCTGCGAGCGCCGCACGCTCGATTTTCCGCATCTGCATGCCGCTTGCCGTGATCTGTATCGCCGCGGCGCTGATGCTGGCAGTCGTGAACGCGCTGACCGCGGATATTATTGAACGAAACAACGCAGCAGAAAAGGAGAACGCGGTTCTTGCGCTCTTTCCGGACGCCGAGGGCGCCCGGCTGTACGGCGAGACAGACGGCATGGAGATCTACTACGCCTACCGGGACGGCACGCTGCTCGGCTGCTGTGTCGGATTGTCCGAGAACGGCTTCGGCGGCGCGATCCGCATGATGGTCGCGCTGCAGCCCGACGGATCGCCCGGCGGCGTGCGCATCCTCTCCATGTCGGAAACGCCCGGCGTCGGAAGCCGTACAAACAGCGATACCTTCCTCTCCCGCTTCCGCGGCAGCGGACCTTTTGAGATTGGGCGGAACATCGACGCGGTGTCCGGCGCGACTATCAGCTCCCGCGCCATCGTCCGGGGCGTGAACCGTGCGCTCGCCGCCATGCCTGACTTCTCCGCGATCGCCGCAGAGGCACAGCTGAGCATTCCCGACGTACCCGAGGAGGGCAGCGACGACCCGCAGAATCCCGCGCTGACCGCGCCGCCCGCGGCGGATGAATCCGCGCCCGAGACGGCGCCCGTCTCCCCGGCGGAAACAGACGAAACGGAATCCGACACGCCGTCGATAACGATTCCGGCGTCCATTCTGCCTCAAGTCACGCCGATCGTCCGGAGCAGCAGCATCAACCGTGTGAAGGTGACATCGGCGGAAACCATCCGCGTGTCGGAAACCGACTCCCCGGAAGAAACAGAACCGCCTGTCACGGACTCCCCGGCGGAGACAGAAGCTCCTGTCACAGAGCTTCCCACTGAGACCGAACCGCCTGTCACAGAGATTCCCGCTGAGACCGAACCGCCTGTCACAGAGCTTCCCACTGAGACGGAGCCGCCTGTCACGGACTCCCCGACGGAGACCGAACCGCCTGTCACAGAGCTTCCCGCTGAGACCGAACCGCCTGTCACGGAGATTCCCGACGAGACGGAAACTCCTGTCACGGACTCCCCGACGGAGACGGAGACGCCTGTCACAGAGCTTCCGGCGGAGACAGAAGCTCCTGCCACGGAGCTTCCGGCGGAGACAGAAGCTCCTGTCACGGAACTTCCCACTGAGACGGAACCGCCTGTCACGGAACTTCCCGCGGAGACCGAAGCTCCTGTATAAGGCGCTGCCATTCATCATTTCGGAAAGGAAACCAAGCGGCATGCCCGCTCGGAATACGCTATGAGCACATCTTTCGTCCGGCAGATGCGCGACGGCATCGTGGACAACAATCCCGTATTCGTGCAGTTCCTCGGCATGTGTTCGACCCTCGCCGTCACCACCTCCGTAACCAACGCCATCGGCATGGGGCTGTCTGTCACCGCCGTTCTCGTCTGCTCGAATCTCTTTATTTCGCTGCTTCGGAATTTCATCCCGAAGCAGGTGCGCATCGCCTCGTTCATTATCGTCATTTCCGGCTTCGTCACAGCGGTCGAGCTGATTATCCGCGCCTATCTGCCCGCGCTGGACAAATCTCTCGGACTGTTCATTCCCCTGATTGTCGTCAACTGCATCATCCTCGCACGCGCAGAGGCGTTCGCCTCCAAAAACAAACCGCTCCCCGCTCTGATCGACGGACTCGCCTCCGGCATCGGCTACACGCTCTCCATTATCGCCCTCGCGTTCGTGCGTGAGCTGCTCGGCACAGGCATTCTCTTCGCGGCGGCGGACGGCAGCGGCGGCGTGCGCGTGCTCGGAGACTGGTACTCCCCTGCTTCCATTTTCATCATGCCCGCGGGCGCTTTCCTGACGCTCGGATTTCTGTGCGCGGCATTCAACATGCTGCGGACGGCGGCAGAGCGGCGCGCGCGCAATCACACGAATACGGCGGAGGCACAAAAGTGAGCAACATTTTTCTTCTGATGCTGGCAGCGATCCTGACGGAAAACTTTATTTTCCTGAAGTTTTACGGCATCTGCCCCTTCCTCGGCGTATCCGAAAAGCCGGATACCGCGCTCGGCATGGGGATGGCGGTCACATTCGTCATGACGATCTCCAGCGCCGTGACCTACGGCGTCTATCAGCTGCTGGCGCGTTTTCATCTCGAATACCTGACGACCATTGCGTTCATCCTCATCATCGCCACGCTCGTGCAGTTCATTGAAATGTTCCTGCGGAAGTTTCTTCCGGCGCTGTACAGCGCGCTCGGCATCTATCTGCCGCTGATTACCACCAACTGCGCGGTGCTCGGCGCGGCGCTTCTCAATATCAGCGAAGGCTACTCGTTCATCGAGTCGGTCCTGTACGGCTTCTCGGCGGCGCTCGGCTTCACACTCGCCATCGTGCTGTTCGCCGGCGTGCGCGAACGGCTGAAATATGCAGATCCGCCGGCGGCGTTCGCCGGCATGCCGCTGATCCTGATTACCGCCGGGCTGGTAGCCATGGCGTTCTCCGGCTTCTCCGGCATCAGCTTTTCGTAAGGAGGCGCGTCCGGCATGAGTGAAATTCTGATTCCCGTTGCGGTATTTGCCGTTCTCGGCATACTGATGGGGCTGATTCTGGCGCTGTCCTCCCGGCTGCTCGCCGTCAAAAAGGACGAACGGATCGAACAGGTGGAGGCGTGCCTGCCCGGCGCCAACTGCGGCGGCTGCGGCTACGCCGGATGCTCCGCGCTGGCGGAAGCGATCGTCCGCGGGGACGCGAAGGTCAACGCCTGCGTTGCCGGCGGCGCAGACGCCACGGCGCAGATCGGCGCCATCATGGGGCAATCGGTGCAGGCGTCCGTCCGCATGACGGCGAAAATCATGTGCTCCGGCACTACCGCCTGCTCCAAGCGCCGCTTCACCTACAGCGATATCCGCGACTGTCATTCCGCCGAGGTGCTCGGCGGAGGAGACAAATTCTGCGCCGCCGGCTGCATCGGTCTCGGCAGCTGCGCGGCGAAATGCGCGTTCGGCGCGATCTCCGTCACGGACGGCGTCGCGGTCGTAGACCGGGAAAAGTGCCGCGGCTGCGGCATGTGCGTCAGCGAATGCCCGAAGCACATCATTCACCTGATCCCCTACGACAGCAAATACTATGTCCAGTGCGCGTCTCCCGAAAAAGGGAAAAAGGTGCGCCTGTACTGCGACGCCGGCTGCATCGGCTGCCGCATCTGCGAAAAGAACTGCCCCTCCGGCGCCATTGCGCTCACCGGCGGCGATATCGCGTCGATCGACTACGCGAAATGCACCGGCTGCGGCATCTGCTTCGAGAAATGCCCCCGCAAGATCATCCGGATGCAGATCTCCGACACGCCGGCGGAGCCGGACGCCCCGGCAGAATAAAACAGAAAAACGGCAGGGATGCCGTGCGGCGCAGGCGATCCGTGCGCGCTGTACGGCATCCCGGTTTTTTATATTCCCGCGGCGGGACGCCCCCCGCTCGTTCGACGTCCGCCCGATGAGCCACCGCCAGTGCGGAAAAAATCCGCAGGCGCAAAAAAACGGAATTAACAAAACGCAAACATTTCCGAATCATTTCCGGAACAAACGCAGGCTATCATGATGCATTATCCAATGCTGAGTTCCGGCGAATCCGGAAGCGGCAGAAAGGAAAGCGGGGTCACGCAGACCGTTGTCCCGCTTTTGCCATGGAGTTCGGAGCCGTTCTGTGCGATCATGCATACAGGAACACTGCGAGGTATTTATCATGAAAGCTGCTATATACCTGGGGAAAGAAAATATCGAGATCCGCAAGTTGCCCCTGCCGGCGTGCGGGGAGAACGACGTCCTCATTCAGAATCTGTACTCCAGCATCTGCGGTACGGACGTCGCCGTATTCCATCACGGTCCCGGTACGGGCCACCGCGTGGACGTCGGCGGCGAGTTCGGTCATGAAACCGTGTCCCGTGTTGCGGCGATCGGAAAGAACGTAACGGAGTTTACCGTCGGCGAGCGAGTCTACCCCTACCCTCTCTATGCCAAGGACGACACGCGCCGCGCCGGAACGATCGGCGGTTTTTCGGAATATATCCTGATCCCGAACGCAAAGCGAAACCGCTCTCTGTATGCCGTAGACGACGCGATCTCCGACCGGCTCGCCTGCCTGATCGAGCCGTTTACCGTAGGCTGCCGTGCGGCGAGAAGGGCTCTGCCGAAGGAGGCGGAAACTGCCGTTGTGTTCGGCTGCGGTACGATCGGCATGGCTGCCGCTGTTGCTTTGAAGCATTTCGGGCTGGAAAAGGTCATGATCTGCGATTATTCCGGATTCCGGCTGAACATTGCGAAAGAGCTCGGCTTTGCGGTCTGCCATATGGGGAAAGATGATTTGCTCCGCCGCGCAAGGGAATACTTCGGCACGGCACCGTCTCTCAGGGGTGAAACGGCAAATGTGGATATCTGGCTTGACGCCGCCGGAGCGGAGTCTGTGTTTGAATCCTTTATGGAGAGCGGCAAGATCGAAAGCCGGTTTGTTTCGGTCGCCGTCAACCGGGCGCTTCGCAGTCTGGATATGCTGCACCTGACCTATTCGCAGAAAAGCATCATCGGCTCGGGCGGATATATGCCGGAGGACGTGCGCACCGTGATGGAGATCATGAAAAGCGGAAAGTGGGAGCTGGAAAAGCTGATTACCCACGAATTCAGCCTCGATGCGCTGGAGACGGCGATCCGCACCGCGGGAAACACGGACAGCGCGCTGAATGTGACGATCCGGTTTGATGCGGCGGAAAAGTAACACGGGGCAGGCAAAGCGGGGAGCGGACAACGCGCTTTTCTTGAAAAAATCCGCAAAAGCGCCGGACGCAAACAAATCTTTAACATTTATACGCTATAATCAGAGAACAGCATAAAATACAGGAGGCTGCGCCGGCATGTTTCAAATTCTGGTGGTAGAAGATGATAAGGACCTGAACAGAACGGTGTGTTCATTTCTGAATCAAAACGGCTATGAGGCGACAGGCTGCCTGAACGCCAACGAAGCCTATGACGCCATGTATGAAAAAACTTTCGATCTAATTGTATCCGACATCATGATGCCGGGCGCAGACGGATTTGAGTTTGCCAGAACGGTTCGTTCTCTGAATGAGGATATCCCGCTCCTGTTTATGACGGCGCGGGATGATTTTGCCTCCAAACAGCGCGGCTTCCGGATCGGAATCGATGATTATATGGTGAAGCCGATTGATCTGGACGAGCTGCTTCTGCGGATGGGAGCCTTGCTCCGCCGTTCTAAAATCGCCGCCAGCCGCCGTATTGAGGCCGGCGGCTTTACCATGGACGCCGATGAGCACACCGCATACCTGGGCGGCGAAGAAATCCCGCTGACGATGCGGGAATTCAATATTTTATACAAGCTCCTGTCCTATCCGAAGAAAACCTTTACCCGCCAGCAGCTGATGGACGAATTCTGGGACACCGACACGGAGACCGCGCCCCGCGCCGTCGATGTGTATATGACCAAGCTGCGCGCCAAGCTCAGCGGCTGCGACGCGTTTGAAATCGTTACGGTGCATGGACTGGGTTACAAGGCGGTGCTGAAATGAATCGATGGAAAGCGGTTTCTTCGCATATTCTTACTTTTCTCACCTATTTTTCCCTGTGCGCTTTTGTCATCACGGTTTCCTTTCTGCTGTTTTTTTCAAGCTTCGGAGAGATCCGTGATTCGCAGGTCCATTTCGCGGCAACCGTAACTTTTATCAATGTGCTGCTGATTACGCTTCTATTTACAGTCGGAGATGCAATTCGCCGCCGGTTTACAGTCGATCGCCCGGTAAGCCAGATACAGCAGGTGCTCGACCGGCTGACAATCGGCGATTACAGCGCGAGGGTCTCCGAATCCTTCATCGCGGGAAGATTCAGCAGATTCAGTGAAATTGCAAAGAGCATCAACGCGCTTGCCCGGGAGCTTTCCGGCGTGGAAACCCTGCGCACGGATTTCATCTCCAACGTCTCGCATGAGCTCAAGACGCCGCTCGCCGTGATGCAGAACTACGGCACGATGCTCCAGCAGCCGGGACTGGAGGACGAAAAACGGATCGAGTACGCAAAAGCCGTCAGCGATGCCTGCCGCCGTCTGGCGCACCTGATTACAAACATTCTGAAGCTGAACAAGCTGGAAAATCAGCAGATATTCCCGTCCGTTCAGGAATATGACCTCAGCGAGCAGCTCGCAGAATGTCTTTTGCAGTTTGAACATGAATGGGAGACCAAGGAAATCGATATTGAAACCGACCTGCCCGACGGGATACGCATCCGCGCAGACGCGGAGCTGCTTACCCTTGTCTGGAACAATCTGCTGTCCAATGCGTTCAAATTCACCGGAAACGGCGGCACGGTCGGGGTACGGCTCTCCGCCGACGAAACGTATGCGGTCGTACAGGTTTCCGACACCGGCTGCGGCATGACGCCGGAGGTCGGCGCCCACATCTTTGATAAATTCTATCAGGGAGATCCTTCTCATTCCACACAGGGAAACGGTCTCGGTCTTGCCCTTGTCAAACGGGTCGTGGATATCATGCAGGGGGAGATCGGCGTGGAAAGCGTTTCCGGTCAGGGCAGCACCTTCACGGTAAAAATACGGAGATTCTGATATGACAGACTGGAAGAAAGCCGGAAATAAACTGCTTTTTCCACCGGTATGGCTGATCGTCCTGCTCGCTGTTATCAGCGCCGCCGCACTGGCAGCCGTGTTTATCAATGGGTGGGATGCCTCGTCTGCGGTATGGGTCTCCGGTCTGGTATATGCGGTATATGTGCTGGCATTTTATTCGCTTTCGGTAGTATGCGCAGCCTGCGTCACCGTATTGCCTGGCTATTATCGGAAGATAAAACAGAAGATCTACGAGAACAGATTCGGCAACAAATATATGACTGACGCAGCATTCAGAACACATTTTTCCCTCTATATTTCCCTTGGCATCAATCTGCTGTATGCCGCCGCCAATTTGTTCTCCGGTATCCGGTACCGTTCGGTCTGGTCGATCACCCTTGCGGCGTATTACATCATTTTAGCGGTGATGCGCTTTTTGCTGCTCAGGTTTCTCAACCAGGTCGGCATCGGCAATGACCGGGTAAAAGAGCTCCGCCGTTCCAGACTCTGCGGCATGATCCTCATGACGGTGAACCTTGCCCTTTCCGGCGTCGTCCTTCTGGTGATCGTTCAGAATCAAGGATTCCGGTACAACGGTATGATAATCTATATCATGGCAATGTACACGTTTTATGTGACGGTCAATTCGATCATCCATATCTTTAAGTACCGCAAATACAACAGTCCGGTCATGTCGACGGCAAAATCGATCCGTTTCGCGGCGGCTCTGGTTTCCATGCTGTCGCTTACGACCGCTATGCTTTCTCAGTTCGGCTCCCAGAACACAACGCCCTATTTCAGTCAGATCGTGGTTGAGGCGACCGGGGCCGGCGTGTGTGCGATCGTGTTAACGATGTCCGTATCTATCATCGTTCACGCAAACAAAGAATTAAAAAAGCTGCGCGTTCATAATTCTCAAACATAACTTTATCACGCCTGAAACCGTCGTGGCGTATCATAAGGGCAGAATCAGAAAGGAGCGGACATGCCATGGAAAACCAGCCGAAAGAAAAATTCAGTTATACCTATTCCGCAAAGGAGCAGGAGGAGATCCAGCGAATCCGTAAAAAGTATGCGGCAGCGGAAGAAGATAAGATGGAACAGCTCCGCCGTCTGGATGCCGGCGTCACCGAAAAAGCGACCGTCGTATCGATCATAACCGGCGTGATCGGCGCATTGATTCTGGGAGGTGGAATGTGCTGCACCATGGTCTGGCAGGGAATGTGGTTTATTCCGGGTATCCTGCTCGGACTGATCGGCATGGCGGTTGCAGCTCTGGCGTATCCCATCTATCAGCGGGTACTCAAAAAAGAACGGGAGAAGATCGCGCCCGAAGTGCTCCGGCTGACGGATGAGCTGATGAAATGAGCGATCTGGCTAACCGGATACGGCGCACGGCACGCAATCCAATAAAAAACGGTGCAGTCCTTGCGGACCGCACCGTTTTTCAGCAGAGAGCTGATTCTGCGCCGGAAAAGCAGAGTGAACAGGGGAAAAAATAAAAATCGGCAAGCCCTGACGGTGCTTGCCGATTTTTGGTGACCCGGAGGGGAATCGAACCCCTGTTACTGCCGTGAAAGGGCGGTGTCTTAGCCGCTTGACCACCGGGCCAAAACGCAGCCCTTACCGGACTGCGTGGTAGCGGAGATAGGATTTGAACCAATGACCTGTCGGGTATGAACCGAATGCTCTAGCCAACTGAGCTACTCCGCCATGCTGCCCGCACGATCGTACATTTCCTGCAGGCGCTTATATATTGTAGCATGCTCTTGCACCGCTGTCAAGATGATTTTTCAAATTTTTCATCAAACTTTTCCGGTGCCTGGAGAGTGCCTGTACCGCCAGACGAGCGCCATACCGCAGCGCCGCAGCGGCACGGGCGAATGTTCTTGCATTGCTCGGGGAAACATGATATAATATAAGCATTATGGCTGCATGAACCGTTTTTGCCGCCTGCAAAAGCCGTCTCCCTGCCCCGGACGCGCGCCGGACGGCGCAGGCAGATTTTTTTCAAACAAAATCCAGACCATACAGGACGTACGACATGACAAATCAGCAGGAAATCAACCGCCGGCGGACGTTTGCGATCATCTCGCACCCGGACGCGGGCAAAACGACTCTCACGGAGAAATTCCTTCTCTACGGCGGCGCCATTCAGTCCGCCGGCTCGGTCAAGGGAAAGGCGTCGGACAAGCACGCCGTTTCCGACTGGATGGAGATCGAGAAGAAACGCGGTATCTCCATCTCATCCTCCGTCATGCAGTTTGAATACGAGGGATACTGCATCAACATTCTGGACACGCCCGGGCACCAGGATTTCTCCGAGGATACCTACCGCACGCTGATGGCGGCGGACAGCGCCGTGATGGTGATCGACGCGGCGAAGGGCATCGAGCCGCAGACCAGAAAGCTCTTCAAGGTCTGCGCCATGCGGGATATCCCGATCTTCACCTTCATCAACAAGATGGACCGCGAGGCGCGCGATCCGTTCGATCTGCTCGACGAGCTGGAAACAGAGTTCGGCATTGCCACCTATCCGATCGACTGGCCGATCGGCTGCGGGCTTCGCTTCAAGGGCGTATACAACCGTGAGATGAAAAAGATCCTGTCCTATGCTGACGCACACCGCGGACGCGAGCGCCTTTCCTCCGTCGACTGCGACATCACCGATACCGCCAAGCTGGACGAGCTGATCGGACGAGAGGAGCGCGAGGCGCTGGTCGAGCAGGTGGAGCTGCTCGACGGCGCGGGCGTGGACTTTGATCTGGAAAAGGTACGGCACGGCAAGCTCAGCCCGGTATTCTTCGGTTCGGCTTTGAACAATTTCGGCATCGAGACGTTTCTCGAATGCTTTCTGCGCATGACAACGCCGCCGCTGCCGCGCAGAGCGGAGGGCGAGACGGTATATCCGGACGACGACCGCTTCTCCGCCTTCGTCTTCAAGATCCAGGCGAACATGAACCGCGCGCACCGCGACCGCATCGCGTTTCTGCGCATCTGCTCCGGTCACTTTGAGCGCGGGGCGCAGTATTACCATATACAGGGCGGGCGTGAGATCAAGCTCTCCCAGCCGCAGCAGATGATGGCGCAGGAGCGCGCCGTCATTGACGAAGCGTATGCGGGAGACATCATCGGCGTGTTCGATCCGGGCATTTTCTCGATCGGCGACACGGTCTGCGATCCGTCGATGCGCATCCGCTTCGAGGGGATCCCGACCTTCGCGCCGGAGATATTCGTCCTCGTCGAACAGATCGATTCCATGAAGCGCAAGCAGTTCGCCAAGGGCATGAATCAGATCGCGCAGGAGGGCGTTATCCGCATTTTCTGCGAGCCCGGCGGCGGTCTGGAACGCGTATACGTCGGCGTTGTGGGGGAGTTGCAGCTGGACGTGCTGGAATCGCGCATGAAGAGCGAGTACAGCGTGGAATACCGGAAATATCCGCAGCCGTATCAGTATATCAAACGGGTGCCGGACGGCGTGGACGTATCGGCGCTGAAGCTGTACGAGGTCAAGTGGGTGCAGGATTTCCGCGGGGCGAATTATCTTCTGTTCCCGACTCCGTGGCACATCACGCACACGCTGGAGCACAATGAAGGGCTGTCGCTGCTGGAATTCGGCGACAAAGCAGACATATAACAGAAGATCTCCCCGGCGGTTTTTCCCGCTGGGGAGAATTTTCTATGCAAAGCGGTCGGAAAACGTCTGCACGACGCCAGAGGGCGCGATGCGGACGTCGGCGGAATGCGGGCTGTTCTTGTCGAGAATGCGAAGCGTCAGCTCGCCCGGCGCGGACACGAACACGGACAGCCCCTTCGCCGGGAGAAGCGGATAGCCGTCGTCCATTCCGCGCGGATACCGCACGACCGTCCACTCCGGCGCGCCCGGCGTCAGGCGTACATCCGCCCCGCACGGCAGACGGAGACAAAGCGTTCCGTCCTCTGTCAGACGCGCCGTCACCGCGCCGCCCAGCTCAGGGATCTCCCCCGCCGTCTGGAACGGGGCAGGCAGCGGCGCACGGTTCTTCTCCGTGGTGCAGGCTGCGCTGCGGGCGAGGCGAGCGAGGCGTTCCGCCGCCTCTTTGTCCCCGGGCAATTCCCCGTCCTGCATAGCGCCGCACAATTCCCACAGTCCGTCCAAGATCCGTGCGCCCGGCGCGTATCCGGTATAGGCGAACACCGTTTCCTGCTCCGGCACGACGGTGATGAACTGCCGGTATAGACCGTCCGCGCGGTACGCGCCGCACCGGCAGCGCCAAAACTGATATCCGTAGCCCTGTACCCAGTCATCCGCGCCGTCGGATCCCTCCAGCGTGCTGTCCGTCTGGCGCGCCGTCGCGGCGTGCACCCACGCCGCGGGCAAAATCCGCCGCCCCTCGTACACGCCCTCCTGCAAATACAGGATCCCGAATTTCAGCATATCCGCGAGCGAAACGTACAGCCCCCAACCGCCGCCGCGCAATCCGCCCGGCGTGCGCATCCACGACACGTCCGTGATCCCGAGCGGCGCGAACAGGCGAGGGCGCAGATACGCGAGCAAATCCTCCCCGGTCGCAGCGTGCAGGATCGCCGATAGCATATACGACGCACCGGAATCGTAGGCGAAATGCGTCCCCGGCTCATACGGAAGCGGCGCATCAAAAAACGCCCTCTCCGGCGTGTCCCGGTTCTCCATCAGGAGGGAAAGCGTGTCCTCCGCATGCCCCGTCGTCATCGTAAGAAGATGCCGGATCGTCATCCGGCTAAGCCGACCAGGCGCGCCGGCGGGGAAAAGCTGCGGGAAATACGATACTGCGGGATCGTCCAGGCGCACCTTTCCCTCCTCCGCCGCCAGCCCGACCGCCGTTCCCGTGAACGATTTGCTCACGGAATAAACCTGCCGTTTGTCCTCTGCCTCGTGCGGGTACGGACTCGCCGTCAAAACGGTCTTCCCCCGCCGCCAAAGCATGAGGCCGCGCATCCCCGACGCAAGGCACTGCGTGAGAAATTTTTCCGCCGCGCGGGACGGGATCCCGACGCTCTCGGGCGCCGCGCTGCTCAGCACACAAACCGCCTCCGTTTCGCTTTGTGCCATTTTTCATTCATTATGCCACAGAGCGCCCGCCGTGTCAAGGCGTCCCCCCGAAATATTCGCAAAGCACTTGATTTAGCGGGCGGAATTTGATATACTTATCTGATGTAAAAAACGAAATGATCTGCCGTGCGGGAAACGCCGGCGTGAGGAGCTTATGGAAAAGATCAGAAAACCGCGCGGCACCATGGACATCATGACCCCCGACGTCTATCTCTGGAATAAAATTGAGAACACCGTACGCAGCGCCGCCGCCCGCTACGGCTTCGGTGAGATCCGCACGCCTACCTTTGAGGAGCTGGGGCTTTTCCACCGCGGCGTCGGCGAAACGACGGACGTGGTGCAGAAGGAAATGTATGTTTTCTCGGACAAGGAGGGGAGACAGTTTGCGCTCCGCCCCGAGGGAACCGCCTCCGTCGTGCGCGCCGTGCTGGAAAACGGCCGCTACGCGGATACTCTCCCGCTGAAGCTGTTTTATCTCATCAGCTGCTTCCGCTACGAAAAGCCGCAGGCGGGACGGAGCCGTGAGTTCTTCCAGTTCGGCACCGAGATGTTCGGCGCCGCCGATCCCTCCGCGGACCTCACTGTGATCTCCCTCGCCGATACGGTCATCCGCGAGCTGGGCATCCGGGACGTATCCCTGCATATCAATTCCATCGGCTGTCCGCACTGCCGTCCGGCTTACCGCGAAAAGCTGATCGCCTATTTTGAAGCGAACGAGGACAAACTCTGCGACACCTGCCGCGCAAGACTCCGCACCAATCCTTTGCGCGTGCTCGACTGCAAAAACGAGTCCTGCGCCGCCCTGGCAGCCGCCGCTCCCAAAACGATCGACAACCTCTGCCCGGAGTGCGCCGCGCACATGGACGCGCTGCGCTCCTACCTGGACGGCTGCGGCATCCCCTATGTGATCGATCCGCACATCGTGCGCGGGCTGGACTACTACACCCGCACCGTCTTTGAATTCATCGCCGGCGGCATCGGCGCGCAGAGCACCATCTGCGGCGGCGGCCGCTACGACGGACTGGTCGAGGAGCTCGGCGGTCCCTCCATGCCCGGCATCGGCTTCGCCATGGGCATCACCCGCCTGATCCTCGCCATGCAGCAGAGCGGCGCGGCAGAGCCGGAGATCCCCGTACCGGAGCTCTACGTCGCCCCGATGGGAGGCAGCGCGCGCGCCTTTGCCCTCTCTCTGACCGGAAAGCTGCGCGCGGCGGGCATCTATGCGGAATGCGATATCATGGGACGCAGCCTCAAGGCACAGATGAAATACGCCGACAAGATCGGCGCGCGCCGCGTTCTGATCCTCGGCGACGCGGAAATCGAAAGCGGACGCGCGCAGCTGCGCTCCATGGCGGACGGCTCGCAGACAGAGATCTGCCTGGACGACGCGGCAAACGCGCTTCTGTCCATGACCGGGGAGAACTGACATGGCAGACTGCAAGGTTTCCGAATTCATGGAAATGCAGCGCATGCAGGCGCGCCGGCACGGCTGGGAAAGCCAGCGCGTACCGGAACTCGGTCAGCGGAGCCTTCTGTGGACGGTCGGTGAGATCGGCGAGGTGGTGGACATTCTCAAGAAAAAGGGACACGCAGCCATCATGGATCATCCTGCCGTGCGCGCACATTTCGTTGAGGAAACAGCGGACGTGTTCATGTATCTTTTCGACATGATGGAATGTTTCGGCATCACCGCCGAGGAATTCTCGGACGCATACACCGCGAAATTCGAGCGCAACATGAAGCGCACGTGGGAAGAAAACAAGACAAAATACGAAGACAAAATCGAAGAATAAATCACTCGACAGATTGGAGAATGCATCATGCAAATGCGCACACATACCTGCGGAGAGCTGCGCCTCTCCGACGCAGGCAAGCGGGTGAAGCTCGTCGGCTGGATGGAAAACGTCCGCAGCGTCGGCAATAACTTCGCCTTCGTCGTACTCCGCGACTTCTACGGCACGACTCAGCTCGTCGTCGAGTCCGAGGAAATGATGAAGGTTGTGAACGGTCTGAACAAGGAGTCCACGATCTCCGTCGAGGGCGTCGTCCGCGAACGCTCCTCGAAAAACCCCAAGCTGCCGACCGGCGATATCGAGGTCGTTCCGGAATCCATTGAGGTTCTCGGGCGCTGCCGCTACAACAGCCTGCCTTTTGAGATCAATCACAGCCGCGAGGCGGACGAGGCGCTGCGCCTCAAGTACCGCTATCTGGATCTGCGCAATCCGGAGGTCAAAAACAACATCCTCCTCCGCTGCAATGTCGTCGCCGCGCTGCGGCAGGCGATGCTCGCGCACGGATTTCTGGAAATCACAACGCCGATCCTCACCGCCTCCAGTCCGGAGGGCGCGCGCGACTATCTGGTCCCCTCCCGCAAGCACCCGGGTAAGTTCTACGCGCTGCCGCAGGCGCCGCAGCAGTTCAAGCAGCTGCTCATGACCGCCGGCTTCGACCGCTATTTCCAGATCGCCCCCTGCTTCCGCGATGAGGACGCGCGCGGTGACCGCTCGCCCGGCGAATTCTATCAGATGGATATGGAGATGGCCTTCGCCGCGCAGGAGGACGTGTTCGCGGTTCTGGAGGATGTGCTTCCCCCCATCTTCGCAAAATACGGAAAGTACAGCGTCGCCTCCGAGGCGCCCTTCCGCCGCATCTCCTACCGCGACGCGCTGGAGACCTACGGCTCCGACAAGCCGGATCTGCGCATCGACCTCGTCTGTCAGGACATGACCGCCCTCGTCGAGGGCAGCGAATTTGCTCCGTTCGCTCCCGGCAACACGGTCAAGGCGATCGTCGTCCGCGACTGCGCGCTGCCCCGCAAGCAGGTGGACAAGCTCTGTGCCGACGTCGAGGTACAGGCGGGGCAGAAGCCGTACTGGTTCAAGGTGGAGGCGGATGGCTCCTTCAGCGGCGGAATCTCCAAATTCGTCTCGCCCCGGCAGGCGGAGATCACGGCGGCGCTCGGTCTGACGCCCGGCTGCTTCGTCGGCGTCGCCGCCGGTCAGAAGGGCGCGGCGCTGAAAACCGCCGGCGTTCTCAGAAACAAGCTCGGCGCGGCGGTGCCCGGGCATATGGACAGGGAACGGTATGAATTCTGCTGGATCGTCGATTTCCCGATGTATGAGATCGGCGAGGAATCCGGCGAGCTGGAATTCTGCCACAATCCGTTCTCCATGCCGGGCGGCGGCGCACAGACGCTGGACCGCGCCATCGCCGGAGAGCTGGATCCGCTGACGATCACCGCCCAGCAGTATGACCTTGTCTGCAACGGCATCGAGCTTTCCTCCGGCGCCGTCCGCAACCACGATCCGGAGATCATGGTCAAGGCCTTCCGGCTTGTCCGTCTGGGCGAGGACGACGTCAAGGCGAAGTTCCCCGCCATGTACAACGCCTTCTGCTACGGTGCGCCGCCGCACGCCGGCATCGCTCCCGGCGTGGACCGCATGGTCATGCTGCTGGCGGGCGAGGATTCGATCCGCGAGATCATCCCCTTCCCGATGAACAAGAATGCGCAGGACGTCATGATGGGCGCGCCCTCCGAGGTTACGCAGCATCAGCTGGACGAGCTGTCCATTTCCGTCACGCGGCACGAGGACGCGGACAACTGATTCATTTCTCAGAAGCGGAGAGTATCCTGTGCTGTTTGAACGATATCTGATTCCCGATCTGATGACGGATCACTACTACAACGTCACACCGGATTTCCTTGTGAAATCCGGGATACGCGGTCTGATCTGCGACATTGACAACACGCTCGCGCCGTATGAGGCAGCTGATCCGCCGCCGGACGTCATATGCTGGTGCGCCGCCATGAACGAGGCGGGTATCCGTATCTCTTTCGTCTCCAATAACGATGAAGCGCGCGTCACACGCTTCAACAAGCCCTTCGGCTATCCCGCATACGCCGACAGCGGGAAGCCGGGCGGAAAATTTCTGCGCCGCGCCATGGAGGATATGGGCACCGACGTCACCTCGACGGCACTGCTCGGCGATCAGCTCCTGACGGACGCCGCCGCCGGAAAGCTGCTCGGTCTGTACGTGATTATCGTACCGCCGATCCGCGACAAGCGCACGCTGTTTTTCCGCTTCAAGCGGCTTCTGGAACGCCCTTATCTGAATCAATACAGGCGCCGTCACCTGTTCGGCTGACGCGCCGGAACGGAGAAAACCGATGAATATGCATCTTACACGACTTCGCGGGGAAATGTCCCGCCTCGGTCTGGATGCCGTCTGGATCGCATCCCCCGAAAACCATCTGTATCTGTCCGGCTTTGACAACCCGGATGGCAGCATCCTCGTCACCCAGGCGAAAACATACGTTTTCGCCGACTTCCGCTACATTGAGGCGGCAAGGCGGGAAGCGTTCCCGGAATGCACCGTAATCATGCCGGAGGGCGGACTCAAAACGTACCTGCCGCCTCTGATCGAGGAAAACGGCGTGCATTCCGTCGGCTATGAGGACATCGCGCTCAGCTGCCGCGCGCTGCAGAACCTGAAGGAGGCTCTCCCCGCTTGCGAGTTCGTGCCGTTCGGCATGATGATGGAGGAGCTGCGCTGCATCAAGACAGAGGACGAAATTGAAAAAATCGAGCGCGCGCAGCGCATCGCGGAGGAAGCGTTCGAGGAGCTGCTCACGGTCCTTACGCCGGAAATGACGGAGATCGAGGCGGCGGCGGAGCTGGAATACCGCATGAAGAAAAAAGGCTCGCTGAAGCCGAGCTTCGACACCATCGCCGTCTCCGGCACCAATTCCTCCAGCCCCCACGGCGTACCGCGCAACGTGAAGCTGGAGCGCGGCTTCATGACCTTTGACTTCGGCGCCATGTATCAGGGCTATCACTCCGATATGACGCGCACGATCGTGATCGGACATGCCGACGCGGAAATGAAGCGCCTGTACGATACTGTTCTCCGGGCGCAGCTCGCCGCGCTGGACGCGGTACGCGCCGGCGCGGAAAACGCCGGAATCGACAAGATCGCCCGCGATATCATCGACGGAGCAGGCTACGCGGGACGCTTCGGTCACGGTCTCGGACACGGCGTTGGCCTGAAGATCCACGAGTCTCCCACCGTCTCCCGCGGCGCAGGCAATCGCGTCCTTCACCCGATGGAGGTCATCACGGTGGAGCCGGGCATTTATCTGGAGGGAAGATACGGCTGCCGCATTGAGGACATGGCTGTCGTCACTCCCGACGGCTGCCGCAATCTGACAAGGACGCCGAAAGAGCTGATCGAGCTCTGAATCCGCGGAAAATCCGCCGGAATATAAAAAAATATTCATTCCTACTTGCAAAACAGGCGAAAATAGGATAGAATATATTGTAACTGATTGTTTATCTATTTTTTCATATTTTGAAAGGAGCTTGCCGCGCGCATAGGGCGCTGCGCGGCAAACACATTATGGTAGTAGCAGGCGATTTCAAAAACGGTATTACGTTCGATATGGACGGTCAGGTCATGTCCGTCATTGAGTTCCAGCATGTCAAGCCGGGCAAGGGCGCGGCGTTCGTGCGCACCAAGCTGCGCAATGTCATCACCGGCGCCGTGATCGAAAAGACCTTCAACCCGACCGACAAGTTCCAGGATGCCCGCATCGACCGCAAGGAAATGCAGTATCTCTACAACGACGAGGATCTCTACTACTTCATGGATATGGAGACCTATGAGCAGGTTCCGCTGAACAAGAGCCTTCTCTCCGACAACTTCAAGTTCGTGAAGGAAGAAATGCTCTGCCGCATCAGCTCCTACAAGGACAAGGTGTTCGCCGTGGAGCCGCCGATGTTCGTCGAGCTGGAGATCACCGACTGCGAGCCCGGCGTCCGCGGCGATACCGCGACCGGCACCACCAAGACCGCCACTCTGGAGACCGGCGCTACCATCAAGGTCCCGCTCTTTATCAACGCAGGCGAAAAGATCCGCATCGATACCCGCACCGGCGAATATATCGAAAGAGCGTAATTCCATTCAAATCTTTTCGGAAAGGACAGGCGACTATGAACATTACCGAAAAAAGCGCGTACATCAGGGGATTGGCTGAAGGACTCGGGCTCGACGCCGCCAAGCCGGAAACGAAGGTGCTGAATGCGCTGCTCGAGCTTGTCTCTGAGCTGAGCGAAAAGGTCACGGAGCTGGAACACGAAAACGAGACGCTGAACAGCTACATCGAGGAAATCGACGAAGATCTCGGCTTTGTGGAGGATCTTCTCTACGGCGACGACGAGGATGAGGAGGACAGCGAAGAAGCGGACGACGGCGAAGACGTCGTCGACTGCGACTTTGACTGCGAGCACTGCCTGCATCCCGAGGACTGCGGCGAGGACGACGACGAGGACGAGGAAGATGGCTTCCGCTGCCTCATGTGCCCCTCCTGCGGCGAGAAAATCTACTTTGACGAATCCATCGATCCGTCCGATCTGATCTGCCCCGCCTGCGGCAAGGCAGTCTGCGAGGACGAGGACGAAGACGCAGACGACGTACGCTAACGTACAAACAGCGGCGGATACAGAACCCCTGTATCCGCCGTTTTTATCGAATGGAGGACTGACATGGAAAAAGCGCAACTGAAAAAGCTGGAGCTGCTCTCCCCGCTGCCGGATCTATTCATGATGGATTCCGGAAAGCGCGTCGCCTGCCGTGCGGACTGGGAAACGCGCCGCACGGAGCTTCTCCGCACCGCCGTGGATATGCAGTACGGCGGTATGCCGCCGGAGCCTGAATTTCTCGAGGTAGAGCCGCTGTACCTCCCCGAGCGTCTCCGCTCCTACCGCATCCATACCGGCAGACGCGCCGCGCCCATCACATTTATCATGCAGATCATCCTGCCGGAAAAGCAAGCGGACAAATATCCCGCGATCGTGGACGGAGACGGGTGCTTCCCCTATGTGTATCTGGCAGACCACCTGAAAATGATGAATGAGTTCGGCGCGATGTTCGTCCGCTTCAACCGCACGGAGCTGGCGCACGACATCAAGGAAGACACGCACACGGACGGACTGTACGCCGTGTATCCGGACGCTTCCTTCGGCGCGCTGGCAGCGTGGGCATGGGGATATCACCGCTGCGTGGACGCCCTGCTGCAGCTCGGCTTCACGGATGAATCGATGATCGTCTTCACCGGGCATTCCCGCGGCGGCAAGACTGCGCTGCTCGCCGGTGCGACAGATGCGCGCGCCGCCATCGTAAATCCGAACGGAAGCGGCGCCGGCGGCACGGGCTGCTATCGCATCCACTCGACGACCCTCTGCGAGGACGGCGAAGAACGCCGCAGCGAGCAGCTCTCCGATCTTCTGAAGAACTTCCCCTTCTGGTTCGGCAAAAAGATGCTGCCATATGCGGACAACGAGGCAGAGCTTCCCTTCGACGAGCATATGCTGAAGGCTCTTGTCGCGCCGCGTATCCTGCTCGACACCCAGGCGCTCAGCGACGCATGGGCGAATCCCGCCGGCACCTATCTCACCCATCTCGCAGCCAGGGAAGCGTACCGCTTCCTCGGAGCGGAGGAAAACCTTCTGATCCACTACCGGGACGGCTATCACTACCATAAAGCGGAGGACATTGCCGTCCTTCTGAACGTGATGCGTCATGTACGCGACGGCGCCCCGCTGGATCCCTCCATCGGAGTTCCGCCGTTTGAAGGGCTGATGCCGGTACACGACTGGCACGCGCCGGAATCCGACTGAAACGCCGGCGGCGGCACTTCTGCCGCCGCCTTTTGTTTGCCGTACAGCGGCAGAAATGGAGTCTTTGATGAACACTTCCCTGTCCCGCGATGAAAGAAAAGCCGTGCGCTGCATCCGCGCGGCAGCCGCCGTGCTTTTCGCCGCAGCGACTGCCTATGCGGCGCTTTCCTTTGCGCTTCCTGCGCTGCCGATGCCGCGGATGGAGTACGGGATCACCCGCACCGGAATCCTCTTGAACGCCGTTCTCGGGCTGCCGCTGCTGTACCTCGCGCCGCTGATCGAGCGGCTCCTCCGCCATCGTCTGCCCGCCTACCTGCACATCGGCTTTACGCTGTTTCTGCTGGGAGCGATGCTCCTTGGAAATGTTCTCGGCTTTTTCCGCACCGTCCCGCACTGGGATGATCTTCTGCACGCGGGAAGCAGCCTCCTGAGCGGTCTGTTCGGCGTGGAGCTGCTGCGCTGCGGGACATCCGTCCCCTCCTCCCGTGCCGGAAAGCTGACGTGCGCTCTGTTCGCTTTCTGCTTTGCCATGGCGATCGGCGGGGTATGGGAGATCGCCGAATACGCCGGCGACTCTCTGTTCGGCATGAACGCGCAGCGCGCTCTGTCCATTGCGGACGGAACGCCTCTCGCCGGACATGCGGCGCTGTACGATACGATGAAGGATCTGATCGTGGACTGCGTCGGAGCGTCCTGTGCCGCGCTGATCTCCGGCTGCGCGCGCCGGAACGCCTGACGCAAAAAACAAAAATGCGGCAGAGCCGCCACACGCAGGCATAAAAAAACAGGGATGCCGGGGAGCAGCGGAAAACAGCTGCGCCGCACGGCATCCCTGCCTTTTGTTTTACTCTTCCTTCTCGAAGTCTTCCTTGGAGGCGCCGCAAAGCGGGCAGACATAATCCTCCGGAACGTCCTCCCATTTGGTGCCGGGCTCGATTCCGTTATCGGGATCGCCCTCCGCCTCGTCGTATACGAAGCCGCAGAGTTTGCAGACGTATTTCATCGTCGGATCTCCTTTCGTTAAATAATTATCAGATACCGGAAACCGGATTACTGCAGCGGTTCAAAATCCTCCGCGCCGTGCTTGCAGAGCGGGCAGACAAAATCGGGCGGCAGCGTTTCTCCCTCGTACACATAGCCGCAGATCTTGCACACAAAGCCCTTGACCTGCGTCTCGGCAGGCTTCGGCTTCGGCTTGATGTGATCGAAATAATACTGATACGTGACCGAAGGAACGGAGGACAGCGTCTTTGCCTCCGTGATTTCGGCGATAAAGAGCGTATGGGTATCCATCTCGACCGTAGAAGTCACGCGCGCGGAGAGGAATGCATTCGTCTGCGCCGTGATATAAAGCAGACCGTTTTCGCTGCGGGAAACATCCGAAAAACCGGCAAATTTATCGGCGTCGCGGCCGCTCTGGAAGCCGAAGCGCTGGAAGAGGGGGAATTCCGCCTCCTGGGACAAAATGGACACGTTGAATACGCCGCTCTTCAGCAGCATATCGCGCGTATAGTTTGCCCGGTTCACGGCGATGGCGATCCGCTTCGGGGAATCGGTGATCTGCATGACCGTATTGATGATGCAGCCGTTGTCGCGGCTGCCGTCGTTTGCCGTCAGCACGAACAGACCGTAGCTGAGTTTGAACATGGCGTTGCCTTCGATCTTCGCCTCTCCCGCCGTCTTTTCCGGGACGCCGAGGATGGAGTTGGCGATGGCGGCGGCAAGCACGTTGACCTCCTCCAGCTGCTCCGTCTTGAGGGAGGACTTGAGGCTGACCGTCTCCTCCAGCACAGTCATATTCTTCAGTTTCCCGATGATCTCACGCATCAGAGAACCGCTGGTCGCCGCCCATGTGCCGTTCTCAATGAATGCGACGGTACGGTCTGAAAGCCCGTGCGCGGCGATATCGTGCAGCAGATTCTCCATATTCACGAAAATGCCGGCGTTGTAGGTCGTGGAAGCAAATACAAGGTGGCTGTAGCGGAATGCGTCGGCGACGATATAGGAGGGATGCGTTTTGGAAACGTCGTACATCTTTACGCGGATGCCGGCGTCGGCGAGACGGCAGGCGAGGATATTCGCCGTATTTTCCGTATTCCCGTAGACGGAGGCGTAGGCAATCATGACGCCTTTCGTCTCTGGCGTATAGCTGCTCCATTTTTCGTATTTATCCAGAAGAAGGCTGAGATCGCGCCGCCATACATAGCCGTGCAGGGGGCAGATCAGAGCGATATCCAGTCCTGCCGCCTTCTTGAGGATCGCCTGCACCTGCCGTCCGTACTTACCGACGATATTGGTGTAGTAGCGGCGCATTTCGTCGATATACGCTTCATCCGGACCGATCTCGTCCGCGAAAATATGTCCGTCCAGCGCTCCGAAGGAGCCGAACGCATCGGCGGAAAACAGAATCTTATCCGCCGCGTCATAGGTGACCATCGCCTCCGGCCAATGGACCATCGGCATCATCACAAAGGAAAGCGTATGGTGTCCGGTTTCCAGCTTCGCGGTCTCGTCCACGACCTCGATGCGGTCGGCAAGCTCCGTGCGGAAGAACTGGCGGAGCATTTTCACCGCTTTGGCATTGGTCAGAATGCGGACGCCGGGATAGCGGAACACAAGCTCCTCGACCGTAGCGGCATGATCCGGCTCCATATGATTGATGACCAGATAATCGAGAGAACGTCCGGCAAGAACATGCGCGATGTTTTCAAAGAAAACGCCGGCGACGGACTTGTCCACCGTATCGAGCAGTACGGTCTTATCGTCCATGAGCAGGTAGGAGTTGTAGGAAACGCCATCCGGAACAGGGTATACGTTTTCAAACAGGCCGATGCGCCGCTCAGACGCGCCCACCCAGCTCAGATCCGGGGTAATTTTTTTTACACAGTACATGAATAACCTCCACTTTCTCTTCACGCCGGCACAGGCGCATCCGCGCCGCTGTTCTGCCGGAGGCGGAGAAGAAAACGGCGAGGGAATTCCCCCGCCGGTCCGGGATCAGTATTTTTTCTCGGTTGCCGCGTCCACGACATTCTTCTTGACGCTCTCGATACCGTTCAGGCAGCCCGCCTTGGCGGTATAGCCCTCGGACACCGCGATCACTTCGCCGTTGCGCGCTTTCAGACGAAAACGGTATTCGCCCGCTTTGTCGATATAAAACTCAAACTTCGGATGCTTTTTGGTTTCCACATTCTCCACGGTCTGGTCTTCGACCTCCGCAGTGGGGGCGCACTTGGTCACGCTTGCAATGCCGTTCAGGCAGGATGCTTCGGATGCATACACCTCGGACGTCGCGATCACCTGACCGTTCGTCGCCACAAGGTCAAACTTATACCCGGTATTTGTCTTTTTTGCCACAAATTTTCCCATGTTTTCATCCTCCGTATTCAAGTAAGTAATTCCACAAGCACGGCGGTATACACCGTCCGTTTCGCACCTATTATACAATATATCGGATATCTCTGTCAAGGCATATGCGCAAAAAACGGCAAGGCATATTGACTTCCCGCATCGTATGCTGTAAAATAGGAGAAGTTTTGAATAGGAGTCCTTGTATGAACGCAATTCTCATCGTCATTCAGGTTTTTCTGTACACGTTTCAGAGCTTTTTCTGCAAGCTGTTCGCCTCCCACTGCAAGGAAAAGCGCGCGCAGACCCCTGTGTTCAACGCGATCTTCGGAGCGGTCATCGGGCTCGTCACGCTTGCCGCCGCCGGCTTTTCCTTCTCCCCGTCCGCTGCCACGTGGATCTTCGGCTCTCTCAACGCGGTCATCCTGTTTCTGTACAACACGGCGCTGATCGGAGCCTCAAACCGCGGTCCCTACTCATTCGTCAGCATCGTCGGACTGTTCGGAGGCATTCTTGTTCCGATGGCCGCGTCGCTGTTTTTGTGGGGAGACGGCATCACCGTGCTGCAGCTGTGCGGCATTGCGCTGATGCTGGTATCGTTTGTCATCATCAATCTGGGCGGCATCTCGACAAAGGGCTCCGGACGCGCATACTATCTGTTCTGTGTGCTGCTTTTCCTCTCGAACGGCGCCTTCGGCGCCATCATGGACGCGCAGCAGCGTGTCATGGAAACCACGCAGCGCAGCGAAATGATCGTCATCTCCTATCTCGGCACGGCGCTGCTCTCCCTGCTTTACATCGCCTGCACGCAGAAAAAGGATTTCGTCCGCTCCTTTGCAGTCGGAGGGAAGGCTCTGATGTTTGCGCTCGGCAGCGGTCTGGTGGCAGTCATCGCCGTCAACATGCTGCTGATACTGCTCTCCCGCGTCAGCGCCGTGACCGTATACTATACGGTGGAAAACGGCGGCGTTCTTGCCATGTCGGTACTCTTCTCCGCCCTGTTCCTGCATGAGAAGCTCCGCCGTCACCAGCTCGTCGGCATTCTTCTGTCGCTTCTCAGCATTATTCTGCTCAGTCTGTAAATACTTTATCACATATGCATGTATAAGAATCAGGAGGACACCATGACAAAAAGTATTATGAAGAAATATGCGTCCCTGATCGCGCGCGTCGGCGCGAACGTACAGAAGGGACAGCCGGTCGTCATCTATGCGGACGTCACGCAGGGCGAATTCGTCTCCTACGTCGCCGAGGAGTGCTACAAGGCCGGCGCTTCGCGCGTTGATTTTGAGTGGAGCTACCAGCCGATTACCAAAATGACCTACAAATACCGCACGCTGAAATCTCTTTCGACCGTTCCCGCATGGAAGGAAGAAAAGTTGAAGCAGATGGTGGAGGAGGTTCCCTGCCGTATCCATATCGAAAGCGAGGATCCGGACGGACTGCGCGGCGTCAACCGCGAAAAAATGCAGAAGGCGCGCATGGCGACTTATCCCATCGTGAAAAAATACAACGACGCACTGGAAAACAAGGATCAGTGGACCATCGCCGCCGTTCCGTCCTACGAATGGGCGAAAAAGGTATTTCCGGGCGAGACGAAAAACCGTGCCTACGAAATGCTGTGGGAGGCGATCCTGAAAACGGTGCATGTGACCCGCGACAACGATCCCGTAGAGGAATGGCGCCTCCACAACGAACGCTTCCGGGAAAGATGCGCCTGGCTGAACGCGCACCGCTTTGATTATCTGGAGTACAAGAGCGCAAACGGAACCGACTTCCGCGCCTCGCTGATCCCGGAGGGACGCTGGTGCGGCGGCGGAGAAACCTCGCTGCTCGGTAACTTCTTCAATCCGAATCTGCCGACGGAGGAAATCTTCACCAGCCCGAAGCGCGGGATGGCAGAGGGCAAACTCGTCTCGACCAAGCCGCTTTCGTATCAGGGACAGATGATCGAGAATTTCTCCATCACGTTCCGCGACGGACGGGCGGTGGAATGGGAAGCGGAAAAGGGCAAGGAGCTGCTCGACCGGATGCTTTCCATGGACGAAGGCGCCGCCTACCTCGGCGAGCTTGCGCTCGTGCCGAAGAAT
Source organism: Eubacteriales bacterium (assembly GCA_051867895.1). Taxonomy (GTDB): domain Bacteria; phylum Bacillota; class Clostridia; order Oscillospirales; family CAG-272; genus SIG701. Next base: position 136,819 of record JBJDZH010000023.1, read on the forward strand.
TCACCGATCGCGGAGAGCGGGATTCTGTTCTACAACACGCTCTTTGACGAAAACGCAAGCTGTCACGTGGCGCTCGGACGCGGCTTCATGGACTGCATAGACGGCTTTGAAAACCGTTCTCTCGAGGAATGCCAGAAGCTGGGCATCAATGACAGCATGATCCACGTCGATTTCATGATCGGTGCGCCCGATCTGTCCATCACCGGCTACAAGGACGGCACTGCGACGCCGATCTTTGTAAACGGAACATGGGCTGAATAAACAGTAACGAAAAGACTCCGCGAAACCGGAATGAAACGCGCCCCACGGATCAGACAGTATACCACACTGTCTGACAAATGGGGCGCTTTTCAAATTTCGCGGAGCCTTTTCATTCCTCTGCCGTCCCGCTCTCCGGGGCGGCTGGTTTCTTCTTTCGCACGCGCGCTGCGCTGCTTTTCCGCCTGGATGCCGTCTCTTCCCTGCGCTGTGTCCGGATGGCTTCCAGTGCGGCGGCGCGCTGCTGGGCGCGTTCTGCCGCCTCCCTCTGTGCAGCGGCGCGCGCCTCGTCCAGCTGCGCCTGTACGCTATCCTGCATGGTGCCGTCGTCATACCGGAGATACTTCGCAAAGGCGTCCGGATAGACGAAGCTCTTCTCTCCTGCTGCTTCCTCCTCGAAGCGTACACGGATGGTTTTGCCGTCCTGCGCAGTCACGACGCCGCGCCCCAGCGAAATATGATGTACCACAGTGTTCTCCATTGGTTCTGCCTCCGTACCGTCTGATCTTCTTTCGGCGAAAGGGTAAAGGAAAAGCGTATCCCCGCAAGCAGTCCGCCGCGGGGAACGCTTTTCCTTTACTAATATTATAGCAGAAAACGGCGCGGTATGCAAAGGACATTTTGACCAAAGATGCTGCGCTTCGTTTTGGTGATTGCGCGCATGCGGCGCTTATTCCGCGCGCAGAACGATCCCGACGCCGTAGCGGCCGCTTTTTCTTCCGAAGAGGGAAAGTCCGCACGGATCGGCACAGCGGAGCGTCAGCGTAAAGGAATCCTTCGCCTGCAGGCGGAGCAGCAGAGCGGACGGGATCACTGTGTCGCAGAGATAACCGTAGCTGCCCGCCTCGTCCAGCAGATCGTCCGCAGCCTGATAGTGATGCGAGAGCGCGCCGCGGGAATCCGCCGGGCAGTCCGGCAGGCAGAAAGTAGCGCACGGCTCACCGTCGATCAGCAGCTCCAAGGTACCCGGATGCTTTGCACCGTCCGTCTGCGGGAAGGAATTGCGGTTTGCGCCGGGGTCGCAGCGGTAGCCGAGCATGTAGCTGATATCCACGCGCTCCGCCGCGCTGTCGTCCGGGAAGTCGTGCGTCATCGGCGCGCGCGTCGACGCCTCCAGCACGATGCGCAGATTATCCGCGTCGGAGAACGCGGGAATGTCGGCGCACCGGATCTCCGCCGTAAACTCGCCCGCGCCGAGGCCGTTCAGCTTACCACCCTCCTGTGCGGTGAAGGAACGCTGCCAGCCCGCAGCGTGCAGCTCCTTCGGCTCCAGCACAAGCGCGTCCCCGCGGGCGCCGCCATCGATATCGAACAGGATGCAGTTCTGCATCACCGTTTCGTCTCCGTCGAGCAGCGCCCACTGGAGCGCCGCCGTACCGTCGTGCTGCGGCATCTCCACATCGATCGTCCCGGCGGGGAACGTGCCGTAGCCGCTCCACACGACGCCGTACTCCCCGCTGTCCGCCGTGTAATCGCCGTCCAGAGGATCCGAAACGTTCAGGCTCCAGACGACGCGCAGAAGCCGTCCGTGGCGCGCATCGGTAAAGCTGGAGCCGAACATCGGCACACAGATCACGTCCGAGGGCTGCACCGTCGTCATCGGCGCGAAGTCCGCCCCCAGATAATCCTGCGCGTGCAGGTCGCGCAGCGACATGCCCCATTCGGCATAGCCGAAATCCTTGTCGCCGTTGTCGAGCTTATAGTAGCCGTTGAACTCGTTCACCACGTCGTGGAATTCCGTGAACACGAAGCCACAGAGCGTATCGTGCAGGCGGAATTCGTTCATCATGTACTTATACTGCCAGGAGATATCGCTCTCTCCGGCGTTGCCCTTCACGCCCCATACATTGCCGCACTCGCTGTTCATGCACGGGACGTCCGCCATCGTGTAGCCTTCCTTATAATTCTCATGGGAGCCTGCATACGCCCCGGCACAGAAGGAATCCACCACATTCTTTACACGCAGGTAGCCGTTGGAATAGAAATGCCACGTGTTCACGTCTGTCTGCGTGTGGTCGCGGTTGCAGGGCGAGTTGTCCTCTACCAGACGGGTGGGATCCAGCTCCTTGGCACGCTTCCAGCACTTCACCACCCACTCGGCGGTCTCCGGCTTATACTCGCGCTTGTCCCTGCCCTCGGCGTCCTTCGTATGCGAGAACAGCCCCCACGTCTCGTTGAACACCACCCAGTAGAACGTCGACGGATGGTTGCGGTCGCGCAGGATCTGCTCCTCCATCTCCCGCTCGTACTGCGCCATGGTATCCGGCTCCGGCTCGCCCCAGAAGCACGGGATATCCTCCATGATAAGAAGTCCGAGCTTATCCGCCCAGTACAGCTTCAGCGGCTCCTCCGCCTTGATATGGATGCGCGCCATGTTGATGCCGATGCGCTTCAGGCGGAGGATCTCCTCCCGGCAGTCGTCGTCGGAGGGCAGCGTGAAAAATCCCTGCGGATTGAAGGACTGATCGAGCACGCCGTTCAGATAATACGGCTTACCGTTCAGCGTGATGTAGCGTTTGCCGTGCGCGCCGAAAACACCGGTGCCGATCTCGCGGATGCCGAAATAGGTCGAGACCGTATCGTCTCCGAGGGAGAGCGTACCCTCATAGAGATACGGATCCTCCGGCGACCAGAGCGCGGGATTTTCCACGTTCAGAACCACCCGTGCTTTACCGTTCTGCACGCGCACCTCGGAATGGATGTCCGCAAAATCGGCGGTGAGAATCCTGCCCTCCGCCGCCTCGGACAGCTCCACATCATACGTGACCGTGCCGTCCATCTTCGTCTGCACAAAGAAGGAGCGGATAAACGCCGCAGGACGTGCTTCCAGCCATACGGTCTGCCAGATGCCGCGCGCGTCTCCGTAGCCCTGCTTGCCGTAGGTCTGCGAACGCTCCGCAGTATCGGTCGCACAGACGACGATCTCATTCTCGCCGTCTCTGTCCCACAGCTCTGTCACATCAAACTCAAAACGGCTGTAGCCGCCGCGGTGGGAGCCGACCGCCGTTCCGTTGACACGAACCTCCGCGGTATAATCGACGGCGCCGAAAATCAAAAAGACACGCTCGCCCGCCGGAGCCCAGCGGACGCGGCGGCGGTAGAATCCGGTTCCGTTTCTGGATTCCGCAATGCCGGAAAGCGGCGATCCCCACGGATACGGGACCTCAATGGCTGCGTCGAAGCGCGGCTCGTCAAACGAAAACTCCCATGTTCCGTTCAGATTGAGCCATTCGCTGCGCGCAAAATCCGGCTGCGGATACGCATGTTTCATCACCATGACAAGAAAAAATCCTTTCGGTTCTGTGATCCATGACAGGAAAATCCTGTTCTGTCCGCGTTCATTATAGCATACGTCGGCGGCGAATGCAATCGGCGCGGCGTATTTGAAAAAGAATCGCGCCGAAATTCCTGCCGCATATTGCAACGTGCCGCACTTTGTGCTATGATAGCCGCAGAGGCATACCGGCGCGTTCATGTACCGCCGCCAACATTCTGTCAACCGGAGGAACAGTCATGAAATTCGGACTTTGCACCAGCGCAGACAAGCTGACAAAACTGAAACCGGGAACGCTCGACTACATTGAAATGAATCTCAGCGCCATCCACGAAATGCCCGAGGAGAAGCTCCGCGAAACCGCATCCATCCTCAGCGGGGCGGGAACGCCGGCGGAGACGACGAACTGCTTCTTTCCGAAGGAGCTTCGTCTGTGCGGCAGCGAATACCGGGCGCAAAAGGTCGCCGAATACACGAAGCGGGCGCTGGAGAAGGCTTCCCGCCTCGGCATTCAGCTCTGCGTGCTCGGCAGTGGCAAATCGCGGAGCATCGGCGACGGAGAGGACGCCGCCGCCTGCATGCGGCAGTTCGAGGAAGTCGTCCGTCTGGCGGGCGAGCTTGCGCAGCCGTACGGCATCACCGTGGCGCTGGAGCCGCTGCGCCGGGCGGAGACCAATGTCATCAATACCGTGGAGGAGGGCGGCGCCGTGTGCCGCCGGATCGCACATCCGAACGTGCGGCTTCTGGCGGATCTGTATCACGTTGCCGACGCCGGAGAGCCGCTTGACGTCCTGAAGCAGAACGCGGATCTGCTCTGCCATATGCACATCGCCAATCCCGCGACCCGTTCGTACCCGTCTGAGGCGGATCCGTTCGATTACGGCGCGCTGAAGGAGGCGCTTGCGGACGCAGGCTACGACCGCCGCATCAGCATCGAGGGGAGCTGTCCGGGGGATTTCGCCGCCTGCACGGAGGAATCCATCGCGTTTCTCCGCCGCGTACTGGGCTGATCGCGTTTTTCGCAGAAATTTTGTATTCCGCCCTTGACAACGCCCGCGTTATGTGCTATAATTCTATCTGTTCCACAGTTTCCATGCGGAAGTGGCGGAACTGGCAGACGCGCACGTTTGAGGGGCGTGTGGTGTATTCCATACGGGTTCAAGTCCCGTCTTCCGCACCAAAGAATCGGCAGGCTTCGACAGAAGATTGCCGATTCTTTCTTTTCTACACGTCGGACAGGATTTCCTGCGCCATGCTGCGCATTCTCCCAAACGCTTCGTCACAGGATATCTTTCCGTTAAACCGTGATGGAATAACTTCGGCGTTCCGTCTTCGTTCAGAAGAAGAGGATTCACAGGATTAAGATTGAAATATACGTCCCTATTACTATCCTTTTCAAAATCCTTATCATGGTTCTTGACAAAACCGTATATTTCAGATATACTGATATCGGTATCAACTGAGGAATTTGGTGCAAAAGTTTTATCGCCAAGCACCGTGGAATCGGTTGATGCCATTTCTATTTTCACAAGATAGAATTTATTTACATCCCCAATCTCCTTTGTTACATACATTGATTGATAAATACCTTCCGTATCTGCTCGTTCCATGGTATACTATCTTCGGCGTTCCGTCTTCGTTCAGAAGAAGAGGATTCACAGATTTTCCATGAGTGAAATCTTTGTCATATGCCTTGACAAGCGAGTACAGATCGGATATACTATAGTTAGTAGTCTATGATCCCATTGTTGAGCCGTCCTTGTGGCTTTGTTCCACATTGGCGTCAGCCGGGACATCGGCTACTTTTTCTATGTATTTCAGATTGTGGAATTTTTTTTCATTTGTGTTATACGGATCTTGATACCGTTCTTCATCCGTCGCCTCGTTTGAAAACAGTAAATTCGCTTCTGCTTCCATGGTACACTATCTTCGGCGTTCCGTCTTCGTTCAGAAGAAGAGGATTCACAGATTTTGCCGGAGTGAAATCTTTGTCATATGTCTTGACAATAGAGTACAGATCGGATATACTGATAGTAGAGTCTGTGACAGGTCTTGACGAGGAGGAATCAATTCCAAGTTGTCCACCGGCAGGCTCTATTTTTATCGCCTTTAGGTTATATGCCCTGCGCATTACTTTTCTACTGGTTTCATTGTAGTATTCTTCAACGGTTGATACCGCAACGTAGTTGTTTCCGTCGTAGATTACAGGTGTATACAACTTGTGAAGAAACGCCGTATTTGCCGACTTCTTATTTGTATTCCGTTCAGAGACGATAGTATTCAGAAGAACAGCATTATTGAGAATAGAATCAATCGCGTTCAGAGATTTGACATTCACGCGGTTTCCTCCTGAATGATGCCGTGTATCATCGTTCAGCGTTTTTCCAGCGTATATTGTCCACCCTGTATCGTTTACGAAGTAATCTCCTTTAACAAGAGCCGCCTGCGAAATATCAATCGTTGGCACAGATACGATATTTACTTTTCCTTTATCATTCGTCCGCCAATCTCCGAACCACGCGCGGAAGAACGGGGATTTTGTTCCGAGTTCTCGGTAGAACTTTCGCGCCCATTTCTCACTTTTCCGGATATCGTCACTTGTAAATTCGTTCACGCTTTTATCTCCGATAGACCGTAGAACGGAAATGTCTTCTGTAGTGATGTTTTCTTCCGCCTTTTCTTTCGCAGGAGAAGACAGAGCCATCCGCTCATCCGCCTCCTGATCGGCTGTATAGCGCGCAGAAGCTGATATTTTTCCTCCAACGGAATCTTTTCCATCTTTCGTGCTTGATCCGTTCTGTGTGGATGTAACTGATCCGTCTGCGTCCACATTGGAATTTTTCAATAATGAATTGACTTTTTCGGCGTCTGTGGTATACTATTATCGAATCGAGGAGAATGCGGAGTACTCGCAATGGTCTCATCTGAGACAAATTGCGCCGCAATAACTCGGTTCTTTTAATTTGTATCGATGTCAAGCGCATTCAACACACTGGAATCGTTCTCGAACAACATCTCTCCGATGGTTTTCCCGGCATTCATATACCGATTCCATTTCTCTTCTGTTACCTCAAGAATCATGGCAGGGGTAATGGGCGGATTCCTGTTTCCACCAACAGCTTCCGCAACAACATAATATCCTCTGAGTTTCTTGACATAAGCAGAGCTCTGACGCTGAGTGGGTTGTCCTTCGAGGTGAACAGACTCTCAACTATATCCGGATCGAAAATCGCGGATATAGCATCTGTGATTTTTTCAGATGTTAGAGCGATCTGAGACCTTGACATTTCTGCCGATGGATCGGAATGCCGCTTGAATTCATGGTATACATCCGTTCCGTTTATTGCTACATACTTTCCATAGATATCAATTTTTCCTCCGGACGCTTGCAAAACCATATTTGCAAGATTATCTGTAACGGCAGCAATCTTCTTTTGGTTATACTTTTCCCCGATATCCCCCTTATTTTGAATTGCTTACTCAACGGTTTCTATGATAGAAAACCGATCTCCGCCTCCTGTGCGCTTGTCACGCCCGCAGGAGCAGAAATGGATAATCTTTTTTCTCCTTCGTCGGATTCCCCATTGACAGAATCTGCGGAACGTGATACACTGTTATCGTCAAGGGCAGTTTCCGCCACCTTTGCAACGCCTGAAAAATGGTGTTGGGCGGGGGCTGCCTTTTTGTTGCTGTCAGACAGATGAAGAGTGTACACATACTCTGCCGCCCGCTGCGTCCGCCCGGCGCGCGGCTGCCGTTTCCCGGTCGCGCACAATACGAACAATCTTGACAAAATATGACGCCGGTACTATAATTATGGTGTATGCGTATGCCGATTTTCCCGCGCGGTGCGCCGGTTTCTCTTTTTTTCGGGAAATTCAGGAACCGCGCTGATTTATGCCCGCGTATATCGATTGACGAATATCGATATGCGGTATTTACATTTGCTTTTTTGCCTGCGAACAGGTAAAATAGATGGCGTACAGTATAATAGAGAAGAATTCAATTCATCAGAAAGCAGGAGCTGCATTCATGAACAAGATCACCATCATCGGAACCGGCAGCGTCGGTTCCACCATCGCCTACACGCTGGCGATCGAAGGAATCGCATCCGAAATTGTCATGATCGACCTGAATACGGAGAAAGCGCTCGGCGAGGCACTGGATATCCGGCAGGGTACTCCGTTCTGTTCGCCCTGCACCATCTACGCAGGCGATTACCGTGACGCCGTCGGCTCGGACATCGTCATCCTTACCTCCGGCATCGCGCGCAAGCCCGGTCAGTCCCGGCTCGATCTGGCGCAGACGAACGTCAACATCACCAAATCGATCATTCCCGAGATCACCCGGTACGCGCCGGATGCCAACTACATCATCGTCAGCAATCCGGTGGATATCCTGACCTACACCTTCTGCAAGCGCTCCGGTCTGAAGGAAAGCCAGATCATCGGCTCCGGTACGATCCTCGACACCGCCCGCCTGCGCGCGCGCCTCTCCGAATACTATAAGATCAATCAGCAGAACGTCCACGCGTACGTGATGGGCGAGCACGGCGATTCCTCCTTCATTCCGTGGTCTCTTGCCAACATCTCCAATGTGCCGGTCGAGCAGTATTACAGTTCCGTCTCCCACAAGAACGATCTGTATCCCCCGCTCAACCGCGAGGACATCGAGAACTACGTCCGCAAGTCCGGCGCGCGCGTGATCGCACGCAAGGGCGCGACCTTCTATGCCGTTTCCATCTCCGTCTGCCATATCTGCCGCTGCCTGTTCGGCTCCATCGATACGACGATGACCGTCTCTACGATGATGCACGGCGAGTACGGCATCGACGACGTCTGCCTGAGCGTACTGAACATCGTCGGACACGAAGGCGTGCGCGGCAAGATCCTGACCCCGCTCACGGACGAAGAGATCGATCTGCTCAGAAAGAGCGCCGAATGTCTGAAATCCGTCATCAGCGCTCTGGATATCTGATAGAAACGAACAAAACTACAAGGAGTTACCAAATATGGAGTACCGTATCGAACACGATTCCATGGGCGAGATGAAAGTGCCGGCTGACCGGTACTGGGGCGCCCAGACACAGCGCAGCCATGAAAATTTCGAGATCGGCGTCGGCATCGAGACGATGCCGCGCGAGATCACGCACGCCTTCGGCATTCTGAAAAAAGCGGCGGCGCGCGCCAACCACGCGCTGAAGCCGGAGAAAATGACGGACGAGAAGCTCACCGTCATCTCCCAGGCGTGCGACGAGGTAATCAGCGGCGTATTGAACAGCCATTTCCCGCTCGTCGTCTGGCAGACCGGCTCCGGCACACAGTCCAACATGAACGCAAACGAGGTCATTGCCAACCGCGCCAATGAGCTTGCCGGGAAAAAGCTGCTCCACCCGAACGACGACATCAACATGAGCCAGTCCTCAAACGACACCTTCCCGACTGCCATGCACATTGCGGCGGTCCTCGCGCTGGAAGATAAGCTGATCCCCGCCGTAGATACCCTGATCGCCACCTTCCGCCGCCTTGAGGCGGAAAACGACGACGTCGTCAAGAGCGGCCGCACGCATCTGCAGGACGCGACGCCGATCAAATTCAGCCAGGAGATCAGCGGCTGGCGCGCCAGCCTGGAGCGCGACCGCGCGCTGATCCTCGCCGCTTCCGCGCCGCTGCACGAGCTGGCGCTCGGCGGCACCGCCGTCGGCACCGGTCTGAACGCGCCGAAGGGCTTTGACACCAGAGTGGCGGCGGAGATCGCCGCGCTGACCGGCAAGCCGTTCGTCACCGCGGAAAACAAATTCCACGCGCTGACCTCCAAGGATGAGCTTGTGTTTGCGCACGGCGCAATCAAGGCGCTCGCCGCCGATATGATGAAGATCGCCAACGACGTCCGCTGGCTGGCAAGCGGTCCGCGCGACGGTCTGGGCGAGATCCACATCCCCGAGAACGAGCCCGGTTCCTCCATTATGCCCGGCAAGGTCAATCCGACGCAGTGCGAGGCGGTGACGATGGTCGCCGTTCAGGTCATGGGCAACGACGTGGCGGTCGGCATGGCGGCGTCGCAGGGGAACTTTGAATTGAACGTGTTCATGCCGGTCTGCATCTACAACTTCCTGCAGTCCGCGCGGCTGCTCGCCGAGGCGATCGTTTCCTTCAACAACAAGTGCGCCGCCGGCATTACGGCAAACCGCGACAAGATGCACCACAATCTGCACAATTCTCTGATGCTCGTCACCGCGCTGAATCCGTACATCGGCTACGAAAACGCGGCAAAGACGGCGAAGAAAGCATATAAGGACAACATCTCTCTGAAAGAGGCGTGCGTGGAGCTCGGCTTCCTCACGGCGGAAAAATTCGACGAGGTGTTCCATCCGGAGCAGATGGTCTGATCCCAGAATTGAGGAGGAAACAACGGAAATGATAGTAAGCTATTTCCCGGGCTGTACGCTGCGCACGAAGGCGAAGGAGCTGGATACATACGCCAGACGGAGCGCCGAAGCGCTCGGCGTCACGCTTGCGGAGATCGATAACTGGCAATGCTGCGGCGGCGTCTTTTCCATGGCAAAGGATGAGATCGCGTCCAAGCTCGCCTCCGTCCGCGCACTTGCGGACGCGCGCGCAAAGGATCAGATGCTTGTCACCGTCTGCTCCGCGTGTCATAACGTCATCAAGCAGACGAATCACGCAATGCAGACCGATGCGGATTTTGCCAGCCGCGTCAACCGCTACCTCGCGCCGGACCTCTCCTACGACGGCGGCACAAAGGTGCTCCACTATCTGGAGCTTCTGCGCGACGTGATCGGCTTTGACCAGGTAAAGAACGCCGTGAAGCATCCGCTTTCCGGCAGAAAGATCGGCGCGTATTACGGATGCCTGCTGCTCCGCCCCGGTCAGACGATGCAGATGGACGATGTGGAGAATCCGACGATCCTGGAGGATTTCATCCGCGCGCTCGGCGCCGAGCCGGTCGTCTACGCGCAGCGAAACGAATGCTGCGGCGGCTACGTGACGATGGAGGATCCCGCATTGGCAGCGAAGAAGAGCGGACAGGTGCTCGCGTCCGCCGCGGACAAGGGCGCGGAGCTTCTTGTGACCGCGTGCCCGCTCTGCCGCTACAATCTTGTGAAAAACGGCGGCGGAACGCTCCCGGTCGTTTACTTTACCGAGCTGCTGGCTGAAGCGCTCGGCGTGAAGGAGGAAACCGATGCCAACTGAAAACGAAAAGCTGAAGGAGCAGATCCTCCGCATCAGCGGCGTCAATCCGCTAAAATGCATGCGCTGCGGCAAATGCTCCGGCACCTGCCCGTCTTATGATGAGATGGAGTATCATCCGCATCAGTTTGTATATATGGTGGAAAGCGGCGATATCGAGCCGCTGCTGCATTCCAAATCCCTGTATAAATGTCTCTCCTGCTTCGCCTGTGTCGACCGGTGTCCCCGCAACGTCGAACCTGCCAAGCTGGTGGAGGCGGTGCGCCTGACGGTCATTCGCCAGCAGGGACAGAATCACCTGACGGCGGATCAGGTACCCGCTATGCTGGACGACGAGCTGCCCCAGCAGGCGATCGTCAGCGCATTCCGCAAATACAGCAAATAAGGAGGGAGCTCAGAATGCAAAGAATCGGAGTATTTGTCTGCTGGTGCGGAAGCAATATCGCCGGCACCGTCGACGTCAAGGCGGTCGCCGAGGCTCTGAAAAACGAACCGGGCGTTGTCTTCTCCACCAACTATCAATACATGTGCTCGCAGGCGGGACAGGATATCATCCGCGATGCGATCCGGGAGCACCGCCTCACCGGACTGGTCATCTGCTCCTGCTCACCCCGCATGCATGAGGCGACGTTCCGCAAGACTGCCGCTTCCGCCGGGCTGAATCCCTACATGGTCGAGATCGCCAACATCCGCGAGCAGTGCTCGTGGGTACATAAGGATATGCCGACCGGTACGGAAAAGGCGATCATCCTCGCACGCGCGGCGGTGGCAAAGGTCAATCTGAACGCACCGCTGACGCCTGGAGAGAGCCCTGTGACCAAGCGCGCGCTCGTCATCGGCGGCGGCATCGCCGGCATTCAGACGGCGCTCGACATCGCCGACGCAGGATTCCCGGTCGATATCGTCGAGACGAAGCCGACCATCGGCGGCAAGATGGCGCAGCTGGATAAGACGTTCCCCACGCTGGACTGCGCCGCCTGCATCCTTACCCCGAAGATGGTGGATGTAGCGCAGAATGAAAATATCCGCATTTTCTCCTACAGTGAGGTCACCGATATCCGGGGCTTCGTCGGCAACTTCACCGTACAGATCAAAAAGAAAGCGCGCTACGTCAAAGAGGACGTCTGCACCGGCTGCGGTCTCTGCACGGAAAAATGCCCGCAGAAAAAGGTACCGAACGAATTCAATCTTGGTATGGACACACGGCGCGCGATCTACATCCCCTTTGCGCAGGCGGTGCCGAAGGTAGCGACCATTGATGCGAATTACTGCACCATGCTGAAAACCGGCAAGTGCGGCGTCTGCTCCAAAGTCTGCACCGCGGGCGCCATCGACTACACGCAGAAGGACGAATTCATCGAGGAAAAATACGGCGCCATCGTCGCTGCGACCGGCTTCAATCCGATCAGCATGGACAAGTTCGACGAGTACGCGTACAATCAGTCGAAGGACGTAATCACTTCCCTCGAGTTTGAGCGCCTGACGAACGCCGCCGGTCCGACTGCCGGCAAGCTGCTCCGTCCCTCCGACGGCAAGCATCCGCACACGATCGTATTCGTGCAGTGCGTCGGCTCCCGCTGCGCGGGCGCGTCGAAGGGCAAGGAGTACTGCTCCAAGATCTGCTGCATGTACACTGCCAAGCACGCCATGCTGACGCGCGATAAATATCCGGATACGGATGTCTATGTGTTCTACATCGACGTGCGCACCCCGGGCAAGAATTTCGACGAATTCTACCGCCGCGCCGTGGAGGAATACGGTGTTCACTACATCAAGGGCATGGTCGGCAAAGTATCGCCGGAGGGCGATAAGCTGATGGTGCAGGCGTCCGATCTGCTGGCAGACAAGCAGCTGCATATCGCGGCCGACCTGGTCGTGCTTGCCGCCGCCATCGAGCCGGATAAATCCGCCCGCCCGCTCGCCACGATGCTGACAGCGTCGATGGATACGAACGATTTCTTCACGGAGGCGCATCCGAAGCTCCGCCCGGTGGAATCCCCGACGGCGGGCGTGTTCCTCTCCGGCACCTGCCAGGGTCCGAAAGACATCCCGGAAACGGTCTCGCAGGCGGGCGCCGCTGCCGCGAAGGTGATCGGTCTGCTCGCCAAAGACAAGCTGACCGGCAACCCGTGCGTGGCGCATTCCGACGAGCTGATGTGCAACGGCTGCTCCTCCTGTGAGCGCGTGTGTCCCTACGGCGCGATCACCTATATCGATAAAGAATTCCGCATGCCCGACCGCACGACCGCGATCCGCCGCGTGGCGCAGGTCAACGAGGCGGTCTGCCAGGGCTGCGGCGCCTGCACCGTCGCCTGCCCGTCCGGCGCGATGGATCTGAAGGGCTTCTCCTCGAGACAAATCATGGCGGAGGTGGATGCGATATGCAAGTAAACGGATACAAACCGAAAATCGTGGCGTTCTGCTGCAACTGGTGTTCCTATGCGGGCGCCGATCTTGCCGGAAACAACCGTCTCGCTTATCCCGCGGACGTAAAGATCATCCGCGTGCCCTGCTCCTGCCGCGTCAATCCGATGTTCGTGCTCCGCGCGTTCCAGCGCGGCGCGGACGGTGTGATTATCTGCGGATGCCATCCGGGCGACTGCCACTATACCTCCGGCAATTACTACACGAGACGGCGTATGGCGCTGCTCTTCTCCATGCTGAATTACCTGGGCATTGAAAAAGAGCGCACGCGCGTGGAGTGGGTCTCCGCCGCCGAGGGCGCCAAATTCGCCGCAACTATGAACGATTTCGCCGCGCAGGTGGCAGCGCTCGGCGAGAACAAGCGACTGGAGGATCTGCGATGCAAGAAGTGATACGGAAGGGACGCACACGCGAAGCCGTTCTTCTGGCGGAAAAAGCGGCTGCGCTTCTGGAAAACGGCACGGTCGACCGCGTCCTCGGCTGGAAGCGCGGCGAGTTTGATTACGACGTCACCCCCGCCGTCTTCTCGAGCGCCGGGGAGCTGAGCGACTTCGTATGGAACGATTTCTGCGGCGCGAATTTCTCCAAATATCTGGTGAAGGAAGCCGCAAAGAGCGCGTCCAGAGTTCTGGTATTCCTCAAGCCGTGCGACAGCTACAGCTTCAATCAGCTGCTGACCGAGCACCGCTTTGACCGTGAAAAGGTATACGCCGTCGGCGTTCCCTGCGACGGCATGATCGACAATGAAAAGCTGAGAAAGGCGGCAGACGGAATCGTATCCGTCGGGCTTCGTGAAGCCGGAGACGATACGCTTTCCGTCGAAACGCTCTACGACGGCGTGAAAACGCTTGACCGCCGCACCCTGCTCGCGGAGCGCTGCCTGAACTGCAAATCCAAAAAACACGTCGCCTACGACGAGCTGATCGGAGAAGACGGCGAGGTCGCGGACAGCCATCGCTTTGATGAGGTGGCGCGGCTGGAGGCGATGAGCGAGGACGAGCGCTTCGCGTTCTGGCAGGGCGAGCTGTCCCGCTGCATCCGCTGCAACGCTTGCCGCGACGTATGTCCCGCCTGCACCTGCGAGAAGTGCGTGTTCGACAATCCGAACTCCGGCGTGGAGAACAAGGCGGCATCGGACAGCTTTGAGGAAAAGATGTTCCACATCATCCGCGCGTTCCACGTTGCCGGACGCTGCACGGACTGCGGCGAGTGCTCGCGCGTCTGCCCGCAGCACATTCCGCTGCATCTTCTGAACCGCAAGTTTATCAAGGATATAAACAGCTTCTACGGCGAATACCAGGCGGGCGCCGAAGCCGGACAGCGCGCGCCGCTTGTCAACTATACCGCAGGCGACCCGGAGCCGGGCGAGGCTGTGGAAAGGGGGGCGGATCATGCGTAAATGCGCTCTCACCGGGCTGAACGCTCTGTTTGCAAAAATGGCGGAGCAGGCTGCCCTGTATCTGCCCGTGGACGGCACGGACGGACGCGCCCACTATGAACCATGGACGGACGGCGTCCGCATGAGCGGCGCGCTCAACACCGTCCGCAGCGCCAAGGACTTCTTCTTCCCGCAGACGGAAAACCTGATGGATTTCAAGCGGGAGGGCAAGCAGATCGAGGTCATCGACACGCGCAAAGAATCCGAGGACTTCATCGTTTTCGGCGTCCGCGCCTGCGACGCGAAGAGCTTCGAGGTGCTGGACCGCGTATTTCTCGCCGAACCGGCGGACAGCTATTATGCTTCCCGCCGCGCGCACGGCGTGATCGTGACGCTCGCCTGCACGCGTCCTGCCGAGACCTGCTTCTGCCGCACCTTCGGCATCGACGCCGCCAATCCCGGCGGGGACGTCTCCTGCTGGATGACGGAGGATTCCCTGTATCTGCAGGAACAGACCGAAAAAGGCGCGGCATTGCTCGCGTCTCTTGCGTCTCTCACCGAGGCATGCGGCGACGGCGCCGTCGAGGAGCAAAAGAAAACGATCTCTGACCGCATCGACCGGCTCCCGCTTGCGTCCCTGACGACGGACGGCTTCGGCGGAGAGCAGATGAACGAGCTATTCCATCGTCCGGAATGGAAGTCCCTCTCCGAGTCCTGTCTCGGCTGCGGCACCTGCACCTTCGTCTGCCCGACCTGCCAGTGCTATGACATCAAGGATTTCGACACCGGGCACGGCATCCGCCGTTTCCGCTGCTGGGATTCCTGCATGTATTCCGATTTCACGAAAATGTCCGCCGGTCAGCCGCGTCTGACGCAGCTGGAACGGTTCCGCCAGCGCTTTATGCATAAGCTGGTCTATTATCCTGCCAACAACGACGGACTCTACAGCTGCGTCGGCTGCGGACGCTGCCTCGCGAGATGTCCGATCTCCATGAACATCGTCAAGGTGATGAAAACGCTGGGAGGAAAAAGCGATGAATGAACGAAAAGAACCGCTGATCCCGCAGATCGGCGTCGTCACCGACATCCGCATCGACACGCCGGACGTCAAGACCTTCCGCGTCGTGACGCCGGAGGGCAAAAAAGCCTTTGAGCACAAGCCCGGTCAGTGCGCCATGCTCTCCATTCCCGGCGTCGGCGAGGCGATGTTCTCTATCACCTCCTCTCCGACCAACGAGGAATACATGGAGTTCTCCATCAAGAAATGCGGCTGCGTCACCGAATGGCTGCACCAGATGGAGGTCGGACAGCAGATCACGATCCGCGGTCCGTACGGCAATGCGTTCCCCGTGGACACCGCTTTTGCGGGGCATGATCTTCTCTTTATCGCGGGCGGCATCGGACTGGCGCCGCTGCGCTCCGTCATCAATTACGTCCGCCATTACCGCGACCGCTACGGCAAGATCGACATCGTATACGGCTCCCGCTCCAAGCAGGATCTGGTCGATTACCGTGAGATCATCGACGAATGGTGCGCGGATACGGGCGTTTCCGTTCATCTGACGATCGACCGCGAGCAGCCGGACTGGGACGGACATGTCGGCTTTGTGCCGAATTACGTCCGCGATCTCGCCTTTGAGACGAGCAAGATCGCGATCATCTGCGGTCCGCCGATCATGATCAAGTTCACCCTCGCCGGTCTGATGGAATCCGGCTTCGATAAAAAGCAGATCTACACCACGATGGAGCTGCGCATGAAGTGCGGCATCGGCAAGTGCGGCCGCTGCAACATCGGCAACAAATACGTATGCAAGGACGGTCCCGTATTCCGCTGCGACGAGCTGGATGAGCTGCCGCCGGAATACTGAGAACGGAGGACGCTGGATATGGAATTTCAATATCTCGGGACTGCCGCGGCGGAGGGGATCCCGGCGCTGTTCTGTCAATGTGACAACTGCGTCCGTTCCCGCAGCGCAGGCGGACGCGCGCTGCGCACCCGCTCGCAGGCGCTGATCGACGGCACGCTGCTGATCGATTTTCCCGCCGACACATATGCGCACCTTCTGCAGAACCGTCTCGATCTGCTCCATGTGACCGACTGTCTGATCACGCACCGGCATATGGATCACCTGTATGCCGCCGATATTCAGATGCTGGAGAACGGCTTCTCCCACGTCCGGGAAGGCTACCATCTGACCTTCTACGGAACGGATAAGGTCGGCGCCGCCATCCGTCCGGTGCTTGCGCCGAAGCTGCTGAAGGAAGGAAGCTGCTCCTTTACGGAGATCAAGCCCTTCGACACCTTCTCCGCCGGAAAATACACCGTCACGGCGCTGCCCGCTATTCACGATCCGAACGCCGGTCCGGTGTTCTACATGATCTCGGACGGCGAGAAAACGGTTCTGTACGCGCACGACACGCATTTCTTCCACGACGACGTGTGGGCGTACTTCGCCCGCGTACAGCCGCATTTCGATCTGGTATCCCTCGACTGCACGAACGCCTGCCTGCCTCTCACCTACGTTGGACACATGAGCCTGACGGAAAACGTCCGGGTTCGCGCGCGGATGTTGGAGGAGGGCTTCGCCGATGAAAGCACCGTTTTCGTGTGCAATCATTTCTCACACAACGGAACCCACGCAGTATACGACGATTTTGTGCCGCTTGCCGGGAAGGAAGGCTTCCTCGTGTCCTATGACGGCATGAAGATCACGCTTTGAAAAGGAGATTCTGTATGGAATCAATGGTAAACATCTATCTGTTCGGCAAGCAGTATCAGGTTCCCGAAAACCTGACGATCATGCGCGCCATGGAATACGCGGGCTATCAGCTCGTGCGCGGCTGCGGCTGCCGGAACGGCTTCTGCGGCGCGTGCGCGACGATCTACCGCATCCGGGGCGATCGGGAGCTGAAGGTATGCCTCGCCTGCCAGACGAAGGTGGCGGAGGGGATGTACATTGCGACGTTGCCGTTCTTCCCGCTCATCAAGCAGGTCTATGACATCGAAAAAGTCAAGCCGACGGAACAGATCATGATGCAGCTGTATCCGGAGATCTACGCCTGCATCGGCTGCAACGCCTGCACCAAGAGCTGCACGCAGGGACTGAACGTCATGCAGTACATCGCCTACGCACAGCGCGGCGAGTTCGACAAGTGCGCGGAGGAGTCCTTCGACTGCGTCATGTGCGGCGTCTGCTCCTCCCGCTGCCCCGCCGGCATTTCGCATCCGCAGGTCGCCATGCTGGCGCGCCGCCTGAACGGCAAGTATCTCGCGCCGAAATCCGAGCATCTTGCCGAGCGCGTCCGGGAAATCCGGGACGGCACCTTCACGGAACTGCTCGAAGCGCTGATGCAGAAGCCCGTGGAAGAAATGAAAGAACTGTACAACCACCGCGAAATCGAGAAATAAGGAGAGTCCGCCATGTATTCCGAGAAATTCACTGACTCCATCCGGGCGGTGGAAGCGGCACGCGAGGCGAACATCGCCTACGAGCCCGCACGCATGACGGCGCAGGAAAAGGAAGACCTGCTCGCCGCTTACCATCCGGATTACCGCAAGGAAGAATTTGAAACCCTGAAGATCGGTCCCAACAAGGGAGAACGCGTGCCGCGGGAGCTGGCAGCCATGCTGCAGGCACACAGCCGCATCCGTCCGGAGGAGATCGATCTCTCAACCCCCGACTACGACGTAGACGTTCTGATTATCGGCGGAGGCGGTGCCGGTTCCTCGGCTGCCATCGAAGCCCATGAGGCGGGCGCAAACGTCATGATCGTGACAAAGCTGCGGATCGGTGACGCCAACACCATGATGGCGGAGGGCGGCATTCAGGCAGCCGACAAGCCGAACGACAGCCCGGCGATCCACTTCCTCGATGCGTTCGGCGGCGGGCATTTCGCGGCGAAGCGCGAGCTGCTCTCCAAGCTCGTCTGCGACGCGCCGGAGGCGATCCAGTGGCTGAACGACCTCGGCGTGGAATTCGACAAGGCGCCTGACGGCACGATGGTCACGACGCACGGCGGCGGCACCTCCCGCAAGCGCATGCACGCCGCCAAGGACTACTCCGGCGCGGAAATCATGCGTACGCTGCGCGACGAAGTGCTGAACCGCGGCATTCCTGTTGTGGATTTCACCTCCGCCATTGAACTGATCCTGGATGAAAACGGAAACGCTGCGGGCGCCGTTCTCATGAACATGGAAACGAAGAAGCTCCTTGTCGCGCGCGCAAAGACAGTCATCATCGCGACCGGCGGCGCGGGTCGTATGCACTATCAGGGCTTCCCGACCTCCAATCACTACGGCGCGACGGCGGACGGTCTCGTGCTCGGCTACCGTGCCGGCGCGAAGCTGCTGTATGCCGACACGCTCCAGTATCATCCGACCGGAGCGGCGTTCCCGGAGCAGATCTTCGGCGCGCTCGTGACGGAGAAGGTGCGCTCCCTTGGCGCCAAGCTCGTCAACCGGGACGGTAAGGTATTCATGCATCCGCTGGAGACGCGCGACGTGGCGGCTGCCGCCATCATCCGCGAATGCAGCGACCGCGGCGAGGGTGTGGACACCGGCAGCGGACGCGGCGTATGGCTCGACACACCGATGATCGAAAAGATCGGCGGCGAGGGCACGATCGAGCGCCGCATTCCGGCCATGATGCGCATGTTCGCCAAATACGGCATCGACATCCGCCGCGAGCCGATCCTCGTCTATCCGACGCTACACTATCAGAACGGCGGTCTGGATATTACGCCGGACTGCATGACGACGGAAGTCAAAAACCTGTACGCCGCAGGCGAGGTCGTCGGCGGTATCCACGGACGCAACCGCCTGATGGGCAATTCCCTGCTCGACGTGATCGTTTTCGGCCGCGCCGCCGGCAAGAGCGCCGCGCAGCGCGCCCGGGAGACGACAGTCGGCGCTCTGACGCTTTCCCATGTTACTGCCTATGAGACCGCACGTGTGGACGCAGGCATCGACGGCGACGACGTATCCCCGAAGCTGCTGCCGAACTACACCGGACGCGCAAGCGAAATCTGATATCCGACAAAGGAATTTCGAGTATGATTACCGACCTTCTTGAAGCGCTGACCATCTTCTGCTTCGGTCTTTCCTGGCCGATCTCCATCCGCAAGTCCTATGTTTCCCGCACCGCAAAAGGAAAAAGCCTGTTTTTTGAGGTTTTCCTGATTATCGGCTACGCCTGCGGCATCGTCCGCAAGATCATTCAGCTCTCCGACATCCGTGCCGCGGGCGGAACGGCGGATTTTCTGTTCGGACTCAGCTTCTTCTTCTACGTGCTGAATTTCATCATGATCTCCATCGACATTGCCCTCTACTTCCGCAACGTGAAGCTGGACCGGGCAGCCGAAGCTGCCGCCGTACACTCCTGATTGCTCCGCCTCTCCACTCACATCAATGGGAAGGAAGAAAATTCGATGAAAGTCACTGTCTGCATCGGCAGCTACTGCCACCTGAAAGGCTCCCGACTCGTGATCGAACGTCTGCGTGAAAGAATGGAACGGGACGGGCTCGGCGACCGGCTCGAGCTTGCCGGAACCTTCTGCATGGGAAACTGCAAAAACGACGTGTCGGTCAGCATCGGCACGGAGGTTTTCTCCGTCTCCCCCGACACCGTCGACAGCTTCTTTGACACGGAGATCCTCCCCCGGCTGAACGGATAACTCCTCCCGCGTACCCGCCAAAAGCCCGGTATCCCGCTGTGTAAACACACGAGACGTCGGGCTTTCCGTATGTTGTCCGGTCTGCTTGCCGGATTGGAGAAAGGCTTCTTTGCATAAACATTCTTACAAAACGACGCACTTTCTTTGTCTATGTGTACAATTTCGGCAATTCTATTTTGAGCAATTTTACATATTGCAAATCAAAGCGAATAGTGATAGAATGTATATGCAGACAGGTTTCGGAGCCGTGGTTGCAGAACAACAAAATAACGGAGGATAGAAAGAGTGAAAATCAATCATATCTCCTCTTTGTTTTTATCGCTGTTCTAACTCTTCAGTGCTTCTCTTCGCCCATATTTGCAGAAGCTCCAAACGACGAGTATTTCCATTTTTCCAATTCTGCTACTCGAATGAACTATGATGGATCCTTTGACTTTAGATTCTATGTTTCTGTAACATCTGACCATTTTATTGCAACAAGCAATACACTCACAATCGCTACCTGCGTCAGCATCTACAATATGGTCACAGAATCATATGAAACCTCCTCGGATTATATGTTTGGCCTGACTCTTTACAAAAACGATTTTTGGAACACGGCTGTCGGTTCTTATGTCGGATGTGCTGATGGCATATATGGAGGTTTAACATTCACAGTTGAAGAAGGTTGTGAATACTACTTCCGAATCATGCGCTATGATGACAGAAATGCAGGTACTGGTAAATATTACGATGGATATGGTAATGCATACCCCATTTCCCTTGTGGAGGGATAAGCAATGACAAGCACCGCTGCCCATTCCCGTACATGGAAACTTGCGATCCTGATCCTGTTCTGCGTGTATACTGCGGCGCTGCTACTGTTCGCCTTTCTCCGCTTCTCCCCCGACGCACAGCTTCCGCTCGGCTTTTTCATCCGTGCGCACACCAATCTGATTCCCGGCGCCACCGTCGCGTCGTACATCTCACGGCTGTCCGATACTTCGATCAATCCGGGCACCGTTCTGCTGGCACTGACAGTGCCCCTATGCTCGCTGTTCCCACTCGGCGTTTTTCTATCATGGCGGCTTGGCACAGCGCACCGCTTCCCCCTCAGTCTGTCGATTGCCTTTCTGGCGGTCACGGTTCTGGACACGCTCCGGCTGCTCACAAAGCGCGGATCCTTTGACGTGGATGACATTATCCTCTCCCTGATCGGCTTCTCACTCGGATATCTGCTCGTTCACGCCGTCAGGCGCGTGCGTACATGACGTCTCCGCATAAAGAACAGCGTACCGATGCATATGCATCGGTACGCTGTTCTTTTATTCGTCTTTTCAGTGGAAGTCAGCAGAGATCATGCGCCCGCCGCCGTCGGAGACAATGAGCATCCCAGATGCTGTCCTGATCAAGCAGATGCCAAATAGCTGGCTCTTACCATCAAAGATTTGAACAACGATACAAAAACGACAACTGGAATAATATTCAGGAAATTCAGGCTTTCAAATCTCCTTTTGAATGTTTGTTGTGGTGACTTCATTCTACCAGAGTTTTTTGAGCATGTCTATCTTTTTTGCTCTTTTTTCAATTTGCGAAAAATATTATACTTCACCTGAAAGCGGAAGAACCGCAGCCTGCTGTAACTGAAACTCCTGCTACCGAACCGATCCAGCCGGATATTCCGACAGTTCCTCAGACGCTTGATCCGGCATTCGTTCCTGCAATCGCAGTTGCAGTTTAAGCTATCAGCGCCGTGCTCCTGAAAAAGAAAAAAATGATTCATCCGGACGCAGCTGATGTGCTGTATCCACTTGACAGGCGGCAGCTTCATCCTTCCGCCTGTTTTTTTCACCCATACACCCGAACCGCAATCATGCAGATTTCTCCGATAGATGCCGAACCTTTTTCCGTTTTTTGCGACTAATAGGATGCAATCGATTGCAGAGCTATCCCGAACGGAGGCGAGCGTAATGGAAGACACGCTTCTCAGCGAGGCGCTGATCGAAGAAACGTTTCTCTGGTGTGTGCGCCGACTGGGCAATTCGCACGACGCCGAGGATCTGTCGCAGGAGATCCTTACGACGGCTCTGTCCGCACAGCGCCGCGGGCAGCGGATCGACAATTTCTACGCATGGTACTGGGCGATGGCGAAGAACCGGCTCCGCATATTTCTGCGCATGCAGAAAACCGGCGCGGCGCAGCTGGACACGGAAACGCTGTCTCTCGCAGCGGAGGACGACACGGCTGCCGCGCTGCTGCGCGAAGAAGAGATCAGCGCGCTGAACTACGCGCTGTCGCGTCTGTCGGCGCTGCACCGGCAGACTGTGATCCTGTATTATCTGCGGGAGATGAAGATCGCCGACATCGCCCGTACGCTCGGCATTCCGGAGGGGACGGTCAAGCGCCGTCTGTTCGACGCAAAAAACGATATACGAAAGGGAATGAACGATATGACGACGGTCGGAAAATCCGCCTACGCGCCCGCAGAGGTGAATCTTTGGGGCAGCGGCGGGATCCCCAACTACTGGAACGACATCAGCGATCTGATGACAACACAGATTTTCGCGGTCTGCGCCCGCGAGTCGCACACCGTCCGTGAGATCGCCGATGAGATTGGCGTCGCGCCGGTCTATTTTGAAGCGAAGCTGCGCTGGCTCCTCGAGCGCAAATTCATGAAGGAATACGCGCCCGGGCGGTATCTGACGGATTTTGTTCTGTATCCCGCGCAGGCATACGCCGATTTTGGGGCGGAGGTTGCTGAGGTGTATGCAAATATCGGGCAGGAGATCACCGATGCCATCTGCCGCGTGGAGGACAAGCTGCGCGCGCTGCCGTTCTACGGAAACAGTTTTCCGCGCGGGCAGCTGCTCTGGACGTGGTACGTCTTTGCAGCCGAGGCGCTGCAAAGCGAGATGAGCGCGGTGTACAGCGGGAAATGGATGGACAAAATTCCGAAGGACAACGGAAAAACATACCGTCTGGCAGGAACGGTCCGTGCGCCGGAGGAAACGGTTGTAAACCGTGCCGGAACGCGCCCCGTTCCCTGGAGCAATCTGCACAACAATTTCCGCACGTCGGGCTACCGGCATATAGAGCACGCCAATCTGTTTCAGGCAGAGCCGTTCGGCGACCGGGATTCTATCATCAGCGACAAAAACGCCGATCTGTTCATGCGCCTGTTTGAGGATCCGGCGCTGACGCTGACGCCGAATGAAGAGGAGGAGGCGGGATATCTGATCCGCGCCGGCTATCTGGTGCGCCGGGACGGAAAGCTTTACCCGACCATGCCGCTCCTGCCATACGAAATCCGGCAGAAGATGCTGGAGATCCTCCGCGGGGCGGTCGCGCCCGCCGCGCTGCGTTATACCGCCGGGATCGGCGCGCTGGCAGAAAAAATCCTTCTGCCCCTCACCCGCAGCGATCTGCTGGAGGAGTTCGTTCACTGGATCGTCTCCGGTTCGTTCTTCCCGGTCGGCTATCTGCTGCGCTATGGAATGGAGACGCCGGGCGTACTGGAGCTCCCCTCCGACTACAGCGCGTCGTCCTTCGGGATCTGCATCTACTATCGGAAATGATCCCGCACCTTCCGCTTCTCCGTCATACTCGGCAGGGCTATCACCGGATGCTGCCCTGCCGCATCCGGCGCACTTCCAAAAAGAGGCGGCTCCCAGATGGGAGCCGCCTCTTTTTGTGGATATAGTCAGGTATTGTCTTCCGTCCAGCGGAAATCGGCGGAGACCATGCGGACGACGCCGTCCGCAACAGTCAGCATGCCGCCCGAATACTGCGCGCGCCGGATCTCCATTCCGTCCTCGCCGGTATAGACGCGGCACTCCCCCGCTTTCAGAGCGGTCACAAACGGGATATGCCCTGCCAGCACGGCAAGCTCTCCCTCGATGCCCCGCACGGAAATCTGCACGGCGTCGCCGTCATAGCGCATACCGTCCGGCGCTGCGATCTGAAGATGAAACTTCTTCATATGCGCCTCCGTCAGCGCTTCGCGGATTTCGCTTTTTCGACCGCTTCCTCGATCGTACCGACGAACAGGAACGCCGACTCAGGCAGATCGTCGTGCTTTCCGTCGAGGATCTCGCGGAAAGAGCGGATCGTGTCCTTGAGCGGGACATACTGTCCCGGGAAGCCGTTGTACTGCTCCGCAACATGGAACGCCTGCGAGAGGAAGCGCTGGATCTTGCGCGCGCGGGAAACGATCAGCTTGTCCTCCTCGGACAGCTCGTCGATGCCCATGATGGCGATAATATCCTGCAGCTCATTATAGCGCTGCAGAATCTGCTGCACGCCGCGCGCGACCTCGTAGTGCTCCTGCCCGACGACCTCGGGCGTAAGAATACGGCTGGTGGAAGCAAGCGGATCGACGGCGGGATAGATGCCCATCGACGAAATCTGACGGCTCAGAACGGTCGTGGCGTCCAGATGCGCGAACGTCGTCGCCGGTGCGGGGTCGGTCAGGTCGTCCGCGGGGACGTAGACCGCCTGCACGGAGGTGATGGAGCCGCGCTTGGTAGACGTGATCCGCTCCTGCAGCGCGCCCATTTCCGTCGCAAGGGTCGGCTGATAGCCGACGGCGGAGGGCATACGTCCGAGCAGCGCGGATACCTCGGAGCCCGCCTGTGTAAAGCGGAAAATATTGTCGATAAAGAGAAGCACGTCCTGATTCTCGCGGTCGCGGAAGTATTCCGCCATCGTGAGACCGGAAAGACCGACGCGCATACGCGCTCCCGGCGGCTCGTTCATCTGACCGTAGACCAGCGCGGTCTTGCCGAGAACGCCGGACTGCGCCATTTCGTTGTACAGATCGTTGCCCTCGCGGGTACGTTCTCCGACGCCTGTGAACACGGAAATACCGCCGTGCCGGGTCGCGATGTTATGGATCAGCTCCATGATAACGACCGTCTTGCCGACGCCTGCGCCGCCGAACAGACCGACCTTGCCGCCCTTGGCATAGGGGCAGATGAGGTCGATGACCTTGATGCCGGTTTCCAGGATCTCCGTCGAGGTGCTCTGGTCTTCATAGGCAGGCGCGGGACGGTGGATCTCCCAGCGCTCCTTCGTTTCGGGCGCGGGCTTTTCATCCACCGGTTCGCCGAGGACATTGAAGATGCGCCCGAGCGTTTCCTCCCCGACAGGGACGGTGATGCAGCTGCCCGTATCCGTGGCGGGCGCTCCGCGGACCAGTCCGTCCGTCGAGCTCATTGCGATGCAGCGGACGACGCCGTCGCCGATATGCTGGGATACCTCGGCGACCAGAGTCCGTTCTCCGCAGGGGATCGTCAGCGCGTGGAGCAGCTCCGGCAGGTGTCCTTCCGGGAAGCGGACATCGATGACCGGTCCCATAACCTGCGTGACAGCGCCGATATATTTTTCTGCCATGGTATTCTCCTCAAAAATTCGTCCGGAACACGGTCTACGCGTTGCTTCCTGCAACGATTTCCGTGATCTCCTGCGTAATAGCGCCCTGACGCGCGCGGTTGTATTTCAGATTCAGCTCGTCGATCATCGCCGATGCGTTCTTCGTCGCGGTATCCATGGCGGAGCGGCGGGCAGCCAGCTCGGAAGCGAACGCCTCGCACGCGGCGCTGTACAGAACGCCCGCAATATACTCGGGAATGATCGCCGCCAGCACGGTTTCGGGATCCGGCTCATACAGAACGGAAGCGGAAGGTCCGGCGCCGCTGCGGGAAAGCGGAAGCAGCTCCGTCACCGCCGGCTCCTGCGTCAGCATGGAGCAGAAGGCGGTAGAAACCAGGCGCACGGAGCCGATCCTGCCCTCGTCGTACATCTTTTTGAGAAAGGCGGCGACGGCGGCGCACTCGGAGGAGGACAGCGTTTCCACCGCAAAGGAAAGACTGTCCGGAATCACATAAGCGCGGTGCGCGTAGTACTCCGCCGCGCGGCGTCCGACGGGAATCACAAAATCTCCGTCCTGCAGGCAGGAAGCGGCGAGCTTGAACACGCTGCTGTTATAGCCGCCGGCAAGTCCGCGGTCCCCCGCGATCACGATCACCGCGGCGGGAAGTCCCTCTCGCCGGCGCGAATAGACAGTATCCGACGCGGCGAGATCGGAGAACGCCTGAGCGAGAACGGTGCGGTAGAAGCGTCCCTCCTCCATCCGCACGCGGGCGCGTTTGATTTTGGAGGAAGCGACCAGCTCCATCGCCTTGGTGATATGCATGGTGGAATCGACGGAACGGATGCGCGCCTTCAGCGCCTTTGTATTGACAGCCATAGCGCCGCCCCGTTACTGCGCGCCGGCGGTGAACTCCGCCGTAAACGCGCGGATCGTTGTATCCAGAAGCGCGGCGTCCTCGTCGCTGAGCACGCCGGTGGACGCAATGCGTTCCATCAGCTCGGGCACGCGCAGGCGCAGATGCTCGCGCAGCTCTTTTTCACAGCGGCGGATATCCGCCACCGGCACGCTGTCCATGCAGCCGTGAATCACGGCGTACAGGACGGCCACCTGATCCTCGACCGGGACCGGCGCGCTCTTGTCCTGCTTCAGCACCTCGACGATGCGTTCGCCCTGCGCCAGCCGCGCCTTCGTATCGGCGTCCAGATCGGAGCCGAACTGTGCGAAGGACTGCAATTCGCGGTACTGCGAATAGATGAGCTTCAGCGGACCGGCGACCTTCTTCATCGCCTTGATCTGCGCGGCGCCGCCGACGCGGGAGACGGAGATGCCGGGGTTGACCGCCGGGATGACGCCCGCGTGGAACAGCTCGGTTTCGAGGAATATCTGTCCGTCGGTGATGGAAATGACGTTCGTCGGAATATAGGCGGAGACGTCGCCCGCCTGCGTTTCGATGATCGGCAGTGCGGTAATGGAACCGCCGCCGTATTCGGGCGCGACGCGCGCCGCTCTCTCCAGGAGGCGGCTGTGCAGATAGAACACGTCGCCTGGGAACGCTTCCCGTCCCGGCGGGCGGCGGATCAGAAGAGAAAGGGCACGGTACGCGACGGCGTGCTTGGAAAGGTCGTCGTACACAATGAGGACGTCTTTTCCCTGATCCATAAAGTATTCCGCGATGGCGCATCCGGCATAGGGCGCGATATACTGGAGCGGAGCCGCCTCCGAGGCGGACGCGGACACAATGACGGTATACGCATCCGCGCCGGCAGCGCGCAGCGTTTCGGCGAGCAGCGCGACGGTGGAGTTTTTCTGCCCGATCGCGACATAGACGCACAGAACGCCGGTATCCTTCTGATTCAGAATGGTGTCGACGGCGATGGTCGTCTTTCCTGTCTGGCGGTCGCCGATAATCAGCTCGCGCTGTCCGCGGCCGATCGGGACCATGGCGTCGATCGCCTTGATGCCGGTCTGGAGCGGCACGCTGACGCTCTTGCGCTTGATGATTCCGGGAGCCTCGCGCTCGATCGGGCGCATCTGCGCACAATCGATGGGACCGCGCCCGTCGATCGGCTCGCCCAGCGCGTTGACGATGCGTCCGAGCATCGCCTCGCCCGCCGGGACGGACACGACCCGGCCGGTACGGCGCACGACGGTTCCCTCGCGGATATTTTCCGAATTCGTCAGCAGGGCGATGGAAACGGTATTCTCCTCCAGATTCATCGCCATGCCGTACTCGCCCCCCTCGAAGGTGAGGAGCTCGTTTGCCATGCAGCCGTCCAGCCCGAACGCGCGTGCGATGCCGTCGCCAACCATAATGACGGTACCGGTCTCGTACTGGTTCATTCTGCTGTCATAGCTGCGGATCTGCTCTTTGATGATGCTGCTGATCTCTTCAGGACGAAGATCCATGTTGACGTCCTCTCTTATTAAAGTGTGAGAGCGCGCAGCGACGCGCGCAGGCTGTCCAGTCTGGCGCGGACGCTGCCCTCAAATAGCGTGTTGTTCACATGCAGCCGGACGCCGCCGATCAGGGAAGGCTCCACCGTACAGCAAAGCTCGATGGTTTTTCCGGTAAGCGCCTCCAACTTTGCGCGCAGGCGGGTTTGCTGCTCTTCTGTCAGCGGGACGGCGCTCTGGACGCTTGCGGTGACGATTCCGTGCCGCTCGCAATACAGGCGGTCAAATTCGCGCAGAAAATCCTCCGTCCGGTACGCGTATCCGCGCTCCGTAATCAGCTTCAGAAAATGAAGCAGATACACATGTATCCGGTCTCCGAAGGCGTTCTCCAGCAGCGCAGTCCGCTCCGCCTTGGGGATCTCCGGATTGGAGAGAAGCCGGGCATAGGCGGGATTCTGCATAAACACAGCGCGTACCGCGCGTGTTTCGGCGAGCAGCCGCTCCTCGAGGTGTTCCTCGACGGCAAGCTCGTCCAGCGCGCGGGCGTATTCCTTTGCTGCTTCGCTCATACGTCCTCCGTTACAGCGCCTCGATGAAGGAATCGATCAGCTTCTTGTGATCCTCCTCCTTGATCTCGCGGCCGACCACCTTTTCGGCGATGTCCACAGACATGCCGGAAATCTCGTTTTTGATTTCGTTGATGGCTTTCTTCTTCTCCTGTGCGATATCGGCATCGGCGCGGCGCATTTTTTCCGACGCCTTCTCAGACGCCGCGGCGAGGATCTCGTCGCTCATGCGGTCTGCGCGCTGGGCGGCGGCGCGCAGAAGCTCGTCCGCCTCCGCTTGCGCCTGACCGAGCTTTTCTTCGTATTCGGCGCGTTCGGATTCCGCCGCGGTTTTGGCGGTTTCGGCGTCGGTGTAGAGCGTATCCACCTGAGATTTCCGCTCCGCCAGCACCTTCTGCACGCGCTCAAACAGAAATTTCTTCACGATGACCGTCAGAATGAGAAGGTTCAGGATCGCGGCGACGATGTGCCATATATTCAGGGATATCAGCTCAAGATGTTCCTCCATACTGTCCTCCGTACCGGCTCAGCCGGATGTTTTTGATTTGTGTGCCGCAGAGGATCAGCCGAGCTTGCCGAGGAAAATATTCGGCGCAAGAAAGAGGAGCAGAAGACCGGTAACGAAGCCGTAGATACCGGTGGTTTCGGCGATTGCGCAGCCGAGGATCATGGTAGATGTAACGGAGCCCTTGCATTCAGGCTGACGGCCGATCGCCTCGCAGGCCTTACCGACGGCATAGCCTTCACCGATACCAGGGCCGATACCTGCGATCAGGGCAAGACCGGCGCCGATGGCACAGCCGGCCAGAACGATTGCTTTTGCGGTTACGAGTTCCATAGGATTCTCCTTGATTTTGTTTTTTATTGTCATCCGGCGTATGCCGGGTGTCAGTCGTCAGCCGCTGCGGCGGCGTTTGCGATATAGAGCATCGTCAGCATGGCGAAGATGAACGCCTGCATGCAGCTGCTGAAGAGGTCGAAATAGATGGACAGGATCGCGGGGACGCCGACCTGCAGGAAGGGGATTTTGCCGAGCAGACCGGGCAGCCAGCCGAACACAAGCGTAGACAGTCCGGCAAGCGCCGCATAGACGAGCGTGGAGATGACCGTGCCGGACACGACGTTGCCGAAATGGCGGAACGCCATGGAGATCGGCGTCGCGATCTCGCCGAGGATATTGAACGGCGTAAACACGAAAATCGGCTCGGTAAAGCCCTTCAGATAGCCGAGGGGACCGTTTGTCCGGATCTTGAAATAGGTGATGAGCACAAACACGAGAAGCGCCCAGCCGAGCACCGTATTCAGGTCGGCGGTCGGCGGATACATGCCGAGCAGCGCCGTAAGGGAGGAGAGCGCCGAGAGACCGAGAATGGCGGCGATGAACGGGGCGAACGGCAGAAACTTCGCTCCCATGTTCTCCCGCACCAGTCCGGTCACCTTCTCGACGATCCATTCGGCGATCAGCTGCCGCTTGGACGTCGGGCGCACCTTCAGATCATGCGTAAGGAAAAGACAAAGCGCAAAAATGACGGCGATCACGATCAGCGAATTGACCTGCGTTTCGGTGATGGGGATCCCGCCGAACAGCGGAATTTCAAAATAGATCCGTGCGCCGCTGATACTGATGTTATCCACAGAGTCTATGCTCACCCTTCCTTGTTTTCATTTTCATTTTTCTGTCCGCCGCTCTCCGGCTGCTTTTCCGCCGGAGCGGCAGAGGAATAATCGGTGCGGATTCTGCGGGCAAAATGTCCGACCATCCGCTCAAAGCCGTCCTCTTCCTCCGTCTCTTCCTCCTCCTGAACAGGCAGGGAGGCGGGCGCCGGATCCGTATTCTTTTTCAAAACGAACCGCTCCCACACCTGCCGGACAGTGATGACAAGGCGCGGATACAAAACGGCGGCGATCACGGGGATCCAGTGAATCTGATCGAGAAGGAGCGAGGCGGCGATCACGGCGAGCATGACGAGCATGCGGCGCGTGTAGGAGAGCTTCATGCGCATCTCTGCGCGGTGGTTGTCCGGGTCGTCCGCCGTCTCCTCAACGGCGCGCTGTACATCGCGGCTCATAAAGAAAAAATTCCCCACCGTCAGAATCCAGCCGACCGCGCCTCCGAGCGCAACGGCGGAATTCCAGCGTCTGAGTACGACAAATACAAGCTGCAGAAGCAGCGTACAGATCAGCGTTGAGACGGCGATGAAGCCGGTCTCCCGTTTAACGACGGGGTCGAGTTTCATCCTGCGTATCTCCTCTCTCCGTATGCGCCCGATTCTGCCGCTCCTCCCGGGAAAGCTCGGCGCGGAGCAGCTGATACGCGGAACAGGCGCCGGAAAGCACCCCTGTCAGGATCGCGCACACAAGCAGCCAGTCGCCCACACCGAAGCGCTTCTGGAGCCACATGGTCCCCAGCGCGAGAAGCACCGGCGGAAGGACGAGAGACAGACCGAGCTGCGTAATCAGCGTGATCCGGGACAGAACGCGTATCAATTCCTTCGGCATACGGTTCCTCTGACAAATATTCGTATGAATTTTTCGACTTTTTAATTATAGCATGCCGGAAATCGGAAAGCAATATTTCCGGAAAAATTAACCGGAACTTAACATGCGCCGCCAAAAGGATTTTCCGCGCGCAGTCATACGGCGCGGCGGGCGGCGCATACTATCCTCAGCGGCGGCGCGAGCCGTCTCCGAGCGTGAGCAGCTGATGCAGCAGCACCGAAATCGCGGCAAGGGTCAGAAGAAAAACGGCGGCGCATTCCGAATACCGGCGGCGGCGCAGCTTTTCGGAGAGGACGCGGTAGCCGTCCTCCGTTCCCGGCACCGTCTGTCTGCCCGCCGCGCGGCGCGTCCGTGCGATCCGGGCGTAATCATGATAATAGCGCGCGCAGGCTGGGCAGACGTGCAGATGCGCCCGCACGGCGCGCTCCGTGTCCTCACTGGCGGCGCCGTCCGTGCATACGGCCACGAGATCCCGTACGATATTACAGCTCAGATTCATCCCGAAATTCCTCCATCAGCTTTTTTTTCGCCCGGAAATAAATGATTTTCGCGGAATTTTCCGTGATCCCCAGCGTCGCGCCGATCTGCGCAAACGGCAGCTCCGCATAAACGCGCAGCAGCATCACGTCCCGGTATTTGTCCGGCAGAGCGCGCAGCTTCCGGCGCACGTCCTTTGCCGTATCCGTCCGCATATAGATCTCCTCGGGCGATTCCGCATGCTCGTCGCGGCAGTATTCCAGCAGCGTATCGATATCGATATCGCCCACCGTTTTCCGCGTACGGCGCAGGTATTTATAATAGACATGCTTGGCAAGCGACGCAAGCCATGTAAACATCTCGCACCCGCCCCGGAAGCGGTGCAGGGACAGAATCGCCTGATAGAACGTTTCCTGCGTCAGCTCCTCGGCGACGTAGTGATCTCCGCACAGCTTGAACAGAAACGCGTAAACGCGGGGATAATTATCCCGGTAGAGCTGAGAGAACTCATCTTCGGCAACTGCGTTCATGACCTGAGCCTCCTTCCGGCGGTTCGCGGACCGCTTTTTTCATGCTTTTTTCATTATATCGGATTTTGCAAAAAAATTCAAGTTTTTTCTGTAACGAATCCGCTCTCCCGGGGACTAACCAGTAAATGAGGCGAAAAAGGCAGAAAGGCAGAACATGAATTTCAGCATTCTCGGAACGGGCGTCTGCGTTCCGCAAAAAATTGTCACAAACGACGAGCTCTCCCGCCTTGTCGATACAAACGATGAATGGATCCGCCAACGCGTCGGCATCGCGCAGCGCCGCGTCTGCACTACGGAAACGGCGACGGATCTCGCCTGCGGCGCCGCAGAAGAGGCGCTGCGTTCCGCCGGCATCGGCGCGTCTGAACTGGATTTGATCCTGTCCGCTACAGTCAGCGGAGACAATGTTTCCCCCTCCATCGCCTGCATGGTGCAGAAGCGGCTCGGCGCCGTCTGTCCCGCATATGAGATCAACGCCGCATGCGCCGCGTTTCTCTTCATGCTGGAGACGGCAGCCGGATACTTTGCCCGCGGCAAGGTGAAAAAAGTCCTTATCGTCGGCGCGGAGCGGCTGAGCGGCATTGTCGACTGGACGGACCGCGGCACCTGCGTGATCTTCGGCGACGGTGCGGGAGCGGCGGTTCTCGGCGAGGGCGACGGATATCTGGATTCCGTCCTGCATGTGGAGGGCGGGAACGACGTGCTGCGCATCCCGCGCCACCCCGGCGCGTCTCCCTTCTATGAGCAGCAGCCCGACACGCCGTATATTCATATGAAGGGACAGGACACCTTCCGCTTCGCTGTCAATGCGATCACGGCGGACGTCGGAAAGCTGCTCGCGGACAATCACCTCACGCCGGACGACATCGCATTCGTCGTTCCGCATCAGGCGAACATCCGCATCATTGACTTCGCTTCCCGCAAACTCGGCATTCCGATGGAGAAATTCGTCGTGAACATCGACCGCTACGGCAACACCTCCAGCGCCTCCATTCCGATCGCGCTGGATGAGCTGGCGCGCAGCGGCAAGCTCAAACGGGGAGACAAGATCATCCTCACCGCATTCGGCGCGGGACTGGCGAGCGCCGCATGCCTCTTGCAGTGGTAATTCCCGGAGCATTCCGGTAATATACAAAAATATTATATTCAGATGATTACAGGAGAATACGATTATGGTACAGGAAAAGATTATTGAGATGCTGGCAGAAAAGCTGGAGTGCGATCCGTCCGAAATCAAGGAGGATACCACCTTCGCAGATCTCGGCATTGATTCCCTTGACGTTGCGGAGCTTGTCATGAATCTGGAGGACGAATTCGGCATCAGCCTGGAGATGGACGCGTCCCTGAACACGGTAGGCGCGCTTGTCAAGAAAGTAGAAGAACTCAAGGCGGACAACTAAAATGATCGACTCACCGATCACATCGATGCTCGGCATCCGCTATCCCGTCTTTCAGGGCGGGATGGCGTGGATCGCCGACGGAAAGCTCGCCGCCGCCGTTTCGGAAGCGGGCGGGCTCGGCATCATCACCGCGATGAACGCGGGCGCCGCGCATCTGCGGGAGCAGATCGCCATCGCGCGCTCTCTGACGGATAAGCCCTTCGGCGTGAATCTGATGCTGATGAGCCCCTGCGCCGACGAGCTTGCCGCCGTCATCGCCGAGGAAGGCGTGCGCGTCGTCACCACCGGCGCGGGCAGCCCCGCCAAATACATGAAGCAGTGGCAGGACGCGGGCGTTACGGTCATCCCCGTCGTCGCCTCCGTCGCCATGGCGCGCATGATGGAAAAGGCCGGCGCAGCCGCGGTCATTGCCGAAGGGCAGGAATCCGGCGGTCACATCGGCGAACTGACGACGATGGCTCTCGTACCGCAGGTCGCGGACGCGGTCAGCATCCCCGTTCTCGCGGCGGGCGGCATTGCGGATGGCCGCGGCATGGCGGCATCCCTGATGCTTGGCGCCTGCGGCGTACAGATGGGCACGCGTTTTCTGGTAGCCAGGGAATGCTCCGTCCATCAGACCTACAAGGACATGGTACTCGCCGCAAGCGACGTCTCCACCGTCACGACGGGTCGCCGCTTCGGCGGAAACGTATGCCGCTGTCTGAAGAATGCCTTCAGCCGGAATTTCCTGAAGCTGGAGTACGCGCCGGAGGCAACGGCAGAGTCCATCGCCGATCTCGGCGTGGGCGCGCTGCGCCGCGCGGCAGTCGAAGGCGACAAGGCAAGCGGCTGCTTCCTCGCCGGACAGATTTCAGGCATGATCAAAAAGGAAATGACGGCTGCCGAAATCATTGAAGAAGTCGTCACGGACTGCGAAAACATCCTGAGAGGAGCCGCCAGATGGGTAAAATAGCGTTTGTTTTCGCCGGACAGGGCGCGCAGCACGTCGGCATGGGCCGGGAGCTGTACGACGCGACTCCGGCGGTCAAAGAAATATTCGATGAGGCGGAGGCACGCCGTCCCGGCACGCTTGCGCTGATGTTCGCAGGCGAGGAGGCGGAGCTGAAAAAGACCGCCAACACGCAGCCCTGCCTGTATCTTGCCGATCTCGGCGCGGCAGTCGCGCTGCGGGAGGCTGGCGTACAGCCGGAGGCGGTCGCGGGCTTTTCGCTTGGCGAGATCCCGGCGCTCGCTTTCGCCGGCGCATACTCGTATGCGGACGGCTTCTCCCTCGCCGCCGTGCGCGGAGAGGTCATGGGCGCAGCCGCCGACGCGGTCAGCGCGTCGATGGCGGCGATCGTCAAGCTGTCAAACGAACAGGTGGAAGCGCTCTGCGCCGCGCGCGAGGGCGTCTATCCGGTCAACTACAACTGCCCCGGTCAGCTGGTCGTCTCCGCACGCACGGACGTGATGAAGTCCTTCTGCGACGATGTAAAGGCGGCGGGCGGCCGCGCCATCCCGCTGAATGTGGGCGGCGGCTTCCACTCCCCCTTTATGGATGAGGCGTCCGCCGCGTTCGGCGCGCGTCTGTCCGATTTCGATATCCGCACGCCGCAGCTTCCGGCGTACTCCAACTTCACGGCAGAGCGCTATACCGGCGATGTGCGCCCCCTGCTCACCCAGCAGATCAACCACCCCGTGCGCTGGGAAAAAATCATCCGCGCCATGGCAGAGGAAGGCTTTGACACCTTTGTCGAGTGCGGACCGGGCAGCACGCTCACCAAACTGATCGCAAAAATTCTTCCGGACGCCCGCGCGTTCGCCGTGGAAACGGCAGAACAGGCAGCGTCGGCTGCAAAGGAGATTCTCGCATGATCTTACAGGGAAAAGTCGCAGTCGTCACCGGCGGTTCCCGCGGAATCGGCCGGGCGATCTGCCTGGAATATGCAAAAAACGGCGCTGACATCGCGATTCTCGATATCAGCGCGGAGGCGGCACAGGCAACCGCGGCGGAGATCGCCGCGCTCGGCGTGCGCGCCAATGCCTATGCCTGCAACATCGCGGAGGAAGAATCGGTCAAAGCGGCGTTCAAAGCGCTCCTCGCCGATTTCGGCACGGTCGACATCCTCGTCAACAATGCGGGCATCACCCGCGATAAGCTGATGATGACGATGAAGGCGGATGAATTCGATTCCGTCCTTTCCGTGAATCTGCGCGGCGCGTTCCTCGCGACCAAGCAGGTCTATCCGATCTTTGCCAAGAAGCGCAGCGGCCGCATCATCAGCCTGGCCTCCGTCGCCGGAATCATGGGCAACGCGGGGCAGGTCAACTACGCCGCTTCCAAGGCCGGCATCATCGGCATGACAAAATCGATCGCCAAGGAGCTT
The DNA here is from genome assembly GCA_051867895.1 of Eubacteriales bacterium. Lineage (GTDB taxonomy): Bacteria > Bacillota > Clostridia > Oscillospirales > CAG-272 > SIG701. The sequence goes on from JBJDZH010000023.1 coordinate 172,619, forward strand.
GCCTCCCGCGGCGTCACCTGCAACGCCATCGCGCCCGGCTTTGTCCAGACGGACATGACAGCAGCGTTCCAGGGCAGCGAGGAAGCCCTCTCCGCTATCCCCATGCGCCGCTTTGCGCGCCCGGAGGAGATCGCGGCACTCGCACTGTTCCTTGCGTCCGACGCCGCCGGCTATATCACCGGGGAGGTCATCCGCATCGACGGCGGCATGGCCATGTAATCTATCGAATTGAACCTGATATTGAACCTGAGCTGGAGAATACTATGAGACGAGTAGTCGTAACCGGTATCGGCGCCGTAACGCCGGTAGGAAACAGCGTCCCGGAATTTGCCGATGCAATTTTCTCGGGCAGATGCGGCATCGCGCCCATCACCAAGTTTGACGCATCCGATTCCAAATGCCGCCTTGCCGCGGAGGTGAAAGGCTTCGACCCCTCCCTCCGGCTGGACAAGACGACGGTCCGCAAGACCGATCTCTTCACGCAGTACGCCCTGTACGCGGCGGAGGAAGCGATGGCGGACAGCGGCGTCGGCGGCAGCGTGGACGAATGCCGCCTCGGCGTCATCATCGGCTCCGGCGTCGGCGGCATCAACACCCTGACAGCAGAAGAGGACGCGCTTGCCGCCGGCGGACAGCGCAAGGTCAGCCCGCAGTTCGTGCCGAAAATGATCGTCAACATCGCCGCCGGTCAGGCTGCGATCCGCTTCCACGCGCACGGCGCGTCCAGCGCGGTCGTCACGGCATGCGCCAGCGGCACCGACGCAGTCGGCGAGGCGTTCCGCCGCATCCGCGACGGCTACGCGGACGCCATGATCTGCGGCGGCGCGGAGGCGGCTGTCAATCCTCTGACCGTCGCCGGCTTCGTCAACTGCATGGCGCTCACCCAGTCGTCCGATCCGGACGCCGCCTCGCTGCCGTTCGACTCCAGACGCGGCGGCTTCGTACTCGGCGAGGGCGCCGGGATCCTGATTCTGGAAGAATATGAGCATGCCGCCGCGCGCGGTGCCAAGATCTACTGCGAGGTAAGCGGCTACGGTGCAAGCTGCGACGCATACCACATCACCGCGCCCTCCCCCGATCCCCGCTATGTCGCGCGCGCCATCACGGACGCCTGCGAGGGCATGGGCGTTGACGCGGCGCAGCTGTACGTTAACGCGCACGGCACCGGTACGGCGATGAACGACGTCTGCGAAACCGCCGCCTTCAAGAGCGCGTTCGGCGAGGACGCCTACCGCCTCCACATCAGCTCCACAAAGTCGATGACCGGGCACATGCTCGGCGCTGCGGGTGCTGTGGAAGCGATCGCCTGCGTGCTCGCGCTCGGACGCAGCACGGTTCCTCCGACGATCCATCTGCTCTCCCCGGACGAGAAATGCGACCTTGACTACACGCCCAACCACGCAGTGACCACCGAGCTTCGCGGCGCAATTTCGACCTCGCTCGGCTTCGGCGGACACAACGCGTGCCTTGCGTTCAGAAAGCTGTGATCCAATGGAACGTGAAGAACTGATGCAGCTGCTCCCGCACCGCAGCTCGATGCTGCTGCTCGACCGCGCGTCCGTCGTGGACGGCGCCGCGCACGGCGAGCGGCTGATCCGCGGGGATGAGTTTTTCCTTGACGGACATTTTCCCGGAAATCCAATCGTTCCGGGTGTGATTCTGTGCGAGATCCTCGCCCAGTCCGCCTGCGTGCTGCTCGGAACGCAGGGAACGCCGGTCACCACGCTGTTCACCGGTCTGGACAAGGTCCGCTTCAAGAATTCCGTAAAACCGGGCGATCTCTTTGAGACAGAATGCCGCATTACGAAATCCAAGGGCGTATTCTACTGGGCGGAGGGACGCGGAACCGTCAACGGACGGCTCTGCGTCAGCGCGGAATTCTCCTTTGCCGTGATCCCGGCAGAAACGGAGGCTGAGCATGGCTGAGAGCGGTTTCCTGAAATGCTCCTCCTGCCGGCGGGAGTTTCCTGCCGCGCAGGCGGCTGCCAACGGATATATCTGCCCCTCCTGCGGCCGGTACATGCGCGTTCCCCCGCGCAGCCGGATCGATATGACGGCAGACCCGGGCACCTTCTGCGAGCTTGGACAGAACGTCACCAGCATAGATTTTCTGCACTTCCCCGGATACGCCGAAAAGCTCCAGAAGGCGCAGGCAGAAACGGGGGAAAAATCCGCCGTCGTCTGCGGCACGGCGGAGATCGGCGGCAATCCCTGCGCGCTGTTCGTCATGGACGCCCGCTTCATTATGGCAAGCATGGGCTCGGCGGTAGGTGAAAAGATCACGCGCACCTTTGAATACGCGACAGAGCATATGCTGCCCGTCGTCGGCTTCACGGCGTCCGGCGGCGCGCGGATGCAGGAGGGCATCGTCTCTCTGATGCAGATGGCGAAATGCAGCGGAGCGGTCAAGGCGCACTCCGAGGCGGGGAATCTGTACGTCACCGTGCTCACCGATCCGACGACCGGCGGCGTCACGGCGTCCTTCGCCATGCAGGGAGATATCATCCTCGCCGAGCCGAAGGCTCTCGTCGGCTTCGCCGGCAGGCGCGTCGTCGAGCAGACGACAAAGAGCGCGCTTCCGGACAACTTCCAGAGCGCGGAATTCGTCTCGGAGCACGGCTTTATCGATCAGATCGTGCCGCGTCCCGAGCTGCGCGCGACGCTCGCCCGCATCCTGATGCTGCACAGAAGGAGCGATATCACGCTATGAACGCATATGAAAAACTGAAAGCCGCGCGCAAAAACGGCCGCCCGATCGGCAGCGATTACGTCAATGCGATCTTCACGGAACGCGTGGAGCTGCACGGCGACCGCCGCTTTGCCGAGGACAGCGCCATCGTCGCGGGCATCGGTCTGCTCGGAAAAATCCCCGTCACCTATATCGCCATCGACAAAGGGCATGACATCACCGAGCGCGTCAAAAAGAACTTTGGCTGCGTCAAGCCGGAGGGCTACCGCAAGGCGCTGCGCCTCATGAAAGAAGCGGAGAAGTTCTCCCGCCCGGTCGTATGCTTTGTGGACACGCTCGGCGCGTTCCCGGGCGCGGACGGCGAGGAGCGCGGTCAGGGACAGGCCATCGCCGAGAGCATTCTGGAAATGATGGGACTGCGCACGCCGGTCATCTCCGTAATCATTGGAGAAGGCGGCAGCGGCGGCGCGCTGGCACTCGCGTCGGCAAACAAGGTCTACATGCTGGAGCATGCCGTCTACTCCGTCATTACGCCGGAGGGCTGCGCAAGCATCCTCTACAAGGACGCGGGGCGCGTCGCGGACGCCGCGGAATCCCTGCACATCACGGCGCAGGACATGGTGGACTATCATGTGGCGGACGGAATCATCCCGGAGAATTTCGACAATTTCCCGGCGATGTGCGCGGATATCGCCGCACGGCTGACAGCGGATATTCATCATCTCTCCTCTCTGGAGGGGCAGGAGATCGAGCAGGCGCGCTATGAACGGTTCCGCAGGATCGGAATCTTCGCGGAAGCATAAATATTTCCGAAAATCAAAAAACGCTTCGCAGGCATGCCTGTGAAGCGTTTTTATGTACCAAAATCAGTTCAGGATGCGGAACTTTCCGATGATCGGAAGCTCTTTTGCGCGTCCGCCGATGGCGTTGACGATTCCAAGAATCATCAGAACAAACGTCGCGATCCCGCCGACCGCGGCAAGGATCCACCCAAGGATCGGGATCACGCCGATCACGCCGACCAGCATGGAGGCGATCAGCAGAACCAGCCCCTGATTGCTGTGGAAACGGGCATAGCGGGAATTCGGCGCGGCAAGGATCGGGATCAGCACCAGAAGTCCCAGATACGAAAGTGCTGCGACCAACTTGTTTGCCTCGATATCCTGCGCGTCAAACTGTGCGGTCACATCCGGCGTGTTGAGCACCGCCTTCACCTGCTCCGTGGCAGCTGCACCGGCAGGCGCTTCAAAGGTCGCTCCGGCGGAAGACGCCTCCGTTTTCGGTGTCTCCGACGCCTGCTCCTCGGACAGCTGAGCGCCGCATTCCTTGCAGAATTTCGCGTCGGCGGCAACTTCCTTGCCGCATTTCGGACAAAATGCCATCAGTATTTCCTCCCGATGTTTCAAAATTAAGTTTCGTTTATAAACCGATCACAGTATAACATAATTCTCCGGCGCGCGCAATAGCATTTGCAGAATTTCCTGCCGGCAAAACACTTGATTTGCACGCCTCCCTGCGGTATAATCAAGATACCATTCCAACATACGAAAGGATACTTACCGTGAAGCTCTCTATTTCCACGCTCGGCTGTCCGAATTGGACATTCGAGCAGATTCTGACCAACTTTGAAGCGCTCGGCGTGGAGGGGATCGAGGTCCGCGGCATCGAGGGCGCTGTCGATCCGGACAAAATCCCGTACTTCTCCGAGGAACAGAAGGCGGACACGCTCGCGCGCGTTGCGGCGCATCACCTGAAGCTGATCGGCTTCGGCACCTCCGCCTCCTTCCACGACGCCGCCAAGCTGGAGGCGAATATCGCCGACGCCAAAACCGCCGTCGACGTCTGCCGCCGCATGGGTATTCCCGCCATCCGCGTATTCGGCAATACGGCGCCTGCCGGTCCGGCACACGACGAGACGATCGCGCGCATCGGAGGCGGCATCCGCGAGGTATGCCGCTATGCAAACGACAAGGGCGTCTTTGTCAATCTGGAGATCCACGGAGATATCAACTCCATCGAAAACGTGACGCCGGTGCTTGCCATCGCGGGCGGCGAGCCGTCCTTCGGCATCATCTGGGACGTCATGCACAGCGACCGGGCGACCGGCGATGATTTTGAGCCGTTTTACCAGCTGATCCGCCCCTACATCCGCCACGTCCACCTGAAGGATCACATCCGCGCGGGCAATCCGCCGTACCGCCTGACAAACATCGGATGCGGCGACATTCCGCTGAAGCCGATCATCCGCCGCCTGCTCGCAGACGGCTACGACGGGTATTTTTCCTTTGAATGGGAGAAGAAGTGGCATCCGGAGCTGGACGAGCCGGAAATCGCCTTTCCACAGTTCACCGCTTTCATGAAGGAGTTCGCATGACGACGGGGGCGCGTCCCTTTGGGATGTCCGTCCACGACGTACACCTGACGGAGGAATACTTCGCCGCCTGCCGCGCGGCGGGGCTGTACTCCGTGGAGGTTTCATGCTCTCCGGAAAAATACGAAACGCTCGACTGGGCGGCACTTGCCGCGCTGGCGAAGCGGCACGGACTCGTTCTGAATTCCGTCCATCTTCCCTTCTCCGGAAGGATCAGCATCGCGCACACCGATCCCGTCCTGCGCGCACAAGCCATGGAGCGGGACCGCGACGTGCTGCGCGGCGCCGCCTCCGCCGGGATCCGCATCGCCGTGATCCATCCGAGCTCCGAGCCGATCTCCGACGAAGAGCGGGAGACCGTTCTGGGATACGCGCAGAGCAATCTGCACGCTCTGGCGGAGCTGGCGGCAGAGCTGGGAATGACTGCGGCAGTGGAAAACCTGCCGCGCACCTGTCTCGGAAGAAACAGTGCAGAAATGATGCGTCTGCTCGCCGCCGATGACAGGCTGCGGGTCTGCTTTGACACCAATCATCTTCTCTCTGAGCCGATTGCGGACTTTGTCCGTGCGCTCGGCGCAAAGATCGTGACGCTTCACGTATCGGATTACGATTTTGTGGACGAGCGGCACGGGATGCCCGGCGAGGGAGACGTGGACTGGCGGGAATTCATGGCGCTGCTGGACGAGATCGGCTACCGGGGCGTATTCAATTACGAGCTGGCGCTCGGCGCGGCGACCCGCATGACGCTTCGTGAGCGCGAGGTGACGCCTGCCGACTGCCGGACAAACTATGACTCGCTTCTGCGGCGCGGGAAGCCCGTCACTGTCGGCGGCACGCGGAAAAGATAAACTCCGCCGCTGCTCCCCACTCTTTTGGGCAAGCGTCCCCTGCGTTTTTTCCCGCTTCCGGCAAAAGGGGCGCATCCGTGCGGATGCGCCCCTTTTTGACTTTTCTCTGTCGCTCACCCATTTTGCGCGTGATCGCAGATCTCCCGCAGAGGACATCCCGCGCACTGCGGCGAGCGCGCCATGCAGACGTCTCGCCCGAACATCACGAGCCGGTGGCAAAACGCAGACTGCTCCTCCCGGGGGATCAGCGCGTCCAGAATGCGTTCCGTTTTCAGCGGATCCTTCTGCGCTTCCGGATAAAAGCCGAGCCGCCCGCAGATGCGGATGCAGTGGGTGTCCGCGACGATGCCGCCCTGTCCGTACACATCGCCGAGCAGCAGATTGGCGATCTTCCGTCCGACACCGGGCAGCGCGAGCAGCTCCTCCATCGTGCCGGGAACGCTGCCGCCGTACCGGTCCGCAACGATCGCCGCCGCTTCCTTCAGGCTCTTCGCCTTGGTATGATACAGACCGCACGGTCTGATGTAGCTCTCGATCGTTTCCAGCGGGGCGTCCGCCATGCTGCGCGCATCCGGGAGCGCGCAAAACAGCTCCCCGCACACAATATTGACCCGCGCGTCCGTACACTGTGCGGACAGGCGCGCCATGACCAGCAGCTTCCACGGATCCCCGCCATAGGCAAGGGAGCAGGCAGCGTCCGGATACAATCCGGCGAGCAGCAGAACCGCCCGTTCGCCCTTTTGCCGAAGAACCTCCGTACTATGCGTCATGTCTTCTCCTTTCGTCAAAAACACCGCCGCCGGGACACAAGGCCCCGCGGCGGTTTTGACACCGTATCGTTCAGATGCTCATGCCGCGGCGGCGGCGGTTATAGTCGGACTTTGGATTGACGATCTCGCGCCAGTCCAAGTCACCATGATCCAGCGCGCAGATCAGCACCTCCGCCGTCGCGATATTGGTGGCGACAGGTACGTTGTGGATATCGCACATGCGCAGAAGCGTATACTCTTCTTCCTTGAAGGAGGGAGACGGCATGGTGCTGCGGAAATACAGCAGCACGTCGATCTCATTGTATGCGACGCGCGAGGTGATCTGCTGTTCCCCGCCATGCTCGCCGGAGAGCAGCTTTTCCACATGCAGTCCGGTGGCTTCTTCGATATATTTTCCCGTTGTGCTCGTCGCACAAAGATTATGTTTGCTCAGAATCCCACAGTACGCGATGCAGAACTGCGTCATAAGCTCTTTCTTGGTGTCGTCCGCGATCAGTGCAATCTCCATCTCCGCTCACTCCTCATTCTTCCTGAAAATCTGTCCAACTCAAGACGCTGCCCTGTCCTTCGGCAGCCGTCACAGCACACGTCTTGTCCGAATCTTCCGGATTCCCCGGAAAAGACGGATATTCTCCCCCGTCAGCCGCCCGGCGATATTGGAAAAAGCGGCGCCCGCACGGGAACGCGGATCCGGCAGCCGTCCCGCCTCCTGCGAGAGGAGAAGCGTTCTGTCCTTCGGAACGACGCCGATGGTGCGGATATGGGTGCGGTCGATGATCTCGATCAGCCCCGCGCGCTCCCCTTCCGCCGCGGCATTCTCCTCAAAGCAGGAAATCACAAGCCGGCAGGGGAGTCCGCCTGTTTCCTGCATAAGCGCCGCAGTGCGCTCCGCCGAGCGGATCGCCGCGGGCTGCTGCGTCGAAACGACAAGCGCTCCGTCCGCGAAGCGGGAGGCGATGGCGCGCACCGTTTCCCCGCTGCCTGCCGTGTCACACAGAACATATTCCGCGCGTGCGCATTCCGCCAGAGCGGAAAGCGCGTCCGCCGTTGAACGCGCGTCGGGAGCTTCCTCCGGCGCGGCGCAGAAAAAGGAATTGTCCGTCTCCGGAAGCGAAAGAAGCGCATCCTCCGCACCGCAGCGGCAGGCGCCTACGTCGCCCCAGTCGTACAGAACCTGATCCTGCACGCCCAGCATCAGATCGAGGCACCGGTTGCCGACGTCGCAGTCCACAAGCAGCACGCGGCTGCCCCGGCGCGCCAGAGCCGCCGCCACACCGAGCGAAACCGTGGATTTTCCGATCCCGCCCTTACAGGAAGTGACGATGATTCTGTGAAAAAGTTCCATCGTCCTCTCCCTTTCTCTGCGGATTTCTGAGACGGCGCCGCAGGATGCCGTCGGGGTGATTCCGTCCGTATCCGACAGTAAATCTCGCCCATTTATCCAAAGCTCCATCATAATTATATCACCCTTATGGTTATAATGTCAATGCTATGTCTACATTTTCCCCGGAAGAATATTACACGTTTTTGTATGGACGGCGGCGGATTGATTTGTTCACAATTCTCTGCTATCATGAAGAAAAAGACATGCCGCGTACAGCAGGGCAGGGAAAGAAACCGATATGGGAATCAGAGAATACCGTCCTTCCGGCGTCATGGAGGTCATGCCGCTGTACGTCTCTGCCGGCGCATGCGGCTGCCTATCCTTTGTGCGGATACAAAACGCACAGGATGTCCCGTAAATCTCCGCCCGGTACTTGCATTCCGCCGCACACCGGGGTATAATAATACTATAACTATAAAATGGAAAGGAATTGCCTTCCAGGCTCAGACGGTAACTGCCATGCCGAAAAGCGACAACGAAAAAACCATAACCTTCTCGATCCGCGACGAGAAGGACCGGGAGCTGAAAATGATCCTGTCCGCCGTATACGAGGCGCTCAGCGAGAAGGGCTACAATCCCATCAATCAGATCGTGGGCTACATTCTCTCCGAGGATCCGACCTACATCACCAACTACAAGAACGCGCGCAGCCTGATCCGCCGCATCGACCGGGACGAGCTGATGGGCGCGCTTGTGCGTCATTATCTGGATCTCTGAAAAGGCTGTGCCTCCCTACACGTATGACCATTTACAAACTTCCGGAAATGACGGTCGTGCCGCAGCCCGACCGTCCCTTTTCCTTTGCTCTCGGGAGCTTTGACGGCGTCCACATCGGGCACCGCCGGCTGCTGGACGCCTCACTCGCCGCCGCGCAGGCCGTTCCCGGCTGCGCCGCCGCCGTCTGGAGCTTCACCTCTCTGAACAAGGGGGATCCTCCCGTTCCGGCACTGACCACGCCCGGAGAAAAGCTGCGGCAGTTTGCCGCCGCGGGACTGGAATACGCGTTTTTTGAGGAGTTTGAGGCGGTGCGCGGCATGAGCGCCCGGGAATTCGCCCATGACTATCTGCCCGCGCAGATGCGCTGCCGCGCCGCCGTATGCGGGTTTAATTTTCGTTTCGGCAGCGGCGGTCTCGGAGACGCGGAGCTGCTCGGCCGCATTCTCGGCGAGCGGAACATCCCGCTGACCGTCGTTCAGCCGGTGCTGTACAAAAACCGCATCGTATCCTCCACGCGCATCCGCGCCGCGGTGGCAGAGGGAGACATGGAGCTTGCCGCCGCGCTGCTCGGGCGTCCGTTTTCCATCTGCTTTCCCGTTCTGTACGGCAATCAGCTCGGCCGCACGATCGGTCTGCCGACGATCAATCAGGATTTCCCCGCCGGACACATCATCCCGCGTCACGGCATTTACGCCTGCATCTGCACCGTCGGGGAGGACCGCTACGAAGGTGTGGCGAACATCGGCGTCCGCCCCAGCGTGCCGGGCGACGGTCATGTCAACTGCGAGACGCACATCATCGACTACGACGGATTCCTCTACGGAAAGTCCATCCGGGTCGAATTCTGCCGCCGGCTGCGCGGAGAGGAGCATTTTCCTTCCCTGGACGCGCTGCGCGCCGCCATCGAGCGCGACGTCGCGCACACGCGCGCCTATTTTGCCGCCAATCCTTTCCCGAAGGGACGGTGACTGCCATGCACAATCGCGCACTTACCCTTTTTCTCGCCGTACTGACGCTTGCCGGCGCCTTCCGCTTTCTTTCCCTGCGCGCCGACGCGCTGGAGCCGCCCGCCGTCGAGCACGCCGCCGCCGCCTATCTGTACAACTTTGAAAACGATCAGATCCTTTTGGAATATGAGGCGGACAAGCGGATCTATCCCGCCTCCACGGTAAAGCTGATGACCGGCATCCTCGCCTACGAGGAGTTCGGCGGCGATCTCACACAGCAGATCACCGTGACCGCGGAAATGCTCGAGCGCGTCGTCGGCAACAACATCGGGCTGAGCGTCGGGGAGACTGTGACTGCCGGCGACATGCTGCACGCGCTGCTCGTCAACGGCGCGAACGACGCGGCGCAGGTGCTCGCCGTCGCCGTTTCCGGTTCGCTTGAGGATTTCGTTACGCGCATGAACCAGAAGGCGCAGCTCCTCGGTGCCTACGATACCTACTACACCAATCCGACCGGCATGCACAGCGACGCCATGGTCACGACCGCGCGGGACACCGCCGCCATCGCGCGCTATGCGTACAATCTGCCGGGCTTCACGGACATCACCTCCCTGACGAAATACGTCATGGAGGCGACCAACAAAAGCGACTACCGCAACCTTTTCAACCGCAACTGCCAGCTCTCCAAGTTTTACGACACGCGCTATTTCTATCCGGACGCGCTGGGGCTGAACGCCGGCTACACCGCGCAGGGAGGCTACTGTCTCGTTTCCGCCGCGCGCCAGGACGATCTGAGCTATCTGTGCATCGTAATGGGCGCCGAGGAAACGGAGGACGGCATCTTCAGCTACATCGGGGCAAACGCGCTTCTGGAATGGGCGTTTGCCTCCTATGCCTACACGGAGGTCCTGTCCTCGTCCGCGCGCATCTGTGAAATACCGGTCACGCTTTCCTCGACGGTGGATTACGTCACTCTCGTGCCGTCCGCCTCCATCGTGCGCTACCTGCCCGCCGATATCGATCCGGAAACGGATGTAAAGTACAGCTACAACACCTTTGAGGAATCGCTCGCCGCGCCGGTGGAGGCGGGACAGGTATGCGGCTCCGTCACCGTCACCTGCGGCGGCGAGATCCTGGGCAGCGTCGATCTGATCGCCTCCTCCTCCGTTGCGCGCAGTGAGTTTCTGTATCTGCTGGAACGAATCAAGGAATTCACCAAAAGTCGCTTCTTCCGCGCGACCGTCGTTTTCATCCTTCTGTTCGGCGCGGGCTACGTGCTGCTGGAAGCGCGCCGCCGCAAAAAGCAGCTCCGCCGCCGTTATTAAGTGTATAACCACATCCTCCGTGCATATACTATCCATAAAGCGGGCACGATTTCTTCCGCCGCGCGGCTGACCACGCCGGGGCTGCGCGGCGCGGGAGCCGTGCCGCTTTTCTTTTTCGGGTGTCTGCCGCCCCCGCTCTCATTTCCCGTCCGTACCCGTTTTCATTGGCAAAAATAACAAAGCATGCCCTTCGTCCGTTTGTCAAGATACTTCGTGAAATTTGTTTATTTTCTATTTTAAGACAAACGCCGAGCATGGACGAAAAATTTCCAGTCAAGTTTTCCACAGCGAAAAGGAGTTTTCCCTGTGGAAAACTCCCCGATTCCATTGGATTTCCCACAGTTTCCACAGGGTTTTCCACAGACTGTGGAAAACTACGTCTTCCCCGCCTCTGTTCTTTCGCGGCAAGCACCAAAAATCGTTTTTATGAATTCTGCACAAATCGCCGCGTTCTTCGAACAAATACGACCCATCTGTCGGCAGGTGCAGAAAAAGCCCTCCGGAGTCACAGGACTCCGGAGGGCTTTTTCCCGCCGCGCTCAGCGCGTCTCCGACATGGCGGAGTCGACCAGGCGGTCGATCAGCGCGCTGTAGGTCATCCCCTCGCGCATCATCAGCTTCGGATACATACTGATCGAGGTAAAGCCGGGCAGCGTGTTGATCTCATTGAACACGACCATCCCGTCCGCACAGACAAAGAAATCCACGCGCGAAAGCGTCCGGCACCCAAGCAGAGAAAAGATCTGCCCTGCACGGCGGCGCACTTCCCTGCGCGCCTCCTCCCCGATCCTCGCTGGTATGTAAAAGCTCGACGTGTCGCTCAGGTATTTTGCCGCATAGTCGTAAAACTCTGCACCGGAGTCGATCTCCGCGCACTCGGACACGGTGAGCTGTCCGTTCTCCTCAAGGACCGCAACCTCGATCTCCCGTCCGACAATGGTCTCCTCGACCAGGATCTTGTCGTCCTCCGCAAAGGCGGTCTCCAGCGCCCGCAGAAGCTCCGCGCGGTTTTTCGCCTTCGTCACGCCGACGGACGAACCGGCGCGCGCCGGCTTGACGAACATCGGATAGGAGAGCTTCTTCTCCGCCTCGGCAGCGCCGTCCGCGCCGGACGCGCAGTCGGAGCGGCGCAGGATCACGCAATCCGCCTGCCGGACGCCGCACTCGCGCACGATGCTCTTCGTCGCTGCCTTATCCATGCAGAGCGCGCTTGCCTCGCTGCCGCAGCCGACGAACGGAATGTCCGCCACCGAAAGCAGTCCCTGGATCCGTCCGTCCTCGCCGTATGCGCCGTGCAGGACGGGGAACACAACGTCCACCCCGATCCGCCGGGGCGTCCCGTCCTCCGCTCCCCAGACAAGGAGGGAGCGGCTGCCCGGCGTCAGATCAAACGTGACGCGGGGCAACGCGGACGCATCCGCGCACCAGCTCCCGTCCAAAATGCGCGCGTACGCGCCCTCATACAGATACCATTCTCCCGTCCGGGTGATGCCGACGGGAATGATCTCGTATTTTTCCGCATCCGCCTCGCTCAGCACGGAAAAAGCGGAACGGAGCGACACCTCATATTCGGAGGAACGCCCCCCGAAGAGAACACATAATCTGATTTTCTCCATACGGTCTATACCTCGCATTCTTGCTGTCCATATGATTTCTGCGCGCGCAGGACTCTCTCATGCCCTCCGCAGTCGCGCAGCAGTTCGCCGGTGAATCCCGCCTGCGCGGCAAGCGCCAGAACGGCGCTTCCCTGCGACGCGCCCATCTCCATCAGAAGGACGCCGCCGGGAGAAAGTACCTCCTCCGCGGTGCGGATGACGCCGCGGATCACGGACAGTCCGTCGCCTTCGTCCGTCAGCGCGGCGCGCGGCTCAAAGGAAAGCTCCGGCGCAAGCCCCTCCATTTCATTCCATGCAATATATGGTGGATTGGACACAACCATCTCGAACACCGTTCCGGACGGAAACAGAGGCTTTGTCACATCCCCCCGCAGAACGGTAAAGCGCTCCTCCACGCCCAGGCGGCGCGCATTCCGCTCCGCCGCGCGGGCGGCGTTCTCATACAGCTCCACCGCCGTGACGCGCACGTCCGGGCGGAAATGCGAAATGGAAATGCCGATGCAGCCGCTGCCGGTGCAAAGATCGGCGACGCGCGCGCCGCGCGGCAGCTGCGCGAGCGCATGCTCGACCAGCGTTTCAGTATCGGGGCGCGGGATCAGGCAGTCGGGCGACACCGCAAAGGAAAGCCCCATAAACAGCCACTCGCCGAGAATATACTGCAGCGGCTCCCGCGCGGCGCGGCGGCGCGCCGCCGCCTCCAGACCGGGCGCGTCCAGCGGCTCATCCCGCATTGTCAGCAGCCTCGCCTCGGAATACCGGCCGCAGTGGGAGGCAAGGCACCGCGCCTCCCATGCCGCATTCTCGATGCCGGCGTCCGCCAGCATCCGCTCAAGCTCCCGCAGCGTCATGCGCGTCCTGCGCGTTCTCCGCCGGCGCCGGCTCCTCCGGGAACTCCTCCGGCATCGCGTATTTCAGCGCGGCGATGGCGACCTCCAGCTGCGCCGCGTCCGGCTCGCGCGTTGTGATGCGCTGCATCCACAGTCCGGGCGCGGAAAGGATGCGCGTCAGGAGATTGACGTGCTTTCCCGCGTACCGGATAAACTCAAAGCCAAGACCGACGACCACCGGGAGCAGCAGCAGCTTCCCGCCGACGCGCAGCGCAAGATTCTCCCAGGAGAGGAGCGAATTGAGGAGAATGCTGAAAATGAGGATCACAAAAATGAAGCTCGTGCCGCAGCGCGGATGAAAGCGCGTGCAGGTCATTGCGTTCTCCGGCGTCAGCGGAAGCTCCGCCTCGTAGCACGCGATGGACTTATGCTCCGCGCCGTGGTACTCGAATATGCGGCGCATATCCTTCATAAGCGAGCACAGACCGATATAGGCGACAAAGATCGCGATCTTGATGACGCCCTCGATCAGATTGCGAAACCATCCGATCCCGCCGGGCACGACGGAGTCAATCCACGAGGTGACGAGCGCCGGCAGAAACAGAAACAGGACGAGCGCCAGACCAAGACCGAGCACCGACGCGATCCCCATCAGAACATCGAGAAAGCGGTCGCCGAGCTTGCCGCGCAGCCAAGCCTCAAAGCGGGAATCCTCCTCCGTTTCGTTGATGCCGAGCATATCCGCCGAACGCATCAGCGTGCGGTAGCTGAGCATCATCATCTCGATGAAATTCACGACCCCGCGCACCACCGGCAGGGAAAGCAGCCGGTGCTTCTGCCGGGCGGAGACAAACGTCTCCGCAGAACGGACGATCTCTCCCGACTCCCGGCGCACCGCCAGCGACGTTCGGTCGCCGCTCTTCATCATGACGCCCTCCAGCACCGCCTGACCACCCACACGCCCGAGGCGCGCAGACACGCATTTTTTCTTACACTTCATAGATTTTTCTGTCCTTCTGCCGCAGAATAAGATACATGTAAGTATAGCACAGCGCGTGCGGAAAATAAAGTGGTTTTTGTTAACAGCGGTGCGCCGAGCGCGGCTTTCCGTTTTTTTTGCAATTCATATGTAAATTTTACGCGGCAGCTATGGCAATTCGGGAAATACTATGCTATAATAAGTCAGTTATTCGGACCTGACCTGCGGGCATGTCCGTTTGTTTTGACCCTCTGCACCCGTTCTCCGCGTGCAGACATTACAAAAAATGAAAGGCATGGTTTCTAACATGGGCAAGGCCAACCGCAAGAATTCCGATCGGGAAGAAAAGCTTCTCGCCGCGGAAAAGAAAAAACAGGAGCTCAGCATCGCCCAGAAGAAGCAGAAGAGGAACCGCATTCTCGGCATCGTCGCCGGTATCCTCGTCGTTGTTCTGCTCGGCTCCCTGCTCACCTACAACAAGCTCGTCTCCAGCGGCTACTTCCTGCGCCGCACCGTTTCCGCCCAGACGGAAAACTACGAGGCGGACAACGCCGTCGCATCCTACTTCTTCAACAGCTATTATCAGCAGTTCATGAGCCAGTATTCCTATATGGCATCCTACTTTGGGCTGAACACCTCCAAGTCCCTCAAGGCGCAGTCGTGCAGCATGCTGGAATCCGGCGGCACCTGGTTCGACTATTTCATGAACACGACCAAATCCACCCTGACAAGGACCCTTGTGTTCTGTGAGGAGGCAAAGGCGCGCGGTCTTGCGCTGGATGACGCGGATTATCAGATGATCGACGACGCCATCGCCTCTCTGAAGAATGCTGCCAAATCGGCAGGCGTCTCCAAATCCTACTATATCCACGCCATGTACGGCGCCGGCGTCAGCGAAAAGGATATCCGCCGCGCGCTGGAGCTTTCCGCTCTGTCCTCCAAGTGCTATAATGAAATCGTCAGCGCCTACAGCTACACCACGGACGACTACAACGCCTACAAAGACGAGCACGAAATGGAGCTGCTCCGCATCGATTACGCCACCATGTCCATGACCACCTCCGACGCAGCGGTGGACGGCGATATCACGACGGACATGCTCAAGCAGTATTCCGAGCGCTTTACCGCCGCCAAGGACAAGGCTGCGTTTGATGAGATCGCATTCGACTATCTGCGCAACTGCGCCTACAAGGACGACAGCACGACCACCGACGAAGATATCCTGGATGAGATCGAGGGCTTCACCACGACGGGCGCTTCCTTTGTTGAGAACAGCGATTTCTTTACGTGGGCGTTTGACGAAAGCCGCCGCGCAAACGACGTGTACACCAGCGCAAACGAGGAAGGGACCGCGCAGTATGTCTACATTCTGCTCTCGCCCGCAGCGCTGGACGAAACCAAAACGGTAAATGTGCGCCATATCCTGCTCACCACGGACACCTACGGCTCCGGCGACGCCGCCAAGGCGAAGGCGGAGGCACTGCTTGCCGAATGGCAGAACGGCGCGGCGACGGCAGAATCCTTTGCGCAGCTCGCCGAGGCAAACAGCGAGGATACCGGCTCGAACACGAACGGCGGTCTGTATGAAAACGTCGCCCAGGGAGACATGATGGACAACTTCGACGAATGGCTCTTTGCGGACGGCCGCAAGGCAGGCGACACCGGGATCGTCGAGACGGACTACGGTTATCATGTCATGTACTTCGACGGCTTCGGTCTGGCTGCATGGCAGGCGACGGCAGATTCCGCTCTGAAGAACGCCAAGTACTCCGAGGACTACGCGGCTCTGGAAGAGAAGTATCCGGTCACCTACGACGACGCGGCTCTGTACCAGATCGACGCGTAAAATCCGACGCGGACAAACTTAGCCCGGCTGCATAAACAAAAAACATCCGTATCTATCACGATACGGATGTTTTTCTGTCCCCGACGGCGGCGCGCCACGCCGTTCCGCCGGCTCGAAACAGCGGTATCCGCAGTTCTTTTTCAACTGTAGATGCAGTGCTCCACATAGATCATCATCCTGTTATTCTGATATCCATATTCCAGCCATGCGATCGCCGGAGCCAATCCAGCAAGATACGGCTTATCCCAGACAAACGGCAATACGACAGACGCGGCGAAAATCAGAATTAGAATCACAAAGAGTGTAATATGCTCTTTGCGCCATTTCCTTCTGAAATATACCTTTCTTTCTTCCAGAGAAAACGCGCCTTCTTTTGACACAGCCATTCCATTCTTATCTGCTTTCTGTCTGACGTCCCCGTCCGATAGCTTTTCTCCAGCCAGAAGTTCCCGGACACTGACCTTTAACACATCGGCAAGCAGCGGAAGCATTGCAATATCCGGCATATAATTGCCGTTTTCCCATCGTGAAACAGTTTTATTCGTTACGCCGAGCCTTTCTCCCAATGCCTGCTGTGTGAGACCTTCGCTGCGGCGGAGTCCGGCGATAAATTTTCCGATTTTGACCGGATCCATATTCTTCACCTCCGAAGATATTGTACATTGTCCGCCGGGAGAATTCTTCCCCATAAACAGCGAATGCGGAAAAGATGCGAACATTTCTGCCGCCTGCACAGAAGAACGCCCGCATGGACAAAACATCCTTCGGGCGTTCTTCTCCGGATTCGGACAACCGCTTTCACCGGCTCCCGGCAGTACAGATACGGCGCAGGACCGCCGCCTCTCGTCCGCCTTCTGCGTCACCTCCGCACCGCCTTGTATCCAAGTCCCCGCACGGTAATGATCTGAAAATCCGGATTGTCGCGGAAGCGTTCCCGCAGCCGGTTGATATGCACGTCCACGGTCCTCTCCTCGCTCTCGCTGTCCGCGTCCCAGAATTCGTTCATAAGCTGGCGGCGCGTGAACGTCTTGTTCGGGAAGGACAGGAATTTGAACAGAAGCTGAAACTCCTTTTTCGGCAGAACGACTGTCTGTCCGTTTCCGGTGACGGAGAAGGAATCGTAGATCAATTCCGTCGAGCCAATGGTCAGGCGGCGCTCCGCCGCGATCCTGGCGCGCCGCAAAAGCGCCTGAATGCGCAGCACCATCTCCGTTTCGTTCACCGGCTTGACCATATAATCGTCCGTCCCGGCGAGAAATCCGGCGTGAATATCCTGCGGCGCGTCCTTCGCCGTAATCATCAGGATCGGGATCGACTCTCCCTCCGCGCGCAGCTGCCGCGTGAATTCGATGCCGCTCATCCCGGGCAGCATCACATCCAGAAGGATCAGATCCACATGCGTCCGTTCCAGGATCTGCTTTGCCCGTTCACAGTCCGGCGCGAGAAGCGGCGTAAAGCCGTTCTGCGTCAGGATGACCTCGAACAGCCGCCGGGAATTGGCGTTATCCTCCACCACCAGTATCTGAAACATCCGCTCATCCGCCTTTCCTGCTTTTTCTTCTTTAATTGTAACAGACAAACATGAATTTTTCGTAAACTGAGCCATTTTTTCCGTCTGACACCGCATATGCGACAAAACCCGCGCACACTGCGCAGGAAAAGATTTTTCAAAATGCCGTCTTGTATTCACGCGCGCAATGTGGTATAATTTTCAACAATACATATTAAATCAATGAGGAGTATGGTCATGGCGTATTATTACAGCGAATCCTCCCACACCTTCAGTGAGTATCTGCTTGTCCCGGGCTATTCCGACGCGAACTGCATTCCCGCCAACGTGTCGCTGAAAACCCCGCTCGTCAAGTACAGACGGGGCGAGGAGCCTGCGCTTTCCATGAACATTCCGCTCGTATCCGCCATCATGCAGTCCGTTTCCAACGACCGCATGGCGATCGCACTCGCACGGGAAGGCGGCGTTTCCTTCATCTACGGCTCTCAGTCCGTGGAGGATGAGGCGGAAATGGTGCGCCGCGTCAAAAATTATAAAGCCGGCTTCGTCTACTCTGATTCCAATATCCGTCCCGACCAGACGCTCGCCGACGTCATTGAACTGAAAAACCGGCTCGGTCACTCGACGATCGCCGTCACCGATGACGGCTCCCCGAACGGCCGCCTGCTCGGCATCGTCACCTCCCGCGACTACCGCGTCAGCCGCATGTCCATGGACGAAAAGGTCTCCTCCTTCATGACGCCGTTTGAAAAGCTCATCACCGCACCGGAGGGCACGACGCTGAAAAAAGCGAACGACATCATCTGGGAACACAAGCTGAATTCGCTCCCGATCATCGACGCGGACAACCGTCTCGTCGCCTTTGTCTTCCGCAAGGACTACGATCAGCATAAGGAAAATCCGCTGGAGCTGCTCGACCAGCACAAGCGCTATGTCGTCGGCGCCGGCATCAATACCCGCGACTACGAAAAGCGCGTACCGGCGCTGGTGGATGCGGGCGCGGACATCCTCTGCATCGATTCCAGCGAGGGCTTTACGGAGTGGCAGGCGCGCACCATCGCTTTCATCCGCGAAAAGTACGGCGATTCGGTAAAGGTCGGCGCGGGCAACGTCGTTGACCGCGACGGCTTCCGCTTCCTCGCTGAGGCAGGCGCGGATTTCGTCAAGATCGGCATCGGCGGCGGCTCCATCTGCATCACGCGCGAAACGAAGGGCATCGGCCGCGGACAGGCTACGGCGGTCATCGAGGTCGCCGCGGCGCGCGACGAATACTTCAAAGAAACCGGCATCTATGTGCCGATCTGCTCCGACGGCGGCATCGTCCACGACTATCACATCACGCTGGCGCTTGCCATGGGCGCGGACTTCTGCATGCTCGGACGGTATTTCTCCCGCTTCGACGAAAGCCCGACCAACAAGGTCATGATAAAGGGCAGCTACATGAAGGAATACTGGGGCGAGGGCAGCGCCCGCGCGCGCAACTGGCAGCGCTACGATCTCGGCGGCGCCGCCAAGCTGTCCTTCGTCGAAGGCGTGGACTGCTACGTTCCGTATGCCGGTTCGCTGCATGACAACCTGACGACGACGCTTTCCAAGATCCGCTCCACCATGTGCAACTGCGGCGCGCTCAGCATTCCGGAGCTGCAACAGAAGGCGCGGCTCACGCTGGTCAGCGCGGTCTCCATTGTCGAGGGTGGTGCGCACGACGTTCTCGTCAAGGATCAGACCCAGCAGTAAACTGCATCGGTCTGTCCCGAAAAAAAGAATCCCGTTTCCTCCGCGACGGCGGTGGGAACGGGATTTTTGTCTGAACCGCTTATTCGTCCATAAACGGCTCGGCGACAAGCGTGAAGCGGGTCGCCCATGCGCCGTCCGTAAGAGCGGCGATATCGAGCCTCGACTCCTGCTCCTCCACCTTCTCCAGCACCGGTTGTGTTTTCGGATGGCGCGGCGTAAAGACGGTGCAGCAGTCCTCATACGGGAGGATGGAGGTGTCGAACGTACCGATCTGACGCGCAGTCTGCACGATCTCCTCCTTGTCCATCCCGATCAGGGGACGCAGGATCGGGCGGTCGGCAGCGTTTTCCGTGACGCAGACGGCAGCGAGCGTCTGGCTCGCGACCTGTCCGAGGCTCTCGCCCGTAACGAGCGCGGGCGCTCCGCACTCCTCCGCCATCCGGCAGGCGAGCCGCATCATGAAGCGGCGAAGCAGCAGGGTGAAATAATCCTCATCGCACTTGTCCCGCAGCTCCTCCTGGATTTTCGTCAGGGAAATGACATGCAGCCGGATGCGGCCGCAGTATTCCGTCATGGTTTTCGCAAGCGTGAACACCTTCTCCCGCGCAAGTTCGCTTGTGTACGGAATGCTCTCGAAATACAGCGCATCCAGCGCCAGACCGCGGCGCGCCATACGGTAGCCGGCGACAGGACTGTCGATTCCGCCGGAGAGCAGAAGCAGACCGCGTCCGCCGCTGCCGAGCGGAATTCCGCCCGCGCCCTTCTCCTGTCCGGCGTGAATATATGCGGCGCGGTCGCGCACCTCGACGCGCACCGTCACATCCGGATTCGTCAGATCCACCCTCAGGTGCGGCATGACGTCCAGCAGCGCCCCGCCGACCTCGCCCGCAAGCTCCGGCGACTTGAGCGGAAAGTGCTTGTCCGAACGCTTCGCCTCCACACGAAGCCTGTGCGCGCCGGCAAGCTGCGGCGGCAGATACTCCGCCGCGACGCGGCAGATGTCCTCGACCGTCTTTTCGGCGACGGCGGCGCGGGTCACGCCGACAAAGCCGAACACATGCTTCGCCTGCCGGAACATCTCGTCAACGTCCTCCGTCTCCGAGAGCGGCTCAATGCAGACGGTGCTCTGCGCATAGCTCACCTCAAAATGCCCGACGTGCGCGGCGCGCCGCCGCACATCGCGCAGAAGAATGCTCTCAAACTGGGACTTGTTCGCCCCCTTCAGGATGATCTCGCCGTATTTGCACAGAATAACTTCTTTCATAAATTCCGTTCCTCTTCGTCATGATCCGGGCTTTTATGCTGAAGGAGCAGCGCATAGCCGCGCTCCCGCTCAAAGGTGATCGCCGCCGCGACCGGAAGCTGCGCCAGCCTGCGGCGCAGATAGCTGACATACACCGCCGTTCCGTTGCCGCGCGCACTCTCAAATTCCTGCGCCAGCCGGGAGAGCGGGACCGGCTCCGGCGACGAAGCGTACAGCACGCCGAACAGCGCCGCCTCGCGCGCGCTCAGCCGGACGCTTTGTCCGCCGCAGGAAATCGTCCGCTCCGCCTCATCCCAGAGAAGGAGGGGGGAAGCACGGTGCTCCGGCGGTTCCGGCGGCATCTCGCCGCCCAGCAGAGCCTGTGCCGCGCCGCAGAACGCGTCGAGGGGAAAGGGACGCGGCAGACACAGCGCATGCGCGTCGGGCGGGAGCAGAAACGCGCCGCCGTAAAAGATCACCGGCGCCCCGTCCGATACCGCCGCGGAAAGCGCCGCGGCGCGGCTTTCCCCGTCATCCGCGTCCGCGATGCGCAAACGGGGCTGAACGCCGGGCTGCGCCGCTCCACTGACGCCGGTCAGAGCGCGCAGCATCCGCCGCATGGCTTCCTCCTGCGAATAAAAGACAGCCTCTCCTTCGGAAAGCGACAAATGATTCGCTTCCCGCCCGAATAAACATACAGTATCCATGGTATATATCATACCAATTTTCCGCCGGTTTGTCAATCGAACGGCAGGATTTTGCGGGGGCTGTATGCATGCGGCAATTCTGACGGCGATCCTCTGTCTCATTTTTCTCAACGGCGCGACCGACGCGGCAAACGCAATCGCCGCGGCAGTCGCCTCCGGCGCGCTTTCCATGCGGCGCGCGGCGCTTCTTTCCGCTATGTGCAACACGGCGGGCGGCATTTTCGGCGCCGCCGCCTTTCCGGGCATCGCGTCCTCCGTTCTGCACCGCGCCGATTTCGGAGCGCACGGGGAGTGCGGCGTGCTGGCGTCGCTGCTTGCCGCAGTGCTCTTCACGCTTCTTGCCTGGATCTGCCGAATGCCCACAAGCGAAAGTCATGCCCTGCTCGCTTCCGCCGCCGGCGCTTCCCTGATCCTCGGCAGCCAGAACCGTCTGACCGGCGCGCTCGCGCCTGCCGCCTGCTGGATGCTGCTGTGCGTCTTTGCCGGCTTTGCGGCGGGACTTCTCTTCTCGCGCGTGCCTGCGTCCTCTCCCCGCGCGCTCCGGCGGATGCAGATTCTGTCGGCAGGCGCCGCCTCCTTTCTCCACGGCGCGCAGGATCTCGCCAAATTTCTCGCGCTTGCCGCCGCCTCCGGCATCCCGGCGCATCCGGCGCTGCTCCCTGCGGCAGCCGCCGTCATGGGACTCGGAACGGTATGCGGCGGGCAGCGGATGACCGATGCGGTCGGGCGAGAGCTGGCAAAGCTGGACAATCGGGCGGCGCTCGCCTCCGACCTCGCCTCTGCGGCGGCGCTCGCCGGGCTGAGTCTTTTCGGGATCCCCGCCTCCACGACGCATGCCAAAACCGCGGCGGTAGCAGGCTGCGCGCTCGCATCGCCTTCATGCCGTCTCCGCTCCCGCCCGCTTCTTCGCTTTGGCGCGGCATGGCTTCTCACCTTTCCTGCATGCGCCGCGCTCGGCGCTGCGCTCGCGCGGCTGCTTTTCTCTCTGCTGTAGGAGGCAGAATGCAAAAGCCCTTGACATCCCACACCGTCTGTGCTATAATCCAGACGGGAAATAATCACATTTTCAAATATATTTTACCAATCTCGGAGGTTGTACCGGACATGGAAAAAATCAGGATCGGCATGATCGGCTTCGGCGGACGCGGCTACGGTCTGCTGCGTCAAATTCTGCTGCCGCGCGAAAACGTCATTGTCACGGCAGTGTGCGATCTGTACCCCGACAGAGCGGAACGGGCGGCAGCGGCTGTGGAGGAACAGTACGGAAAGCGCCCCCTCGTCTCCACGGATTACCATGACGTCACGTCCTGCGCGGACGTGGACGCCGTCGTCATCTCCAGCGCCTGGGAATCCCACATTGAGATCGCCGTCAGCGCCATGGAGAACGGCAAATATACGGCGACCGAGGTCGGCGGAGCCTACTCGCTCGCGGACTGCTTCCGTCTGGTCGAAACGTACGAACGGACCGGCATGCACTGCATGATGCTGGAAAACTGCTGCTACGACCGCATGGAGCTGATGGTCACGCGCATGGTGCGCGAGGGACTGTTCGGCGAGATCGTACACTGTGCGGGCGGCTATCAGCACGATCTGCGTTCGGAGATCGCTTTCGGCGAGGAAAACCGTCATTACCGCCTGCGCAACTACACCTACCGCAACTGCGAGAATTATCCGACGCATGAGCTGGGCCCGATCGCCAAGCTGCTCGATATCAACCGCGGCAACCGGATGCTCACGCTCACCTCCATGGCGTCCGGCGCGCACGGTCTGCATGAATACATCCGTCAAAACGAAAAAGCGAACAAGGAGCTTCTGGGAACCAGCTTCGCGCAGGGCGACGTGGTGACGACGGTCATCCGCTGCGCGCGCGGGCAGACGATCACCCTGACGCTGGACACGACGCTGCCGCGCTACTACTGCCGCGGCTTCACCGTGCGCGGCACGAAGGGCATGTACGAAGAGACGACCAACTCCATTTTTCTCGACGGTCAGGACAACGGCTATGACTTCAAGTGGCATGAAAAATGGGGCTGCGCGAAGGATTATCTCGAAAAGTACGAGCATCCAATCTGGGACCGTTTCCTGCACGACGGCGTGCGCGGCGGTCACGGCGGCATCGACTGGCTCGTGTTCGACGCATTCCTCGGCGCAGTCGAGCGCGGTATCACGCCGCCGATCGACACCTACGACACGGCCTCCTGGATGGCAATCACGCCGCTGTCCGAGGAATCGATCAGCCTCGGCGGAGCGCCCGTCGCGATCCCCGATTTCACGCACGGCGCATGGACGCACCGCGAGCAGCCGCCCGTATGGGAGTATACTGTCTGAGCGGTTTCCGAAACAAAACGCAGGAGGAGGGGCTTCCCTCTTTCCTGCGTTTTTTCGTTCTCCTCAGCGCAGCCGGTAGTAGATCCCGTTCTCGCGGCTCATGATGCCGGACTCGATCATCGCGCGGCGGAGCGTACACACATCCTCATGATAGCGCGCGAGGATCTCATTCACCTCCGCTTCGGTATATTCGCGTTCCTTTTCAAACTCCCCGGCGATATGGGAAAGGACAAGCTCCCGCTTTTTCAGCTGCGCCGGAATCGCCTTCAGCCTTCCGTTTTCCATAAAGCGATTCAGAATCTGACGGCGGTAGGCATCCCCGCCGTCGTCCTGCCGCACCGCATCCGGCAGGCAATCGAACAGCGAACGGGAAAGCAGCTCCCGATTCAGCGAATAAATCGCATAGAACTGGGTCCGGCTGCATCGAACCAGTCCCGCATCCTCGAGCTTCTTCATATGAAAGCTGATCGTCCCGGGCGTCAGGGACAAGCGGCTGGCGATCAGCTCGACATAGGAATCGCCGTCTTTCAGAATACGCAGTATAGCGAGCCGCGTCCCGTCTCCCAGACATTTGAACAGAGCGGCGGAATCTGCTTCATGCATACAGCGGTCCTCCGGCGGACGCGTACCAACCGCTCCATGCGTCCAGAACCGACGCGCACACGCCCGCAATGATCCGCGCTTCAAATACGCGTTCCGGAGCTGTTTGCGGATCGAGGCACGCCAGCTGCTTTTCGCGCGGATCGAGAAATACGCCGCGCACCATCACGACGGAAAAAGCGTACCGGAGAAACGCCCGCCGCTCCTCCTCCGGCAGGGCATTGTACTGCGCGCGGAGCGTGCCGAAATACTGCGGAAATTCTTCAAATACGCGCCGCTGCGCCACCTGCAGAAAGTGTCCGTTGAACATATAGCCGGGAAACGCGGCGCAGTGGCCGGCGATGCTGGACGCGATCATAAGCGCCCGCCGCTCGGTTTTCTGTTCCGGCGTCAGAAGCTGCCGGCGCTGCTGCAGCTCCGCCTCCTTCTCCGCAGCCAGACGGCGCAGCGTCTCGCGGACTTCGGGTTCGGTCATTGCAATCACTCCTTTCGATTTGATATTATATACATCAAATCACTTTTTGTCAATATATTATTTTGATATTCATCAAACTATTTTGCACGCCGATATGCATAGTTTTAGTTGTACGGATCCCTGCACGGTTGGTCGTTTCGATAAAAACGCAGAAACTTTATCGCTTTACTTGACTAAAGCGGCAGGGCGTGTTATAATGATGATGAAATAAACAGCAGGCGCAACGCGCCTCAAAGGAACCGACATGGAAATCAATCAAAGTCTTCTGAAAAGCGGGGAGCGCGCCATGCTTGCGCTGCGCGGTCTGTACAGTCAGTACGGCTACTCCCTGTTCAAGATGAGCAAATTCGAAGAATACGACTTCTACGCGCAGAGCAAGAGCTTTCTACGCAACGGCAGCATGATTACCTTCACCGGCGCAGGCGGACGCCTGATGGCGCTCCGTCCCGACGTGACGATGTCCATCGTCAAAAACGTCAAGGGAAATCCGCCCCAGCCGGTCAAGGTGTACTACAACGAAAACGTCTACCGCGCGGGAAGCGAAGGACAGGAGCCATCGGAGATCCTCCAGACAGGGCTCGAATGCATCGGCGATATCGATCTCTACCAGACCGGCGAGGTGCTCATGCTCGCGGCGCGCAGTCTCGCCATGATCGACGAGGACTATATTCTGGATATCTCCCACATCGGGCTGCTCTCGGCTCTTTTAGACGAGGCGGGCGCGGACGGCGAGGCGCGTGCCGCTCTGATCCGCTGCATCCGCGAAAAGAACGCCCATGAGACCGCCGCCGTCTGCCGCGAGGCAGCCATCCCCGAGGCGGCCGCCGTGCGCATCGCTTCCGCCGCGTCGCTCTACGGACCGCTTGCGGACACGCTCCCCCTGCTGCGCACCGTATGCGCGGGCAGCGCGGCGGAGGACGCGCTGGACGAGCTTGCCGCCGTCCACACGCTATTGCGCGCGGCGGGCTGCGACGGGAGAGTCAATTTCGATTTCTCCATCGTCCACGACATGGACTACTACAACGGCATCCTCATGAGCGGCTGCATCTCCGGCATCCCGCGCAGCGTGCTCTCCGGCGGACGCTACGACCGTCTTTTGTCCCGGATGGGAAAAAGCGGCGGCGCCATCGGGTTTGCCGTCAATCTCGATCTGCTCGAGCGCTACCGGGAGCAGCCGTCCGCCATCGATGCGGACATCCTGCTTCTGTACGGGGACGACACCGATCCCGCCGCGCTGATGCAGGCAGTGAATATGCTCTGCGCGGGCGGAAAATCGGTGCGCGCGCAGAAATGCGTGCCGGAAGGCTTCCGCTGCCGGCAGCTGCTCTCCATGAAGGACAGGGGGCTTGAGATTCTTGAAAACAATGCTTAACATCGCTCTGCCGAAGGGACGGCTCGGCGAATCTGTCTACAGCGCCTTTGAGCGCGCCGGCTACGGCTGCCCGGAGATCCGCGAAAACAGCCGCCGCCTGATTTTTGAGTCCCCCGAAAACGGCGTCCGCTTCTTCTGGGTGAAGCCGTCGGACGTATCGATCTATGTGGAGCGGGGGGCGGCGGACATCGGCGTCGCGGGCAAGGACATCCTGCTCGAGTACACGCCGGATGTGTATGAGCTGCTCGACCTCGGCGTCGGCAGATGCCGCATGGCGGTGGCGGCAAAGAACGGCTTCCGGTACGACGGCGGAAGGACCCTGCGCGTGGCGACCAAATTTCCGAATATCGCGCGCGCCTTCTACACGGAGCAGAGCCGCGACATCGATATCATCCACCTGAACGGCTCCATTGAGCTTGCGCCGATCCTCGGGCTGTCCGACGTGATCGTCGATATCGTCGAGACCGGCACGACGCTGCGCGAAAACAATCTCGCCGTCCTGGAGACGATCGTCCCGCTGAGCGCCCGTCTCATCGCCAATAAGGTCAGCTACAAATTCAACTGCGCGGCGATAAGCGCCCTGAGCGAACGGCTTTCGGCACAGCTCGCCGCCCCGACGGAGGAACAGGCATGATCCGAATCTACAAATGCGGCGAGGTCGCGGACAGTGAGATATTCGCGCGCGGCACCTCTGCCGCAGACGTTTCCGGCGTTGTATCCGAAATCATCGCGGACGTGCGAAAAAACGGCGACCGTGCGCTGTATGCATACAGCGAAAAGTTTGACCGCGCGCATCTCGATTCTCTGGAGGTCTGTGACGGGGAGATCGACGAGGCGTTTGCCGAGACGGACCCGCATCTGCTCGACGTCATGCGCCGCGCGGCGGAGAATATCGCCGCCTTCCACGAGCATCAGAAGCGCTCCGGTTTCGTTATCAGCGACCGTCCCGGCATCGTTCTCGGCCAGAAGATCCTTCCGCTCTCGCGCGTCGGCCTGTATGTGCCCGGAGGCACGGCAAGCTACCCCTCCTCCGTTCTGATGAACTGCATCCCGGCGAAAATCGCCGGCGTCGGAGAGATCGTCATGGTCTCGCCGCCGTCCGCCGGCGGACGCATCAGTCCCGTCATTCTCGCGGCGGCGAAGATCGCCGGCGTCGGACGCATCTTCAAGATCGGCGGCGCACAGGCAGTCGCCGCTCTCGCCTACGGCACGGAATCCGTTCCGATGGTGGACAAGATCGTAGGTCCCGGCAACGCGTATGTGGCGGAAGCCAAAAAGCAGGTCTTCGGACAGGTCGGCATTGACATGATCGCCGGTCCGAGTGAAATTCTGGTGATTGCGGACGGCACGTGCAGCGCGCGCGTCGTCGCCGCCGACCTCCTCTCGCAGGCGGAGCACGACAGGCTCGCCAGCGCCGTCCTCGTCACGGACAGCGCCGAACTGGCAGAGGCGGTGCAATCGGAGCTGGAAACACAGCTGGACGCGCTGCCGCGCCGCGAGATCGCACGCGCCTCCATAGAAAACAACGGTAAAATCATCCTGTGCGGCAGCATCACCGAGGCGATCGGCATCGCCAACCGAATCGCTCCGGAGCATCTGGAGCTGTGCGTGGATCATCCGCTCGACTATCTGAGCGAGATCCGGAACGCAGGCTCAATCTTCCTCGGAAAATCCTGTCCGGAGGCGCTCGGCGACTATTTCGCCGGTCCGAACCACACGCTGCCTACCGGCGGCACGGCGCGCTTCTCCAGCCCGCTGTCCGTCGACGACTTCGTCAAGAAATCCGCGTTCAGCTACTACACGACGGACGCGCTCTCCGCCGTCGCCGCGGACGTGGCGTACTTCGCCGAGGCGGAGGGGCTGTCCGCGCACGCGCGCAGCGCCGCGGCGCGGGAGGCAAAGCGATGAGCCGCTATCTCTCCCGCCGTCTCGAATCGCTGCGGGAATACGTTCCCGGCGAGCAGCCGCAGGACAAAACCTACATCAAGCTGAACACGAATGAATCCCCCTATCCCCCCTCGCCTGCGGTGTTTGCCCGGCTGAACGACGCGGAGACCGCCGCGCTCAAGCTGTATCCGGATCCGGACGGCGCTGCGCTGCGCGGCAGGCTGGCGTCGCTGTACGGCGTCGCCCCGGAGAACGTACTGCTCTCCAACGGCTCGGACGAAGCGCTCTCCTTTGCGTTCATGGCGTTCTGCGACGCGGAGCGCGGCGCCGCATTTCCGGATATCAGCTACGGTTTCTACAAGGTTTTCGCACAGCTCTACAGCATCCCGTACCGGCAGATCCCGCTGCGCGCGGATTTCACCGTCGATACCGCCGCGTATCCGCATACGATGGGCATGATCGTCCTCGCCAATCCGAACGCTCCGACAGGTATCGCGCTGCCGCTTTCCGCGATCGAGACACTCGTGCGGGGAAATCCGGACAGCGTCGTCCTGATCGACGAGGCATACGTCGACTTCGGCGGCGAATCCGCCGTCCCGCTGACGAAAAAATACAGCAATCTGCTCGTCGTCCAGACCTTCTCCAAATCCCGCTCCATGGCGGGCGCGCGTCTCGGCTATGCGATCGGCGACGCTTCCCTGATCGCCGATCTGAACCGGGTCCGCTGCTCCGTCAATCCGTACAACGTCAACCGGCTGACGCTGGCGGCGGGCGAAGCGGCGCTGGACTCTCAGCCGTACTACGACGAAAACTGCCGCCGCATCATCGAAACGCGCGCGAAAACCGCCGCCGCCCTCGCGCAGCTCGGCTTTACCATGACCGATTCGCGCGCGAATTTCCTCTTCGCCGAAACGAAGCGCATGGACGGCGCCTCTCTCTACCGCCGCCTGAAGGAGCGCGGCATTCTCGTGCGCCATTTCGACGCCGAACGGATCGGCAATCACCTGCGCATCACCGTCGGCTCCCCCGAGGAGATGCAGGCGCTGACGGACACGCTTGGCGAAATACTGCGCGAAAGGACGGTGGACATCCCATGAGAGGCGCCGAAATCAAACGAAAGACCGCGGAAACGGATATCGCCCTGACTTTCTCACCGGACGGGAGCGGGCGGGCAGACATCGATTCCGGCGTGCCGTTCCTCGATCACATGCTGACGCTCTTCTGCACGCACGGCAGATTTGATCTGACACTGCGCTGCACGGGCGACACGGCGGTGGACGCGCACCACTCCGTCGAGGACATCGGCATCACGCTCGGCGAGGCGCTGCGCGCGTCTCTGGGCGACAAGCGCGGGATCGTGCGCTACGGCTCGCTGATGCTGCCGATGGACGAGGCGCTGATCCTCTGCGCGCTGGACATCTCCGGACGCGCGCACCTCTCCTATGCGCTGGAGATCCCCTCCCCCCGGGTCGGCGATTTCGACACGGAGCTGGGAGAGGAGTTCTTTGCCGCCCTCGTCCGCTCGGCGGGAATCACGCTGCATCTGCGGCAGCTGGCGGGAAAGAATTCCCATCACATCCTGGAGGGTGCATTCAAAGCGTTCGCACGCGCGCTGCGGCAGGCGGTGCGCATCGACCCGAACGCGGCGGATGAGATCCCCTCCTCCAAGGGGGCGCTGGAATGATCGCCATCATCGACTACGGCGTCGGCAATCTCTTCTCGCTGTGCAGCTCCTTTTCCGCCATCGGCGAGACAGCCACCGTCACCGCTGACGCGGACGAGATCCGGCGCGCGGACCGCATCGTACTCCCCGGCGTCGGCGCCTTCGGAGACGCCGCCGCAAAGCTGCGCGCGTCCGGTCTGGACCGGGTCGTCCTCCGGGAAGCGGAGGCAGGCAAGCCGCTGCTCGGCATCTGTCTCGGCATGCAGCTGCTGTTCGAGGCGAGCTTTGAATACGGCGAGCACGCAGGGCTTGCCCTGCTGCCCGGCACGGTGCGTCCGATCGATTCGCTGACGCACGGCTCTGTCAAGATCCCGCACATCGGCTGGAATGCGCTCCGTTTTCCGAAGGACCGGGCGCGCAGCCCGCTCTTCTCCCGCATCCGCGAGGGCGACTACGTGTATTTCGTCCACTCCTACTGCGCCGTGGACTGCGCGGACGCTCTGATCGCGTCCGCTGAATACGGCGGCGTCCCGCTGACGGCCGCGGCGGCGCGGGGCAACGTCTACGGAACCCAGTTCCATCCCGAGAAAAGCGGCGGGGTCGGTCTGTCCATCCTGCGCGCTTTCTGTGAAATCTGAACGAAAGAGGGATCCCGCCTTATGTTTGTTTATCCTGCGATCGATCTGTATCAGGGCGCGGCAGTCCGGCTGACGCACGGCGATTACAGCGACATGACCGTATACAGCAGCGAACCGCTTTCCGTCGCGCGGTTCTTTGCGCAGTGCGGCGCCAAAAAGCTGCATATCGTCGATCTGGAAGGCGCGCGGGACGGAGGTACAGCCAATTTCAAAACGATCTCCGAGATTCTCCGCGCCGTTCCGCTGAAAGCCGAGGTCGGCGGCGGCATCCGTTCCGCCATCGCCATCGAGAAATATCTCGACGCGGGCGCGGAGCGGGTCATTCTCGGCACCGCAGCCATCACCAAGCCGGATTTTCTGCGCGAATGCGCACGGATCTTCGGAGACCGCATCGCCGTCGGCGTGGACGTGCGCGGCGGCAAGGTGGCGATCCGCGGCTGGACGGAAACCTCCGGACGGGAATGCTTCGATTTCTGCCGGGAGCTGGAGGACATCGGCATCCGCACCGTCATCTGCACCGATATCGCCAAGGACGGCGCGCTCGGCGGTACGAACCGCGAGCTGTACGCACGGCTGAGAGCCTCGCTGCACATGAACATCATCGCTTCCGGCGGGATCACGACAACGGACGATCTGCGCGCGCTGTCCTCCCTGAATCTCTACGGTGCGATCGTCGGACGCGTGCTTTACACCGGCGCGATGCGGCTGCGGGATGCGCTTGCCGCCGCCGGAGATACGGAGTGAGCCATGCTTGCCAAACGAATCATCCCCTGTCTGGACGTAAAAAACGGACGCGTTGTCAAGGGGACAAACTTTCTGTCCCTGCATGACGTCTCCTCGCCCGTTCTGCTTGCGGACGCCTACAGCCGCTGCGGCGCGGACGAGCTTGTATTCTACGATATCACCGCCTCGGCGGAGGGGCGCGCACTGTTCACCGATATTCTGCGGGAGGTGGCGTCGAAGGTCTTTATCCCCCTGACGGTGGGCGGCGGTATCTCTACCACGGACGACTTTGAACGGGTGCTGCGCTGCGGCGCGGACAAGGTGAGCGTCAATTCCGGCGCGATCCGCGATCCCTCCCTGATCGGCGCGGCTGCCCGGAAATACGGCGATCAGTGCGTCGTTCTCTCCGTCGACATCAAGCGTGTGGACGGACGCTTCCACGTATTCGCACGCGGTGGACGCGATGACACCGGCATGGACGCCATCGAATGGATCCGGCGCGGCGTGTCGGACGGCGCGGGCGAGATCGTCGTCAACAGCATCGACACGGACGGCGTAAAGCGCGGCTTTGATCTGGAAATGCTCGCCGCCGTATGCGACGCGGTCTCCGTCCCGGTGATCGCATCCGGCGGTGCAGGATGCGCGCAGGATTTCGTCACACTGTTCAACGCGCTGCCCGGCGTGGACGCGGGACTTGCCGCCTCGATCTTCCATTTCGGCGAAGTGGAGATCCCCGCGCTGAAGCGGCTGCTTGCCGACGCCGGGATCCCTGTCAGAATTTAGAAAGGACACGCTTATGCTGCAAACAGACGAACTGAAATTTGACGAGAACGGACTGATCCCCGCCATCGTCACGGACGCGGACACAAAAAAGGTGCTGACGCTCGCTTATATGAACCGCGAGAGCCTCGCCATCAGCCTGCAGGAAGGAAGGACCTGCTTCTGGTCCCGCTCACGGCAGAAGCTGTGGCGCAAGGGAGAGACCTCCGGCAACGTCCAGCACATCGTGAAGATCACGGCGGACTGCGACGCGGACGCGCTGCTGATCGAGGTGAAAAAGGACGGGCCCGCCTGCCACACCGGCGCGGACTCCTGCTTCTTCAACGAGCTCTACGACAGCGGAGCGCAGGAACCGTTCTCGCTGGACGTCCTTACGGAGCTGATCCGCGGCAGAAAGGACGAAAAAAAGGAGGGCTCCTACACCTCCTATCTCTTTGAAAAGGGGATCGACAAAATCCTGAAAAAGGTCGGCGAGGAATCCACCGAGGTCATTATTGCCGGCAAGGCAGGGGACAAAAAAGAAACGGTATACGAAATTGCCGATCTTGTCTATCATGTGCTTGTTCTGATGATCGAGATGGGCATCTCCACGGACGATATCATGGCGGAGCTTGCCTCCCGCCACGTGATCGACCACAAAGTCAAGCAGGAAAAAATGACAAAGTAAGACGCGGATGCAGACTCTCCCTGAGCCCGCCCGCCGTCTTTGTACGGTCCGAAAAGCTCCCGTCCGGCAGCTCTGTCAGAGCGCGTGCGGGAGCTTTTCGCGCATGGCGCGGGAGCGTCAGAAGATTCAAAGCGCGTCCGTATGTGCCAAAGAAGCGGACGCCGCCTCTCCCTGCGCGCTTCCGCCCGCGCGTCTCCACTCCCGCGGCGAAACGCCCGTCTCCCGGCGGAAGATACGGCTGAAATAGAGCGGATCCTCAAAGCCGCAAAGCGCCGCGGCGTCCGAGACGCGCAGCCCGGTGTGCGAGAGCAGCTCCTTTGCCGCGCCGATGCGGACGGAGAGGAGGAAGCGGTGGGGCGATACGCCGGCAGCCTCGCGGAACATATGCTGGAAGCGGCTCTCGCTCATGCGGCACAGCGCGGCGCATTCGCGCACCGTGACCTGCCGGGAATACTCGCTCCGCATCAGGCGGATGGCGGGCGCAATCGCCTCCGCATACGCCGCTCCGCCGTCGAAGGCGCGCCGCGCAAGAAAGCCGAGCAGGATGAGCAGCGTCCCGTTCTGGACCGCCGCGTCCGCGGGAGCAGCTTTATCCATGCAGATCAGCCGCTCGAAGGTCTGCAGGATCAGCGCGTCCGGCTGCGCGCGGTAGACGCCGCCCGTCAGGCGCAGCGAGAGCATGATCTCCTGCACCGCCGTCCCCGTGAAATGGAGCCAGCAGCTGCGCGCCTCCTCTCCCGCCGGAAAGCTGTAGCACTGCCGCTCGTGCGGCTCGTA
This sequence comes from Eubacteriales bacterium, assembly GCA_051867895.1. Lineage (GTDB taxonomy): Bacteria > Bacillota > Clostridia > Oscillospirales > CAG-272 > SIG701. Next base: position 206,045 of record JBJDZH010000023.1, read on the forward strand.
AACGACGAAATCCCCCGCGTTCAGCTTCCGGGACGCGCCGCCGTATTCCGCCGTCATCGTGCCCTCCGCGACGTACAGGACATGATAATCGACCCGTCCGGCAGGACGAAGCGTCGTAAACGCGCGTCCGCGGCTGGACTGCGTGCCGCAGCTGTTGAGATGCAGGTATTCCCGGGAGGAAAAATTGGTTTTGTCGCGGCTGGGTGCGTGAATCTCCATGCCTGCTCCTTATGATAAAATAAAAGCAAAATCGTCTGTCAGACGGGCAGAAGCCGCCGTCCACGGTGCGCTCCGCCCGCATTCCCATTATAGCACATTTTCCGCATCCGCGCACGCCGGGCAGCAGATTTCTCCATATATTCGCCGTTTTTCTGCCTTGTATTCCGCCGCGTGCGGGCGTATAATGCAAGCATACGATACGCAAAGGAGAACGATCATGAAAAAAATCGCGTTTATCGGAGCGGGCAGCTTTGTGTTCACCCGGAACATTGTGCGCGACCTGTTGACCTTTCCCGCCTTTTACGACTGTGAATTCGCACTGATGGACATCGATCCCGACCGGCTGGAACAGATCACCGCCGCCTGCGAAAAGATCCGCGCGGCGATGCATCGTCCGGAGGCAAAAATCACTCCGACCCTCTCCCGCGCGCAGGCGCTGGACGGCGCGGACGGCGTTCTGTGCACCGTATTCAACGGCGACATTGACGTATGGCGGCACGATATTGAGATTCCGAAGCGCTACGGCGTGGACACGAACATCGGCGACACGCGCAGCGTATCCGGCATTTTCCGCGCGCTGCGCAATATTCCCCTGATGCTGGATATCTGCCGCGATATCGAAAAATACTGTCCGAACGCCATTTTTCTCAATTACACAAACCCCATGTCCATGCTCTGCCGCGCGATGCAGTCGCAGACAAAGACCGACGTCACGGGATTGTGCCACAGCGTACAGGGAAGCGCCCGCATGCTCGAGGACTGGCTCGGCATACCGCACGGCGAGATGGAGTATCTGTGCGCCGGCGTCAATCATCAGGCGTTCTACCTCCGGCTGGAGCACCGCGGGGAGAATCTGTATCCTCGTCTGCGCGCGCTGATCGAGAGCGATCCGGAAATCTACGCGAAGGAGGTCGTGCGCAACGAGATGTTTCTGCATCTCGACTACTATGTGACGGAGTCGAGCGGCCACAATTCCGAATACAACGCATGGTTCCGCAAGCGCCCCGAGCTGATCGAGAAATACTGTTCTCCGACGCCGCTCTCGAACTGGAATCCCGGCGAGTACGCCTTTTCGCTGAATCTCCGCCTGAAACGGCGCGACCACTGGCGCGAGGAGATCACGGACTGGATCGACCATGCGCAGGTGGACACGAAGCGCGGCGAGGAATACGCGGCGAACATCTTCAACGCCCGCTTCGGCGACGGCACGCCGTTTTCCTTCAACGCCAATGTTCCAAACGGCGGCACGATCCCGAATCTGCCTGCTGAGGCGTGCGTCGAGGTTCCGGTGACGGCGGACAAAAACGGCTACAGGCGGCAGCCGGTCGGTCCGCTGCCCGCGCATCTGGCGATCCTCGTCGGCACGACGGCGCAGATCGAAAATCTCGTGGTAGAGGCGGCGCTGGAAAAGGACCGCCGGAAGGTGTTCCACGCCGTCTGCATGGATCCGCTCACCTCCGCCGTGTGCAGTCTCGACGAGATCCATCGGATGTGCGGCGAGCTGTTCGCCGTCAATGAAGCGTTCCTCGGCGATTATCGGGAGTGACCGATGGGATACCTGTATCTCACCGGCGCGCTCGCCGCGTGCGCCGTCAAGGGCTTCTGCGGCAAAAAGCAGAGCGCCTTTGTCTCCGGGGTGCGGGACGCGGCGCTCGTGAACCTTCTGCGGCTGCTCTGCTGCGCCGCCGTCGGCGCGGTGCTGCTCGCGCTCGGAGAAGGCTTCGGCGCGCTGGCGGTCGGCAAAAGCGCCATGGCGGTCACGGTGCTCTCCGGCGCCGCCAATGCGGTGATGCTCATCACATGGCTTCTCGCCGTAAAGCGGAGCGCATACATGCTGCTCGATGTATTCGCAACGCTCGGCGTCATCGTTCCGATGCTTGTCTGCCGCTTTCTGTACGGCGAGGCGATCCGCCCGGTGCAGTGGGCAGGCTTTGCGCTGCTCTGCGCGGCGGTGCTCGTCATGTGCTCCTACAGCATGAAAATCAAGGGAAAGCGCATGACGGCGGCGGATATCCTGCTGCTCACCGTGTTCGGCATCTCAGGCGGCACCGCCGATCTCACGCAGAAGCTGTTCGTCCACAGCGCGCCGGACGGCAGCAAGGCGGCGTTCAATTTTTACACGTTTGCTTTTGCGGCGGCGATCCTCGCCGTGCTCCTCTGCTTTCTCTGGGGCAAAGAGAAAGCGCCCTGCCCGCTCGGCAAAGTTTGGTATTACATCGTCATCATGGCGCTGGCGCTGTTCATCACCTCGTACGGCAAAACAGCAGCGGCGGCGATCCTGCCCGCGGTACAGGTCTATCCGCTGTTTCAGGGCGGCATCCTGATCCTCTCGTCGCTGATGGCGGCAGTTTTCTTCGGCGAAAAGCTGACAAAACAGAGCGTGCTCGGCATTGCGATGTGCTTCGGTGCGCTTCTCATCATCAATATGCTTTAACGGAGGTACCCAAATGGTCATCGGAGTCCAGCTTTCCAGCGTGCGCGCCCTCATGCAGACCAAAGCAGATATGCGCGCGTCCCTGCGCCGCTTGGCGGAGACAGGCTTTTGTGCGGTACAGATCCAGTGGCACAGCCCGGACATCAGCGCGGAGGAAGTAGCTCAGGCGCTGCGCGACACGGGCTTGTACGCTGTGTCCGTACAGGATTATACGGAACAGATTTTGCAGAATCCCGCGTATTATCTCCGCCTCGCCGACGCATGCGGCTTTACGGACATCTGCGTTAGCGGCATCCCCGCCGGGGAATTGAGCAAAGACGGGATCCGCCGTTTCGCCGCGCGGCTCGCGCCGTTTCTCGCGCAGCTGCGGGCGGAGGGATGGACGCTTTCCTTTCATCCGCGCTGGCAGGAGCTGTCGGACGTGGACGGAAAGCCTGCGCTCGCATGGCTGCTTGCGGAATCCGACGCGTCGCTGCGCGTGCTGCCGGACATGAATCATGTGGTGCGCGCGGGGCTGGAGCCACTCTCCTTCCTGCGCTCGCTCGCGGGGCGTGCAGACATACTGCACTGCAAGGACATGACGGACGCAACACGGGAAAAATCCCATCTGACCCCCGTCGGGCAGGGCTGCATCGACTGGCCGCCGATCCTCGCCGCGGCACAGGAGGCAGGCATCCGGTACGCCTTTGCCGAGCAGGAAAGCTGGGACGGCGATCCGTTTGACGCGCTGGCGCAGAGCTTTCGCTATCTGCGCGCTCTCATCCGCTGACTGCGTGCAAAGCGGCTTTTCATCTTTTTTTGCATTTTCCCCAAAAAATTCACTCCCCCCTCCTAACATTCGCCCCGCCGCGCCGACTATACAGGTGAAAGCGTTGATCAACCGCTTGCAAAGCCATCAGGAGAGATCATGAAAAAAGCAGAATTGCTGACAGCCATCGACGGCGCGCTGCTGGAACGCCTCACCGGGTACTGCTACCACAGGACGCGGGACAGCCATGAGGCGCAGGAGCTGTGCTCCGACATCGTTTTCGCCCTCGTCCGAGCGGCGAACACAGACGGGGACATCGGCAGCCTGCCCGCCTTCATCCGGCGCGTCGCGCACAATACCTATGCGGACTTCTGCGCGCGCCGGCGTGCGGAAAACGAGCGGATGTACCCGGCGGATCCGGACGAGGCGCTGCAGACGCTCGCGGACGAGGACGACGGCGGCGCGCAGGAGGAAGAACAGCTCGCACGGATCTACCGCGAGATCGCCCGGCTGACACGGGCGTACCGCGAGGTGATGATCCTGTATTATCTGGACGGGCTGTCCACGGCACAGATCGCCGCGCGGCAGGGCATCACGGAAAACGCCGTCCGCCAGCGGCTCTTCTCAGCAAGGAATGCAGTCAGAAAAGGGGTAAACGACATGACAAAAGAGGAAAGACCGCTTTCGCTTCAGAAAATGGAATACGTGATCTGGGGGACGGGCAATCCCTACGCGGGCGACCCGCGCACGGTGGCGTCCCGACAGCTCTCGAAGCAGATCGTATGGCTCTGCCGCGGCAAAGAAATGAGCGCCCGGGACATCGCCTCCGCGCTCGGCGTTCCGACGATGTATGTGGAGGAAGAGCTTGAGATTCAATCGTACGGGGAGAAGGGCTACGGCATGCTCCGCAGAACGGAGAGCGGTCGCTACACGACCAACATCATCCTGCTCGACGCGCCGGAGATCGCCGCGGCGCACAAGCTGTACACGGACGCCATGCCCATGGTCTGCGACGCGGCAGCCGCCTTTCTGGAGGCGCACCGGGACGAATACATGGCGTTTCCGTATCTGAACCGCAGGCCGGAGTGGAATCTTGTGCTCTGGCAGCACATGCCGGTGCTGGCGGACGCGCTGGGCGACGAGGTGAGGGAGATCCTCGCCGGAAAGCACTTTGCCTCAGTGAAGCCGAGCGACCGTCCCTTCACCGTTTTCGGCTACCGCCGCGCAGAGGGCGACGGTACGAACTGGGGCGCGGGCTGGGACGAAATCGATGCGCAGAACGTCTGCGGCTACAGGCAGGTGCATCTGGAGAATCTGTACACCAATTTTGTCCGCGCCCACTTCCACTGCGGGGAAAATATTGCGAAGAACCCGAGGATCCAGCTGGCGATCCGCGCCATAAACGGACTGGCGGTAAACAGTCTGTCTGAAAACGAACAGGAGCACGCCGCACGCGCGGTGCAGGAGGGATATCTGTACCGCGAGGGCGACACGCTGTACACCAGAATCCTGGTCATGACCATCGAGGACAGAGAACGCCTGTACGCGCCGGACGCAGCTCTGCGCGCGGAGCTGCACGATGCGGCGGAGAAGATCGCCGCGGAGCTGGCGGCGCTGATCCGCCGCTGCGTTCCGGCAGAACTGCTTGGAGATTACCGGTTTGTCAATCAGCTGGCGGCGCTGCCCCTGTGGGATATGCTGACGCAGGCACTGATCCAGCGGGGGCTTCTGACGGTGCCGGAAAACGGCGTCGGCGCGGAAGGCTGCTGGATGTGCGTACAAAAGTGAAAACGCGCCCTTCTCCGTCATCAGGGAGGATGCGCCCGTAGGAAAAGGCTTCCCTGCATAAAAAGCAGGTACGCAGACGAAAAAAGTCCGCGTACCTGTTTTTTCGGTTACGCAAAGCGCCGGGCGTCAGTACATGCCGATTTCCGTCAGCGTGCGGATCACGTCATCCGGTCTGTTGGAAATGATCGCGTCGCAGCCCGCCTCAGCGACACGGCGCACGTCCTCCGCGGCGTCGACCGTCCAGAAGTTGACGCGGATGCCGCGGCGATGGCACTCCACGATCATATCCGGCGTAACGTTCAGCGCGCCGAAATGCGGATGGATCGCGCGCGCGCCGAAGGACGACGCGTACAGCCACGGATACACGATCTCATTCGAATACAGCGGCGCGATGGGCAGATGCGTATCCACCGCATGGACCGCAACGAGGGACGGATGATAGAACGACGAGTAGTACACCCGATCCGTCATGCCGTATTTCTCCGCCGCCGCGCAGCACATCGCGGGGATGCAGGCGGCGCGCCCCTTGATCTCCACGTTGACGGTCAGACCGGTCGGCGCGAGCAGCTCGTACACCTCCTCCAGCGTCGGAACCGGAACGTAGCCGAATTCCGTTCTGCCGTTTGCAAAGCTGTATGCGCGCAGCTCGTCGAGGGTCATGGTTTTGATCTCGCCGCTGCCGGACGATGTGCGGTCGATCTTCGCGTCGTGACAGACGATCAGTTTCCCGTCTGCGGAAAGATGCACGTCCAGCTCTACGCCGTCCGCGTGCATCTCGACCGCCATGCGGAACGCGGGCAGCGTATTCTCCGGCGCGTACGCGGACGCGCCGCGGTGCGCCCACACAAGCGGACGCGCATTCAAAGTTTTTTCCATCATTATGTATCCGATCTCCTCCGGTATGAATTGAGGCTCCACATACCATATTGTACCACCGCGCGGCGCGCATTGCAAGACGGCGCGGCGAATCCGACCGCATAATCCGCGCGTTTCTTTCATATCCTCTATCAAACGGTGAATGGAGGAATCGGATGGAAAGATACAGAATCTCACCGCCCCGGCCGCGCACGATGCAATGTGCGCCTCTGTTGGATGCGCGCGCCCTGGAGATCCATGTTCAGGTGATCTGCGGGCGGCTTGCGGCAGACCTGAACCTGCTTTTAGACGGGTATCCGTCGCTGCACGGACTGGACGCCGCGCTTCTTCTGCGCCGCGCCTCTTCCCTGCCCCGCCTTCTGCGCAGCGACATTCTGTTTGCGGCAAGCGGACTCTTCTGTCACGAATACTTTTTCCGTTATCTGACGGAAACCGGCACGCAGGCGCCCTCCGGCGATTGTGCCGCCGTCCTGCAGCGTTCGTTTGGCTCCGCGGACAGCTTTTTCTATATCTTCCGCGAGGAGGCGCAGCGGATGCAGGTAGGCGGCTTTCTGTGGCTGTGCGCGGAACGGAGGACAAAGCGCCTGCGCCTTCTTCCCCTGCGCGGCTACGAAACGCCGCAGCCGCCGCTGACGCCGGTGCTGGCGCTCGATCTGTGGGAGCACGCGTATATCACCTGCTACGGAAACGACCGCCGCCGCTATGCGGATATGTTTTTGCGCCAGCTGGACTGGGAGGCAGTCGGGCAGGATCTCAGTGCGCTCTGAGGCGCGAAACGCGCCGCACAGGCAGCGCGGAAGTCCGCCGGGCAAAAAGTCCGCCGTGCCGCTCGTTGACACAGCGCGACTTCTGTGCTATAGTATGACCAGACTCCGCTTTCGCCGGCGCGTCTCCCCTCTCCGGCGGAGTAAAACCGCGGCATGACGTTCCAGCCACGCGCGCCGCATGATTTCTTAGAGGAAGGTGAAACTATGGTACTCCCGACAAAACGGCATATCGAATGGGCGGACTGCGAGCTCGGCGCCATCATTCATCTCGATCTTCAGAGCTTTGTACCGTACGATTTCCGTGCGGATTTCCACTATCATCCCCCGCTCTCCGTGTTCGACCCGGCGGAGCTGGATACGGATCAATGGGTTTCCTCCGCCGCTGCCATGGGCGCAAAATACATCGTTCTGGTCGCCAAGCACTGCTCCGGCTTCTCGCTCTGGCCGACCGCGGTCCATGATTTCAGCGTCAGAAATATGCCCTTCCGCGGTGGCGCCGCCGATATCGTGGGCGATTTTATCCGGTCGTGCCGCCGGTACAGCATCCGCCCGGGACTGTACTACAGCGCGTCCTGCAACGCGTATTTCGGCATTGACAATCCGGGGACGCCGACGAAATACGCCTGCGTCACCCAGGAGGAATACAACCGCATCGTGCTCCGGCAGCTCACGGAGCTCTGGTCCCAGTACGGAGAGCTGTTTGAGATCTGGTTCGACGGCGGCTGCCTCCCTGTGGAGAAGGGAGGTCCGGACATCGCCTCGCTTCTGCACCGGCTTCAGCCGGACGCCGTCGTATTCCAGGGACCGCGCGGGACAAAGACGCCGGTGCGCTGGGTCGGTAACGAGGGCGGCCGCGCGCCCGACGACTGCTTTGCCACCATCGGAAACTCCGTGTTTCAGTTTGACGGAACCAGAGAGGAGCGCATCTGCGGCAACCCGTACGGAGATACATGGCAGCCCGCGGAAAGCGATATGCCGAACCGCTATGCGCGCAAATCGTGGGGCGGCGGCTGGTTCTGGCACCCGGGGCAGGAGGACGCGGTCATTCCCGCCGAGGAGCTGCTGGAATGCTACTATACGTCCGTCGGACGCAACACGAATCAGCTCATCGGCATGGTTATCGACAACCGGGGGCTTTTCCCCCGGCGGGACGCGGAGGAATTCTGCCGCTTCGGCAATATGGTGCGGCAGCTTTTCGCCGCGCCCATCGCAGAAACGCGCGGGGAAGGCATGACTTTGACGCTGACGCTGCCTGCGCCGTCCCGCGTGCGCGATCTGGTGCTGTGCGAGGATATCCGTCTCGGAGAACGCGTGACGGAGTATCACATCGACGCCGAGATCGGCGGGCAATGGATCGAGGCGGCAGCCGCGCACTGCATCGGACACAAGCGCATCCACCGGCTTCACAGAGACGGCGTGACCCGGCTGCGCCTGCGGTGTACGCAGGCAAAGGCAGCCCCGCAGATCAAAACCTTCGCCGCGTACTGAGCGGCTCCGGCATCGTTCAGTTTTTCGGCTTGCTGCGGAAAATCAGCGCGGCCAGCAGTCCGAAGCACAGCGCCGCGGCAATTCCGGCGGAGGATGCGCTCAGCCCGCCGCTCAGCGCGCCGAGCAGTCCCTGCGCATGCACCGCGCGCCGCACGCCCTGCGCGATCAGGTTGCCGAAGCCGCAAAGCGGCGTCGTCGCGCCGCATCCCGCCAGCTCCACCAGCGGCTCATACACGCCGACCGCGCCGAGAAGCACGCCGGCAACCACGTAGGCTACCAGGATCCGCGCAGGCGTCAGCTTTGTTTTATCGATCAGGAGCTGCGCGATCACGCACAGCGCCCCGCCGACGACAAACGCCCAGACATAATCGAGAAGCATTTCATTCCCTCCGCGTCGTGATCCGGACAAGATGCCCGATACCGGGGATCGACTGCCCCTGCTGCACGCTTATCGGACTCATCAGCGCGCCGGTGCCGAGCATCAATACGTCCGACAGCTCCCCCGCGCGCATCCGGTCCAGAATATATCCCGCCGTCACGACGGCGCTGCAGCCGCACCCGGAGCCGCCCGCATGCTTGTCCGTCGTTTCCGCGTCATAGATCAGCAAGCCGCAGTCGCGGTGGACGGCGCGGATATCGTATCCCGCCGCCTGCGCGAAATCGCACAGGATCGCTGCGCCCTCGCGCCCGAGATCTCCCGTCGCGATCATGTCAAAGGACTCCGGCTTCCGCCCGCTTTCGTGGAAGTACATCAGCAGCGTATCCAGCGCCGCCGGCGCCATCGCCGCGCCCATATTCGCGGCGTCCGTGACGCCGCGGTCCACGGCTGCGCCCGGCAGCACCTCCGCAATGCGGACTTTCGCCCCGCCCGGCGCGCAGTCCGCCTCGCTGTCGCTGAGCAAAAACGCGCCCGCGCCCGTCACCGTCCACTGCGCGGTCGGAGCGCGCTGTCCGCCGTATTCCATCGGAAAACGGAACTGCCGCTCGGCGGAGCAGTAATGGGACGAGCTTGCCGTCACAAAGCGGCCGCCGTACGCCCCGCACAGCAGCGCGCCGAGTGCAAGCCCCTCCGCCGCGGTCGAGCACGCGCCGAACAGTCCGAAAAACGGCATGCCGAACGAAAGAAGTCCGTAGCTGGAGCCGGTACACTGATTCAGCAGATCTCCCGCAAACGACGCGCGGATGCTGTCGCTGGCGATGCCGCGCCTGCCGAGCAGGATATTGACCGCAAGGCGCTGCATCTCGCTCTCCGCCTTCTCCCACGTCTGCATGCCGAAAGTATCGTCCTTGGCGTCATGCAGATCGAAAAAGGCACCGAGCGGTCCCTTGTGCTCCTCATGTCCGACGACCGTCGCCGCGTCCGCAATATAGACGGTTCCACGCGGCCGCAGAATTCTTTCCACTTTCCGCACCTCTCAGAAAAATGTGATAAGGATCCAGTACACGACCCCGTACAGGGCGCCCACCGCCGTCCCATAGAGGATCACCGGTCCGGCGATCGAAAAGATCTTCGCACCGACGCCGAGGACAAAGCCCTCCCCCTTCGTATCGATCGCGGGCGCAGCAACCGCATTGGCAAAGCCGGTAATCGGCACGAGCGTCCCCGCGCCCGCAAAGCATGCGATTCTGTCAAAGACGCCGATCCCGGTCAGAAGCGCCGTCAGAAATATCAGCGTGACGGACACAAGCGTCGCGCTGTCCGCCGGCGGCGCGCCCCAGAATTCATACAGAGAACGCAGCCCCTGCGCAAATGTGCAGATCAGCCCGCCGCTCAGAAAGGCGCGGACGCAGTCTTTCATCACGGGAGATTTTCCGGCGCGTGCCGACGCATATTTTTTATAGGTTTCGCTGTCCGTATTCATTTTCTTTCCCTCCGCTTCATCTGGCGTTAGCTTTTCCCGCTCCGGTCTGCTTATACAAAAAACTTTATGAATTATTCACCAAATATCTTTGAAATCGGCAAAAAAACACAGTATACTATACGCATAGAATCCATGATTTCTGCCACAGGAGGGTCATACATATGTCATTTCTCAAGGATCTGAAGAAGAATCTCGGCGGAGCCGCCGACTACACCGTCAAAAAGACAAACGAAGTCACCGGAGCCGCGAAGCTCCGCATGGATATCCGCACGCAGAACGCGCGGCTCGCCAAATGCTTTGAGCGCATCGGACGCGCCTATTACAAGAAGGAAAAAGGCATCGGCGAGCTTCCGGAGGATATCGGCGCCCTCGTCGCCGAAGCGGATGAGATCAAGGAAGGCGTGGCAAAGCTGCGCGCGCAGCTCGCCCGGCTTCAGGGCTGTGTGATCTGCCCCGCCTGCGGCGCGCAGATCAGCATCAAGTCCGTCTACTGCCCGCTGTGCGGCATAAAGCTGCCCAAGGACGAGTCGGCGGCAAAGGAAGCCCCCGTGGAGGAAGCTCCCGCGGCAGACGCGCCGGCGGAGGAGACTGCCCCGGCAGAAGAGACGGTCGCCGAGAACGCTTCCGCGGCACAGACGCCGGCGGAGGAACAGCCGTCCGGCGCGGCAGAAGCCACAGAGGAAAGCGACATCCGGTAATAAGGTTCCTTCTTCTGCGTACAAAAAACGGCAAAAGCGCCGCCTTAACAGGCGCGCGCTTTTTGCCGGACGCCGCAGCGCTGCCTGCATCCGCAAAGCATAACAAAAGAGACGCTTCCACTGGAAGCGTCTCTTTTTGGCTGTCTGCTCGCTGCTTACTGTCTGGCTGCTTCGTTCTTCTCGATCTGATTCAGCATCTTCGTGATGACGGCGTTGGCTGCCTTCTCCGCCCTGGCATGGAAGGTCGCCATGTTGTTTGTACCGGACTTAGTCATCGTGTAGGTCTGATCCAGATAGGAGCCCCAGTTGAACACGGCGCCGATGTCAAAGTACGGAGTGTTCTGAATGATCTCCAGCATTTCCACAGATTCCTTGTCGCGCATCAGTCTGGTCTGGAGATAATTCTCATAGAATTCCGGAAGCACGTCATAATACGAGGAATACGCCATCGCCTCCAGAATAAAGGACACCTTCTCCGGATCGGCCGCCGTCACCGGAACGCCGAGAAGCGGCGTGTTCCAGCTGGAACCGGTATGATAATACTGCTCCTGCTCCTCCGTATACTTCGGAGAAGGCAGCACGCAGTAATCAAACTCGATGTCGCGCCAGCTGTTTGAGGGGCTGTTGACCGTGACCAGCACGCGTCCGGAGCTCCACATTTCACCGGCTGTCGCCCACGTGCTCGTCACGCCGGCGATGTTCTGTGTGATCAGAACGGAGGTTTTATCCGCAAAAATGGAGGAGCAGAGCTTATCCCACGTATTGATGGCTGCCTCCGTTCCGGCGGAAATGTAGGGAATATCGTTTTCATCCTTGTCCGCGATGCGGAAGCCGCAGCCGACTGCCAGCGAATAGCCGCAGTACGCCTGCACCTGAAGACCCCACTGATCGTTGTAATCGCGCACGCCGTCGCCGTTCAGATCGTCATTACCCAGCTTGGTCAGCTCCGCGAAGCGGTCGAGGGTCCATTTTCCGTCGCGTCCCCACTGGTACAGCTGCGCGATGTCCACATTGTTGTCCTCTGCCAGCTTCCGGTTGACAACCGTCCCGTACAGCTGGCTCTTCGTCGAGAGCATGAAGGCGCTCGCCGTCATGTACAGCTTCTGATTGAGGGAAAGCCCCTCATTCAGGTACTTGTACCACCACGGCTGCTCGAAATCCTGATACTTCAGAGTATTCAGATCGTACATCAGTCCCGCCTGAATGAACTGCACGTAGCGGTTGCCGCCGTCCAACAGCACCTGATACGCGTCGTCCCCCGACTGAACCGTCTGAAATCCCTCGGTGATGGCTAATTCCTGATTGGATGCGGAGATCAGCTCGACCTCAAAGTTGTATTTTTCGTTCAGAGAGCGGTTGCGGTCAAACACGGCATCGTTCACACGGTCGCCGGTCTCCTCCTCCGCGTAGATCCCGTCGACTGTCTTCCCGAAGAAAGTGATCGTATAGCCGTCGAGATTCATCTCCGGCAGACCAGGATCGATACGGGTCTCCGCCGGTTCAGTTTCCGTATCCGGTGCGGAGGTGCCGGCGTCGGAGACAGGTGCAGAGGTATCCTCTTGCGTATCGCCTCCCTTGGCGCAGGCAGTCAGAGTACCGCCCGCGATCACCGCGGCGAGAAGCAGCGTGAGAATACGCAGGGAAACGCCAGAGCTTTTGCTTGTCATAGTATCGCTTCCTTTCTGTGAATGTAACTATATTGTAACAAATCTATCATTCCCTGTCAAGTTGTACGTCAAACATTTTGGATTTATTGCAAAATGTTGTTATATTCTACAATTCAGACAAAAAGCGAAAGGACTCAGCAAAACCTTTCATCAGGTAGAGGAAGAAATCAGACATACCCGACAAATAATCAATATGCATCATCGGGTATCTTTTGATGAATTTTTCACCATACCAATCAGTTTCCGCAATTGTGAAAACGCATCTGGATTTTCCAATTCATCCCATGTCGCTTCAAACACTTCTTTCTCAAAATTCAAGTCATTTCCCGGCTCCAATACCCAAATCTTCTCTTTTGATGCAATAGATGCATATTTTACATTCAAAAGCCGCGCATAGCTTCTTGCCTGCACTTTTACCTCTGCAAGCTGAGCACGATTTGAAACAGACAGTTTTGCTTCAATTAAGGCAAACGCAGACTGTCGTCCTTTTTCCTTAATAGGAAGCATGACAAAATCCGGAATCAAAGCATGGTTATGATTCCCAATCTCCATATACAGCTGCTGCTCATAATCCGCTTCAGAGTACCCCAGTTTGGCAAGTAAAGGCTTAATCAGCTTGTTTTCAACATCCTTTTCGCGATGAAAATCAGCACTGCGATCAGATACAGTCCATTCAAGCCTTGGAAGATTTTTCCCTGTCAAACAATTTGGATTTATTGCAAATATTCTACAATTTGTTCAAAGGAAGCTCCGGCGTGTGTCCGTTACAGGTCGATCACACCGACGGAGATCATGCCGCTCTCGCTGAGATCGTGGAACGCCATGCGGTCGGAGGAAGTATTGAAGCTGGGGTGCGGATGGCACGGATGCTTCCAGTTCGTGCGTGCGCGAAGGAGCAGCCGCTCCGTTTTCGTTTCCCGGTCAATGACGCAGACGCCGCTCAGCCCCTCCCCCGCATTCTGCGTATCCGCGCCCAGGTGCCGCCCGTCCGGCGCGCAGGAAACGTGCCAGTAGGGATAGCCGGAAAAGAGCAGCTCCGCCTCCCCGCTCTCCGCGTCCACATAGCAGATGCCGCAGGGCGGCACAGGCGAGCAGGCATACTTCACAAAATACAGCCCACGCCCGTCGGGTGCCCAGCACTCATGCCCGAAGCAGTCCCCCAGCTCCCCGTTTTCGTTCAGATTCTGCCGGGCGATATTGCGGGGCGCTCTGTCCGCCTGCGCCAGCCACAGGCGGTTGGTAATATACTGCGTCGTGCCTTCATGGGCAAAAAAGAGCAGATCGGGGTCGGTCGGGCAGACCATCATGTGGTTTGCCCAGGGAAACGGCTGCGCAAAGCGCTTCTCGAAGATGCGTTTGCAGCTCCGCGTCTCCAGATCGAACACCTCTCCGGCAAACGTCCCACCGCCGGACGCGTCCCAGTTCATGTAACGTCCGTCCCGTGTCATATGGGGAAAGGCCATGTTCGGCTGCGCGTGAATGACCTCGTCCGTCCCGTCCGTCAGATCTGTACGGTGCAGCCGCCGGGATGAATCGATAAAGTAGAGCTGCGCGCCGTGCGTCACAAAATCGGTCATGCCGCCGCAGTGCTGTGCGACGATGACCGCCGACTGCGTCTTCACGTCCGCCGCGACAAGCTCCGTGTCGCTGTAATCGTCGATATTCCGCGTCCGGGCAAGGATCAGGATATGAGAGTTCACCCAGGAATTGTTGGAGTAATAGCCGAAGGTGTAATGAAAATCGTCGGAGGACAGATACAGAAAGTCCGTGCCGTCCCGCGACTGCCGCGCAAAACGCATCTCCCTGTCCGGGGGAAAGCCGGGGTATATCCGGATATCATCGTTCATGTTCCGTGTCATATTCAGTTCCTTTCAGGCATACGCCGAAGATACCCCATTATACCACATTCTCCGCCGCCGCGCTTGCTTTTTTTACATGCCTGTGCTACAATATTTCCGACAGGCGGAAACCACATTCTCCGCCGCCGCGCTTGCTTTTTTTACATGCCTGTGCTACAATATTT
>JBJDZH010000023.1:220714-224833 GCA_051867895.1 Eubacteriales bacterium
CCGACAGGCGGAAACCACATTCTGCCGCTCCGCCCTCCGGCGGATATCGGACTTTGAAAGCGAGGATTATTCTATGCTGAAGGGCATCGACAAGATCATCTCTCCCCAGCTGCTTTTTGTGCTGGATCAAATGGGACACGGCGACGAGATCGTCATCGCCGACGGAAATTTCCCCGGAGAAAGCATCGGACGGCAGACGCTGCGCGCGGACGGCTGCGGCGTGCCGGAGCTGCTCTCCGCCATTCTGCCGCTCTTTCCGCTGGACGAATACGCCGCGCCGGTCTATCTGATGGACAAGGCGGAGTGCGACCGCGCGCTTCAGATCCCCATCTGGGACGAATACCGCCGTATTCTCGCCCGGTACACGGACGCCGAGCCGGTGATGCTGGAACGGTACGAATTCTATGAGCGCGCAAAAAAGGCGTATGCCGTCGTCGTGACCGGCGAGAGCGCCATCTACGCCAATGTGATCCTGAAGAAGGGCGTCGTGAAATAAAATGGCGGACAAAAAAGACGAGATCATCGCCATGCAGCTGGATCTCATCCGCTCCATGACGGAAAACAATCTGAAACGGATCGGCGGCGATCTGTGGGGAACGCCGCTGACGGACTCTGCCCGCAAGACGGGCGCGGCGCAGAAGACGGACGCGCCCGCCGCGCCGTCCGGAGAAACGTCGGAAAAAACGCCGCCCGTACAGTCGGATACAGGCAAAAAGCCTCCGCAGAAGGCGGAGGAGGAGCTTCCCGAAAAGGAGGACATCGGCGCGCTGCGGGCGGAGCTGGACAGCTACATCGGGCTGGACGGCGTCAAGCGCGAGGTGAAAAATCTCATCAATATCGCGACCGTGTACCAGATGCGGCGCGAGCACAAGCTGCCGACGGCGGACATCTCTCTGCACATGGTCTTCTCCGGAAATCCCGGCACCGGAAAAACCATGATCGCCCGCTTCATGGCGCGCGTGTATCACTCGCTCGGCATTCTCTCCAAGGGACAGCTCGTCGAGGTGGACCGCAGCGGGCTTGTCGCCGGATACGTCGGACAGACAGCCATCAAGACCACAAAGGTGCTCGAACGCGCCAAGGGCGGCGTGCTCTTCATCGACGAGGCGTACACGCTCACCTCCAAATCGGAGAACGATTTCGGCTTTGAGGCGGTGGACACCGTCCTGAAATTCATGGAGGATAACCGGGACGACCTCGTCGTCATCGTAGCGGGCTATACCAGGCTGATGGAGGATTTCATCGCCTCCAACCCCGGTCTTCAGTCCCGCTTCAACAAATATATCGAATTCGACGACTATACCGCCGAGGAGATGCTTGGCATCTTCGCGCTCCAGTGCAAAAAGAACTGCTATACGCTGGACGCGGACGCCGAGGACGAGCTGAAGGAGTACCTGAACATGGCGGCGGAGGAAGCGGGAGAGTTCGGCAATGCGCGCGGCGTGCGCAATGTGTTCGAGAAGATTCTGACCGCGCAGGCGAATCGCCTCGCCGAGGCGGACAGCATCACGCGCGAGGAGCTGATGCAGATCACGCGCACAGACGTGCGGCTCGCCGTGTACGGTAAGGAAGAGCTGCCGGAGGATGAAAAAACACCGGAGGACAGCGGAAAATGAAGCTGTCCCGCTATACGGTATCCGTGGGTGCGCAAAAGCCGTTCACCGTCTGTCATATGTCGGACAATCATATCTGCCGCGCCGACGGGCGGGATGACGAACGAAAGCGGGCACTTGCCGCGCGGCGGGCGAACGAATTCACCGGCGGTTATCCCAGGCAGCAGGAGGAAACGGCGGAGGAGCTTCTGCGCGAGGTGCGCGCACGCGGGATCCCACTGCTCCACACCGGCGATCTGATCGACTTTGTCTCCCATGCCAATCTCGATTACGCGCGGGAGTGTCTGGCGGGGATCGACGTTCTCATGGCCGCCGGGAATCACGAGTTCAGTCAGTACGTCGGCGAAGCGTGGGAGGATGAGGCGTACAAGGCGCAGAGTCTGGCGCGCGTCACCGCAGCGCTGCCCGCCGGAAGCCTTTTCGGCGTCCGCATTCTGGAAGGCGTGAAGTTCGTCACGCTGGACAACAATTATTACTACGTCACGCCCGGACAGCTTGCGCGTTTGCGCGCGGAGCTTTCCGACGGAATGCCCGCGGTGCTCGCCGTCCACAATCCGCTTTTCTGCGAGGATCTCTACCGGCAGATCACCGAAGTCTGCGGACGGGAGCAGCCGCCGTTTCTCTGCGGCTGTCCGGAAGAACGCCTGCGCCATCTGGAGGAGCGCCGCTACAGCCAGCAGAAACCGGACGAAACGACGCGCGCGTTTCTCGCGTATTGCGAATCGTGCCCGAATCTGCGGGCAGTGTTTGCAGGGCATCTGCACCGCGGATATGCTTCTGTACTGGATTCCGGCATTCCGCAGTATGTCGCCGGCGCCGCGTACCGCGGTGAAATGAATGAATACACGTTTATCTGAGCCATATCGCTTCATGCGGCGCTTCTCCGCTTTGTCGGGGAAGCGCCGCGCGCTTTTTCGGATTCGCATTCCGGATTCGCATAAATCTTTTCCGTATACGAAACAAAAAAGACGCGTCCTGCGTCTTATTTGTGTAAGGCGGATCAGCCAATTCATCAAACGCAGAAGCCGGACCGCAACGCCTCTGCGCGTCCGGGACCGTATCCCGCTCTTTGTCATCCGCCGCACCGCCCGATTCTCACGGCATTGTGCCAGCCGCCGCCATATCGCCACCATATCGTACAGCCGCCATATATATAAGGAGGTTTCTATGACAAAATCACTGCCCGCCCTGCTTCTTGCTTGTTTACTGCTCCTTGCCGGCTGCGGCAGGACGGAGAAGAATCCCCCCGAAACGACCAAAGAGCCGGAGAGCGTCACCACGCCGGACACCGCTGCGGCATCGACCGATCCGCCCTCGGATACGACAGCGCCGGAAACGACCGCGGATACAGAGCCGTCCCCCTCCGGGATCACGGTGCCGCAGCTCGCGCCCTTCCGCATCGTCTCAAACGACGGCGGTCTGGATTTCCACACGCTGCGTCCGGAGGCGACGCTGTGGTATACCTTCCCTCTCGAGGACGACCGGACGCTGTTCTCGCTGTATGACTATTCCCGGAACACGGACGGGCCTGCCACGCCGCAGAGCATCCGCCTCGCTCTGTTTGACAATCAGAGCGGGACGTTCACGGCGCAGACGGCGCTGGACGGAAGGATCGTCCCCTCCTCCCTCTCCGCGACGGAGGACGGGTACATGCTCTCCGGCTTTTCCTACGAAAAAGAAACGATGGAATACGCCGCGTGGCATGTGACTCTCACGGACGGCGCGATCTGTGCGGAAGCGGCAGAATATGACGGCATCGTGACGGAATCGCTGCACACCGTTTCCCCGGACGGCAAGTGGACGGCGTTCAGCCGGGAAACGGACCGAATGGGGCACGGCGGCATTTTCCTGCGCGCCGAAGACGGCAGCGTCACGCAGATCACGGAAAACGTGATGCTGAACGATTCCGGCACCGCCGGTATGGTCGATGTGCGCGGCTACACGCCGGTCGGCTTTCTGGATGCGTCCCGCCTCGTCTACAACATCGGCGGCTGGGAATGGAGGGTCGGCTATGGGATTTACGATACCGCGACCGGCGAGCGGACGGAGTTTGAGAACGGGATGTCCGTCAGCTTCATCAGGGACGGCGTCCTGTACGGCATGGAAGTGGGGAATTATCAGGTTCTCTCGTACCGGACGCTCGGCGAGGACGGCACAAGCACCGTGCTGGCGTCCTCCGAGCTCTGCCCGCTGCCTGAGCTTGGTTATGCGTTTACCGGCGAGCCGTATGCCGTATACAACAGCGGAATGCTTCTGCTGATGCCGTACGAGGAAGACGGCACCTTTAAGCATGTCTATATCTTCTCCGCCGATCTGCAATCGATTCTGGCGCAGCTGGAATTCACCGAGGACGTCCGCTCCATCGCCTGGATCCTGAGCGGCACGGCGGTCAGCCTGATCTGGAAGTAAACCGGGAAAACAAAAAAGAAAAAACCGCTTCTCACGAAGCGGTTTTTCTGGAGCTACTGGCCGGACTCGAACCGGCGACCTGCTGATTACGAATCAG
>JBJDZH010000024.1:0-39168 GCA_051867895.1 Eubacteriales bacterium
AAAATTAGTAGCATATTTCTCTGCAAGCGGCGTTACAAAAGCCGCTGCCGAGCGTGTAGCAAAAGCAATCGGTGCAGACCTGTTTGAAATCAAACCCAAAACACCGTACACCCGTGCAGACCTTGACTGGACGGACACAAAGAGCCGCAGTACCATTGAAACATATAATCCCGATTGCCGTCCCGAAATTGCCGATACCTTTGCCAATATGGACGATTACAGCACGGTATTTCTCGGCTTCCCTATCTGGTGGTATGTTGCACCGAAAATTATCAATACCTTTGTAGAAAGCTACGATTTTTCGGGTAAGACGATTATTCCGTTTGCGACCTCAGGAGGTAGCGGAATGGGAAAAACAGTTAAGGTGCTAAAGTCTCTCTGCCCGACTGCAAAATGGGTAAACGGTAAGGTGGTAAACGGTATGTCCGAAAAAGCTCTTGCGGACTGGGCTGACACATTTTGAAATCGGGAGACAGAAATATGGAATACACAAAACTCGGCAATACCGATATTGAAATATCGAAGCTCTGCGTCGGTTGTATGAGCTTCGGAAAGCCGTCGGCAGACCAGCACGAATGGACGCTGAATCCGCAGGATACGGAAAGTATGGTTCGCCACGCATTGGAGCTTGGTATCAATTTCTTTGATACAGCCAACACTTATGCACACGGAACAAGCGAAGAGTATTTGGGGCGTGCGATAAAAAACTGCACATCAAGAGATAAGGTTGTTTTAGCATCAAAGGTGTATTTTAATGAGGGACATCTTTCAAAAGAAGCCATTTACCGTGAAATTGATGGCACACTGAAACGACTGGATACCGACTATCTTGATTTGTATATTATTCACCGCTTTGATTATGAAACACCGATAGAGGAAACAATGGAAGCGCTTGACGGACTTGTTAAATCAGGTAAAGTGCGTGCACTCGGTGCTTCCGCAATGTACGGTTATCAGTTTTACAATATGCAGCTTGCGGCAAGGGATAACGGCTTTACACCTTTCGTTTCTATGCAGAATCATTACAACCTTCTTTACCGTGAGGATGAGAGAGAACTGATTCCAATATGCCGGCAAATGGGTGTTTCGCTTACACCATACAGTCCCCTTGCGGCAGGCAGACTGTGCCGCAAAGATTGGCATGCAGATACAGAGAGAAGCAAAACCGACCGTATGGCGGCAAAGAAATATGACGGTACACGGGAGGAAGATTACAGAATCGTCCTTCGTGTGGCGGAGCTTGCCGAGAAATACGGAAAAACAATGACGCAGATTGCCCTTGCGTGGCAGTATGCAAAGGGCGTTTCTGCTCCTATCATCGGAGCAACAAAAGCAAAGTATTTTGATGACGCTGTAGGAGCATTTGAGGTTCAACTGACAGCCGAGGACATTGCTTTTCTTGAAGATGCGTATGTTCCCCATAAAATTGTGGGCGCACTTTGAGAAGCAAAGGAGAACGGATATGGACTTAAAGATTACAGACCCCGAATTTACAGAGCGTTTTGAATATTTCGCCTTGAATGAGGTTGTAAACGAAGAAAGCTGCCGATTAGATACCGAAATAAGGTACATTGCGGTGCTTGCTGCTATTATCGGCTGCGGCGGTGTGGACGCATTTCGTGAAATGCTGAAAAAGGCAATAGATGACGGCATTTCTCCGATAACCGTCAAAGAAATTGTATATCAGGCAACCGATTATTTGGGTTACGGCAGAATGCTGCCGTTTCTCAAATGCACAAACGAAGTCCTGACAGATTGCGGTATAGCTTTACCTCTTGAGGGACAGGCAACGACTACCCTTGAAAACAGGCTTGAAAAAGGGATAGAAGCACAGGCAGAAATTTTCGGTGAGCATATGAGAGAAGCGTGGAAAACAGGCACGGTTAACCGCTGGCTTGCTTCAAACTGCTTCGGCGATTACTACACCCGAAACGGGCTTGGCCTTTCTCAGCGTGAGCTTGTCACCTTTTGCTTTCTTATGGCGCAGGGCGGTTGTGAACCTCAGTTAATCGCCCATTCAAAGGGTAATATGAATGTGGGAAATGGCAAGGACTTTCTTATCAAGGTGGTTTTGCACTGTTTGCCTTATATCGGCTATCCCCGCAGTTTGAACGCGATTGCCTGCGTTAACAAGGCGGTGGAGCCATGAGTGCGAGAAAGGCTGTAAAGCTTGCAGTCGATATTTTGATGACGATTGTCCTGCTGGTCTTATCGGGTTATCAGTTTTGGGGAGATTCCGCCCACGAATGGGGTGGCGCCCTGATGTTTATTCTTTTCATTGCCCATCACATTCTTAATATCGGCTGGCATAAAAACATTTTCAAAGGGAAATACACTGCATTGCGGATTACCATGCTTTATATTGATTTGCTCGTCTTGCTTGCTATGCTCGCGCAGATGTACAGCGGTATCGTCATTTCCCGATATGTGTTTGATTTTCTTCCGATAAACGGCGGATTGGCTTTTGCGAGAAAGCTGCATATCCTCGGTGCATATTGGGGCTTTGTCCTTATGAGTTTGCATATCGGTATACATTGGAATATGGTTATAGGCATGATGAAAAAAACTTTACACACGAAAAAGGCAAGCAAAGTCCGTGGCGGTATTTTGACTGCCGTAGGCTTGGTGATTGCCGGCTATGGTGCGTTTGCTTTCATAAAACGGGATTTTTTCACATACCTGCTTTTGAGAAGTGAATTTGTATTTTTGGATTATGCTGAACCGATAATCTTGTTCTATATTGATTATCTTGCAATAATGGGACTGTTTATCTTTGCAGCCCATTACGGCTTTAAGCTGTTAAAGTCTAAAAGAAACAGAACATTTGAAACGGAGGCACGGTCGTGAAAAAGCTATTTCCATATCATTCCATATTATTATGTAATACTTTATATTTCGCATATTGCGCACTCCTTCAGCAAGACTCGAAATGGCGTATCTGTGGCTACAAAGGTGTCGTATGTAAAATTGGCTCCTAAACGAAACCTCATCATAAAACTGTCGAGGTTGGATTCGCCGTTTACTACGCCCTACGCATTTACAAAGTCGAGGGATTTCTTTTTGTTTTCACCGGAGAGTGCTTTGGTCAGGAATTCCTCGTTGAGCATCAGCACTTCCATTTGCATATGGACGGCTTTGTTCTGCCTGGTACTTCGCGCCTGCGGATCAAAATTTCCGTAATATAATTCTTCTATGAAATTACCCATTTTGCTATCTCCTTTGAGTTTCTATAGTAATTGTACTCAACGGCATCAAAAGAGTCGAATGTACTGCAATAGATAGAAAAAGGGCAAGAGAAAAGAGAGAAGCGTAAAACTCCTCTCAATTCTCTTGCCCTTCGCAATGCTCGTACCTTTATGTACTGTCCTTAAGGGTACGATGCATTTCCGTCGTGTTTTTTTATGTGTTCATACTGGCGCTGCGTCAGGCAGGAAATTCCCACCAGATCTGCCGCTGCCGGAAGGACAAAATCCGCCTTCTTCAGATAAAAAATCAAAATAATATATACAAACGCGACTTTCTGTGTTATAATAATGGCAGAATGTCTTTCTATACCTATCCCGAGCAGGGAGAATGGCCGCCAGACCGGCCGGATCGGAACTATGAATAAAAACGCAAATTTCAAAAAGAAATTTCAGCCGCAAAGCCGCCGACCCGCAAAGGATCGCTCTTTTGCAAAATCCGCTTCGGGTGGAACCGCATCCTCTGCCCGGGAACGCCCCGCCGCGCCGGAAAATGTGGTCGCCGGCCGCAATGCGGTGCGTGAGCTTCTGAAATCCGGGCGCTCTGTGGACAAACTCTTTGTCCGCGCCGGAGACCGGGAAGGCTCTATCACGGTGATTGTTTCGGAAGCGATTCGCCTCGGGATCCCGGTGATTGAGGTGGACGGCTCCAAGCTCGACGCTATGACCTGCGGGGCGCACCATCAGGGCGTCGCGGCCATGGCAGCGGAAAAACAGTATGTGGATCTCGCGTCGATCGTAGAGATCGCGCACAGCCGCAACGAGACCCCGCTTGTCGTGGTTGCGGATGGAATAGAGGATCCGCACAATCTCGGCGCGCTGATCCGTTGTGCCGAATGCGCCGGCGCCCATGGCATCATCCTGCCAAAGCGGCATGCCGTTGGGCTTACACCGGTCGTTGCGAGCGCTTCTGCCGGAGCGCTGGAGCATATGGCGGTCGCCAAGGTACAGAACATTGCCTCCGCTCTCGAACAGCTCAAGAAGCTCGGACTTTGGATCTTTACCGCAGAGGCGGATGGCGCTCCGTATTACGAGACGGACTGGAACGTCCCGGCGGCGATCGTCTTTGGAAGCGAAGGAAACGGCGTTTCCCGCCTTGTGCGCGAGAGAAGCGACTTTATCGTATCGATTCCGATGTACGGACAGGTCAACTCTCTGAATGTTTCAACCGCTGCGTCTGTGATCCTGTGCCATGCCGCGCGGATGCAGCGTACACCCAAGCCGTGACGATGAAAACTGATAGGATTGGATGATCGTTATGAGTGAGAAAACAAAATCAAATAAGAAAACGCGGGATGCCTCCTCCGAGGATTTGAAAAACAGACTGCATCCGGCAGCCGGGTCCGAGCAGCCTGCTGCGGAGCAGACCACGGAACCGGATCCGGATACCTCCAGCGATGTCGATATCCAGGAGCTCCTGAAAAAGTATCTTCCCGAATACGCCGACGAGCAGTCGCCCGTCGGTGTCCCGGAGCAGCCGCTTTCCAAGCCGGAAAGAACGGTGCAGGAACCGTCCGTGCCGGCCGCGGACGACAGCACGGACCGGCAGCCGAAGAAAAAAGGCGGTCTTTTCTCCCGTTTTCGCAGTAGTTCCGATGCGCGTGACAGCGAGCCTGCCGCTCCCGATCTGTCCATTTTTGACCGCATCGCCGATACCGGAGACGAGGTGGCCGCATCCGCCCCGGAGGAGCCGGCTCCATCTGAGCCGCTGAGCGAGGATATGCCGACGGAAGAGACGATTCCTTCCCGGGATACGGCTGATGCTGACGCGGCTCCGTCACCGGAGGAGGATCCGACAAGCGAACCGGAGATGGACGACACCGATTTGAATCTGATGGTCGCGTTTGGACTGGAAGATCAGCTCGACCGTAAGGCGGGCGCAGGCACAGCGGACAAGGTCGCCGCCCAGAACGATGCCGGCGCGCGTGAGCTGGAAGAACAGCAGCGGCGCGCCGCCGAGTACGAGTACACCGAGCGAAACCAGACGCCGCGCATTGCCGAGGCATATAAGTACGCGCTTAATTCGCTGCGTATCAAGATTGCCGCAGGCGCGCTGCTGACGCTTCTTTTGTTCCTCTTTGAAAACATAACGCTCTTCGGCGTCCAGTTTGCCGGAGCGCTCGATCCCGCCGTGTATCCGGTCGTGTATATCATGGTCAGCCTGCAGCTGATGCTGCTTGTATGCGCGGTGGCGTACGAACAGGTGCTCACCGGATTCCGCAACCTCTTTACCGGCAGACCGACTCCGGAAAGCGTTACCGCTGTGCTTGCCGTGTTCGGCGTGCTTTATTCCGCCTATGCGGCGGCGGTCTCGACGCAGGGCGTGGAGCCGGTCATGTACAACTTCGCCGTCGCTGTGTGCGCGCTTATGACGATGATTTTCGCCTATGTCAATACAAAGCGCGAGGTGTTCAGCTTTAATATCGTGTCGTCCAAAAAGACGAAGTATGTCTTCCGGCGGATTCCCGCGACGGATGCGTCCCCGGAGAGCGAGGCGTTCGGCGCAGTGGACAGCGATAATCCGGATGTGCTGCAGATCGAGAAGGCTTCTTTTGTGGACGGCTATTTCAACCGTACCACGGCGGTGCTTCATACAACGCGAGTGTACGTCGCGGCAATGCTGACCGTCGTCGTGGCGGCGGCAGTCCTGCTGGCAGTCTTTTCATCCATCGGCGGAAGCGGCGCTTACCATGCGGTGACGATCGCGTATATTTCCGTCCTCGCTGCTATCCCGATGTCCATGTTCTTTACATACTGCTATCCGTTCTACAAGGCGAACAAGGAAGCGTATGAGAACGACAGCACCATCGTCGGCGAAAGCTCTCTGGACGAGTATTCCGGCGCGTCGATCATTTCCTTCGACGACAAAAATGTCTTTCCTTCCTACGGCGTGAAGGTGCAGAATATCAAGATCTACAACAACCACCGCATCGACCGCGTGCTCTATTACGCCGCCAGCGCGTTTGCAGCGGCGGGCGGACCGCTGTGTGACGTTTTCGACGTCGCCACCATCGAGATGGGACACTCCGACGAGGTGGAGATCCTTGGAGCGGATATCGGTTATCTGGAGACACGGGTGGACGGACGGCATATCCTGTTCGGGCGTTCCGGCGTACTCCGTGAGCTCGGTGTTCAGCTCCCCGAGGAGGTAGTTGAGGAGGATTCCTACATTGAGGGGGATCTCAGCATCATGTATATGGTGCTGGACGACGATCTGATCGCGAAGCTGTATATCCGTTATCAGATGGACGCGGATTTTGAATTCATTCTGCGCCAGTTCACACACAACGGAACCTGCGTCTGCGTCAAAACGCTGGATCCGAATATCGACGCGGAGATGATTTTCTCCAAAGTCAAGGGAAGAAATTATCCCCTGAAGGTCATTAAGAATCACGAGGGTGATGTGGACAAGCAGCGCGTGGACAGCGGTATCGTCACGCGCGGAACCACAAAATCGCTGCTTCAGGTCGTTTCCTACTGCGATATGGTGCTCAGCGTCAAGCGCACGAACATGATTATCAGTATTGTGTCGGCGATTGTCAGTCTGGCAGTGATGCTGATCGTATCCATGTCGGGAAATCTCAGCGCCATCGGTTCCTGGCTGCTGGTTGTCAATCAGCTGTTCTGGATGATCCCCGCCATGCTGACGACCAAGCTCTACATCAAATAACTCATCTAACTCATCAAAACCGGAGGGGAGGAGCGATCCTCCCCTCTTTTCTGGAAAGGTAAGCCGTTATGAGAGAAGATATCCGACCGTTTCTTTCCAAAGTCGAAAAGCCGGGACGCTACAGCGGCGGAGAACCCGGCTCCGTATTCAAGGATCCTGCCGGGGTGCGGCTGCGCATCGCGTTCTGCTTCCCCGATACGTACGAGATCGGCATGTCCAATCTGGGGATGCGTATCCTTTGTCAGGCTCTGAACGCCGTGGACGGCGTCTGGTGTGAACGCGTGTATGCTCCGTGGGTGGACATGGAGGCGGAAATGCGCGCGCGTTCGATCCCGCTTTTCACGCATGAGAGCGGCGACGGCGTGGGCGGCTTCGATATGGTGGCGTTCACGCTGCAATACGAGATGTGCTACACCAATGTTCTGAATATGCTTGATCTGGCAGGCATCCCGCTGCGCGCCGCCGCACGCGGTGAGGACGCGCCGATCGTCCTTGCCGGCGGTCCGTGCGCGTACAATCCGGAGCCGATGGCGCCGTTCGTCGACATTTTCTCCATCGGCGAAGGCGAGGAGGCGCTGCCGGAGCTTGCGCGTCTGTATCTTGCCATGAAGAAAAACGGGACGTTCAGCCGCGCCGCCTTTCTGCGCGAAGCGTCGCATCTGAAGGGGTTCTATGTTCCTTCTCTGTACGACGTTTCGTATCACGCGGACGGAACGATTGCGGCGATTGTGCCCCGTTTCCCGGATGTCCCGCAAAAGGTGCAGAAGCGCATCGTCGAGGATGTCGATCACACCGTCGTTCCGACCGATCCCGTCATGCCGTTTATCGAGACGGTCCAGGATCGCGTTACCCTGGAGGTGTATCGCGGCTGTATCCGCGGCTGCCGTTTCTGTCAGGCGGGCTTTATCTCACGTCCCGTGCGGGAAAAATCCGTTCCGGTGCTCTGTGAGCTGGCGCGGGAAACGGTGGATAACACCGGCTATGACGAGATCTCGCTCATGTCGCTGTCCATCAGCGACTACACGGAGATCAGCGAGCTGACAGATTCTCTGCTGCCGTGGACGAGCGAACGAAAGGTGAGTCTTTCGCTTCCGTCCCTGCGCGCGGACAGCTTTACAAAGGAGCTGCTGGACAAGGTCACAAGTGTCCGCACAACGACGCTGACCTTTGCGCCGGAGGCGGGGACGCAGCGCCTGCGCGACGTTATCAACAAAAACGTCACGGAGGAGGAGATCCTGCATGCCTGTCATATTGCCTTTGAGGCGGGAAAGAATCAGGTCAAGCTCTACTTCATGAACGGTCTGCCGGGCGAAACCGAGGAGGATATCGCCGGCATCGCGCAGCTTGCCTCGCATGTGATCGATGAGTTTTATAAAACGCCCAACCGCTGCCGCGCCCGTCCCCCGCAGGTGACGATCAGTGTCGCGTGCTTTATTCCGAAGCCGCAGACGCCGTTTCAGTGGGAGGGACAGGATACGATGGATTCCCTCGCCGAAAAGCAGAAATTCCTGATGAGTAAAATCACCGATCGCCGGATCCGCTACAATTATCACGACGCCAGCATGTCGCAGATCGAGGCGGTTCTCGCGCGCGGCGACCGCCGCCTGGCAGACGCGCTGGAACGGGCGCAGCAGGAGGGCATGCGCTTTGACGCTTGGGAGGAATACTTCGATCACGAAAAGTGGCTCCGCGTGATCCGGGAGGCGGGACTGGATCCGGCGTTTTACGCCAACCGCATCATCCCGGACGGAGAGATCCTGCCGTGGGATATGATCGACTGCGGCGTAACGAAGGAGTACCTGCTGCGGGAACGGCATAAAGCCGCCGAGGGGCGGACGACGCCCGCCTGCCGTGACCTCTGCTCCCGCTGCGGAGCGGATTCGCTTGTGGACCCGTCGGCATGTACGTGGTGCCCCGGCGGGAAAATGCGTTCTACGAAGCAGGAGGCGGCTCCGCGGGAGACAGAAAACGCGCCGTATACGCCCGCTCCCCGCCCGAGACCGGGCTTCTCTCCGCAGGACAAAGCCGTGCAGGCGGAATACCGTCCGGTTCGCGTCCGCTTTACGAAGGAAGCGCCCGCGCTGTTCATCGGGCATCTGGACCTTGCCCGCGCGATGACGCATGTGATCACCCGCTCCGCGCTGCCGGTATACTATACCGAAGGCTTCAATCCGCGTCCGAAGATGGTGTTTGCTTCCCCGCTGTCCGTCGGCTGCGGCGGAGCGGGAGAGCTGATGGATATCCGCCTCCGCACCGATGTTTCCAATGAGGAAGCGCTCAAGCGGCTGCGTGCCGCCGCTCCGGCGGGAATCCGCATTCTGGAGGTATACGATGCCGCCGCCAAACTGAGCGGTATTGCGTTCTCCCGCTGCCGTCTGATTTTCCACACGCCGCGCGCCTCCGAGGAGGGAGCGGAGACGATCCGCCGACGCTTTGCGTCCCCGATCATGATGATGAAGAAATCAAAAAGCGGCGAGCGGGAAGTGGATATCACGACGCTGATCCGCTCCTTTGTGGTGTCGTATGATGC
This sequence comes from Eubacteriales bacterium, assembly GCA_051867895.1. Classification (GTDB taxonomy): domain Bacteria; phylum Bacillota; class Clostridia; order Oscillospirales; family CAG-272; genus SIG701. Next base: position 9,443 of record JBJDZH010000024.1, read on the forward strand.
GGCGGCGCACACCATTGTCGTGGATGCAGTGACTGCCAACGACGGAAGCAATTACCTGAATCCCTCCTATATCGCAGATGCTGTCGGGCGCGAGACGGATCTGATTACGCCGGAGAGCTGGCATGAGACCGTCCGGCTGGCGCTTCTCGCCGCTGACGGCGAGACGGAATTCCGCTGACAACGAAAAAACGGCTGCCGCAGCGCGCGGCAGCCGTTTTTTCGACAAGCGGGGAGTGGCGTCATACCGATGAAACCGTTCAGCGGAGGAAGCTGGAGAGATATTTCGGATCTGTTGACGCTTTGTAGAGCACTTTGTTGATTTCTGCACCGCACAGAAAAATAATCATGCAGAAATAAATCCACAGCATCAGGATAATCAGGAGCGCCAGTCCTCCGATCAGGTAGGAGGCGCGCGGAAAATACCGGATATAGAGAGAATAGAAAAAGGAAAACAGCATCCATCCGGCGGCGGAAAGCATGGCGCCGGGGAAGATCAGGGGACGCTCTGCGCCGTGGTAGGCACGGCGCAGGATAACGAGATGCTCGATGGAGAAGAAAAGCGAAAGAACGAGGAACATCAGAAGTCCGCGCGCGTTCATAATGCGTGTGATCGGCGTTTCCAGCGCCGGCAGAAGAGACATAATCAGATCGGCGATCTGCACGCCGAATACGAGCAGGAGCAGTGTGATAAAAATCAGCGCGATGAAGGCGACTGTGTACAGAATATAGCGCACCACGTCAAAGAAAAAGCCGCGGCTGATATCAATATCATATACGCCGCACAGTCCGCGCTCCAGAGCAGCCATGCCGCGCGAGGCGCTCCACAGCGCGGCAGCCGCGGTGACGGAGAGCAGGCTGATGCTGCCGGACTGCGCAAGCTGATCGATAAGTGCGGTAAAGGCGGACTGAAAGTCATCCGGGACGGCGGCTTCGAGCATGCCGATCAGATCAACGGAGGAGACGCCTGCGAGAAGCTGACACACATTGAGCAGCAGCATCAGAAAGGGAATCGCCGAGAGAAGGACAAAAAAGGACGCCTGCGCCGCGTACACGGTCACATGATCCCGTTTCAGGGCGGTGGAAATATTCTTCACCAGACGGACAACAGCACGGAGACTGATGACCAGAGAGCGTTTGTTTTCGGACATTGCCGGACAAATCCGCGGTGCGGCTCCTTTCCTGAGATGGATGCTTCGTCTGCGGCGTGCCTGCGCAGAACGCGGCATCGCGCGCGCTGCACTTGACAGAGCGGGGGGAAGTTGCTACAATAGTATAGATGGTAAATACTATCTTATCATACCATGTTCACATGAATTTTTTGTGAACGAAAAGACGTTTTTGGGCGCTGACGCACATTTTTGCCGACGCGGCGCTGTCGTTTTACAGAAAATCAACAAGGAGCAAGAGATGTTCAAAATCGGATGCCATATTTCCATCGCCGGGGGCTATGAGGCCATGGGGCGCGCCGCGTTATCCGTCGGTGCAAATACATTTCAGTATTTCACGCGCAATCCGCGCGGAAGCCGCTCCAAAACACCTTCTCCCGAAGATATCGCGGCGCTGCGCACGCTGATGGAGGAGAACGGCTTCTTCCCCGCGCTGGCGCACGCGCCCTATACCTACAATCCATGCTCGAAGGACGCGCATATCCGTGAATATACACGCGACGCCATGGCGGAGGAGCTGCGCCTGCTGGAAAGTCTGCCCGGCTCGATGTACAATTTCCATCCCGGCTGCCACGTCGGGCAGGGAACGGAGACGGGGATTTCGCAGATTGCGGAGCTGCTGAACGCGATCGTGCAGCCGGAGCAGTCCACGACCGTGCTTCTGGAGACCATGGCGGGGAAGGGAACGGAGATCGGCGGACGCTTTGAAGAACTGCGCGCCATTCTGGATCTTGTGCGGCCCGAGCTGCGTCCCAGGATCGGCGTCTGTCTGGATACCTGTCACGTCAGCGACGCAGGGTATCCCATCGCGGAGGATCCGGAGGGCGTCGCAGCGGAATTCGACCGGGTGATCGGTCTGGAGCGGCTGCATGCCATTCATCTGAACGATTCGAAAAACCCTCTCGGTGCGCACAAGGACCGGCATGAGAAGATCGGCGAGGGATACCTGACGCTGAACGGGATCCGCCGCATCATCCATTGCCCGGCGTTTGCGGAGCTTCCGTTCTATCTGGAAACGCCCAATGAGCTGGAAGGCTACGGACGGGAGATTGCTCTGCTTCGAAATATGCGGGAGGAAACCTGAGCATACTATGGAGAACAGAGCGGAAAAGCTCGCCGCACGCGCGATGCTTCTGCTGTCCGACGCGGAACAGGCGCGCTATGCAAAAGAGCTTGACAGGATTTTTTCCATGACCGATACGCTGTGTGCCGCCGCGGGATACGACGCGGAGCCGTTGACATGCGCTGTCCGGACGGACAGCCTTCGTCCGGACGATGCGCCGGCACAGCCGGACGAGGCGCGGCGCCTGATAGCGCTCTCAAAATACGAAAGGGACGGCTATGTGTGCATTGCACGCACCGTCGGTTGAGCGGATACTGCATGCTGGCTGAAATACAGAGAAAGCTGCGCGCGGGAGAAGTCACCTCCCGCGCTCTGACACAAGCAGCGCTCCAGCGCATCCGGGAGCAAAACGATACGCTGCACGCATTCATTACCGTCTGCGGGGACGAAGCGCTCCGGCAGGCGGAGGCGGCGGATGCCCGCTTGGCGGCAGGCGGCGCGCCGCCACTCTGCGGAATTCCGATGGCGCTCAAGGACAACATCTGCACCGCAGGCGTGCGCACGAGCTGCGCGTCGCGGATGCTGGACGATTTTGTTCCGCCGTACAGTGCGTGCGTCTGGGAGAAGCTGGAGGCAGACGGTGCGGTCCTCCTTGGAAAAACCAACATGGACGAGTTTGCCATGGGCTCCGGGGGAGAGAATTCGGCGTTCGGCCCGTGCCGCAATCCGCGCGATCCGGCGTATGCAGCGGGCGGAAGTTCCGGCGGGAGCGCCGCGGCGGTGGCGGCAGGCATGGCGTTTTACGCATTGGGGAGTGATACCGGCGGGAGCGTGCGCGTTCCCGCCGCGTACTGCGGCGTGGTCGGTGTGAAGCCGAGCTACGGACGGATATCGCGGCGGGGCGTTGCGGCGTTTGCGTCCTCTCTCGATCAGATCGGCGTGCTGGCGCACTCGGTGCGGGACAGCATGGAGGTGCTGCATGCACTCTGCGGGCGCGATGCGGGCGATATGACGACGGCGGACATCCCGCCCGGTTTTGTCCCGGCTCCCGGCGGGGCGCGCGGACTGCGCGTCGGCGTTTTGGAGAATATCGCCGACGTTGTGTCGGAGGATGTATGCAGTGCCGCCGGACGTGCGGCGGAGGCGTTTTCGGAGAATGGTGCGGTGGTGCGCGCTGCCGCGCTGCCGCCGCACGAGCTTGCATATGCGGCGTACTATATTCTTTCCGCCTGTGAGGCATCCTCCAATCTGGCGCGCTATGACGGCGTGCGCTTCGGACGCGCTGCGGCGGATGCGCAGAATACCGCCGAGACATACCGGAAGGCGCGGGCAGGCTTTGGTACGGAGGTCAAGCGGAGACTGCTGGCGGGAACCGCCGCCCTCTCGGCGGAGGACCGCGGAAAAGCGTATGAGCAGGCGGCGCGCGTGCGCAGCGAGATTGCACGGCAGATGCGCGACGCGCTTTCGCAGTGCGATGTGATTCTGACGCCGACAGCGCCCAGGACGGCATACCACATCGGGGAGCGGGACGGCATGGTGCTGCCGTCACGGGACAGCGATCTGTTCACGGTCGCGGCGTCTCTGGCAGGTCTGCCTGCGATCAGTCTGCCTGCCGGTAGCTCCGGCGGGCTTCCGATCGGTGTACAGCTGATCGCGGCGCCGTTTCGCGAGGATATGCTGTATCGTGCGGCACTGTTTCTGGAGGAGGCGATGCGCGGTGACGGATGACGTCTATGAGATGATCGTCGGTTTGGAGGTACATGCCGAGCTGCGGACGGAGACGAAGATCTTCTGCTCTTGCGCGAACGCCCACGGCGGAGAGCCGAATACGCGCGTCTGCCCTGTCTGTCTGGGCATGCCCGGTACGCTGCCGGTGCTCAACCGCCGCGCCGTTCAGCTTGCCGTCGCTGCCGGACTGGCGTGCGGCTGCCGCATATCCCGTCTGTCCCGCTTTGACCGGAAAAACTATTTCTATCCCGATCTGCCGAAGGGCTATCAGATCACCCAGTATGACCATCCGCTGTGCAGGGACGGCGCGCTGGAGATCGAGGCGGACGGCGTGCGGCGCCGTATCGGCATTACGCGCATTCACCTGGAGGAGGACGCGGGAAAGCTGTTGCACGGGCAGGACGGGACGCGTGTGGACTACAACCGAGCCGGCGTTCCACTGATCGAGATCGTTTCCGCGCCGGATATCCGCTCAGCTGGGGAGACGAAAGCATATCTCACCGCTCTGCGCGAGCGGCTCCTTTTTGCCGGCGTGTCAGACTGTAAAATGAACGAGGGCTCCATGCGGTGCGACGTGAATCTGTCCGTGCGCCGGCGCGGCAGCAGCGGCTACGGCACACGGACGGAGATCAAGAATATCAATTCCGTGGCGTTTGCCGGACGCGCGGTCGCGTATGAGTTCGCGCGTCAGACGGAGATTTTGAAAAACGGGGGCACGATCGTCCCCCAGACGAGACGGTACGACGAGGCGGGAGACTGCACGGTCCTTATGCGCGAAAAGGAAAGCGCCGCGGACTACCGGTATTTTCCGGAGCCGGATCTTCCGCCGCTGCAGCTGGAGAACGCCGAGATCGAGGCGATCCGCGCCTCTCTTCCGGCTATGCCGGACGAATGCCGCGCTTTCTATACCGGCAGCCTCGGAATTCCGCCGGAGGACGCGGTGCTTTTGACGGAAACTCCGGCGCGTGCGCAGTATTTTGAGCGTGCAGCGGCGAAAACGCAGTATCCGCGCGCGGCGGCGAATCTGTGCATTGGCGAGGTGTTTCCTGCCGGCGGCGAAGAAACGGACACGCCGCCCGCGCATATCCTTGCGGGAATCGCCGAGCTTACCGGACGGAGAGCGGTTTCCGCCGCGTCCGCGCGTACGCTGATCCGTCTGTGCGCAGACGGACGGGATCCGCAGGAAGCGGCGCGTGCGGAACGACTGCTGCTCATTTCAGGGGAGGAGGAGATCCGCGCGCTTGTCGCCGCGGCGCTTCGCCAGTGTCCGGAGGCGGTGTCCCAGCTTGCGGCGGGGCGTACAAAGGCAAAACAGGCGATCCTCGGCGCCGTTATGCGGGAAAGCCGCGGCTGTGCCGACGCGGCAGCCGCATCGCGTGAGATCGACCGGCAGCTTCGCAGCTATACAGAAAAAAGAAAGGATGAACCGTGATGAAGCGTTCAGAAATCAATCGTTATCTGCGTCAGGCAGAGAAGGCGTTTGTGCAGGCAGGATTCGCGCTGCCGCCGTTTGCCCGCCTGCCAGCCGGCGCGTGGGAGAATCTCGGACATGAGTATGACGAGATCCGCGAAAATATGCTCGGATGGGACATCACCGATTTCGGGAGCGGCGATTTTGAAAAGTGCGGTCTGCTTCTTCTGACGATGCGCAACGGAAAAATCGGCGATCCGGACAGCAAGACGTATGCGGAGAAGCTGATGTACGTCCTGGAGGAGCAGCTTACCGTGCTGCATTTCCACTGGAAGAAGATGGAGGATATCATCAACCGCGGCGGCGGAAATCTTCTGGTGCAGGTATACCTCTCGGAGCCGGACGGGAGCCTGTCAGACGCGGACGTTCCGGTGATGCGCGACGGCGTGCGGAGCGTGGTGCCCGCCGGCGCCGTGCTGCGACTGACGCCCGGAGAGTCGATCACGATGCAGCGCGGACTGTATCATACGTTCTGGGGAGAGAAGGGAAGCGGTCCCGTCATTGTCGGCGAGGTGTCCATGGTGAACGACGACGTGAGCGACAACCGTTTCTATAAACCCGCCGGACGCTTTCCTGCGGTGGAGGAGGACGAGGCTCCGCTGTACTTGCTCTGCAACGAGTACCCGGCGGCGAAATGACCGGCATCGCCGCTTCGGACACTATACAGCTGAAACACGAGCGCGTCCAAAAAACCGGGACGGCATGACGCATCATGCCGCCCCGGTTTGTTATTTTTTTCGAAGCAGCCGCGCCGTGTTCTCGCAGATGAAGGCGTCGAAATACGGCTTGGCAAAATCGTACTCGGAGCGTTCTCTTACCGTCCATGCAAATGCGGCGGCGCCGAGACGCCGGCAGAGCCGCACTGGATACGATTTTCCGTACGGATAGCGCGCCGCGATGAAATCCGGACGCGCAAGAAAATTCAGGAGCATCCACTGGAGAACATATCCGAGCAGACCGTGCCGCTCTCCGTCCCGGCGGAATTTTGTTGTGAGAATCCCCCGCATCACGTGCGGCGCCAGCTTCCGGTATCGCGCGACCAGCAGCGGATTGAAGGATTCGACGCAGTACGGACCGCCGTAGTTTTCCAGAATCGGCATGGCGGCGGCGCAGAGCGCGGTGTCCGGGCTTTCCCCTTTCAGCTCCACGATCAGCGGAACCTGTCCTCCGATCTCCGCGAGAGCCTCCCGCAGCGTCGGGATCGTTTCTCCCGTGTCCAGCAGGGAGAGCGTTTTCAGCTCGGCAGCACTCACCTCTTCCGGGCGGCGGTTGTCCTTGCACATGCGCGCCAGTGTGTCGTCGTGGAATACGACCGGCTCCCCGTCGGCGCTCAGATGGATATCAAGCTCGATGCCGAGACGCTCCGACACCGCACGGCGGAACGCGGGCAGCGAGTTTTCCGGCACGCTCTGATTGTCGAACACGCCGCGATGCGCGTAGACGCGTCCGAGGAACTCCCCGAAGCGCTTTTTGGCGCCGGGACGGGGGAAGATGAGAAACAGGTGCAGCGCCAGAAGAAGCAAAACGCCGCCCGCTGCCGCGGCGATACAGGTGTATGTGTTCATCATCAGCTCCTTCGATACGGCGGTCAGGCGTACCGTCCTGCCGTGCGTGCAGCTGCGGAAAAAGCGGACGCAATCTCGCATGGATGCCTGTCCGGCTCAGGCTGCGAAATGCGGAAAAACGGAGAAAATGTGCGGTGGGCGCACGCAGAGAAAGCAGCGCGCGCCGCGAGAACAGCAGAATCTTTGGCGGTACGCGGCGTTACGCCTCGTACTTTTCCATTTCCAACTGGATCTGCGCTTCCGTTTCGCGCATGGCGTCCAGTGTGCGCGAAAGCAGCGTGTCCAAATCCCATCCCAGCCGTTCGGCTCCTGCGCGGATCACATCGCGGGAGCATCCGGCGGCAAACTTTTTGTCCTTGAATTTCTTTTTCAGGCTGGACAGCTCCATATCGGTCACACTTTTCGACGGACGCATCAGTGCCGCCGCACCGATCAGACCGGTCAGCTCGTCGGCGGCAAAGAGCACCTTCTCCATCTCATGCGCCGGCTCGACCTCCGAGCAGATGCCCCAGCCGTGTGAGCAGACGGCGTGGATCATTTCTTCTCCCACGCCGCCCGCGCGCAGAAGCTCCGGCGCCTTGACGCAGTGCTGCTCGGGATACAGCTCAAAGTCGATATCATGCAGCAGTCCTGTCTGCGCCCAGAAATCCGCGTCGGCTTCATAGCCGAGCTGCACGGCGTACCAGCGCATCACCGCCTCCACCGTCAGCGCATGGCGGATATGAAACGGCTCCTTGTTGTATTTTGTCAGAAGCGCGAGCGCGTCCCCGCGCGCGAGAATGGATTCCATATATGTGTTCCTCTTTTCTTTTCTATCAGATCGCAGTCTGAACGTATCGACAATACGCTGCGGCGCTTCTTCGGCACAGACGTCGTTTTTTCGACGCGCAGGAAATATCAGGGGGCGCCTTGCCGTTGCGGCTAGTTATACGGTGCTTCGCCCCGGTGATGACGGCAGCTTTATCCCTGCGCCGCTTTTTCCTCCGGGCGCCATCCTTTGCAGACGTCCACCCAGCCCGCAGCGCGGGAGGCGGTTTCCAGCTCCTTCGGCGTCAGGCGGACGGCGCTGGATGCGCTGCCGGCGGCGGGATAGACCGTCTCAAAGCGGAGCAGCGATTCGTCCAGCCAGACGGTCACGCCCTTTGGCAGGGCGAAGGGGCAGACGCCGCCCACGGCGTGACCGGTGTACTCGATCGCTTCGTCGGGCGTGAGCATTTTTGCCTTCTGGGAGAAGCGCATTTTGTAGCGGGAATTGTCCACGCGGGCGTCCCCCGCCATGACGATGAGCACCGGTGTTTCGCCCTGCATGAAGGAGAGCGTTTTCGCAATGTGCGCTTCCTCACAGCCAAGCGCTGCGGCTGCCAGCGCGACCGTCGCGCTGGATACGGTAAACTCGATCACGCGACCGTCCAGACCGTATGCAGCGAGATATTCACGAACCTTTTCTACAGACATTTTTCGGTATTCCTTTCGCCGGATGATATCCGAACAGGTCAGCGGATCTGTCCCTGCCCGTTGATGAGAAATTTTTCGGTGGTCAGTGCGTCCAGTCCCATGGGACCGCGGGCGTGGAGCTTCTGCGTGGAGATGCCCAACTCCGCTCCGAAGCCGAATTCGCCGCCGTCCGTGAAACGGGTGGAGGCGTTGACATACACCGCCGCCGCGTCCACCGCGGACTGAAAGAGCTCCGCCGCCGCCAGATTGTTGGTTACGATCGCCTCGCTGTGACCGGTTCCGTATCGGTTGATGTGCGAAACCGCTTCCTCCAGCTGATCGACGATTCGGACCGCCACGATGAGATCGTTGTACTCCGTCTCCCAGTCCTCCTCCGTTGCCGGCGTCACATCCGGCAGGATCGCCCGGGTGCGTTCGCAGCCGCGGATCTCGCAGTGCGCCGCGTCCAGTGCTTCCTTCAGCATCGGCAGAAAGACCGGCGCGATCTGCGCGTTCACGAGGATCGTCTCGCAGGCGTTGCAGACGGAGGGACGGGACACTTTCGCGTTGACCGCGATATTCAGAGCCATCTTCGGACTTGCGTCACTATGCACATACAAATGGCAGTTTCCCGCCCCGGTCTCGATGACCGGCACGCGGGCGCCTTCCACCACGGCGCGGATCAGACCCTTGCCGCCCCGGGGAACCAGCACGTCGATCAGCCCCCGCATCTGCATCAGCGCCTCAGAGGAGGCGCGGGTAGTGTTCCCGATCAGCTGGATCGCGTCGGCAGGGAGACCGTTCTCCTCCAGCGCCTGACGCGCCAGTGCGGCGATGGCACGGTTGGATTCGATCGCCTCTTTCCCGCCGCGCAGCACGACGGCGTTGCCGCTCTTGATGCACAGAGCGGCGACGTCGGCGGAAACGTTCGGACGCGCCTCAAAGATCACGCCGACGACGCCGAGAGGCACGCGCACGCGCCGGATCATCAGTCCGTTCGGACGGGTCCAGCATTCGCCCTTGCCGACCGGATCGGGCAGCTGCGCGATCTCCTCCGCACCGCGCGCCATGCTCTCCATGCGTGTTCCGGTCAGGCGGAGACGGTCCAGCATCGTGTTCCTGACGCCGTTTTCACGGGCATTTGCCAGATCCAGCTCATTGGCGGCGAGAACGGCGCCGGTGTTTTCTCGCAAAAGCCGCGCAAAGGCAAGCAGAGCATGATTCTTGACCTCCGTGCGGGCGCCGGCAAGCGCCGGAGCGCACTCTCTGGCGTGCGCGCACAGGGCGCGTACTTCGTCGTATATTTCGTTTCTTTCCATCAGAGTTCCTCTTTCCTCGCCGAGAAATATGTGCCGGCGCGCTGACCGTCAATGACATGGTAGAGAATGCGCGGGTCGCGCCCGTTCAGAATCATCATGGGAATGCCTGCCGCCGTGGCGATCTGCGCGGCCTTCAGCTTGGTAATCATGCCGCCGGTGCCGCGCGAGGAGCCGACTCCGCCCGCACAGGCGAGAATGCGGTCGTCGATCTCGTCCACCGTATCGATCAGCCGTGCGTTCTTGTTTACACGCGGATCGCTGTCAAACAGACCGTCAATATCGCTCAGATTGATGAGGAGATCCGCCTCGCAGATAATGGCGACATAGGCGGAGAGCGTGTCGTTGCCGCCGAACTTGATCCCTTCATAGGAAACGGAGTCATTTTCGTTGACGATGGGGATGCATCCAAAGCCGAGCAGGCGCGCGAAGGTGGATTTGGCAAGCGCAAAGCGGTTTTCGTTGTCTACGACGTCCTTGGTAATCAGGATCTGTCCGACTGTGTGACCGTAGGTGGCAAACAGCCGCTCGTACAGCCGCATCAGCTCGCACTGCCCGACGGCGGCGAGTGCCTGCTTTTCCTCCGTCGTCCGGTCGGCAATGGGAAGTCCGAGACGGCTGGTGCCGGCGGCGACGGCGCCGGAGGAGACAAGCACGACTTCCAGTCCGGCGTTGCGCATATCGGACAGGACGCGCACCAGCGTCTCAATGCGGCGGATATTCAGCTTGCCTGTGGCGTATGTCAGTGTGGAAGAGCCGATTTTTACGGCGATTCGCCTGTATTTTCCCGATTGTTCCATGGCTGTCAGCAAAAAGCTCCCGAATTCCTAAAAAATTTCATAAAAATCTATTTCTTTCTCACGCAGAATCGATTATAATTATAAGGGAAAATTGCATATCCCGCGTAAAAATATCCCTCTTATTATATCATTTCTTTCCGATAAATCAAGAGGAGCACAGGAAAAATACGCGGATTTCATATTCGGAGACGGTCATGAAGGAAAAATACAACATAGAAATCGCTGATATACAACTGAGCATTCTCTCAGATGAGCCGGAAGAGTTTGTGGCGGCGGTGGTCGCGCAGCTGGATGAGCGGGTACGTGATCTGACCGTGAAAAACAAGCGCTGCTCCAAGCTGGATGCGGCGCTGCTGTGCGCGCTGGATTCTCTCGGCGAAAAAATGAAGTGCGAGAAGAAGATCAAGAATCTCGAGGCGCAGATCTCTCTGTACGAGGCGAATATCAGCCGGCTGCGCGAGGAACTGGAGACAGCGCGCCGGAATGCAGCGGCGGCGGAAAAGCAGGAAGCCTCGCAGCATTCCCCGGAGCCGGAGAAAGCCGCACCCGCGTCGAAAGAGACGGCGCCGGAGGAGACACCTGCGGCGGAGAACGCCGGCGCGGGAATCCACGATGCCAAGCTGCGTCAAATCGAGGCATTGCTGCGCCGCCGCAGTGAAGCCGCCGCGCCCCCCGACAGCAGCGTACAAACCGCCGCGCACGACACGCCTGCCGACAGCAGAGACGCCAAGCTGCGGGAGATCGAGGAGCTTCTGCGCCGCAGCGGCGGCGCCAAATCGCTGAGCGAAGCATTGCAGGATGCGGCGCAGCGCTGAGACTCTGCCGGAGCTGCTCGCGCCCGCTGGCTCCCCTGACGCGCTTGCCGCCGCAATCGAGGGCGGCGCCGACGCGGTGTATTTCGGCGCGGTACGCTTCAGCGCGCGCATGCGCGCGAAGAATTTCAGCGATCAGGAGTTGGCGGACTCCATCGCGCTTTGCAGAGCTTACGGCGTAAAATCCTACATAACCGTCAATACGCGCCTGCGCGACGCGGAGCTTCCCCAGATGCTGGAGGTCGTATCCCTTCTGAATCAGGCGGGAGCAGATGCGCTGATTATGGCGGATCTGGGCGCAGCGGCGTTTGTCCGCGAACGGTTCCCCGATCTGCCGCTTCATGCGAGCACGCAGCTGTCCGGATGCTCCTCCGGAGACGCTGAGGCGTTTGCCGCGCTCGGGTTTACCAGAATGGTCTGCCCGCGCGAGTTTTCCCTGAAACAGCTCGCCGCTCTGTGCGGCTCTTCTCCCATCGAAATTGAAATGTTCATTCATGGAGCGCACTGCGTCTCCTATTCAGGACAGTGCATGCTCAGCTATGCGATGGGCGGACGCAGCGGCAATCGCGGCGAATGCGCGCAGCCGTGCCGGCTGCCGTACCGCGTGCATGCGCAGTGCGGGGCGAGTCCGTCCGCGTATCCGCTCAGCCTCAAGGATATGTGCCTCGCCGCGCATATCCGCGAGATTATCCTGAGCGGCGCGGCTTCTCTGAAGATCGAGGGACGACAGAAGTCCCCCGACTATGTGTACGGCGTGACGAAAATGTATCGCATGCTGCTGGATGAAAGACGGGATGCGACCGCCGGGGAGATTGCGTCCCTTGCCGCGCTGTTCAGCCGCGACGGCTTCAGCGACGGCTATTTTCGCGCCGGTTATGCCGGAATGCTCGGCGTTCGCCGCGCGGACGACGCGCAGCTGAGCCGCAGCGCTCCTGCCTTCACCTCTCTCTCCCGCAGGGTGCCTCTGGATGCTTCTCTGCGCCTGCGGCGCGGAGAGCCTGCGCGACTGACGCTGTCTGACGGAAGCCGCAGCGTGACTGTCACGGGGGAAGTCCCCGAAGAAGCGCGCACCGCCGCGCTCGACTGTGAGAGCGCGCGCCGCAGTATCGCCAGATTCGGGGCGACCCCGTATGTTCTGCGTTCCTTTTCTGCGGAGCTGGATGACGGACTTTTCTGTACGCCCGCGCGGCTGAACGCGCTCCGCCGCGCCGCCGCAGCCGCGCTGAACGCGCCTCCCGTGCGGCGGGAGCTTGACGATCCGGCGGTATCGCCGCCGGATGATATTCCGGATTCCCCAAAGCCCCGCATGACGGCGGAGTTTCTGACGGCGGGACAGATCCCGGAGGAGGCGCGGGATTTCTTTGACGAGATCTATCTTCCCCTGCGCTGCCGCGCCCGCGAATACTCCGTGATGCTGCCGCCGTATGCGCCTGACAAAACCATGTCGCAGATCGAGGCGTCGCTGTCTCTTGCCGCGCCGCGCTCCGTACTGGTGCACAGCCCGGGGCAGCTTGCGCTTGCGCAGCGGCTCGGAATCCCGGCGTTCGCATCGCTTCGCTTCAATGTGTTCAATTCGCGCTGTGCCCGGGAGATCACTCGTATGGGCGCTTGCTGCGTGACAGTGTCGCCGGAAATACCGCTGGCGGCGGTGCGCGCCGTTTTTGCGCCGAAGGCAGTGATTGCGTACGGCAGGCTGCCTCTGATGCTCACAGTTCGCTGTGCCGTCTCGGACGGCGGCGGCAGCTGCCGCGCGTACGGAGCGGGCGGGTTCCTTGAGAACCGGGAGAAAAGCAGCCTTTGTCTCGCCTCGCTCTCCGACCGGACCGGCGCATCCTTTCCGCTGATCGGAATGTATGACTGCACCAATGTGCTCTACAACAGCGTCCCGGTTTATATGGCGGATCGTCTCGCACAGCTGCGCGCCGCCGGAGTTTCGACGTTTCACTTTATTTTTTCAAACGAATCAAAAGCGGAGGCGGCGGAAATTCTCCGCGCTTACCGTCGCGGCGCGCCGCCGGAGAATCCGGGCGCCATACGCCGCCTGAAATAACCGATGAGGAAAACGAATGATGCCTGATACACTCGGCGTGAAAATACGCCTTCTTCGTCCCGGCGCGTCCATCCCTTGCTATCAGACGCCCGCCGCCGCTGCATGCGATCTGTGCGCCGCGCTGGAGGAGCCGCTGCTCCTTGCGCGCGGCGGCAGCGTCTCCGTGCCGTGCGGGATCGCCATCTCCATGGAGCGGACGGATGTCGCCGCCGTGGTATGCGCGCGTTCCGGACTTGCTTTCCGGCACGGGATTTCGCTTGTGAACGGGATCGGCGTGATTGACGCCGATTACCGCGGGGAGATCTGCGTTGGGCTGCGCAACGACGGCGAGGCGGATTATACGATCTCGCCGAGCGAACGGATCGCGCAGCTTCTGTTTCTGCCGTGCCTGCGCGCCGCCTTTACGGAAGCGGTGACGCTGGACGGGACGGAGCGTGGCGCCGGCGGATTTGGCTCGACCGGGAAAATCTGAGGGGACAAGTCATGAAAAAAGGCTTCTGGCTCAATCTGTTTCTGCTTTGCGTCGGCGTTGTGACCGGCACACTGGCTGCCAGCATGTGCAAAAATGTTCCGTTTCTCTCCTGGCTTGCCTACGGGATGAGTTTCGGCATGGCAAAGCCGGCGACGGTAGATTTGCAGGTCGTCACCGTTACCTTCGGCATTACGCTCAATCTGAGCATAGCCGTCATTTTGTTTATTGCCCTTGCCGTGCTGCTGGGCAATCTGATTGCAAGAAAATGAAAGAAATCCACAATCAAACACATACTCTGATCCTTGCCTCCGCATCTCCGCGGCGGCATGAGATCCTGACGGCGGCGGGCATTCCGCATCTGGTGCGCCCGACCGACGCGGATGAAACATTGCCGGAGGGAATATCTCCCGCCGACGCAGTTGAGCTGCTTTCCGCCCGCAAGGCGCGCGCCGCGCTGGCAGGCGCGCAGGAGGGGAGCGTGATTCTGGCGGCGGATACCGTCGTCAGTCTCGGGGATCGGATCCTCGGAAAGCCACACGGAGCGAAGGAGGCGCGCGTCATGCTCCTCTCCCTGTCCGGCAGAGCGCATGAGGTGTTCACCGGCGTCACGCTCTGCTCTGCCGGACGGATGGTCACGGCGCATGAGCGCACCGTCGTACACATGCGGCCATTGTCCGGAGAGGAGATCGACGCCTATATCGCCACCGGAGAGCCGCTTGACAAAGCCGGCGCCTATGGGATTCAGGGGCGCGGCGGTCTTTTCGTTTCCGGCATCGAGGGAGATTATTTCAACATAGTCGGGCTTCCGCTGTACCGCGTCGGCAGGATGCTGTGCGAGGAGTTCGGCTGGACCTGCCTTCTGCGGAGCTGAGCGGCAGCCCGCCGCACTCCGCATACGATCACTACGGAAAGGAATCCGCACCGCCGGGCGGTGCGGACGCAGATAGAATCATGGGAAAGAGTATCGGCATCGATCTCGGAACGGCAAATACGCTCGTATACGTCAAGGGACGGGGCATTGTTCTGCGCGAGCCGTCTGTCGTTGCGGTGGAGGCGCGCACGCGCCGCGTCGTGGCGGTAGGCAATGAGGCGAAGCTCATGCTCGGCAAGACGCCCGGTTCGATCACGGCGATGCGCCCGCTCAAGGACGGCGTTATCGCCGAGTTCGATATCACCGCCGCCATGCTGCACCATTTTTTCGATAAGGTTTCCGGCTCCTCCATCTTCAGCCGTCCGCGCGTCATTATCTGCATTCCCTACGGCGTGACGGAAGTGGAAAAGCGCGCGGTCGAGGATGTGACGCTGGAGGCGGGCGCGCAGTCCGTCGCGCTGATCGAGGAGCCGGTTGCCGCCGCGATCGGCAGCGGCCTGAAGGTCGAGGGCGCGCAGGGAAGCATGATCGTCGACATCGGAGGCGGAACGACAGAGGTTGCCGTCCTCAGCCTCGGCGGGATCGTGCTCTCTTCCTCTCTGCGCAGCGCAGGGGACGAGCTGGATGAGGCGATCATTGCGTACATGAAGCGCAAGTACAATATCCTGATCGGCGAGGTGACCGCCGAAATGCTGAAAAAGAACATCGGCAGCGTGTGTCCGCAGGCGGATCGCGGCAATATGGTCATCCGCGGGCGGAATCTTCTGAACGGACTGCCGGCGACGATATCCGTTACCTCCGCGGAGATCCGGGAGGCGATGTCCGAGGAGATCTCGCATATCATCGACTGCATCCGCACAACGCTGGAGAACACGCCGCCGGAGCTGTCCTCGGATATATATGACAACGGGATCATGCTGGCGGGCGGAGGCGCGATGCTCGCCGGACTGGATATTCTGGTCAGCCGACTGACCGGCGGGATCCGGACGACGGTCGCCAAGTCTCCGCTCGACTGCGTGGCGGTCGGCATCGGACACGTGATCGAAAGCGTCGGGGAACTGGGCGGCATCGTTACCTTCCGCACGCGCTGACGAAGAAAGGAAGCTCCATGCGCGATTTTCTGAAAAGCAGATTTTTTATCGTGATCACGGTGCTTTGCGTCGTTTTTGTCGTTGTTCCTTCCGTCCTGTCCGCTTTGGGCATGCAGAACTATGTCCGCAGCGCAGTCAACATTGTCATGACGCCGCTGCAGAAATGCTTCAACGCCGTTACGGATGCTCTGGACGGCTTTACGGCGTATTTTACGGAATTTGATGACATCGTGGCGGAGAACGTGCGCCTGAAAACGGAGCTTGCAGAGCTGAGCGACCGGCTGTACAATGCTGAAAAAACGGAAAATCTGAACGAATGGCTCTCTGAATTTCTGGAGATGAAGCGCGCGCATACCGATTTTACTTTTGCCGAAGCATCGATTACCGGACGGGAGAGCGTCAATTATATGACGGTGTTCACCATTGACCGCGGCTCGGCGCACGGCATCGCCGAGGGCATGCCTGTCGTGACGCCGGACGGCGTTCTCGGCTATGTGGATGAGGTCGGTCTGACGTGGGGAAAGGTGCGGACGCTGATCGAGGCAAGCACATCGATCGGCGCGTGCATTGAGAGAACGGGAGAGCTGGGACTGGTAGAAGGAAATTACACCCTCGCCTCCGAGGGACTCTGCCGCATCACCTATCTGGCGGCGGATTCCGATGTCGCCGTCGGCGACCGCGTGATAACAAGCGGCTACGGAAGCGTGTATCCGCGCGGGCTGGTAATCGGCATCGTAACGGAAATTGTTCCCGATGCGTACAGCCGCACGCTGAGCGCATATATCCGCCCTTCCGCCGAGCTGAGCGATCTGGATCGCGTTATGATCGTTACCTCGTATGAAACGACTGTCAGCTGATGCGCCGCGCGGCGCCCGCCCGCGCCCGCGCAGGAAAAAAAGCGGACTGCGCGCCCTGTCAGAACGGGCAGGCGCCGTTCTGCGGGCGCTGCTCCCCGATATGGGCTTCCGGATCGAGGAGGATACGCTGCTGAAGGGGCTTTTGTGCGCGTTTCTGATCCTGTTTCTGGCGCTTTTGCAGACGACGGTCTTTGCGCGCTTCCGTCCGTTCGGTGCGATCCCGGATCTGATGCTGCCGCTCGTCGTGGCGATTGCCATGCGGGAGGGCGAACGGTGGGGCGCGGTGTGCGGACTTGTCGCCGCTGTCGTGATCCAATCGCTCGGCGCGTCTGGTCCCGCGCTTCTGCCGCTGCTCTATGTGCCGGCGGGGTACTTCTGCCCGCTCATCACCAGAATGTACCTGACCGATTCCGCAGCCGTCCGCCTGATTTATACGGCTGTATGCGGCGTCGGACGCGCTTTTGTGACGCTTTTCTGCCTTGCGCTTACGGTGGACAGTTTTTCGCTGCCGCAGCTGCTTCCCGGCGTGATCGTTCCGGAGTATGCGTCCACTTTCGTGATGTCCGTACCGGTGCATCTTGCTGTCCGGCTTTTGTTCCGCCCGTTCCATAAGCCGCGCTCCGAGCGTGTTGAGACGCTTTGAAACGTCGAAAGAGGTATCCGATTGAAAGAAAAACGAGGCTTTATCCCCCGGTATGTCATCCTCGGTGCGTTCTTCATTGTTGTTTGTCTGATTTATACCGCGCGCCTGATCCGGCTGCAGATCGCGGGACAGGATTATTATACAATGACGTCCTCCTCCGCCTACACCTATCGCTATGAGACGATTCACGCGCAGCGGGGCGAGATTTATGACTGCAACGGAAAGCCGCTTGTCGTCAATGCATATTCCTACAATATCGATCTGGACGCCGGCAGCATGCCGTCCGGTCAGGAGGAGAAGAACGCGGTCATTCTTTCCGTTCTGGCGGACGCCGGGGCGATGGGAGAGAGCGATACGTTCACGGAGCCGCGCTCCCCGTATTTTCTGACTCCCTCCTCGGACGGGGAAAAACTGTACGCGGAATATGATCCGGCTTTTCTTTCGTCCTCCTCCGCTGCCAAGCTGAACCGTCTGCTTGGTGAACTCAACTGTGCAGAGGACGCATCTGCGCAGGATACGGCGGAGGTGCTGCTTCAGCGCTACGGACTGATGACCAAGGACTCGAAAACCGGCGAGACAAACCTGAGCTGTGACGCATCCTCGGCTGCCCTGCTCCTCCGGATCCGGCTCGATATGGAGCTGCGTGATTTTTCAGCACGCTCGCCGTATACGCTTCTTACCGGTGTGTCGTTTTCTCTGCTCTGCCGTATCGAGGAATCCGGCGTGCGCGGCATTTCGCCGCGGACCGTTTCCACCCGCGCGTATCCGTATCCGGGATATGCCTCCCATATCCTCGGACGCACCGGAAAGATTCAGGCTGCGTATGTCGATTACTATGAATCTCTTGGGTATCCTCTGGACGCGACTGTCGGCGTCAGCGGTGCGGAGATGACGTTTGAGGAATACCTGCACGGCGAGGACGGCACGCTGACGATCGTGGAGGACGCTTACGGCAATATTGTGGACGAATATGTCAGCAAGGAGCCGAAGGCGGGTGCAAACGTATATCTTACGATCGATATTGACATGCAGATCGTTGCGGAGGACGCGCTGGCAGACAATATCCGCTATATCGTGGAGAAGGGAACTGCGAGCGGTAAGGAACTGAACGGTGAGGACGCCAACGCGGGCGCGCTGACCGCCGTGGATGTGCGTACCGGCGCGGTGCTTGTGCTCGCGTCCAATCCGACGTACAATCTGGCGACCTTCTCCGAGGATTTCGCCGCGCTGAACTCCGATCCTCTCTCGCCTATGTTCAACCGCGCGCTGGAGGGACGGTATCCGCCGGGCTCCACTTTCAAAATCGGCGTTGCGGCGGCGGCGCTGACCGAAGGGATCATTACCCCCACGACGCGCATTGTGGACGAAGGACTCTATACATACTACTCCACCTACCAGCCGGCCTGCTGGATCTATAATCAGCAGCACAGAACGCATGGCTCCATCAATGTGACGACCGCCATCCAGGTCTCCTGCAACTATTTCTTTTATGAGATCGGACGGCTTTTGACGATCCAGACCATGAACCGCTATTGCCGTGCGCTCGGACTCGGCGTGCCGACCGGCATCGAACTGAACGAAGCGTCCGGTATTCTCGCCGGTCCTGATTACCGGAGCGAGAACGGTCTGGGCGCGTGGAATCCCGGCGATACGCTCGCCGCCGCAATCGGGCAGTCTGACAATGTGTTCACGCCGCTGCAGCTCAGCGTGTATATGGCGGCGATCATCAATAACGGGACGCGCCTGAAGGCGCATATTCTGGACCGCGTGGAAGCCTTCCACACGGGGGAGATCCTGTACCGTGCGGAGCCGGAGAAGGTCGAAGGGAGCATTCAGCTCGGCGAGGGTGTGCGCGATGTGCTGCTGAACGCCATGCGGAGCGTAACGGAGAACGGCTCTGCCGCGCGCGTCTTCAGTTCCTATCCGATCGAGGTCGGCGGCAAGACCGGTACGGCGCAGATCAGCTCCACCAAAAGCGACAACGCGATCTTCACCGCATTCGCTCCGTTTGACGATCCTGCCATCGCGGTGACCTGCGTCATTGTGCAGGGCGCCAACGGAACCGATGCCGGCTTTGCCGTGCGGGATGTATTTGATTATTATTTTCATCTGAAGTAAAGGACGATGCTTATGGAAAACGGGATTTTCACCGGAAAGTGGATCTGTGACCCGCGCTTTTCGGCGCGCACTCCCCTGAACGTCTTTCACCGTGAACACGAAAAGCCGGAACTCGGCGAGCATCCGGATGAGCTCCGCAATGTTCACTGCCTGTTCCGCCGCACCTTCGCGCTGCAAAAGAAGCCGGGGCGCTATCTTCTGCGTGTGTCTGCAGACGACTATGCCAAGCTGTACGTGAACGGTGCGTTTGTCTCGCAGGGACCGACGCCCGGCTATCCGCAGTCGTATTATTACAATGAATTCGATATTACCGACCGGCTGCATGACGGTGCGAATACCATTCTCGCGCATGTGTATTATCAGGGGCTGATTAACCGCGTCTGGGTCAGCGGCGATCTCAGAATGGGGCTGATCGCCGATCTGATCGCGCCGGACGGCAGCGTGCTGCTCTCCACGGATGCATCGTGGGAATACGCGCCTCTGAACCGGTACACCGGTATGCGCAAAACCGGCTATGACACGCAGTACCTGGAGGATTACGACAGCCGCATTCCCGATGCGCCCTTCGCTCCCGCCGCGGTACGCCTCTATGACGATATCCGATTTGATCCGACGCCTGCGGCGCCGCTGGATATCAGCGAGCGACTCCCCGTCCATACTGAAAAGCTGCCGGGCGGCGGGATCTTCTGTGATTTCGGGCAGGAAATCACCGGTACACTGAAAATCAGCGCTGCAGGTAAGAGCGGTACGGTGCTGCGCATTCTCTGCGGCGAGGAAACGGATGACTCTGATGTGCGCGTCCGCTATAACATGCGCTGCAACTGCCTGTATGAGGACACATGGACGCTGGCGGACGGTGCGGACACCTTTGAACAGTTCGATTACAAGGCGTTCCGCTATGCGGCAATCATTCCCACGGCGGGTGAGGCGGAGATCGGCGGCGTCTGCGCCGTGGTCAGGCATGCCGCCTTCGACGACGACGCCTGCACGCTGCACGCGGACGACAAGGTTCTGGAGGCTGTTTTCAACATCTGCAAGCAGGGCGTCAAATACGGCACGCAGGAGATCTACATGGACTGTCCGAGCCGGGAGAAGGGACAGTACGCAGGCGATATGACCGTCACCTCCGGCTCGCAGCTGTGGCTGAGCGGAAATCCGGCGATGCTGGAAAAGGCGATCCGCGAGCAGGCGCGTTCCGCTTTCATCGACGAGGGACTCATGGCGGTCACGCCCGGCTCCCTGATGCAGGAGATCGCGGATTACTCGCTTCAGTTCCCGCTGCTTTTGCTCCGGCACTACCGCTTTACGCACAATAAGGCATTCCTTGCGGAGATGCTGCCGGTCGCCGAACGGATGTATGCGTATTTTGCCAAATACGCGCGCGAGGACGGACTGCTGGACGGCGTGACGGGCAAATGGAACCTTGTGGACTGGCCGCAGAACCTGCGCGACGACTACGACTTTGCCCTTACCAAACCGATCGGTCCGGGGGTACATAACGTCATCAACGCGTTCTACGTAGGCTGTACGCTGAATATTGAGGAGATCAAGGATATTCTCGGCATCCCGCACGATGCGGCGGGGCGTGCGCTGGCGGAGGCGTTCAACCGGGTGTTCCTCGATCCGGAGACGGGGTTGTATGTGGACGCGGAGGGAAGCCGCCACTCGTCGCTGCATGCGAATATGCTGGCGCCGTTCTACGGCTTTGTTCCGGCGGGATATGAGAAAACAGTCGGCGATTACCTGATCCGCCGCGGCTTTGTCTGCGGCGTGTATATGACGTATTTCATGCTGCGCGGACTCTGCCGCCTCGGACGGCAGGAGGACGTCTACCGCATGATTACCTCACAGGACGAGAATTCGTGGTACAATATGGTGCGCGAAGGCGGCACGACCTGCTTTGAGGCATGGGGCAAGGATAAGAAGTGGAACACGAGCCTCTGCCATCCGTGGGCAAGCACGCCGATCGTCGTATTGATCGAGGATATTCTCTCTGTGACGCCGGACGGTGAGATCGGCGAGGCGCATCTGCCAGCCGGTGTCGGACGAATCGAGATGCAGGTGCCGACAAACCGCGGCTTTGTGACTGTACGCGCTGAGGCGTGAACGCCGCCATAGAGAATTACGGGGAGGCTTCAGCAAGCCTCCCCGTAAAAACGGAAAAATTGAAATTGGATATTTGCAAACGCAGCGTGTTCTTCGAGCATGCTGCGTTTGCTTTTGGCGAGATGTGCATCCGCCCCGGCACTGCATTCCGATCCTGCAAAACCATCGTACAATAATCATCTTTTGCCAGTATGCGGGGGACCGGGCATGCTCCCATGTTCTGGTCTGTCAAAGCGGATGCATTCTTGCGCTGGATTCCCTGATTTTCAGTCTGCCTCCCCGTTCTCCCACGGCACGGAACGCGCAACGGTAATGGTGCGGAATTCTCCCCGCTCCCGCCCCGCGATATCGCCCTCGCGCCACGACCTGCAGGCGCAGTAAAAATGATATAGCGCGCCGTTGTGAAAGATAACGGACGGCTTGTGCGCATAGCGGGTATCGATCGCCTCTCCGGTGCCGGTCGTGAGGATCGGCGCGGGAAATTTTGTCCAGTGCACAAGATCGCGGCTGACCGCCAGTCCTTCGCACGCCGAAAGATTGCCAAGCCCGAAGTAGAACATCACCCACTGCTGTCCGCGGCTGTCCCAGCGCACGCACGGATCGGAAGCAAAGCGGCTGTCCCACGACGCGCGATCCACCGGCAGAATCGGATTTTCCGCAAAGCGGGTCCAGTGCAGCATATCATCGGATACCGCGCCGCCCGTCTGCTCCGTCCAGCCGCCGCTCTTATCGGCATGATCTTTCGCATTGTAGAACATGTAAAAGCGTCCGTCCGTGCGGAGCATCCAGCTCTTGTACAGACCGCCGCATTCCCACGGCGCACCCTCACGCCACGAGAAGACCGGATCGCCTGCAAAATGCCAGTCGAGCAGCGCCTCATCCTCCGTCCACGCCAGACCGATCTCCGCCGGTCCCGCCTCATATCCTGTTCCGGGATAGGAATGATACATCATCCAGTATTTCCCGCCCCAGCGGATCAGCTCGGAGGAGCCGAAGAGATCGTTGTCCATAAGGAGGCATGCGCCCGCCATGCCGACGCTGTCCCATGCCGCATGCGAGCCGCGGCGCAGGATCAGCCTCGGCTCCTCCCAGTGCAGAAGGTCGTCCGATGCGGTCAGCGCCGTCTGATAGCCTGTTCCGTCGAAGCCGACGAACATCATGTAAAACCTGCCGTTATGCCGGAACACGTTCGGGCAATCGACTGCATGGGAGCGGAAATCACCCGGAATACCACTGCCGGTCAGAACGGGGTGTCCGAGTCGATAGGATGTGATGAGATGGTCGATCACCATAGCGCTTCCTCAGAAATTGAAATCGTACACGGCGCTCTCCGTGCCGTCGGTGACGTGAAGCACTGCGCTGCCGTATTCGGATTTCAGATACGGGCTGTCGTACAGCATCGGATACGGATACCGGTTCACGACGCCGTTCACGCTGTTTTTGTGGTAATCGACGTGAATGCCCGCGAAGTCGAGTTCCATTGCCGCGGGATCAAAACGGATCGGCAGCTCCTTCATGGCGGCGGCAAATGCCTCCAGCGAGGCGTACTGCTCCGCCTGTTCCACATGGAGCAGGAATGCGTGCTGCCGTCCGTCGCTGATCGCCTCATATCCGGCGGTCGGTCCCTCCGTTACAAAATGATAATCATTCGAGAACCATACCATGATGCAGATCTTTCCGTGGCGGAGGAAAATATAGTTCTTGTCCAGCAGCTTCTCGTCGAACAGCGCAAGCGGAATATCTGCGTTGATGTACGGATACTGCTCCGGCTTCTGAATGTTGTACAGACTGACGGCGGTGTCCTTTGTGCAGAAGTGCGTGCCGCAGTTGCAGCCGATATCGCCGGTCCAGTGGTTGTGCGTGTGGTGGTAGCCGGGATCGCCCGGATGGTGTGAGAAGATCTTGGCGCGTCCGTTTCCGCCGGGAAGCGTCAGCTCCCACTCGTGCTGCTGATGATGCGCATACCAGCCGCATTTGATCGTATCCGGGTAGGCGTCCTGATGCACGACGGAGCCGAGCATATAGTCGTCGCACAGATACAGGTACTTATCGATGGACAGTCCCTCCACTGCGTCGAGCATTTCGCGGTGGATTCCGCCGACCCACGCCTCGCAGCAGTGCAGATGCTTGCGCTCCCGGTTTTCATAGGGAAAAGTGCGGTTCTTCGCCACGCGGCATACGATCTCCGCGGGGTAGTAGTCCGAGAGAACAGCTGCCGTATGACCGATGCCGCTCGACGGATATCCGCCCTCTGCGCCGAAATAGTAGCAGTAGTAGGAATACATGCCGCCTCCGGCGGAGTTCAGCGCTGCGCCTTCGTAGATGCGCCCGTGCGCGCCGCCGTACATGCCGTTTTTCGTATCGACGACCATATCGAGCAGGATCATGTCCATCATCATGACGGCTTTCTTTTTCAGCCGTGCGTCTTCTGCATACATGTACAGCGTGTTCAGGATCAGCATGATCTCCGCCGCATATCCGACGGAATCAAACTCGCCCCACGCACGGCGTGCGCGGTACATGAGAAACTCGTCGAGGTACGCTGTGTCCTCGGCGATAATATCCTCGGCGCTCATGTTGTACTGGGTGAACTGTCTGCCGCGGTAGAACTGCGCGGCGAGCAGGCGGGACACACGGTACATCAGCGAATGATTCTCGGAGCCGTAGATAGAGCTGTAGTCGCGGTTCAGGAAAAAGTTTTCCAGCGCCGCGCGGACTTCGTCTGTCAGCTTATCGTAGCAGGAGAACAGAGCGTGGACGAGGCGGATCGAGGCAAAGTCGGCTTCTCCACGAAGATCCCGCCCGTTGGGATGCGGATGCTCAAACCAGTTTGCGGTAAATAGAAGCTGCTTCATCGCAGCGTCGGTGTCGCGGTCATGGATAATGCGGAAGACGGAGAGCTCGCCGTACAGATCCTTTGCAAGATCGCCGTGCAGCAGTCTCTCGCGTTCTGCTTCCCGTCTTTCCTGAAATTCCTGATTCATGGATACATTGTTTCCTTTCCTTGGCGGCTATTTGCGTGCCGCGTTTCTTGGACGCGTCTGGCGTCGGGCAAGGATAGTATAGCATTGTCCCCGCTTCCCGTCAAGCAAAACGGGGAAAAAAACGGAAGCAGCCGGATGATCCGGAAAAATTTCGGAATCGGTTGCAATCCGCTTGTGCCTATGCTATAATGAGAACGGAAATAATCTGTCCGGTGCCGGCGCGCTGTGACTGCATGCAGCCCGTAGCTGCATATGCTCCTTTTAGCGGCGCGGCTCGCCTCCCCATCGGAAAATCCAAAGAATCACAAGGAGAAACCATATGATCGATTACAGCGCATTCCGCAGCGCACCGTGCCTCGTCAAGCGCGCACAGCCGGTTCTTACCTATAAGGATATCCCGTATAAGGCGGCGCTGATCTTCAACGCGGGCGTTACGAAATTCAATGGAAAATATGTGATGGTGTTCCGCAACGACTACGGCTCCTATGAGGAGCAGAAGCTTGAGGGAACCAATATCGGACTTGCCTTCAGCGACGACGGCATCCACTGGGAGGTTCAGCCGAAGCCCTGCTTCGTGATGCATGACGAGGAAGTCCAGCGGGCGTACGATCCGCGTCTGACGGTCATCGACGGCCGCTGCTACATGTGCTTTGCCGTGGATACGCGCCACGGTCTGCGCGGCGGCATCGCCGTAACGGACGATTTTGAGAAGTTCGATATTCTGACCCTGACAGTTCCGGATAACCGCAATATGGTGCTGTTCCCGGAGAAGATCGGCGGCATGTATACGAGACTGGAACGTCCGATGCCGGTATACTCCCGCGGCAGAGATCGCTTTGATACCTGGCTGTCTCAGTCGCCCGATCTGCGCTTCTGGGGCGATTCCAGACTGGTGTTCGGCGTGGAGGACGTGCCGTTTGCCAACGACAAGGTTGGCCCCGGCGCACCGCCGATCAAAACGGAAAAAGGCTGGCTTGCGACCTTCCACGGCGTGATCCGCGACAACGAGCGCGGCAAGCACGGCTGGGAGGCAAAATGGCAGAAGATGTACTATGCCGGTATCGCGCTGCTCGATCTGGAGGATCCGTCCAAGGTGATTGGCATGTACAAATCTCCCCTCATTGCGCCGGAGCTGCCGCATGAGACGACGATCGGCTTCCGTACCGACGTCATTTTCCCCGGCGGCATGATTCCGGAGCCGGACGGCGAGGTGAAGATCTATTACGGCGCTTCCGATACGGTGGAATGCGTCGCAACGTCGCATGTGGACGATCTGGTCCGCCTCTGCCTCGAGGGAAACTGAATCAGATAGACGCTATGCGCGCGGGGCGCGCATCATGAAAGAGGCGGACAAGCGCTCAGTGCGCTTGTCCGCCGTCTTTTCGCCGGAATGGCAGTTTGCACGACCTCAGACCGCCGGCAGCAGCATGCCGAGCGTCCCGAGCACGATCAGAAGCAGCCCTGCCGCCGCTTTGCGCGTCAGCTTTTCGTGGAATACAAAATAGGAGAAAGCAATGGTAATCAGGATGCTGAGTTTGTCGATCGGAACGACGACGCTGGCAAGCCCATCCTGAAGCGCTTTGTAGTAGCAGAGCCACGAGCCGCCGGTAGCGAGTCCGGACAGACAAATGAAGCCAAGCTCCCCTTTGGGCGTTTCACGAATCTTTTTTCCCTTGCCGGTGACGAGCACCATGCACCATGCCATGACCAGAACGACGGCGGTCCGGATCGTTGTCCCGAGATTGGATTCCACGCCCTCGATGCCGATTTTTCCGAGTATGGAGGTGAGCGCCGCAAATACGGCGGAAAGCAGGGCATAAATCAGCCATGTCCTTTTTCCGTTGACAGCGGTCTGCTGCTTCTTTTCGATCATCAAAAAGGTGCCTGCCGCGATCAGCACGATGCATACGGCCTTGAGCCACGTGATCCCTTCATGCAGAAAGATGAATGCCAGAAGGATCGTCAGTACGGTGCTGGATTTGTCAATAGGGACGACTTTATTGATGTCCCCGAGCTGCAGCGCGCGGAAATAGCAAAGCCAGGAGGCGCCGGTTGCGAGCCCGGACAAAACAAGAAACAGCCATGTCCGCGGCGCGATATCCTCAAGCCCGGAAAAGGAGCCGGCGATCAGCGTCATAAGCAAAGACATGACCAGAACGACGCACGTCCGAATCGCCGTCGCAACGGTCGAGTCCGTCTTCCGGATACCGCATTTGGCGAGGATGGAGGTCACGCCCGCAAACAGGGCGGACAGAAATGCAAACGCAATCCACATGATGAGATGAGCCTCTTTTCAGAAAAGCAGGTGCGCCGCCGCTGACAGCGTCCTTTGGCATACATTATACCGCAGCGCCTGCCGGATGGCAAGAGCACATCCGGGAAAAACGGACGCGCCAGAAAAAACTGCATGGAAAGTAAGAAAATATTTCAAAAGCCTCTTGACTCTGACGCAGCGTTATGGTGTATCATAAAACAGGCGGGAGGGAAAACAGATGAAAACAGTACATGAGGTCAGCCGCATATCAGGCGTCAGCGTGCGCACGCTGCATTATTATGACGAGATCGGACTGCTTGCGCCGAGCGCAGTCACCAGTGCGGGTTACCGGCTGTATGACGACGCGGCGCTGGAGCGGCTGCAAAGCATTCTTTTGTTCCGGGAGCTTCGGTTTTCCCTGCGGGAGATCGGCGCGATTCTGGATCATCCGGACTTTGACCGGCGCGCCGCCCTGGAGCAGCAGATCCGTCTGCTCCAACTGCAGGAGGAGCATATCCGGGGGCTGATCCGCCTTGCCCGCGAAACTTTACAGACAGGAGTGAATACGATGGATTTTTCCGCGTTCGACAAGAGCAGACTGGAGGAATATGCCGCGGAGGCGAAGCGCGCATGGGGCAATACCGAGGCATACGGAGAGTATATGAAGAAAACGGAGAAGAAGACGCAGAAAGAAACGGAGAGGGAGGCGGAGGAAATGACGGAGCTTTTCGCTGCGCTGGGCGCCATGCGCGAGCTGCCGCCGGATGCACCGGAGGTGCAGGCAGCTGTAAAAAAGCTGCAGCAGTATATCACGGCGCATTACTATCGCTGCACGCCGCAGATCCTCTTCAGCCTGGGACAGATGTACGTCTCCGACGACCGCTTCCGGGAGAATATTGACCGGGCAGGCGGCAGCGGCACGGCGGAGTTTACCGCACGGGCCATCGAGATCTACTGCGGCAGGTAAGCTGCGTTGACGGAATGCGGCGCGCATGCGTTCTCTCCGCGCGGCGGAAAATGAAGCCGCCCTCTCTCCCAACGGGAGAAAGGGCGGCTTTTTCGATACAGCGGGAACGCACGCCGGAAGCGGAAAATCATATCCCATGCAGGCGATCGTTCCACGCAGCCAGATAGGAGACGCATGGCCAGACAGAGCTTCGCGCCAGCAGCGCTTCTCTTGCCTGCAGTGCTTCCTTTTTCCTGCCGCATTCCTCCCAGTATATGGCGATCCCGTACAGGGCGATCACTGCGTCCAGAGCGTTTGGCGTCTGCTCCGCTCGCTGAAAGGCGTCCTCCGCGCTGACCTTTCCAAGGATCACCTCGAGTGCGTCTTTGTACGCGCGGTGATGACCGACCTGCATATCCGCACGGCAGGCATCAGAAAGCCTGTCCTCCGTATGGGCGCGCAGGCAGCTCAAAGCATGCCAGTAGAGCATGGCGACTGCTTCCTCGTCCGGGCAGGGAAGCGCACTGGCAAAGCGGTCCGCCGCACGGTCATATTCGCCGAGCAGATAGTGGCGCACGCCTGTCGGATATGCGAGCGTTCTGGCTGTCCCTCCGAGCCGGCGGCATTTTCTGTAGGCGTTCTCCGCCTCCTCAAACTGCAGCAGGGTCAGGCAGGCTCCGCCCAGCCGAAGATACAGCATCGGGTCGTCCGCGCGGATACGGGCTGCCTGACGGTAGGCTTCCGCCGCGTCCCGGAAGCGGTACTGTGCGGCAAGCAGATTGCCGAGCCGGACACGGCTGGCGTAATCGTCCGATTCCCGCAGCCAGAACATTTCCTCCGTATCCGTGATGAGGCAGGGCAGATTCCCGAGCTGGCTTTCCAGCGTGGCATGCGTTTCGTTCCGTGCGTTCACGGCTCTTGCGGATGGAGCCGGGTGAGCACGTCGTTCAGACTCAGCCCCTGCTCCCGCGCGATGCGGGCAATATCTTCATATTCGTATTTTTCCCGGGTCACGCCGTACCCGGCGGATACTTTTTTCCGCACATCTCCGAATTCCGTGCGGCTGACCTGTATGGAGCGGGACAGCGTATACCGGCGGCTGACCGTCTCCCGGATGCCGAGCGTCGTCGTGTGCTGGAAGATCAGGCGAACCATCCGGTCCGTATCCTCCGTGCGGCACATGACGGAGAGCAGCAGACCCGGACGGGATTTTTTCATCTGCGCGGGAACAGTATAGACCTCCAGGGCGCCTGCGGCAAAGAGCCGCTCCTCCGCGAAGCCGACTGCTTCCGCCGTCATATCGTCGAGATTGCAGCAAAGCTCCGCAATGGCGCCTCCGGCTTCCTCCGTCTCCCCGTAGAGGGCGCGCACGCAGTTGGCGGCGGTGAAGTCCTTTTTGCCCATCCCGTATCCGATGGCGGAGACCTTCATGACCGGCATATCACCGAAAGCGGATGCGAAATGCTTCAGAAGCGCTGCGCCGGTCGGAGTGCAGAGCTCGCCTTTGACTCCGCCGCCGTAGATCGGGACGTCCCGCAGAATGTACGCTGTCGCGGGCGCGGGAACCGGCAGAATCCCGTGGGCGCACCGGACATGTCCGCTGCCCACATGGATCGGGGAGACGATCACCTGTTCGGGCGCGAGCCGCTCCATCAGCAGGCACACGGCAGTCACATCGGCGACGGCGTCCAGCGTGCCGACCTCATGAAAATGGATCTCCTCTGCCGGAACGCCGTGAACATGGCTTTCTGCTTTTGCAATCAGCGAATAAACTGCCAGAATATCTTCCCGAACCTTGTCGGACACGGGCAGTGCGCAGACGATGTGCCGGATATCGTGCAGTCCGCTGTGGTGATGATGATGGGCGTGATTTTCGCCGTCATGCGTATGCTCGTGCTCGTGCTCGTGCTCGTGCTCATGCTCATGTTCATATTCATATTCATGCTCATGCTCGTGCTCATGCTCGTGCTCGTGCTCGT
>JBJDZH010000024.1:39268-111158 GCA_051867895.1 Eubacteriales bacterium
GCTCATGCTCATGCTCATGCTCATGCTCATGCTCATGCTCATGCTCATGCTCATGCTCATGTTCATGTTCATGCTCATGTTCATGCTCATGTTCGTGCTCATGTTCGTGCTCGTGTTCATGCCCATGACCGTACAGCTCTTCAGATTCCTCCTCGCCGTTTACCCGGACGGTGAGGTGCGTCCCCTGCACTCCGCATTTCACGGAGACCTCCCGCGCGAAGGTGACGCCGGGGATGCCCAGCCCGTTCAGCTCCCGGAGAAATGCATCGCTGTCGGGCAACAGCTCCAGCAGCGCCGCCGTGAGCATATCGCCCGCCGCGCCCATGCCGCAATCCAGATACAGTGTTTTCATGATGATTTTGCCTCCATGTGATTGATCATGCTTGCGAGATAGCCCGCGCCGAAGCCGTTGTCGATATTGACGACCGACACGCCGCTGGCGCAGGAGTTCAGCATGGACAGAAGCGCGGATAATCCGTGGAAGGACGCGCCATAACCGACGCTGGTAGGTACGGCGATCACCGGGCAATCCGCGAGTCCTCCGATGACGCTGGCGAGAGCGCCCTCCATCCCCGCGATGGCGATGATGACGCTGGCGCTCATGATCTCATCCAGATGCGAGAGCATGCGGTGCAGCCCCGCCACGCCCACATCGTACAGGCGAACGACCTCATTTCCGTGCGCCTGTGCCGTCAGCGCTGCCTCCTCCGCAACGGGGATATCGCTGGTGCCGCCGGTCGCCACGACGATTTTTCCGATGCCGTTCGGGACGGGAAGCGGACCGAGAATACCCAGTCTGGCGTCCGCGTGATAATCCAGATCGAATTTCGTGCGGACGTGTGCGGCGGATTCGGGAGACAGCCGGGTGATGAGAATGGTCTTCTGTCCCTGCTGCATCATGCGCTCCACAATTCCGAGGATCTGCTCCGCTGTTTTGCCGGCGCCGTAAATCACTTCCGCAGCGCCCTGCCGGATCGCGCGGTGCGTATCGATTTTTGCGTAGCCGATGTCCTCAAAGGGCTCCTTCTTGATGGCGAGCAGCGCGTCGTCCACCGACATCCCGCCGTTCTGTACTGCTTCCAGGATCGCTTTGATTTCCGTTTTCATTTTCTCACCTCCAAATCCAGCAGAACAGCGGAATAGTACCGCTTCAGCTCCGCAAGGATTCTCTCCCGGTTTTCCATCACGGTTCCGAGCTGTGCGGCGGAAATCTGCAGTTTTGCAGCAGTCCCCATCCGCCGCACCCGGAAATCCTTCAAGCCAAGCGAAAACAGAAAATTCTCCGCTGCTTCCGTGGCGCTCAGTTTTTCTTCGGTGATCGGATCGCCTGTGGGAATCCGTGTCGCAAGGCATGCGTATGCCGGTTTGTCCCAGGTGAACAGTCCGGCTTCCCGGGAGAGGCTGCGGATCCGATCCTTGGTCAGTCCGCATTCCCGCAGGGGAGACAGCACCTGCAGCTCCTGCAGGGCGCGCACTCCGGGACGGTCCGCGGCGTCGTCGGACGCATTGGTCCCGTCCAGCAGCACGGAAAATCCGTCCTCTGCCGCCGCCCTCCGGATCGCATCAAAGATCAGGCGCTTGCAGTGATAGCAGCGGTCCGGCGGATTGGAGGTGACAGTTGGGGAGGAAAGAACGTCGGCGGTCAGGATCCGCATCGGAACCTGCAGCTGCTCTGCCAGACGGACAGCATCCTCCAGTTCAAATTGCGGCTGGAATACGGATTTGACATAGTATGCCCGTATCTCGGCGCCGTTCTCCTTGGCGGCATACAGAAGATATGCCGAATCCACCCCGCCGGAAAAGGCGACGGCTGCTTTGGGGTGCGCGGCAAAGAATTCATTCATCTTCATGTTATTCTTCGGTAAGACAAGAGCGGTTCTGCGTTTAATACAGAACCGCTCTGTCATGTCACTTACTTTTTTTGAACAATGTTGCTCTGACAACGCCCTTTGGATCCTTCACAAGCAGAATCACAAGCCAGATAATCAAACCAAGGGCTACCACTGACAGACCCAGGTAAAAATCGTTGAGCATGTCCGTAGGAGCAGGTGTAAAGAATTCCGCTCCGAGTTCTGCATACTCAAAGATTGCATCCACAAGCCACATCACGGATGCACCCCAGTACATCCAGCAAAGAACGCCGACTTTCATTTCGCTTTCCCATGCGTCCTTATACCAAATGACCGTACAGATAATTGCCGCAAATACGGTAGTTAAAAGTGTCATACCTTATGCACTCTCCTGCACGGGTTTGGTGGGACGAAGCGCCTTCTTTTCCATGTAAGAAGAAGCAGCAAGCATACCTCCCCATATGACTGTAACAAGAACAGCCATCATTACGCCTGCGCTGCCCATTTCCGCAAGCATTTCAACCGTTTCTCCGTTTTCAACAGCTGTCAGGAACGGGAAGAACGGAACCACCTCGCCATGCCAGATATGCTCAAAGCAGAGCAGCGCAGAGCCTCCCCAAAGCATATGGTTCAGCCAGCCGAGCTTCGTGGAGAATCTGACTGCGGCGTCCTTGGCGGCTCCGTCCGACGGAGCGACCTTTGCCGTTTCTTTTTGTTCCTTGGACTTCATTACCTTTGCGGCAGCGGTGGTGACGATCGCTTCTGCGACCGGGACAAGAAAACATGCCATACTCTGTATCCTCCGAAATTATGTGTGATTTGCTGGGCATCCGTTGGGGCAAACAGAAAGGCATACAGCTTTTCGTCGGAAAAACTGTATGCCTTCTTAGCATACGTTGTCTGTTTGCGTGACAGCCGGACAGGGAAAGCGAAAAACGCTTCTGCGTTTCATGCCCGGCTTCATGCCGCAGCAACTACAGTATACCACAGCGCTGCACGAAAATCAAGAGATACAGCGCAGGATTGATATTTTTATTTCGCCAGACTGTCCAGCTCCCGCAGAATTTCCTCGATCAGCTTTCCGAGCGATAGGTCTGCGACGCCGACGATGATATTGTCACAGTGGTTTACCGGGATGAGCAGGCGTTTTGCTCGGCTCTGCCCGACTGCCAGCGCCATTGCCGGCGTGATCTCGCCGTAGAGCGCGTCCGCAATGACGATGCCGACGGGACCGATGATGACGTCGGCTCTGCGGCAGCCGACGATGACCGCGTTTTCACCGGTGGCGGCGTGATCGGCTCCTGCTTTCAGCATCGTACCGGTGGCGGTGCTGTTGGTTCCCACGGCAGTGATCTCTGCCTGCGGGAAGCTGTGTTTGACTGCGGCGACGACCAGCTTTCCGATCCCGCCGCCCTGTGCGTCGATTACGAGGATATTCATTGGCATCCTTCTCTCCGGCTTCCCTTTTTTGCATCCGTTTTTGTGTGACAGGAGGGCAGTCCCGTGTCCGGTGCTTTGGTTTCCCTCTGTCCCTGCACGCGTGCCGGATATTTCCCGTATATTGTATCGTATATTCTCCGCTTTTTCAAGAGCGGCAGCGGATTGTTCCGATATGTTTACAATTTCTTCTTTTGATCGTTTTATACTCCGTGCCGCAGTTCCGGAGACGTGGCGCCGGCAGGGCGCTTCCTTCTCAATTGTGAGGCAGCGGGCAGCGTCTGATCCTGTCCATCGGAGAGCGCTGCGCCCTCGCGGCAGGAGCTGGAAACCCATAGGCGGAAAACAGGAAAGCCATGAGCATCCGAGTGCAGTTCGCCTGCCGGATGCTCATGGTTTTTTGCGGCGTTTTCTTACCCTGCCCGCTCCGCCAGACAGATCGACACCCGGGACTGGATTCGCCGGGCTGCTTCTTCGGCGGTACTGTTCCCGGCGTAGTAAGCCGCCAGCTCCTCGGCGATCAGCGATGTCACCGTCTCGTCTGTTGCGGCGCGTGCGTTCGTGTACATCGCACGGCTTTCCAGCAGATTCAGGATAAACTGTACATCCTCGTCGGTGAGAAACGCGGCGATCTGCGTTTTCGGATCATATGCCCGCGGGATGTTCACTCCGTCCCAGGCAATCATGGAGTGCGCTTTGCTGTCAAGGGCGAAAATGTGATACAGCTTTTTTTCTTTCTCTGCCTGCCTTGAGAACATCGTTCTGGTGACGGGGAAGTATTCGGAAATCCCTCCGTTGAAAAGAGGAAGCTCTTCGGATATCATATACCGGATGAATTCCCAGCCTCCCTCTTTCACCGGCGAGTCGTCTGCAAGAAAATAGGAATTAAACACATGCAGAATCGGCATTCCGCCGGCGGGGGTGGGAATACCCAGCCAGGTGAGCGATGCGTTGCCGAACTGGGCGCGCAGTGTCAGATACGCATCGAAGCTGCCCAGATAGGAATTGACATCCAGTAGGACTTTGTTTTCCCGATAGCCTTTCCGCAGATCCTGCACTTCGCTCAGAACCGTCCGCTGTTCGGGAACCTCCTTCAGATACGAGATCGTTGCAAGAAACAGCTCGGAGGTAAACGTGCAGTTCCCGGTTTCATAATCGATAAAGGTGGGAAGATTGTAATAGATCAGCATTCTTTCCATCTCCTGCCGGGAGGTGTCTGTGACGGCGACAGCGCCGTTCTGCTTCGCCTCATCCAACAGTGCGAAAAACGCATCCGGCGTCCAGTTTTCGGGTGCAGGCAGATTTTCCGTTTTGCCGATCATGCCGTAAAGCTCGATGTTTGAAGCGAGTCCGTACAGCTTTCCGTTTGTTTCATACGGCTCCAGTACGCAGGAAAGCAGATCTGTACGGAATGCCGGATCCGCGTCCAGATAGGGGTTCAGATCGGCAAACGCTCCCTTCCCGGCAAGATTCTCCATGGATTTCCTGCTGAAAGAACAGATGATATCCGGTGCATTGCCTGCCAGAATATCCTCCTGCAGCGTAGGACCGCCTTCCTGACTCAGAAGCTGATAATCGCGGATCACGATATAGTATGTGTCGCTTCGGCGGTTGAATTTTGAAACATACGGCGTAAAGTCGATTTTGGAGGTGTCGTCCCCCAGCGTGACGATGTATTTCGGCGCGATCTCTTCCCCGGGAACACGGCGCAGAATGGCATACTCCGGATCCGTGCCGATAAGTTGATCCTGGATGACGCACAGCCAGATATCCTCCGACAGAATCAGAAGCTGCCGGATCGAGGAAGCGCTGATCCCGGAATTCTTCCAGCTGCAGAGCAAGGCGGGCGCGGGATCCGACGCGTTCATGCCGTACAGTCCATCCGTGGTCTGAAAATAGAAATCATATCCCTCTCCCAACAGCAGCGTGTACTCTTCAAACCCCGGGTCCGGGAGAGTCAGGGGCTCGGAGAAGCCTTTCGCCTCGTCGTCCATATATGCGAAGAGCGTTTTTCTATCCAGAGCCTGGGTGTACTGCACCAGGAGCCGGCCGTCGGCAGTCCGCAGGACATTGTCGATGCAGATGCCTGCACCGGTCTCGTATAGTTTTTCGCCAGCTGGGGACAGGGCAATGACGGAGTATTCCGTTACCAGATACAGCGTGCCGTTTGCACCGTAGTGCATGGAAGCCAGATGAAAGGCATACGAATCCGCATTGCCGGTATAGGGGTTGACGCGCTGCTGTACCAGTGTTTCGGGGTCCCGGGTATACAGGATATTTCCCTCCGCATCCGTGGCGGTCAGCTGATACGCGATCCGCGTGACCTTGTTTGTGCGGGTATCCACGTGCAGATTGTACTCCACGATGGCGTATGCGTTTTCCCCAAGCGCAAGGTTCTGGCAGGAAGTCCATTCCATTTCGTCGGTGGGCTGCGTGAACATGGGAATGTCCCACCACGACACCGATCCGTCCTCAGGAGATAAAACGCAGCAGAGACGGCGGGGGTCGGCCTGTGATTGCGTGATGCTGCCCGGGATATAGAACTGCCCGCCGTACAGGAAGGCTTTTGACGTACTTGCAGTGAATCCCTCGGGAAACAGCGTGAAATCGCCGCGGCAGACGTTGGTTAGCGTGATCGTTTCGAGAGGACGGAGGATATCCGTGCCCGCGCTGTCGGGCGTATCACCGGGCGTCTTCCGACACGATGCCATCGCCGGCAGAAGAAAGGCGAGAGTGAGAAGCGACAGCAGAAATCGTTTCATATGGCACCTCCCAAAAAGCTCATGGGATACATCAAAGAGAGGGTGGAGCCCTCTCTTTGATGGAAACGAAGCTATATTATTCAGCGTGTCCGCACGCAGAGCAGATATGATTCTCATTGTAGGAATGGGGCTCCAGTGAATCGGTTGCAAACTCGATATTAATTACATGTCCTTGTTCGCAATATGTTATTTCATGCAAACTGACCAAGTGATTTTGGTCATCATAATCTCTAAATGAGTATGCATAGCCTGTATCGCACAGCACATTGTCCTGACATTCGATACACCATCCTATAAATGACTGAACATTATACAGTTCACCTGAATTTGCAAGCGCGGCAGGTACGCAACATACGAGCGAAAAAGCAAGAACAAAAGCAACAATTTTTTTCATAATTCTTTCCTTTCAGTTGTTTTCCATGCTGTTTCGAGTAATGCGTCAAAATAATTGTTCTCTATTCCTCACAGATACCCATTGGACTCCCCTCCTATGTATTCATTGCTGTTCGTACATTTGCGACTTTTATCCATGTCATCACGATTTTTTGCTATATATCATAACAAGGCAAAACATATGAAATGATAATAATTTCCTATAATTCTTTGTATATACAGTGTAGCAAAGAATATACAGCTTTGCAATACACATTTTCCACGAAATTATTCTTTTACATTTGTATATTGTGCTCGTATGAGTTCCTTCTCCAGAACGTCCGCAAAGCGCTGTATTGGCTCTGCAAGCGTTTTTGTATCCTCGAGGACCTGTCTGTTTTCGCGGTACTCCAACGGACTTCTGCGGATTTTCAGAGCCAATTCCAGTGCATCGGGATCGGGGCAGAGGTTGTTTTTCAGCGCCCATTCTGCTGCATCGGTTTTGGCGATAATCTTGCCGGTGCGAAGCGTATAGATGCACTGTGCTATATCCAGCATCCAGCCGAAGGAATAGAAGCTGCGTCCGGTCTTCTGCGCATACGTCCTTATCGTTTCATAGCGGCGTCTTACACCGGCATGCAGATCGTCAAAAGCGGGAGCTCTCAGCTGCGTTCTGATATCCTTTCCATAAAGTAATACGCTGCTTTCGATCAGCTCTGTCATGCCGAAGCTGTCAAACTCATAGCTGGAATCAATTCTCTCTCCGCTTGTCCCCCAATATACCACCCGGTCAGTTTTCCCATGCAGGAACGCATCCCATGAGAGCATTCCACCCTCAAAGGAACGGTAATAAGGATTGCCCGGTTCTTTTTCAAGCATTGCCTGCCGAAGTCCCACAAGCTTCTGTGCCTGTTCTTCTGCGATCTGTTTTTCGGTCAGAACCAGAATATCAATGTCGCTCCAGCCCAATCTGAAATCATTCAGCGCGGACGAGCCATACAGATAAATCGACGCTCCGCAATCCGAAAGAATACTGCGGAGCTCACGCACCATCTTGTTGATGGAAATCTGTCTCTCTTTTCGTTCCGCGCCGACAGGATGGAGAACGTACTTCTGATTCGGGTAATCCATCTCCTCGATCAGCGCATCCTCGACAAACCCGTATTTCTCATACAGCGCTCTTGGGGCAGGGGCTTTCTCATCCTCGGCTCTGAACGTGGAAACGGATATTTCTTTTGTCCTGTCCAAATTGCGGAGAGCTTCATCCATGAGTATCGAAGCAGCACCGCGCCGGCGATAGTCGGGCGAGACGGCAAGGAAGCAGATCATGTTGTGTCCTCTTGAAAACAGCATCACGCCGGCGAGCCTGCCTTCTTCCTTTACGCAGACAGCCTGCCGTTTGCTCATGAATTTCAGGACGGTGGCTTTATGCTCGTCCAGCTTCTCCTGTGTTTCCAAACCGGGGAAGTTCCATCTTACTTCTTCCACAAGCGCCATCCATGCATCAATATCCTGCGGAAGACCATATTCTACTTTCATGCTTTGCTCCCAAAATCATCCCGAAATATTCCAACGCTTCCATAATCGCTTCTTCCTTCTCCGGCGGGCATTGGGGCTGTACGGCATCTTCGGACTTCGGCTTATTATAATTCTCACGCTCGATGATACCGCACTTCTGCTTCACCTGCGCGATATACAGGCTGCTGACTTTCAAGCCGCTTTGTTCCAGCACATAATCCTTAATCTCTTGATAGGTAGCCTTCTTCTCCGCGTTGGTCAAATCCAGCTCGTCCATATCCAGCTCAGCTTCAATAGGCTGCGTCGATTATTGTTTGGACAAAAGACATACCGTCTCCACATGCTCCGTGCGAGGGAACATGTCGTGGGCGCGCACGCGGAGAAGACGGTAGCCTTCCGACGCCAGCGGCGCGATATCCCGCGCGAGTGTAGCGGGATTGCAGGATACGTAAACGATCCGCTCGGGCGCCATACGCGTCAGCGTCCGCAGCATTTCGGGCGAACAGCCGCGGCGCGGCGGATCGATCACCACGCAGTCGAAGTGTTTATGCTCCTGACCGGCAGAGGCGCTGTCGCCGCAGCGGAAGCGGATATTGGAAAGCTGATTCTCCGCTACGTTTGCCTGCGCGTCCCGCACGGCGTCCGGATTGATCTCGATGCCGGTGACGGAGGCGCTTTTCGTCTGTGCGGCGAGCGTCATGCCGAGAATGCCGGTGCCGCAGTACAGGTCCGCAGCAGTTTCCCCCGGCTGCAGGGCGGCATAGTCCGCGACCGTGCGGCAGAGCGCCTCCGCGACCGTATGATTGACCTGATAGAAAGCGGCGGGAGAAATGCGCAGCTTCAGGGAAAGAAAGGTATCGTGCAGATACGGATCTCCGGACAGAAGCGAGAGCTGCGCGGAGGGATCTCCCGGCTCCCCGATGCCGAAAAAGGCGCCGGTGATCTGCGGAAAGCGGCACCGGACGGCGTTCGCCCAGAGCCGTGCGAACGACTGCGCCGAAGAATTTGCGGCGCGCGCGTGGAGTACGGCGGTGCATGTGCCGTCTGTGCTTTGGCGTATGGAGAGCGCGCAGAAACCCGCCTCCGCCACCTCTGCCGTCCCGCGCAGAAATCCGGAAGTGAAGCGCGCCATTTCGTCCATGCACGCCGCGTGCAGGCGGCATCTCCCGTCGTGCGGAAAGCGGATATCATGGGTCGCGGCGGCATAGTACCCGAAGCTGCCGTCCGGGGCGAGGTGAAAGACAGCCTTATTCCGGTATGCGTCCGGCGCGGCGGTGACGATCGGCTCGATGCGTGCGCCGCCGGTATAGCGCCGCAGCGCGCCACGCACCGCTCTGTCCTTGATTTTCGCCTCCGCCTCGTAACGGACATGCCGGAATACGCAGCCTCCGCATTGCCCGAATGCATCGCAGTCCGGTGCAATGCGGTCGGGCGATGCGGAGAGCAGCTGCACCGGCTTCGCCTGTGCGTATTTCTTTTTGACCTCCGTAATGCGGACGAGCGCCGTTTCTCCGGCGAGAACGCCGGGACAGAAGACGGCGATCCCGCCGCAGCACGCAACGCCGCAGCCTAAAAGGGAAGTATCGGTAAAGGTCAGCTCAATGGTTTGTCCGGCAGTCAGCGTCATGTCCGCCCTCCGTCTGATGAATTGCATACCGAATTATACAGGAAACGGAGCGATTTGTCAAATCAGCGTTCCCGTTCATGAAACGTTCATATTGCTGTGCTATGATATGCACGATACAGGCTGACTCCGCAGCCGAAAGCGGAGAACCCGTTCCCAGTGAACGGAGAAAGGCTGTTTATATGAACGTCATCAAGTTTGATCTGTTCCCCGGCGGGAATCATCACTGCATTACCATGAGCTATGACGACGGGCGCGATTTCGATATCCGTCTTGCCCAGATCTTCCGGGACAACGGGCTGGTCGGCACGTTCCATCTGAATTCCGCGCGCTTTGACAAGCCGGGCGTCGTCAAGAGTTCCGAGCTCAGGGAGATCTACGCAGGACATGAGATCTCCTGCCACATGGTAACGCATCCGTTTCCGACGGATAACCCGGATATTTCCGTGATCGAAGAGATCGTGGAGGACCGCAAGGTGATCGAGGCGGCGTGCGGCTACGTCGTGCGCGGCATGTCCTATCCGTTCGGCAATTACGACGCGCGGGTCATTGCGCTCTGCCGTACCGCGGGCATGGAGTATTCCAGAACGACGCAGGCGACGAACGGTTTCGGACTGCCGCAGGATTTCATGGCGTGGCATCCGACCTGTCACCACAAGGGCGGCATTATGGATAAGCTGAACGCATTCTATACGCCTGACAAGTACAACCGCATGAAGCTGCTGTATGTCTGGGGGCACAGCTATGAGTTCAACAATGACGTAAACTGGGATCTGATCGAGGAATTTGCCAAGGCAGCCGCGCACCGTCCGGATACGTGGTACGCGTCCAACATCGCCATTGTGGATTACATCAACGCCGTGCGCTCGCTGCGGGTCAGCGTGGACCGCACGATGGTCTATAATCCTACGGCGACCGAGGTCTGGTTTACCATCAACGGACAGACGGCGAGCGTCGCGCCCGGACAGACATTCGTTCTCTGAAACGCAGCTTCAGACGGCGCCGGACGGAGGGAGAATCCCGGATACATACGGTAACGTCCGAAAAACGGCATATATACGGACGGAAGGCAGAAATGCCTTCCGTCCTTTTTGATGGATCGCTGACGAAGGGAGCAGCCTGCGTCGGGAGGCGATACAGGGACGCATGCGCAGGAGAATGCAAAAAATCGGAGTCCGGAAAACCCGGACTCCGGTTTTTCGGTGCAGCAGCGCCTCTTTGCATGATGCGTCTTTAAGCACCGAGAATGTCCATAAATTCCTCGCCGGTGATCGTTTCCTTTTCGTAGAGGAATTTTGCCAGCTCATCCAGCTTCACGCGGTTCTCCTGCAGGAGCGTCAGCGCCTTCTTATGCTGCGCTCCGATCATGTCCACGACCTGACGGTCGATCTGCGACTGGGTTTCCAGGGAGCAGGAGAGGGACGTATCTGCGCCAAGGTACGGATTGGTGACCGTTTCCAGCGCCACCATGCCGAAGTTGTCGCTCATACCGTAGCGGGTAATCATGGCGCGTGCCAGCTTGGTTGCCTGTTCGATATCGTTGGATGCGCCCGTCGTAACGGAGCCGAACACAAGCTCTTCAGCGGCGCGTCCGCCGGTCAGCGTGGCGATCTTGTTTTCCAGCTCCTCTTTGCTCATCAGGTAATGATCGCCCGTGTCCACCTGCATGGTGTAACCGAGCGCGCCGGAGGTGCGCGGAACGATCGTGATTTTCTGCACGGGCGCGGAATGGGTCTGCTTGGCGGCGACCAGCGCGTGACCGATCTCATGATAGGAAACGATCATCTTTTCCTTGTCCGTCAGGATGGCGTTCTTCTTCTGGTAGCCGGCGATCACGACCTCGATGCTTTCCTCCAGATCGGACTGCGTGGCGCAGGCGCGTCCGTCGCGCACAGCGCGCAGCGCCGCTTCATTGATGATATTGGCGAGCTCCGCGCCGGACGCGCCGGATGCCATACGCGCGATCTGCGTATAATTGATGTTCGGGTCTGTTTTGATCTTTTTGGCGTGAACGCGGAGGATCTCCTCACGCCCTTTCAGATCGGGCAGCTCCACCGGCACGCGGCGGTCGAAGCGTCCCGGGCGAAGCAGCGCGGGATCCAGCGATTCCGGACGGTTCGTCGCCGCCAGGATAATGACGCCGCCCTTTCCTTCAAAGCCGTCCATTTCGGTGAGCAGCTGATTGAGCGTCTGCTCCCGTTCGTCGTTGCCGCCGAGCTGCCCGTCGCGCTTTTTGCCGATCGCGTCGATCTCATCGATGAACACGATGCAGGGCGCCTTTTCCTTTGCCTGACGGAACAGGTCGCGCACCTTGGACGCGCCCATGCCAACGAACATTTCCACAAATTCCGCGCCGGACATGGAGAAGAAGGGAACGTTCGCCTCACCGGCGACTGCCTTTGCGAGCATGGTTTTGCCGGTGCCGGGAGGACCGACGAGCAGAATGCCCTTCGGCATGGAGGCGCCGATTTCCTCGTATTTGTGCGGGTTGTGCAGATAGTCTACGATTTCGGCGAGATTTTCCTTCGCTTCATCTTCGCCGGCGACGTCCGCGAATTTGATGCCGTCGGAGGATTTCACGTACACCTTGGCGTTGCTTTTCCCCATGTTGAACATCATGGAGTTGTTGCCGCCCGCTTTTTTCATCATCATTTTGGTCAGATACTGTCCGAGACCGATGAAGATCAGGATCGGCAGAATCCAGGAGAGCAGGAAACTGAGCAGTGGCGAGGCTTCCTCCACGATCTCGCTTGTGAAGACCGCGCCGGAATCAAAGAGACGCTGGGTCAGACCGGGGTCATTCATGAGACCGGTTTTGTATATGTTCTCTTCCGCCTTGTCGGTAAAGAGAATCTGATTGTCCTGTACTTCCACCTTGCCGATATTCTTTTCCTCTGTCATGGACATGAAGGTCCCGTAGTCGACCTCCTTGACCTGCCGTTCCAAGAGGCGGGGCAGCGTCAGAAAATTGAACAGGAGCAGAATGAGCATCGCGATGGCGTAGTAAAAAATCAGCGGTTTTTTGGGCGTTTTGACTTCATTCACTGCTTTTTCTCCTTATACTTGCATATTTGTCGCGGAAACGCAGGACGCGCCTCCCCCATGTATATCCTATTATAGAGGATACGGCGGAAAAAAACAAGAGGCGGTATGTGAACGTTTTGTTTCCACACTGCTTCGGCCACGGAAAAACAAAGAATCCTCCACAAATCCCGCTGTAGGATTTGACATTTCTTCTGAATACTGATATAATAATTCAGATATATAACAAAAAATACCGTGAGAAATAAAGGGGAGGTATTCTGCCATGCTGGTGCAGGATAAATTGCTGATCGGCAAAGGAGAAGCGGAGGCGTGCATTCTTCCGGAGATGGCGAATCGGCACGGACTGATTGCCGGCGCAACCGGCACAGGAAAAACCGTTACGCTGAAGGTGATGGCGGAATCCTTCTCGGACGCGGGCGTCCCGGTTTTTCTTGCCGACATCAAGGGGGATCTCGCGGGCTGTGCCGAAGCAGGCACGGAAAGCGACGCCGTCCGCGGGCGGCTGGAAAAGCTCGGCATCGCCCAGGAAGATTTTCATTACAGGGCATACCCTGTCCGCTTCTGGGATGTATACGGAGAGCAGGGACATCCGGTGCGGACAACGGTCAGTGAAATGGGCGCTGAGCTGCTCGCGCGGCTTCTTGGCCTGACGGAGATACAGACCGGCGTTTTGTCCATTGCTTTCCGCGTGGCGGACGATAAGGGCTGGCTTCTGGTGGATCTGAAGGATATGCGCGCCATGATCGCCTACGTAGCGGATCACGCGGCGGAGTTTCAGTATACATACGGCAATATCGCCAAGCAGTCCGCCGGCGCCATCCAGCGTGCCCTTCTTCGCCTGGAGGACGCGGGAGGCGATCTGTTCTTCGGTGAACCGGATGTGCAGCTTTCCGACTGGATGCAGACGGACGCGGACGGACGCGGCTATATCAATATTTTGCACTGCGCCAGACTGGTGCAGAATCCGCTTCTGTATTCCACCTTTATGCTGTGGATGCTTGCCGAGCTGTTTGAGGAGCTGCCGGAGGAGGGGGACTGCAAAAAGCCGAAACTCGTGTTTTTCTTCGATGAGGCGCATCTGCTCTTTGACGGCGCGCCGAAAGCGCTGACGGAAAAGGTGGAGCAGGTCGTCAAGCTGATTCGCTCCAAGGGCGTTGGCGTGTACTTTATCACGCAGCGCCCGTCGGATATCCCCGACGCGGTGCTTTCCCAGCTCGGCAACCGTGTTCAGCACGCACTGCGCGCCTACACGCCGGCGGAGATGCGCGCCGTGCGCGCGGCTGCGCGTTCCTTCCGCGTCAATCCTGCTTTCAATACGGAGGCGGCGATCCTGGAACTTGGTACGGGAGAGGCACTGGTCAGCTTCCTGGACGAAAAGGGGCGGCCCTCCGTGACGGAGCGCGCCATGATCCTGCCGCCGCAGTCTGCCATGGGAACGATCGACGAGGTCAGCCGGAAAACGGCGATCCGCGCCGACGGGCTTTTCGGAAAGTATGAGCGCATGATCGACCGTATATCCGCCTATGAGTGGATCACCGAGCAGCAGAAACAGGAGCAGATGCGCGCAGAGCAGGAAAAGCTCCTGCAGGCACGGGAGAAGAGCGTGCGTTCCCGCACTTCCGCCGGGCGGACGCCCGCCTCCCGCGCAGCGGATGCAGCTATGACAAGCATCGGGCGCGAGATCGGGAAGTCCATCGGCCGCGGATTGATGGGCACGCTGAAAAAGCTGTTCTGACAGAGGCGTGCGGACAGGGGCTGCATGGCTTTTGGTACCGCCGTTTGAAAATCAGAAAAAGGGATATCGCACCGGGAAGCCGGCCGGCTTCTTTTGTGCGGTATCCCTTCTTGCTCTGCTGAAAACTGCGCGG
Source organism: Eubacteriales bacterium (assembly GCA_051867895.1). Taxonomy (GTDB): domain Bacteria; phylum Bacillota; class Clostridia; order Oscillospirales; family CAG-272; genus SIG701. The sequence continues at coordinate 53,745 of JBJDZH010000024.1, forward strand.
CGGAGCCATCTTACCGTTCCGCTGCGGCGGGACGATCCATTTGCTGCGGCGCGGCAGTGCGCATGCCTTCCTGCGGGAGCCTCCGGTAGCTGCGGAGAAAATAGAAGATTTCCGCAGCCGCCGTGATCGTCCATGAAAATATATATACAAGATACAGCGAGGCAATGGTGCTGAAATAGGCAAATACGGTGTATACCCATAGAACGCGGAAAACGCAGGAGCCGAGAATGACGATCACCGTGGGGACTCCGCTTTTTCCGATTCCGCGCGAGGCGGCGATGGAGCAGTCCATGAAGGCGGAGAAGGCGTAGGAGAAGCCCATGATGTGGAGACGGTATCTGCCCGCCTCCAGAACCGCTTCCACACCGGTGAAGAGCGACAGGAACGCACGGTCGAATAAAGTCAGGGAGACGCCGAGCAACGCGCCGATGCCGAAGGACATCGCCATGCAGATGAGGTAGCTTTTCAGAATGCGATCGCGCTTGCCGGCGCCGAGATTCTGACCGATGGAGCTGGCGCAGGCTGTGTATATCGCCGCCATCACGTCGTATACGAGCGCGTCTGCGTTCGCCGCCGCTGCCGTTCCTTCCACGGTCACGGCGTCAAAGGTGTTGACGCCCGCCTGAATGAAGAGATTGGCGATGGCGAAGATCGCGTTCTGCAATCCGGCGGGAATGCCGAGACGCAGCAGGGCGCCCGCCCGCTCCGGGGTCAGGCGGAGATGTGAAAGATGCAGCCGGCAGCTGCCCTGCGCGCAGAACAGCGCCCGAATGATGAGCACGGCGGAAATATACTGGGAGAGGACGCTTGCCAGCGCGACGCCTGCCTCATCCAGATGAAACAGAATGACAAACAGCAGATTGAGAAGAACATTGATGATACCGGCGCTGAGCAGATAATACAGAGGACGTTTTGTGTCGCCGACCGCGCTGAGCACGCCGCATCCGAAATTGTACAGCGCCATGGCGGGCATGCCGAGCAGATACAGACGCAGGTACAATATGGCGCCGGGGAGCAGCTCCTCCTTGGTGCCGAGCAGGCTGAGCAGCGCGGGCGTGAAAAAAAGCCCTGCGAGCAGCAGAAGCACACCAATGGAAAGACAGATTAGAAACGCGGAATGCACAGTTTCCTGCATTCCCTTTTCGTTTTTTGCGCCGAAGCAGCGCGCGCTCAGAACATTGACGGCGCCGCCGAGGCCGATCAGAAAGCCGGTAAACAGCGTAATCAGTGTGGCGGTGGAGCCGACGGCGCCGAGCGCCCGGGGGCCGGCAAAGGAGCCGACCACGGCGATATCGGACATGTTGAACAGAACCTGCAGAACATTGGAGACCATCAGGGGAAGGCTGAAGCGCAGGATTTTCGGCGCGAGAGCGCCTTCCGTCATATTGCAGGATGCTTGCATACAATCTATCGGACTCCTTGTGCTTCCGGATGCGTCCGGACAGCGATAATGACCGGATACAGTGTATCACAAATCCGACGAAAAAGCAAGCTCAGTGCGGAGATTCGCCCTCTCCCGGGACGGAGGTGCTTTGCCCTGCGCGCGTGCCGCCCGGCGTAACGCCGAAACATGCCTTGTACGCGCGATAGAAGGCGGAGTAATCGCGGAAGCCGCACGCCGTACAGACCTGGGTCGGCTTCTCGCCGAGGCGGAGACGGCTCTGCGCAAGCCAGAGCCGCTTGCTTGTGATATAGCGCATCGGGCTGATGCCGAGCGATTCCGTAAACATCCGGTGCAGATAGGCGCGGCTGACATACAGCTGGGCGCACAGCTCATCCAGCCCTGTGATGCTGGCAATGTTTTCGTCGATATACCGCATCGCTTCCTCCATCACGCGGCTGAAGCCGCTGACGGCGCAGTCGTTCTTTTTGTCCGTCTCGCTCAAAAGGCAGACCAGCTCTGCCGTCAGATTGCGCAGGAGCATCTGCGACGCTGCAGCAGGAAAGCGCGCCGCGTATGCGTCCATGCGCGCAAGGAGAGCGGTGATCTCCGGACAGGAGGAGGTATCGAGCACGCGCGGTTCGGAGAACACGGAGTGGAGCAGTGCGGACGGCGCGGCGCATTCCGTGAAATCTATCACGGTGCGCTCGTACGGCGACGTACCGGTCAGCGCAATAAAATGATACGCCATAGGCGGTATCAGCACCATCTCGCCCGGACGGAGCGTGCGGCGGAAGTGCTCAATGACGCAGTCCGCCTCGCCGGTGCGGAAAAACAGAATTTCGTATTCCATATGCGCGTGACGCGTGAAGGTTCGCGCGTCCGGGACTTCGGTCACTGAATGCGCGCAGCGGAAACCGCTTTCGCTGATATCAAAGTACATGATACGCCTCCCTTTTCCTCGGAAATCGCATGCTTTGTGCGTCGTGTGCTCTGTATCCATTATAAACGGCGCGTGTGAAAAATGCAATATAGTATATAAAATGCAATCTTAAAATAGTAATTCTGCAATTGCATGGAGAATCGTGATATGCTATGATGATGCTATTCTAAAAAAGGAGTGAGCTACAGATATGGATAAAATCAAAGTTGCCGTGATCGGGCAGGGCAGAAGCGGCCTGAATATTCACGGGAAGTTTTTCCGCAGCGAAGCCAACCGGTATGTGCAGGTCGCAGCCGTCGTTGAGCGGCTGCCGGAACGCCGCGAGAAAGCGAAAACGCTGTTCGGCTGTGATGTGTATTCCGACTATACGGAGCTGTTCTCCCGTCGAGATATCGATCTTGTCGTCAACGCGTCGTTTTCCCATATGCATTACCCGATTACACGGGATCTTTTGCTGCACGGCTTCAACGTACTGACGGAGAAACCGTTTGCGCGTACATGGCGGGAAGCGCAGGAGCTGATCCGGATTGCGCGTGAAAAGCAGCTGATTGTCACCGCGTTTCATCAGTCCCTGTTTGCACCGAATTTCCAGAAGATGAAGGAGACGATTCGTTCCGGAATCCTCGGAGAGATCAGCCAGATCGATATGCGTTATTCCGGTTTTTCCCGCCGTTGGGACTGGCAGACGCTTCAGTGCTTCTGCGCCGGAGGACTGTATAACACCGGACCGCATCCGATCGGTCAGGCGCTGGATCTGTACGACTGGTCGCCGGAGGTCCGCGTGGAGTTCTCGCGCCTCGGCACGATGCTGACGAGCGGCGACGGCGACGATTACGCCAAACTCATTCTGAGTGCGCCCGGCAGGCATCTGACCGATATTGAGATCAATTCCGCCGACGCGGAATGCCCGTATCTGTATAAGGTCTGCGGCACGCGCGGTACATTTGTCATGAGCGGAAATCATTATAAGATCCGTCACATCTGCCCGGAGGAGCTGACGCCCCGTCCTGTGATCCGCACGCCTCTCAGCGGAGCGGACGGCGCACCGGTTTACTGCTCGGAAAAGCTGAACTGGTACACGGAGGAAGGCGACGTGACCGGCTCGTCGTTTGACGCTGCGGTGGAGAGATTCTACCGGATGCTGCACGATGCGATTCTGGAGGGAACGCCGCTGGATGTGCGTCCGGAGATGGCGGCGGAGGTCATCCGCATCGAGGAGTTCTGCCATGCGCAGAACCCGCTGCCTGTCCGTTTCGGTGCGGAGGAGGATGAACATGCGTACGTTTGAATGCGGTAAGCTGCATGTGGAGATTCATCCTACACGCGACGCCATGGGAGCGGCTGCTGCCGCTGCCATTCATGCGCGGATGCTGGCGCTGTTCTCTGAGAGAGAGGAGATCAACATGATCTTCGCAGCGGCTCCGTCGCAGAACGAGACGCTCGCATCTCTCCTGACATACCCGGATATTCCGTGGGAGCGCGTCAATGCGTTCCATATGGATGAATACATCGGACTTCCCGAAAGCGCGCCGCAGCGCTTCGGAAATTATCTGCGGGAGCATATCTTTGAGCGCGCGCCCTTTGGCCGCGTATTCTATATTGATTCCGGCGCGCCGGACGTCGACGCGGAATGCGCGCGCTACACTGCGCTGCTCCGCGAATACCCGACGGACATCGTATGCATGGGGATCGGCGAAAACGGACATATCGCTTTCAACGATCCGGGCGTGGCGGATTTTGCGGATCCTTTGACGATCAAGCCGGTTCCGCTCGACGATATCTGCCGGATGCAGCAGGTACACGACGGCTGCTTTGCGCGTCTTGAGGATGTCCCGACGCACGCGCTGACGCTGACGGTCCCGACGCTTCTCCGGGGACGGTATCTGTTCTGCTCCGTTCCTGCACGCACCAAAGCTGAGGCGGTGCGGGAAATGCTCACGACGGACAAAATCGACGAGCATTGCCCCGCTGCGGCGCTGCGGCAGCATCCGAATGCCGCCCTGTACTGTGACGCGGACAGCGCGTCGCTTCTGCCGTGATTACCCGGATTATCAACGGTCGTGTCGTCGACGGAGGCGCAGTGCGGACGGGTGCGTCCGTGTATTTCGGCGGCGGGCAGATCTTTGCGGTCACGGAACAGGAGCTGCCGCATGACGCTGTCCTGGACGCCGGCGGACAGTACGTTTCCCCCGGCTTCATCGACATGCATACGCACGGCGCCCTCGGCTTTGATTTCTGTTCGGCATCCCCCCGGGAGATCGCACTGGCGGCGGATTATCATCTCGCCCATGGGACGACGGCGCTCCTGCCGACCGTTACCGCCTCCTCGCCCGAGGTGACGCGGCGTGCTCTGGACGCCATCCGGCAGGCGATGCAGGAAGGAAAAACGCGCGCGCACCTCTGCGGAGCGCATCTGGAGGGACCGTATTTTTCGCTTCGTCAGGCGGGCGCGCAGGATCCTGCTTGCATCACCGCGCCATTGCGCGAGGATTACACCGCGCTGTGCGCGGCCTATCCGGAGGTGATCCGCCGCTGGAGCTATGCGCCGGAACGGGACGCGGACGGTGAATTCTGCCGCTATATCGCAGCGCGCGGGATCCTGCCCTCCGCCGGGCATACGGATGCGGTATACGAGGATATGGCGGCTGCGCGGGAAGCAGGCTGCCGTCTGATTACGCATCTGTATTCGTGTACGTCCACGGTGACGCGCGACCACGGCTTCCGTCGTCTCGGCGTGATCGAGTGCGCGTATCTGTGGGATGATGTAGATGTGGAGATCATTGCGGACGGATGTCATCTCCCGCTCGAATTGATCCGTCTGATCGTCAAGCTGAAGGGCGTTTCCCGCGTTTCTCTTGTGACGGATTCGCTGCGCGTTACCGGAACGGAAGCGCAGACCTCCTCCGTCGGCTCGACGGCGTGCATCATTGAGGACGGCGTGTGCAAACTGCCGGACCGCAGCGCGTTTGCCGGGAGCATTGCCACGGCGGACCGGCTTGTGCGCGTATGCGTACAGGCAGGGATTCCGCTCGCGGATGCGGTCCGCATGGCGTCGGAGAATCCGGCGCGGCTGCTCGGCAGGAACGCGGGCAGGCTGACGCCCGGCGCGGACGCGGACATTCTGTTCTTTGACGATGATATCCGCGTGTCGCGTGTGATCGTATCCGGCGTACCGGTCATTTGACAAAAGCGGCTCGTTGTGCTACAATGATGACTATCAATCACACGGAAGCGCCCGCGCGGCGCTCTCCGGGAAGGAAACGGCATTATGCACGACGAACTGACAGAGGTTGACATACGGAAGATGCAGGAGGAGATCGACTACCGCAAAAGCGAGGTAACGCCGAAGCTGAAGGAACAGCTCAAGGCGGCGCGCGATCTCGGCGATCTGAGCGAAAACGACGAGTATCATTCGGTCAAGCGGGCGCTGAACAAGAATTACGGGCGTATCCGGTATCTGCAGGCGATGATCGATACGGCGGTCGTGATCCGGATCGATTCCGACGCGGATGCAGTCGGGCTCTTCGATAAGGTGACGGTGTACGACGAGGAGGAAGAGGAGGAGCGAGTGGTCTCCATTGTCACAACGCTCCGCAATGACGTGTTTGACGGCTATATCAGCAAGGAATCTCCGTTCGGGCGCGCCATTCTCGGCCACAAGGTCGGCGACCGCGTGCAGATCGAGGTGAACGACCATTACAGCTACTACGTCGTGATCCGCAAAATCGAAAAGGGGAAGGACAACGAGGAGCTTCCGATCAGCTCCTACTGAAACCGGGATCCTGCCTTCTTCCGGGCATAAAACAGAAAAACATCCGTATGGGAATCATACGGATGCTTTTTTTGCCGCATTGGATGCTCTCGTGCCGGAAGGTTTTCCGGTTTATCCGCCCCTACGCGCGGTCACACTTCATCATGGTAATACTTGCAAATCAGACCGGGGATGTCTTTCGCGACGGCATGATGCGCAAAGGTTTCATGCTCCCACAGATAGATCGCTCCGGTATCCACTTCTCCGCCCGGCAGAATACGGTAGCAGTAGTAGTCGCCGCAGCCGTTTGTGGCAAAGAAAATGTGGCGGTTCACTTTTTCCCAGAGTTCTTTCTCGTCCTCGGAGGCTTCCGCGAGGATCTCACGGTTCAGCTTCACATTCTCCATAATCTCGTCCGCGGACATGAGCAGCCAGTGGTCTCCGTTCGTCTCACGGAGCAAAGCCTTCAATTCCTCGGGAAACGGATATCCGACGTACTTCTCCGCACGCTCGATGTCCGCGTCCGGGCAGGGAGGCTGAAGCTGTGCCCAGTCGTTTCCCTGAATCAGTCCGGCGATCAGTTCTCTGTACATTCTTTTTCCGTCCTTTCGGTGTGCGTTTTCCTGTCTGCGGGAAGTGCGCCGCAGAAACGGCAGCGCGCCGTGCCGGCAGACAGAGCCGCTTTACAGCCCGGCTTCTGGAAAAAGCAGCTTTTTACTCCTTCGGGATCAGCACGGGGGATTCCAGATTGACGAAATGGAGCGGCGTATCCGGCTGGGAGAAGCGGAAGGACATGCGCCGGATCTCACCCGCCGGCAGCTCGCCGAGCGGTACCTCGTAAAAGAACCAGCCATCTCCCGCATCCTCTTTCTGGACAAACGGAAGCTCAAACGGTTCGGGACGTCCCTCATAATCGAGGGAAAGGCGCGCGTCCAGCGAATGGACGTTGAACAGCTTGATGCGCAGCGCCGCGTAGTTCTGCAGATCCAGCCGGTTGTATTTGTACGCTTTGACCGAAACGCCGAATTCCGCGTCGTCGGAGCTGATGCGCAGGCTGCCGCCGCACTGCGTGAAAGCGCTGTCGGTGCAGAGCTCGGACGCGCCGAGCGGCTGCCATACCGGATGATAGAATACGTCGTTCACATTGGCGCGGCAGCATTCGCACCAGAGGGACTGCCGGGTGAGATCCAGCCACGGCTTCCCCTCGATGACGATGCGCTTCTCCGGCTCTGTCGCGAAGGGCGCGGCGGGGAATTCGCCGGCGAAAAGATTGATGCCTTCCTCAAAGGAGGCGTAGCCGTAGGCGGCGTTTTCCGGATTGGCAAGATACGGATGCCATACTGCGAGCGTGTCCGGCGCGAGGATCTCGCATTCCGCCGGCATATAGAGTCCGTCTTTCCCCGCGACGTACATGCCGCGGATATGCGTGCCGCAGACGTACAGACCGGAGGAGGCGTGCTTGAAGCGGAGGATCAGCCGGCTGCCGTCCTTTTCAAAGGAGTCGAGCGTAGCGGGCGTGCGCTGGGAACCGCGGTCGTAGCTGTTCGTTTCCGCGAGCAGCGCGAGGCGGTAGCCGACGTCGTATTTGTTCGCCGGATGGATCGGGTGGTTGGACGTATGGTACGACCATACCGGAGGCAGATCGGCGATCGGCATGAACGCGAATTTATGCGGCTGCTCTGCCGCCGTGTCGATGAACGCCTGATTCAGGTATCCGAGATTTGTCTCGCCGCTTGCTCCGTACGTCCAGGGATACAGCAGGGAAGAGATCATCATGAAATTGAGCGCGTCGGCTGCGAAGCGCTCCGCGTAGGCCTTGTGATAGCAGGCGAGATACTGCCGGTAGACGCGCGCGCTGAATTCCGCGCCGCAGTCGTTTTCGCCCTGATACCAGATCACGCCGCGCACGCGGACGCCGAGCAGCGGGGCGATCTTGCAGTTATACTGTGCGAACGGCTGCTGATAGTTCGTATCGCCCCGTCCGTTCCAGTTTTGGAGCTGTGCGGGTACGCCGAGCTGTTCCAGCTTTGCGCAGAGCGCCGCGTCCTTCTGCACCGCCTCCTCCGGCAGCCAGCCGATGATCGGTGTTCCGCCCCAGCTCGCATTGAGAATGCCGACGGGGATGCGGTTGCGGAAATAGTGGGACAGCTCATGCAGAAAGGCGGTGCCGAGCGCGGAAATATCGCGCAGCAGAGCGGTGTCCGCAGTGCTGCCCCAGACGCCGCCCAGCTCGTCCGACGGCGTGCGCGGAAACGCGGAAGCGCCGCCGCCCCTGGGATAATCCTGATGGAAGAAGCGGATCGGCATTCCGTCCAGCTTTTGCAGAAAGGCATCGCACCCGGGCATGGAAGCGTTCTGGAATTCCATATTGGACTGACCGGAGGCGAGCCACAGCTCACCGAAAAGAATGTGCTCCAGTGTCAGCGTGCTGTCCCCATCGGTCAGCGCCAGCGTATATTCACGGAGCGAGGCGGAGGGGGTGGTAAGCTCGGCGGCGAATCGTCCGCCGTTCACGGAGGCGTATGTCTCGCGGATCAGTTGCGTGCCGGACAGAAGGCGCACGGTGACGCCGGCGCCGTCGGCATATCCGCGGATCGTCAGAGCAGAGTTCTGCTGGAAGAGCGCACCGGAGGAAAAAACAGATGGAAGTCGTATCATGGCATCGGTCGGGGGGATCCCCCGCCTCCTTTACGGTATCATACAGCGCCATTATACACCGTCTTTGTCCGGAATGCAAGATGTTTGCACGCAATCTTGATTTTGACGGGAAAGCATGCTATAATGAACGCAGCATCGGCAGTCCGGGACCGCTGTGCGCGGAAAACCGCGACGAACCTGCGTGACACGGCGAAACGCCGGTTTACCATACAGATTTTCAGGAGGATTTTATGCGCTTCATCATCGAAAATGAACAGCTCAGAGTCAGCGTCGATTCCGTCGGGTGCGAGATCGTTTCCATTGTCGGAAAAAAGGACGGCTGCGAATATCTCTGGGGAGGCAATCCGGAATTCTGGGCGCAGCATGCGCCGACCATGTTCCCGATCTGCGGCCGTCTGGCTGACGGCAAGTATACGTACCGCGGAAAGACCTATGAAATGAACCTGCACGGCTTTGCGCGTCATGCGGAGTTTACCATATCGGAGAAGACGCCGTCCTCCGTTTCTATGACGCTGACGGACGACGACGCGACGTTCGCTTCCTATCCGTTCCATTTCTCTTTCACAATCACACATACGCTGGACGGCGATACCATCCGTACGCAGTACGCGGTGGAAAACCGCAGCGATGCGCCGATGCCGTATGCAGTCGGCGGACATCCCGGCTTCAACCTCCCGCTCGGCGGCAAGGGCTCGTTTGAGGACTGCTATATCGAGTTTGCCTCCGCGGCGCCTGCGCGCAAGCTCGTTCTGACGGAGCGCTGCCTGATGACGGACGATACGGTTCCTTTTCCGCTGGAGGACGGCGTCCGGCTGAAGCTCCGCCATTCGCTGTTTGATAACGACGCCATTTTCCTTGTGGATATGGCGAAGTCGGTCACGCTCCGGTCCGTTTGCTGCGCGAAATCCGTGACGCTTTCCTATGACGATATGAAGTACCTCGGACTGTGGCATAAGCCGCAGACGGAGGCGCCGTACATGTGCATCGAGCCGTGGACCAGCGTTCCGGCATACGACGGAAAGATCGACGATCTGGAGACGAAGCGCGATCTCGCACATCTGCCGGCGGGGGAGGCCGCACATCTCGGATACTCCATCACGATCGGGCAGGGGGACTGAGCGATGAAGCTGGCAGAAGCTCTGCATCTGCGCGCCGATCTGCAGAAAAGGATCGCACAGCTCGGAGAGCGGCTCCAGGCAAACGCAAAGGTCCAGGAGGGTGACGAGCCTTCCGAGGATCCCGCGCTGCTTCTTTCGGAACTGGAGAAGGATACCGAACAGCTTGCCGCGCTGATTACGGCGATCAACCGCACGAACAGCGCGGTCGTGCAGGACGGAGAGACGCTGACCGCCATGATCGCGCGTAAGGATATGCTGGCGCTGCGCATTTCGATCATGCGCAAGTTTCTGCAGACGGCGAGCGAGAAGGTGGACCGGTACTCCAACAAGGAGATCCGGATCCGGAGTACGGTGGACATACGGGAACGCCAGCGGCAGCTTGACGCGCTTTCCAGAGAGCTGCGCGAGCTGGACGTGAAGATTCAGGGACTCAACTGGACAGTCGAGCTGATGAAATGATTCCGGTTCGGTAGCCGGGCGGGCGGGCACAACCCCTGCGGCGGGGGAAACGCCGCAAAAGCATTGGCGGAACGGGGCGTATCGCACAGGCACAAAAACGCCCAGCATGATGCACATCCGCATGACGCATATTTCATTGTTACTACCGTGTGCCGGCGTCCTGCGAGGGCGGGAACGGGGAAAATAAAAGAAAACAGGCGGAGCACTGCTGCTCCGCCTGTTCTGTTTTACTGCTCAAACTGAAGGGAATTCTGCGTGGAAGGAACGTATTCGTAGCAGGTCGCTTCGACCTCGATCAGCTTGCCGCTGCGGTATACGCTGAATTTGATCGTATCGCCGGGCTTGTGCGATTTGACGATGGAGGCGATGTCGCTGCTGGAGGAGATCTCCTTGCCGTCCACGGCGATCACACGGTCGGTGAGCTTGAATACGCTGTCGTTATATCCTTCCTCCAGGTTGACGACGTATACGCCAAGCCCGTTCAGGTTATAATACAGTGCCTGCGAATAATTCGTTACATCGTAGAAGCCGACGCCAATATACGGCCGGCCGCTGACGTAACCCTGCGTGATGAGCTCCTCGGCGACGTGGATCGCTTCATTCACCGGAATGGCAAAGCCGAGCCCCTCGATATCCGAGCCGGACGATTTGGCGTTGACGATGCCGATCAGCTCGCCGGACATGTTGAAGAGACCGCCGCCGGAGTTGCCGGGGTTGATGGCGGTGTTCGTCTGAAGCAGATTCATCTTGGTGCCGTCCACGTTGATCTCGCGGTTCAGCGCGCTGATGATGCCGTTTGTCACGGTACCGCCCAGTTCGCCGAGCGGGTTGCCGACAGCGATAACTTCTTCACCGACAGCGAGCTTGTCGCTGTTGCCGGCAACGGCGCAGGGCAGGGCAGCCGGAGCGTCGATCTTGATGACCGCGATGTCGGAATCCTTGTCCGTACCGACGACGGTCGCCTTGTATTCCTCGCCGCTTGTCAGGCGAACGGTGATGGAGTCAGCCAGCTTGTTGTTGTTGTCCGTATCTGCGATGACATGGTTGTTTGTCAGAATATAGCCGTCCTTGGTCAGGATGACGCCGGAGCCGGCGCCGGACATGACATACTGGAAGTAGGAGTTGACGCGGTAATTCGTCGTGATTTCCACGACGCTGTCCTTCACGGCGTTGGCAACGTCATAATAGCTGGAGGAACCGCCGGAGGAGGACATGCCGTTTGCGGGGGCAGCGGCGGATTGGTAGATCACACTGGAGCCGCCGCTTGCGCTTGGCTCCGCAGGAGTGATCGCTGTGCTGCCGCCGCTTTTTTCCGTAGCGAGATACGCGCCGAAGAAGCCGGACGCGCAGGAGAGAAGGATGCAGGAGACGCAGAGCACGGCTGCCGCGCCTGCGGAGAGACCGCTGCGTCCGGATTTCTTTGCTTTTTCCTTATGGGGCGCGGGCGCCTGATTGTAGGATGTATAGACGTGCTCCGGCGGCGTGTGCATGGGAGGCTGGGAGCTGCTGCCGTTGTGAGCGGCGTCTTCCGGCTGTGTCTCTGGCGTGTTCTGGGAGAGCTGCGGATCTGCCGGCTCCTGCGGGGGGAGCTGCGGCTCCTGCGCCGGGGTCATTTGCGGATCGGTCTGTTCTGTATGATTCAGCTCATTGTTTTCCTGATTGTTGATGTCGGTCATAATAATAGCTCCTTTCGCATGGCAGCTTCTTTGGCTGCTTTCCTTTTACGCCTATTATTATACCGGGGGATTGTGATGGTTTTTTGAAGAAGGATGAAAAGCTGTATGAATGTTGCGCGCATATGGAATGACGGCGTCAGCTCAGCGGAGCGTTACCGTCACGATGAAGCCACCGGCGTTGTCGCCGGAAATTTCATATTCGCTGCCGGCGGGCACGGGAATATCCGTGTCTCCTCCGAACGGGGCGGCGGGAACGTAGTAGATCATGTAGCCGTCCGTCGGCAGCGCTGCGGCGGCATCGGCGTCGGCGGCGTCTCCTTCGCCGTCGGTCAGGAGACGGGTTCCCTCCCAGGTGAACTGATGCAGGTATTCATGGTATTCCTCAAAGCAGAAGCCGAGCGCCGTAATCAGCCGGGCGTGCGGCGTTCCGACGTAGCGGTAGTGCCACGGCTCCGGCGCACATTGGGTGATGGACTGCTTATCCTCCGTGTAGCGCAGGATAAAGCCGTAATCCGGCGCGTGCTCGATGAGCCATGCGGCATCCTCGTAGTCGGGGAAATAATACTGCCGTCCGTCCTTGTAGATGACCATATCGACGGCAAGACCGGCGTGATGCTCGCTGTTGCCGGGCAGCGCGACATACAGCGCCGCCTGTTCGGCGCCCTGCGACTTCACGCGGGAATCGTACAGCTCCTCCTGAAATTCGAAGGAGCGGTAGCCGCTTGTGACCAGGACTTCCTTGCAGCCGCTTTCGCGGCTGAAATCGACCAGCATCCCGTCGAAGATGGGGAACAGCGATGTATTCAGGGAGATGGAGGCGTTGCTGAGCACATACACAGGGGATTTGTTGCCGTAGAGAACGGTCTGCGGCTGCGATTGCGGAAAGACGTACGGATGCTCGGCGTTGACGAGAATCAGATTTCCCTCGGCGATGGCGGAGGCAGGCAGCGTAACGGTGTCGTGCGGAATGATGGACGGCTGCGGACTTGGAGTGGATTCGGGAGGATCTGCGGCGGAGACGGGCGGGCTGTCCGTTGCAGGCGCGGGGGATTGCGGCTGCCTGTTCTGGGAGATCACCAGAATGCAGATCAGTATGACCAGAAAGAAGACAAGCGCACAGAGCAGAGCGCCGGTGAGCGGCGCTGCGCGGCGTCTCCGGTAGGTAAGACAGGTCCCCGTACCGTCGGAATAGGTGCCGTGCTGCACAGGGGATTCATTGTGCTGGGCAGACGGGCGGCGGGGCGTATGATTCTGCGGTTGATTCATAATGAGGCGTCCTTGAAACAAAGAAATACGCATCCGCGCAGTGCGGCGGCGCGCCGCGCTCTCTGACGGATCCCTTTTATTATAGCAGAAGAAATCCGAAAGGTAAACAGAAAAAGAGTGAAAATGTTTTAAGATGGTTTTAAGATGAATTTCGCGCTTTTTGCAGCGCGGCGGCGCGCATGCAAAAAAAGACAGCGGAAAAGCTCCGCTGTCTTGGAAACGGGTGAAATCAGAGGGCGTCGCGGCGGGAGAGGTTCATGCGGCCCTTTTCGTCCGTGCCGAGATATTTGACACGGATCTCGTCGCCGACGTTGCAGACATCCTCGACCTTTTCGGTGCGCGTCTTGTCCAGCTTGGAGATATGCACCATGCCTTCCTTGCCGGGAGCGAACTCCACAAACGCGCCGATCGGGATGATACGCGTGACGCGTCCGGTGTAGATGGCGCCGACCTCCGGCTCGAATACGATGCCGGCGATGATATCGCGTGCGGCTTCGATCCCCTTCTGGCTGACGCCGGAGATGTAGATGCTGCCGTCGTCCTCCACGTCGATCTTGGCACCGGTGTCGGCGACGATCTTCTGAATGACCTTGCCCTTCGGACCGATCACATCGCCGATCTTTTCGACGGCGATCTTCATCGTTATCATCTTCGGCGCATACTCGGAAACCTGCGGACGCGGAGCAGGGATCGCCTTGAGAAGCACTTCGTCAATGATATAGTCGCGTCCCTTGTGCGTCACGGCAAGCGCCTGCCGGATGATTTCGGGCGTAAGACCGTCGATCTTGAGGTCCATCTGAATGGAGGTGATACCCTTGTGCGTTCCGGCAACCTTGAAGTCCATGTCGCCGTAGAAATCCTCAAGCCCCTGAATGTCGATCATGGTCATCCAGCGCTCGCCCTCGGTGATCAGACCGCAGGAGATGCCGGCGACCGGCGCCTTGATCGGCACGCCGGCGTCCATGAGCGCCAGCGTGGAGCCGCAGACGGATGCCTGCGAAGTGGAGCCGTTGGAGCTGATGACCTCGGAGACGAGACGGATCGTGTAGGGGAATTCCTCCATACTCGGAAGAACCGGGAGCAGGGATCTTTCCGCGAGCGCGCCGTGACCGATCTCGCGGCGTCCGGGGCTGCGGGAGGATTTCGCCTCGCCGGTGGAGTAGCCGGGCATGTTGTAGTGATGCATATAGCGCTTTTCGGTATCCTCGGTGATGCCGTCAAGAAGCTGCGCGTCCGTCGGGGAGCCGAGCGTAGCGATCGTCATGACCTGCGTCTGACCGCGGGTGAAGAGGGCGCTGCCGTGCGTGCGGTTGAAAAGTCCGACCTCGGCGGCGAGCGGACGGATCTGATCCAGGCGGCGTCCGTCCACGCGCTTTCCGTCGTCGAGCAGCCAGCGGCGGACAACGAATTTCTGGATCTTATAGAGGATCTCGTCGATCATCGGATGCGTATCCGGATCGCCCTCGTCAAACTCATTGTATACGTTTTCCGTGATGACCGCCATGCGCTCGTCACGGATGTTCTTGTCGTCCGTATCGAGCGCGATGCGCACCGCGTCGATGCAGTAATCCTGAATTTTCTCGTACAGCTCGTGATCCACCTCGCAGGAGGGATACTCGAACTTCGGCTTGCCGACAGCGGCGATGATCTCGCGGATGAACACAAGCAGCTTCTTGATTTCCGCGTGAGCCGCCATGATGGCGTTGAACATGTCGTCGTCGGAGACTTCCTTGGCGCCTGCCTCGATCATGACGACCTTCTGCTCCGTCGCCGCAACGGTCAGCTCCAGAACGCTTCTGGCGCGCTGCGCGGAGGTCGGATTCATGATGATGCCGTCCTCCTCCGTCATGCCGACAAAAACGCCGCCGATCGGGCCGTTCCACGGAATATCCGAGATGGAGAGCGCGATGGATGCGCCGAGCATGGCGGCGATCTCCGGCGAGCAGTCGTGATCGACGGAAAGCACCGTCAGCGCCAGATTGACGTCGTTGCGCAGATCCTTCGGGAACAGGGGGCGGATCGGGCGGTCGATGACGCGGGAGGTGAGGATCGCCTTTTCAGAGGGGCGTCCTTCGCGGCGGTTATAGCTGCCGGGGATGCGTCCGACGGAGTAAAGCCGCTCTTCAAAGTCCACGGAAAGGGGAAGAAAATCGATGCCGTCGCGCGGACGCTCAGAGGCTGTCGCACAGCAGAGGACGGCGGTGTTGCCGTAGCGGACGAGGCAGGAGCCGTTTGCCAGTCCCGCCATCTTGCCGGTTTCGACTACAAGCGGGCGGCCGGCAAACTCATAGGAGAAAGTTTTGTAATTCTCGAACATTTGTAATACCAATCCTTATAATATTTGCGATCCGGAACACACTGCACCGTGCTGTCGCAGATACACGGGAGAGGCGCGCTGGCGCGCAGCGCGGTCTCAGCCGGCGGATTGGGGAAGGTTTAGCGCTTAAACACACGTCCGGCGGGCGGGCGGATGTTTAACAGCTAAGCCGTTCCGGCAATTCCGGCGCGGCTGAAACGTTGCGCACTGCCGGTGATAAAAGAGGCTGCGGCAAGCCGCTGCATAAAACAGCCTGCCGCAGCCTGCTTCCATCGGAGTCCATGCCGCCCTGCGGCAATCAACCGGCAGACAGGGGGCGCCACAGAAATTACTTTCTGATCTCCAGCTTCTCGATGATGGCGCGGTAACGCTCCACATCGTTCTTGGCCAGATAATTCAGAAGGCTGCGGCGGTGTCCGACCATTTTCAGAAGACCGCGGCGGCTGTGGTGATCCTTTTTGTTGCTCTTCAGATGCTCGTTCAGATTGTTGATGCGGTAGGTGAGAACGGCGATCTGTACCTCAGGCGAACCGGTGTCGCCTTCATGCGTCTTGTACTTGTCAATGATCTGCTGCTTGAGTTCCTTGTCCATGCTTTTCACCTCAAAAATTATTATTACACCGCGAAACGAAGCGACCGGCGGGTGAATGCGCTTCCATGCGAAGCCTTATATCCGGAGACCTGGTCTGCGGCACAACCGTATTGTATTATAGCACAGTCCGGCGCTTTTGTAAATAGCGGTGTCAACAAATTTGCGACTATTTCGGTTGTTTTTTTGTGCTTTTCCTGAGCAGCCCCGCTGTGCCGGAGAGGATCAGCATGACGCCGAACAGGCGGCGGACGGTGTCCTCCGGCAAAAGCATGGCGGCATAGCTGCCGGGAAGGGCGGCGAGAATGCCGGCGGCGCTGACGATCAGCACGCGCCCCGCAGGTAGGGTGCGCTGCGTCAGGTGAAGCAGCATGGACGCGCCGGAGGAAAACAGAAAGAAAATCAGATTCAGTCCCTGCGCCTGCAGCTGCGGGACGCCGCACACGAGCGTCAGATACGAGACAAACAATCCGGCGCTCCCGACGCCCATGCCGCTCAGTGCAGCCACGCCGAATGCCGCCGCCATCGTCAGATACACCATGTTCTCAACCTCCCTGTCTCAGCGCAGCAGCATGCTGGCGCCCGAATAGACGACCAGCAGCGCAAAAATCTTTTTCAGCAGCGCCGTGTTGATTTTGTCCAGAAGAAGCGCGCCGCACAGCCCGCCCGCCGCGGCGGGAAGGATCAGAGGGGACAGCGCCGCCGCGTCCACGCGCCCTCCTGCCGTATAGACGGCGGCGGACAGCGCCGTGATCGGAAGAACGCAGGCGATGGTGGCGGCGAAATTATCGCGTACGCCGTCGGGGGATTTGTCCGGATTCAGCGCGCTCAGCGCATATACGAGCAGAATGCCGCCGCCCGCGCCGAGCAGCCCGTTCAGAAAACCGGCGGCAGCGCCGATGAGAACGAGCGCAAGCAGCGTGCGCTTTGCTTTGGACGATACCTGTATCTGCATGAGTTGTTCCTCTTTTCGTCGGTTTTGGTCAGAAAAGGCGCTTCTGCGTCCTGCCCGGCGTCAGGCAAAACGGAATCTGCCGCAACTATGTTTCGCGTAGCTCTTGTAATTTCATGCAATTTCTGCTATCATATACAATAAGGCTTGAAAACAGTCGGCGCGGATATTCCTTAATATGAGCCGCGCGGCATCATATCATACGTTTTCGGCAGACCGATCAGAAAGGAAGCCTCCGACGGCGGACGGCGCACAGCTGCATGGCAGAGAAAAAGAAAACATCCTCCCAGGCCTCCCGTACAGGGCGGGGCTCCGGGAAAAAAACAAAGAAAACGTCGGGTGCGGCAAAGAAAACGCCGTCCCGTGCTCCGCGTTCCTCCGCCGCACCGGCGGAGGAAAAGAAAGCGAGTCCTGTGAGCGGTCTCGCCGCGCAGCTGATGCCGTTCATCTGGGCGGTCGCAGCGGTGTTTACGGCGGTCTGTCTGCTTACAGACGGAGTCGGCATCGTCGGGGAAGGGCTGCGCAGCCTCCTTTTCGGACTTTTTGCAGGGGCTGCCTATACGCTGCCTCTGTACTTCGCTCTGGCGGCGTTCATGTGGCATTCGGACAGCGAACGCGGGATGATCCCGTGGAAGATCGTCTGCTTCACCGTGACCTTCTGCCTGAGCGATGTGATGCTCCACTTTTTCACCGGCGGAGCGGCGACACTCTCTCCCGTTCAGCATTACCGCGCGGGACTTGCCCATGAGGGCGGCGGTGCGGTCGGCGGCGTGCTCGGTGAACTCATGATGCGCGGCTTCGGACGCAGCCTTTCGCTTGTTCTTCTCTTTGCGCTTCTCTTTCTGTTCGCACTGCTTATGTTCGGGATTACGCCGCGTGGGCTCTGGGTGCTGATCGCGTACAAAATCAAGATGTCCCGCGAGCGTGCGCGCAGCTATCAGGAGTCGGTGCTCGACGGAGCGCGCACGGAGACGGAGCACGCGCGGCAGGCGAATGTTCCCGCGCCCAGCGCGGAGCCTGTTCCGGCTGGAAACAGGCAGCTGCCTGTTACTAATAAAAAGAAGAATTTTGAGGTGGACGTCGATATCGGCGAGGACGCGCCGCAGGAGAGCGAGCAGCTTCCTCTGCCGGAGCCGGCGGAGCTGCCGGAGGAAACCGGGAACGCGGACGCCGCGCCCGGGACGCAGTCTGCCGCGCAGTCCGGCGACGGCGTGATCGACGAGAAGATTTTCGAGGAGGTCATGCGCCGCACGCAGCAGCGGCTGGCGCAGAACGGCGCCGTTCCCGCGAATGCATCGAGTGCTCAGGTGCAGAAGGAAGAGCCCCTCGAGCCGGAGGACGCAGATGCAGAGGACGCGGACGAGCTTCCGTGGGACGAGGCGATTTTGCCGGAGCGTTCTGCCGACGATGTGATGGACAGCGACCGTATCGCCGGCATGGCGGACGAGGAGCTGGATCTCTCCCGCATTTTTTCGCAGAAAAACGACGACGACCTTGCCGGACGGCTCCGGAACGCCTCTGCGGAGCAGCCGCCGGAGGAGAGCGCGGACGGAGAGGACGCGGAGATGGAGATCGAGCTGTCTGTGGAGCGGCGGCATCTGACCGAGAAGCTGGTTCCCGCAGCTGCATTGCGGCCGTCTCCTGCCCCCGCTGCCGCAGGAACGCCTCCCGCTGCACCCGCCCCGCCGGAATATCAATTCCCGCCGGTCGAGCTGCTGACGCAGGGGGATCCCCAGCGGGACGAAAACGCCGCAGACGAGCTGCGTGACAACGCGGCGCGTCTGGTACGCACGCTGGAGGATTTCCATGTAAAGACCAAGATCGTGGACGTTTGCCGCGGACCGACCATCACGCGCTACGAGCTGCTTCCGGAACCCGGCACGCGCATCCGCTCCATTTCCAATCTTGTGGACGATATCGCGCTGAATCTGGCGACGGCAGGCGTACGCATCGAGGCGCCGATCCCCGGCAAGGCGGCGGTCGGCATTGAGGTGCCGAACAAGAACGCGGAGACGGTCCATCTGCGCACTCTGTTGGAAAATCCGCGCTTTGGCGCCGCCAAGAGCCGCATCACCGCGGCGCTCGGCGAGGACGTTGCGGGAGCGGACGTCTATCTGGACGTTGCCAAAATGCCGCACCTTCTGATCGCAGGCTCCACAGGCACCGGTAAATCCGTCTGTATCAACAGCCTGATCGTCAGCCTGCTCTACAAGGCGCGTCCGGACGAGCTGAAGCTGATTATGGTCGATCCGAAAAAGGTCGAGCTGAACATTTATAACGGCATCCCGCACCTGTACATGCCGGTGGTCAGCGATCCGAAGAAAGCGGCAGGCGCGCTTTCCTGGGCTGTGTCTGAGATGGAGCGCCGCTACAGCCTGATCGAGGAGGTCGGCGTGCGCGATCTGAAGGCGTACAACGAGATCACGAAAAACGATCCCTCCTATGAATTTTTGCCGCAGTTCGTCATTATCATCGACGAGCTGGCGGATCTGATGATGACCGCGAAAAACGATGTGGAGGACTCCATCTGCCGTATCGCGCAGAAGGCGCGCGCCGCCGGCATGCACCTGATTATCGGCACGCAGCGTCCGTCGGTCGACGTCATCACAGGTCTTATCAAGGCGAATTTCCCCTCGCGTATCTCCTTCCGCGTTTCCTCGCAGGTGGACTCGCGCACGATCATTGACCGCGCCGGCGCCGAAGCTCTGGTGGGGAGAGGCGACATGCTCTACAGCCCGGTCGGCGCGTCAAAGCCGATCCGCGTGCAGGGCGCGTATGTTTCCGAGGAGGATGTGGAGAAGGTCGTCGACTTCATAAAAAGCAACAACGGAAAGGCAGAGTACGACAGGAACGCCATCGAGGAGGTCGAGCGCAATGCCGCGTCGATCTCATCCGGCAAGAAGGGCGGCTCCGCCGATGCGTCGGACGGAGAGCCGATAGATGACGATCCGATGCTGCGCCCCGCCATCGAACTGGCGGTCGAGAGCGGCAAGATTTCCACCTCGCTGATCCAGCGGCGGCTGTCGCTCGGCTACGGGCGTGCCGCAAAGCTGATTGACCGCATGGAGCAGCTCGGCTATGTCAGCGCGCCGGACGGGCAGAAGCCGCGCGAGGTGCTCATTACCAAAGAGCAGTTTATGGAAATGGTGCTGCGCGATACGGATTCGTGAAAGAAATCGCAGGTCAGGAGAAAAAATGGGTAAACTGATTGTAATAGAGGGACTGGACGGCTCCGGAAAAGGTACCCAGGCGGCGCTTCTCGCACAGCGGCTTCGCGCGCAGGGACGTCGTGTCCGCGAGCTGAGCTTTCCACGCTACGATTCGGAAAGTTCGGCGCTGGTGAGGCTGTATCTCGGCGGCGGACTCGGCGCCTCGCCCGATGAAACGAACGCCTACGCGGCGTCCATGTTCTACGCGGCGGACCGCTACGTCAGCTACCGGACGGACTGGAAACGCGACGCGGACGATCCGGAGACGATCGTCGTCGCGAACCGGTACACGACGGCGAACGCGTATCATCAGCTGGCGAAGCTCCCGCGCACAGAATGGGACAGCTTTCTTGCGTGGCTGTGGGATTTTGAGTTCGGACGGCTCGGACTGCCGGAGCCTGCGCAGGTCGCCGCGCTTTCCATGCCGCCGCACGTATCCCGGCAGCTGATCGAGAACCGCTGCGGAGAGACCGGCGTCAAAAAGGACATTCATGAGGCGGACGAGGCGTATCTCACACGCTGTTATGACGCGCTGCAGTACGCTGCCGGGAAACTCGGCTGGAGCGTTCTGGAGTGCTCGGACGGACAGGCGCCGTATTCCGTTGAGGAAGTCCAGAGAAAGCTCTGTGCAGTGCTTGCTCTGTAAGTCCGGATGCACAAAACGGTGGAACATTGTTCCGCCGCGTTCGTCCGATATCGTAGAAAGAAGAATGGATAGGGTGAAACATGGTATATTTATTTTTGGCAGACGGATTTGAAGAGATCGAGGCGCTGACGCCTGTGGATCTTCTGCGCCGTGCAGGCGCGGAGGTGGTGACAGTGGGCGTCACAGGAAAAATTGTGACCGGTTCCCACGGAATTCCTGTGACGGCGGATCTGACGGCGGAGGAGGCGATTGCTTCTCTGACGGAGAATAAACCCGAGCTGATCGTCTTCCCCGGCGGCATGCCCGGCGCGAAGCATCTGGATGAATCCCCGGTAACAGACGCGTTCATTGCCGCCGCCGGGGAGGCGGACGCCTATATCGCCGCGATCTGCGCCGCGCCGATGATTCTGGGCAAGCGGGGACTGCTGAAGGGCAAAAAAGCCGTCTGCTATCCCGGCTTTGAAAAGTATCTGACCGGCGCCGACGTACAGGGCAAAGGCTGCTGCTGTGCATGGGACGGCAATATCATCACGGGACAGGCGATGGGTGCCGCGACGGAATTTGCTCTGACGCTGGTAGAAGCACTGAAAGGAGAGAGCACGGCGAACGAACTCCGTGCCGCGATTTTGTACGAATGAATATGATCCGCAAACAGAAAGACGATATCCGTGCCGAATACGCGGCAAAGCGCGCAGCCATGGATCGAGCGGAAAAAGAACGCCGTGACGCCGCCATCTGCCGCGCCGCCCTTTCACTTGTGAGCTTCCGCCACGCGGAATACGTGCTCCTCTATGCGGCGATGGAAAACGAGATCGATATCACTCCGATCGCAAAGGAGGCGCTGGCGCGCGGCAAGAAAATTGCATTCCCGCGCTGCGACAAGGAATCCCACACCATGCGCTATCATATGGTGTCCTCCCTCAGTGAGCTTGCGCCGGACGCTTACAGCATTCTGGAGCCGCCCGCGGACGCGCCCGTGTACGATCCGGACACCGCCGTCGGCAGCGCGGTCTGTTTTGTTCCCGGCCTGGTATACGACCGCGCGGGTTACCGTCTGGGGTACGGCAAGGGCTTTTATGACCGCTATCTTTCCGCTTTTTCCGGCTGCACGCTCGGCGTTGTGTACAGCGATTATATCCTGCCCACGGTTCCGCGCGGCAGGTACGACGTTTCCGTCAACATCCTTCTGACTGAGAAGGGCGTGAAAATGACCGGTGAGAATTAAAAGTGCCTTTGCGGCACCGTTTCTGCTGATCGTTGTTCTGGCGCTGTTCGCCGTTTCCGCGTTCATCGATCCGTCCGGCGCGGCGGGAGACGTGAACCCGTACCTGACGGTTATCATCATTGAACTTCTGGTGTATGCGCTGCCCTCCGTTTTCTTCTGCCGCCTGCGCGGCAAAAACTATGCGGCGCGCCTGCGCGCACGTCCGTTCCGATTGAATCATATCTTTTTCATGCTTCTCGCGCTTGCGGTGATGATTGCGGGCTGCGCGCTTATCAATCTGGGAATGTACAGCCTGTTCCCATCCGCCGCGGAGGCGGATGCATCGGAGGCATCCGCGTACGGAGCCAATCTGTACGCCGTGCTCGCCTACTGTATTTTTCCGGCGCTTACGGAGGAGTTTCTGTTCCGCGGCATTATTCTGGCGGAATATGAATCGGTCAGCGTCCCGTTCGCCGTTCTGACTTCCTCGCTGTGCTTTGCGCTGATGCACCTCAGCTTTGTGCGGCTTCCCGCCTACTTTTTCAGCGGTGTGATTCTGTCTCTCATCCTGTATGCGACGCGTTCCATCCTCGCCCCGATGCTTGTGCATGGACTGAACAATATCGCGGCGCTGTGGATGGATCGTTACCTGCAAAGAGTTTCCGGAGCGCCTGCGGAGCGCGGCGCTCTGCTTGTCTTTATTCTCGGCTGCGTGTTTTTCGTTTCTCTGATCCTTCTTTTTCTGGAAGGAGAACGGATCTACGCGGGATACGGCGTCACGAATCTTCCGTCCCCGTATGTTCGCCGCAGAAAGAAAAACGAGCCGGGCGGTGCGCTGGAAACACTTGCGGCGCCGCCGTTTATACTCTACATCGTGATGTCTGTCGTGTTCACCCTGATGATCTCATGAGAACCGGCAGCCTCCATCCGCGAAAGGGAAATCCTTTATATGGAATTTGAAACGAACCGGAATACGGAGCATTCCGACGCCGCACTCGGCGCAGACAATGCCGATATTCTCGCCGCCAAACGCCGCCGCGACGCTGCTTTGGCCGCCGGACGCACGAACGCAGATACGCTGCGTGCACAGCTGCGCAGCGCGTCCTCTGATGCCTCCGGCAGACAGAAATCTGTGATTGTGCAGAAACCCGCGCCTGCGCGCAATGCTACAGCCGGAGCCGCACCTGTGCAGAAACCCGCGCCCGCGCGCAATACTGCGTCTGGAGCCGCACCCGTGCAGAAACCCGCGCCCGCGCGCAATGCTGCATTCGGAGCCGCACCCGTGCAGAAACCTGCGACCGTGCGCAATGCTGCGTCTGTCTCCGCGCCCGTGCAGAAACCCGCGCCCGCGCGCAATGCTACAGCCGGAGCCGCGCCCGTGCAGAAATCTGCGCCTGCGCGCAATACTGCATCCGGAGCCGCCTCCGTGCAGAAATCTGCGCCCGTGCGCAATGCTGCGTCCGGTGCCGCCTCTGTGCAGAAACCTGCGCCTGCGCGCAATACTGCGTCCGTAGCCGCGCCTGTGCAGAAACCCGCGCCCGCACGCAATACAGCGGCACCCTCCCCCGCGCCGCGGCGAGGCATTCCCCCGGCGATCCCGTTTCAACAGGCGGACGCCGGCACGTCCGGACGGATGAGAAAGGAACAGGGCTCCGCACCGACAAGAATCACGGACATCAGCGGGATCCGCGCCGCCGTTCCGGCAGGCGCCGCGGAAACGCGTCTGACGGATGTACACGATATCCGCCGCAATAAGCTGCCCGAGCCGCCGGAGGATGAGGTAAAGGACGAAAGCGAAGGCAGCAACACGATCATCAGCATTATCAAGGCGGTGACTTATATCGTCGCCGTCGTGGTCGTGTCCGTGTTTCTTTCCTTTTTTGTTATTCTGGTAGGAAACGATATCTATGCCTTCGTCAAGGACGATACCGTTACGGAGGTCACTGTTCCCGAATACGCGACCCTCAACGACGTCTCCGAGCTTCTCTTTGAGAATCACATTATCAAATACCCGACGGTGTTCAAGCTGTACGCCAATTTCAAAAAGGACGACGGTCAATTTCTCGCGGGCGAATACGCCCTTTCCCCGATGATGAACTACGATGAGCTTCTTGCCGCGTTCAAGCCGAAAAAGCCGAGCGGCATTTCCCGCATCACCATTCCGGAGGGATATACGACGGACGAGATCATCGATCTGTTTGTGTCGAAAGGAATCGGGACGCGCGAGGGGTATATCGACGTTATCAACCATTACGATTTTGATTACTGGTTTGTCGACGAGTTGGAGCAGAACGGAATTCCGGACGGACGCTATTACCGGCTGGACGGGTATCTCTTCCCGGACACGTATGAGTTTTACAATGCCTCAAGCGAAAAGACAGTCATTGACAAGCTGCTGCGGCGCTTTGACGAGATTTTTTCCAGCGCCTACAGGCAGAAGGCGGAGGAACTCGGCTATACGGTCGATCAGATTCTCATCATCGCGTCCATGATCGAGAAGGAGGCGGGCACGCAGTCGGACTTCTTCGACGTGTCCTCCGTGTTCAACAACCGTCTGAAAAATCCGGCGGTATATCCGTATATGGAGAGCGACGCGACTGTCGTGTACGCGATCCAGCATGATACCGGCGAGAGGGTGACGCCGAGTGCGCAGGACATGACCTACGACAGCGTATACAATACGTATACGCACAAGGGACTGCCGCCCGGACCGATCGCCAATCCGAGCGCCAGCGCGATCCGCGCCGCGCTGTACCCCTCCGATACAGAATACTATTACTTTGTTTCCTCTTCTTCGCGTGTGACGTATTTCGCCGCTACGCTGGAGGAGCACAACAAGAACATCGAAAAAATCAAGAGCGGGGAAATGACCGCGCCGCCGGAGGAAAAACCGGCGAACTGAAAAACGCCCGTTCCGCCTCCTGCGAGGAAGCGCGGAACGGGCGTTTTGTCATCAGCGGGAAATCGATCCTTTTTCAGCGAATGAACCGGATCCCCTGCACCGCATAGGGATGCAGCCGGAGCGTTATGCATCTGTTCGACACAGGCAGCGACTGTGTGTACTCCATACATCCGTCCGTGAAAGCATACCGGTCGAAACCGTCCGGCACACGGA
Source organism: Eubacteriales bacterium (assembly GCA_051867895.1). GTDB lineage: Bacteria > Bacillota > Clostridia > Oscillospirales > CAG-272 > SIG701. Next base: position 79,029 of record JBJDZH010000024.1, read on the forward strand.
TGGTACATTCCGTCTCTTCGCCGACGCCGCTGAATACGCGTACAAACAGGTCCTCCTCTATATTTCGGACTGCGGAGAGAAACGCTCCCTCCACAGCGAAGTCTGTCCGTATGTCCGCTCCGCTTTCCAGCACAGGCCGGTTGAAGGAAAGCGCCTGCCGCCAGATCTCGCGATCATCCCCGGCTGGATGCGGAACGATGGCGTAATCCAGCGTAAAGGTGCGTCCCAGGCCGTAGGAATCCCCGCTTTGGCATTTGTACTCCATGGCTACCGAACGCATGAGCGTCAGCATCATGATGCCGTTTTCCGTGTTATTGTGGGGAATGCCCCGGTTGAGCAGCGCGATACCTGCCGCGTCAGAGGCGTAATCCATGAACATCTGCGCTGCCTGTGGACCTTCTCCCCGCGGTGCGATGCCATAAGGGATCTGATGGCGGATTTCCCCCTTCTGCCATGCAGCCGGAAAAGCGGCGCGGATGCGCACCCGGCGGGAGCTGCACTGCAGCGTGGTATGATATTCAATGCGCGGAGAATCTGCACAGAACGTCACCGTTATGGTGAACGGAATTTCGGTAGCCCAATACCGGAGCGCGCCGTGCTGGACGATGCGCAGTCCCCGGTTCCCCAGCCGGTATGCCTGCGCTGTGGCAACGCCGTCCCGCGCGATCATCGCCTTGGCATGCGTCGCCAGCGCGGAGCGGTCATAGGGATCCGGAATATTGATGGCATAAACGGAGGGATCCTGCTCGCACGGATACTCGAATTCCACCCAGTTGTCCCCGCCGTCCGCTTGCATCTGCAGACTCCCGAATGGGATCTGCGGCGCTTTTACGACTGCTTCACCGCTTTTCTTTTCCTTGAGAACCGTGATATAGCCGCGGCGGTCGATCTCGGCACGGTAGAATTCGTTTTCAAATATCGCGGGCAGCGATGTTTCCTCTGCGGCGAGAGCCTCCGCTTCCGCCTCCCCGAAGCTGCCGGCACGGAGATGGTACACGCCTGCCGCACTGTCCCGGATCTCCGTTACGGGGAAGTTGTTGACGTTCCGGTATACTGCTTTCCCGCCCGTCAATTCCGCGCGGATTTCCTCCATCCGGGAAAGCACCGCGTCGGATTCCGCGCGCGCCTGCGCCAGCGCTTCGTCGCAGAGAGTGCCGCAAAGGGTATCGTGAAACTGATTTTTCAAAACCGTCTCCCACAAGGGAAGAAAATCCACGGAGGAGCGGCGGAGTACCGACAGAAGCTCCAGGGAATACAGAAGATTTTCCGCCTGCTTGTTGCGGATCTTCAAATCGATATTTGCGGCAAAACTTCCCTTCAGGGAGCCAATGAACTCGCCCCGGAATACCGGCTTCTCACCGAAATCAATCTGATCCAGTGCCGAATCCAGATCGGAGAAGGCAAGAGGCGGCATTCCTTCGTCCTTTTGCAGCTCCCGCACGATGGACGGCGCGGAGGCAGCGGGCATCCGCATGTCCCCGCCGGCAGGAAGGATCTGTGTGTCGTTTCCACAGTGCTCCGCGTTGCGGCACACCAGTTTCAGAATGCCCTCCCGGGAGGCCTGCTCCCAGTGCAGCTCCTCGGCGTTGACAGCCCGGGCATTGTCCGGGAAGGAGATGCCCGCGTAGGCGGTGGACATCCAGTGGGTGCGGATCTCGGTGCCGTCCAGTCCCTGCCAGCGGTAGTTCTCTATATCCCACGTGGGGTACATGCAGCGGCTGAAGGTATAGTAGTCGTAGCCGCCCTGGCGCATGATCTGCGGCAGCTGGGCGTGGTGTCCCCAGCAGTCGGCAATGAATGCGGTTCGCGGCGCATATCCGACGCTATCGCGCAAAAATCTCCGTCCCAGCGTGATCTGCATGAACAGGCTCTCGCCCGACGGCATGGACATATCCGGTACGACCCAGAATCCCGGAGAGAAGTGGAGCTGCCCGCGTTTTACCAGGGCGCGCAGCTGATTCTGACGGTCGGCGCGCTCGCGCCAGTAATCGCGGAAGAAATAGACCTGCTCCACGGTAAAGGTATAGTTTTCGTCCTGCTCCATGATGGCAAGGGCACGGTCGAGAATTTCAAACGCCCGCGTGCGGTACCAGGACTCCGGCCGCAGATAGGCGATGTCGTGATGAAAAGTCGGAACAATATGCAGTCTGGGCTTCATAGTACGCCTCCGTGCGTCAAGAATAAAGGGAAGAATGCGTCTGCCCGTATTATACCGTATGCGGCGGGAGAAAGCAATACGGAGGGCGAAAAGAATTCCGTCCGTTTTTACCGGAAAGCAGCAGGCGCATGCCTTTTTTGCGTGCGAAAGACAACCATCCGTTGCCAAAAGCATCCGAAATCCAACAGCGCGTCTCTTGCGGACCGTTTCCTTTTTCGATATACTATAGTCAGGATAAGCGTTTCATCCAGAACAAGTCAGAGAAAGGCAACGGTACTTTTATGAATATCGAAATGCAGTCCACGCTGCGGAAGCTGCGGCGCGAGAAGAACGTCACGCAGGAGCAGCTTGCCGCGCATCTTTCCATTTCCGCGCAGGCGGTTGGAAAATGGGAGCGAGGCGAAGGATTTCCCGATATTACGCTGCTTCCTGCGATCGCGCTGTATTTCGGCGTGTCGGTGGACGAGCTGCTCGGCGTCGGGCAGATACGCGTGCAGGCGCGCCTCGAGGAATGGTGCAGGCAGAGCAGGGAGTACACAAACAGAGGCGAGTGTGAAAAGGATTTAGCTTTATGGGAGGAAGCAGCCCGCGAGATGCCGCACAACCCCACGGTGAAGCGGTGCCTGATGCACGCTCTGTATATGCTGTATACCACGCGGCACGACCGATATGCCTCTCTTCTTCCCCGCGTCGTCGAGATCGGCGAACAGCTGCTCGAGAACTGCACGGATTCCGGTATCCGGGAGAACGCGGTTCAGACACTGTGCTTTGCGTATAGCGACATGGGAAACAAGGAGGCTGCCGGACGGTATGCTTTGATGGCGGGCAGCTACTGGACCGCTTCCGGGGAACTGCTGACGACGGTTCTGGAGGGAGATGAGGCGGTACAGCAGTGCCAGTCCAATCTGATGACGCTGACGGATCTGCTGGCGCAGAATGCTCTCGTTATGAGCTGGAAAGGAAAGTACTCTCCGGAGGAGAAGATCCGCATCATCCTCTTCTGCATCGACAGCTACAAACGGCTGTATGAGGACGGCGACTACGGCTTTTACGCGGACCGCCTGAGCGATCGGTACAGCGAGCTTGCATTTCAGTATGCGCAGCTCGAAAGACGGGAGCAATGCCTTACAGCGCTGTGTGACGCGGCGGACATGGCGGTGCGCTTTGACACCCGCGGCGTGACGCGGCATACATCTCTTCTGGTGGATCGCTGTACGGACGATCCGGGGGAGCTATCCAAAAATTACACGCATAATACCAGTCATGCGCGCCTTGTGGACATGAGGGATTCCGTGTACGACTTTATCCGCGGCGACGCGGAGTTCGCCGCAATAGAGAAAAAACTTGCCAGGACGGCAAGCGCTGGTGATGTAATATCTGATAGATAATTTGCAATGTATTTTTATTTATCGAACAATGTACTTGCAAACAGAATTGTGATAGTATATGCTCGACCCGGAAAGAGAGGAGTGCATGTCTATGTACAAAATCGTGATTCTCGGCGTGGAGAATTCTCACGCAACCCATTTTCTGTCCATGCTTGCCGACGGACGGTATCCGGATATCGAAGCGGTCGGCGTTTACAGCGAGGAGGCGGACGCCTCGGAGCGGCTTCACGACAAATTCGGCGTGAAGATTATGAAATCCTATGATGAAGCGGTAGGCGCCGTCGACGGCGTCATGATTACCGCTCGTCACGGCAAACATCATTACGAATATGCCAAGCCGTATCTGTCCTCCGGCATTCCCATGTTCATCGATAAGCCGATCACCTGCGACGGTGAGGAGGCGTATGCTTTCATGCGGGAAGCGAAGGAGCATCATGTGCGGCTGTGCGGCGGCTCCGTCTGCGCCTCGCTTCCTGAGACGAAAGAGCTTGCCTCCTATGTGCGCGATGCGTCCGAGGGGGAGATCGTCGGCGGAAATCTGTGCTGCCCGATCCAGATGAAGAGCGTTTACGGCGGTTTCTATTTCTATGCACAGCATCTGGTGCAGATTATGACAACTGTGTTCGGCGGGGACGTGGAGTCCGTGTGCGCCGGCGGGAACGGAGATCAGATGTCCTTCCTCGCGCGGTATGCGTCGTATGACGTCAGCGGCACCTTTGCTGGACTGAGCCGTTCTTACTATCATGTTTCCGTTTTCGGCAAAAACGAGTCGCAGTCCCGTCTTCTGGGCTTTTCAAACAGCTGCTTTACATTGGAAATGGATGATATGCAGGCGCTTCTTCGCGGCGAAGCCATGAAGACGAGCTACGACGAATTCATCCGTCCCGTGTTTATCATGAACGCCATGATGCGTTCCGCCGCGAGCGGCGCGTGGGAAAAGGTCGAGACGAAGCTGTTGGGATTCTGAAAAATCTGAGTAAGTCGTCCACCGCCCGAGTAAATAACGGACTCCGGCACGAATCAAAAGTCCGCGGACAGTATGTCCGCGGGCTTTTTTGGTGATAATGATGAAAAAGGATTTGTAAAATATAAAGAATGTAAATTCTGTTGTTATATTATTGCAATTTCTCGCGTGTGCACATATAATAATAGCTGTCGGTGCTTCTGACACCGGAAAGGAGGTGTTCTTATGATTTCTGTACAAACAGGCGAGCTGTTCGATCTGTCGCACACCATCGCGGCGCCGCTCCTCTCCGGAGCTTTGTATCCGTGGGAGGCTCTGGAGACGCTGCCGGCTTTCATTGAGGCGCTGGGCGGCACGCTCGATCCGGCGCGTTTTTCGCATCCCGAGGAGGGAATCTGGATCGCGAAGAGCGCACGCGTCGCGAAGAGCGCGCTGATTCTGGCTCCGTGCATCGTGGATGAGGATGCGGAGCTGCGGCACTGCGCGTTTATCCGCGGCAGCGTCATCGTGGGAAAAAACGCAGTCGTTGGCAATTCCTGCGAACTGAAAAATGCGATCCTGTTCGATTGTGCGCAGGTGCCGCACTTCAATTACTGCGGCGATTCGATCCTCGGTTACCATGCGCATATGGGGGCAGGCGCTATCACGTCCAATGTGAAAGGAGATCGCACTCCTGTCGTGATCCGCTGCGGAGAGCAGAGGATGGAGACCGGGCGGAAAAAACTCGGCGCCATGCTTGGAGACTTTGCCGAGATCGGCTGCAATACCGTTCTGAATCCGGGAACGGTGATCGGACGCGGTACGCGCGTCTATCCGCTGTCGAGTGTGCGCGGCGTTGTACCGGCAGGACAAATCTACAAAAACGCCGGGGAGATCGTCCCCGAAGACCTGATGAGAGAAAGGCTGAACTGAGAATGGGAAGACTTTTTGGAACGGACGGCGTACGCGGCGTCGCCAATTCGGAACTGAGCTGCGAGCGTGCGATGTCCATCGGACGCGCTGCCGCGGCCGTTTTGTCGGAGGGATGCCGCCGCCGTCCCGTGTTTGTGATCGGCGCGGACACGCGTGCCTCCTCCGATATGCTGATGTGCGCCGTTTCGGCGGGGCTGTGCTCCTATGGCGCGGATGTGATCCAGCTCGGCGTGGTGCCGACGCCTGCCGTGGCGTATCTGGTGGAAAAATACAAGGCGGATGCCGGCGTCATGATTTCCGCCTCGCACAATCCGGCGGATTTCAACGGCATCAAGATATTCAGCGGCGACGGCTTCAAGCTGCCCGACCTTCTGGAGGAGCGCATCGAGGCGATCGTTTTGGACGGTGCGGCTGTGCCCGCTTTGCCGACGGGCGGCGGCGTTGGACGCGTCACGCGCGCGGAGAACGCATGCCGCGACTACATCAGCCATGTCAAAAGCACGGTGCCGTATTCGCTCGACGGACTGCGCATCGCGGTGGACTGCGCCAACGGGAGTGCGTCCGCGACGGCGCAGGCGCTTTTTTCTGAGCTGGGCGCGCAGGTGCAGCTTTTGTTCGCCTCGCCGGACGGCGTGAATATCAACGACGGCTGCGGCTCCACGCATCTGGAGGCGCTTTCCGCGTATGTCACGGAGCACCAGCTGGACTGCGGCGTCGCCTTCGACGGAGACGCAGACCGCTGCCTCTGTGTCGATGAGCATGGCGACGTGGTAGACGGCGATATGATTATGTCCATCTGCGCGCTGGATCTGAAGGAGCGCGGACGGCTGAACCGGAACGCCGTGGTCGGGACGATCATGACCAACTTCGGATTCGGAAAATTCTGTGAGGAAAACGGCATCCGGTTTGAGGCGACCAAGGTGGGCGACCGCTTTGTGCTGGAGGAAATGCTGCTGGAGGATTATTCCTTTGGCGGTGAGCAGTCCGGGCACGTAATCTTCCGCGATTTCGCCACGACCGGCGACGGACAGCTGACGGCGGCGCAGCTTCTCTCCATCATGCGGCGCAAAGGGAAAACGCTGTCCGAACTGAACTGTGTGATGACAAAATATCCGCAGACCATGGTGAATCTGCACGTCACCGCGGAGGGAAAGCTGCGCTTCTATACGGATCCCGAGGTCAAGGCTGCGATCGAGGCGGCAAAGACGCTGCTGGGAAACGGCGGGCGCGTTGTGGTTCGTCCGTCCGGCACGGAGCCGTTGATCCGCGTGATGGCGGAAGGGGAGGATGCTGCTCTGATCGCGCGCGCCGCGCAGGACATTGCGGAGGTGATCGGGACACGGCTCGCTTGAACGGAAACAGAACGATAAGCGCCAGACTCCCCGACGGAGTTGACGAGGAGAGAAACGATCGAGTTTTCGGCGGATGTTTCTCCGGCAGAGCGGACTGCCGTATGCCGCTTACAAAAACACGGGCGACCGTACAACAAAAGAGCGGTGAAAGCGAAGGCGGATGCGAATCCGCTGAGGATATACTATGTGTGGCATTATTGGATATGTAGGAGAGGAGAACTGCGTCCCGGTTCTGCTGAAGGGACTGGAGGCGCTTGAATACCGCGGATACGATTCGGCGGGAATCGCCGTGTGTACGGACGGCGGCGTGGTGAGCGTAAAAACGAAGGGAAGGCTGGACGCGCTGCGCGAGCGGCTGCGCGCCGGCCCCGCACTTGCGGGGAGCTGCGGGATCGGACATACCCGATGGGCGACGCACGGCGCTCCGTCGGACCGGAACGCGCATCCCCACAGCGCGCCGTCGCTGACGCTGGTCCATAACGGCATTATTGAAAACGACGCTTCCCTGCGGGCGAGGCTGACGGAGATGGGCTGCCGCTTTCGCTCCGAGACGGATACGGAAGCCGCTGCCCTTTGGATCGATCGCTGCTATGCGGAATGCGGCGACCCGCTGCAGGCGCTCTTCCGGGCGGCAAAGGAGCTGCGCGGCTCCTTTGCTTTCGGCGTGATTTTCCACGACCGCCCGCATGAGCTGTATGCCATGCGGCGCGACAGCCCGCTCATTGTGGCGCAGACGGAGCGCGCCTCTCTGCTTGCGTCGGACATTCCCGCGCTTCTTTCGTATACGAGAACGTATTACCGCCCGCCGGAGGATACGGTCGCTGTCCTGAACGGCACGTCCGTGCGCTTTTTTGCACAGGGCGGAGAAGAGAGACAGCTGGCGGCGGAAACGGTGGACTGGAGCGTTGAGGCGGCGCAGAAATGCGGCTATCCGCATTTTATGCTGAAGGAGATCTTTGAGGAGCCGCAGGCACTGCGGCGGACGGTTCTTTCGCGCCTGCGGGACGGACTGCCCTTTTTCGGCGTACCGTTTCTGGACGGAGAGGAGATCCGGAATGTGGGCGCGATCCACATCGTCGCCTGCGGCACCGCCATGCATGCCGGACTGTACGGGCGCGCCTGGATCGAACGGTGGGCGCGGCTGCGCGCCGATGTCGATATTGCGTCGGAATTCCGGTACCGGGATCCGGTGCTTGCGCCAGACGATCTCGTCCTTCTGATCTCGCAGTCGGGAGAGACGGCGGATACGCTTGCCGCGCTGCGCCTGGCAAAGGAACGCGGCGTGCGCACGCTTTCGTTGGTCAATGCGGTCGGCTCGTCCGCCGCGCGGGAAGCGGATCATGTGATCTATACCTGGGCGGGGCCGGAGATCGCGGTCGCCAGCACAAAAGCATATATCGTCCAGTGCGTGGTGCTGCAGCTGCTCGCGGTTCGGCTTGCGATGGCGGAAGGGAGAATGGAGGGGGAGGAAGCGCGCCGCATCTGCGCCTCTCTTGCACAGCGTCTGCCCGCAGCCCTTGAAGGAGCGCTTGCGCTGCGGGGGCAGCTGTCCGGGATCGCCGGACGGCTTTTGCATCATGAGCATATTTTCTATATCGGGCGCGGCATAGACAGCCATCTCTGTACCGAAGGTGCCCTGAAGCTGAAGGAGATCTCGTATATCCACTGCGAAGCGTATCCGGCGGGAGAGCTCAAGCACGGCACGATCTCGCTGATTGAACGCGGAACGCCGGTGATCGCGCTCATAACGGATCGCGCGCTGTGCGGGAAAATGATCTCCGGCATCCGCGAGGTGCAATCCCGCGGAGCCTATACCGTATGCCTGTGCGCGTCGGGGATCGCCGATGAATTCCCGATTCCGGCGGATGAGCTCGTCCGGATCCCGGCGGATGAGGAGGACGCGCCGCTTGCTTGCATGACGGCGCTGCAGCTTCTGGCGTATGAAACGGCTGCGCAGATGGGGCTTGACGTGGATCGCCCGCGGAATCTTGCCAAATCGGTCACGGTGGAATAAAGCCTGCGGAAATATTCGGCTCCTCCATCCGGCGGCACGGCGTTATGCTGTGCCGCCTTTCTTTTCGCCGGCGGGGGATATGACGGAGCATATGCGTGCCGTTCGCGGCGTCATTGGCGTGCGCGCGGGAGACGCGTGCGCAAAATGTAAATAGAGTGAGAAAAAACGGAGAACTCTTTGCTGTATCCCTTGTAAAACCGCGCGAAATTTTATATAATAATATGCATACATTTTCGGGAGGACGTTTCAGATGAATTGGTACGGCAAGCTGCTCGCACGGCTCCGCTTCCGCCGCGCGGACAGAACGGAGGAGGACGATGAAATGTCCTTTGTTGCCGAAACTGAACTGAACTATGACAGAGATCCGTTTTTGAACTCTCTCAAGCGGCTGCAGCCGGAGGATATCCGCCTTGCCACAGAGCCAGCCGTGCGTACGGCGGCACAGAAGGCGTCCGATATCGTGCGCAGCGTGTTTTTATATATCTGCATCGGCGTATTTCTGGTGAGCTGCGTGCTGCTGGTGGATAATTTCCGCCAAAAGCAGAAGGGCGCTGAGCTCTACGACGCCGCTGCGGCGGAATTTGCCGCTGCGGGACTGGATTTTGGCTTTGGCGGCGTACAGCAGTCGGATGAGGGCGCCGTCGCGCATCTGCGGAAAAATAAATCGGACGCGGCGCTTATCTCGCTTTCCGTGCGGATCCGCGACAATGAGATGATTGAAGCGGAAGGAAAGGAGCCGGTATCCGAGTACAGCGAGCAGCTGGAAAAGCTGCGCGCCGTTCTGCGTACCTATAAGGAGCGCAACGACGACGTCTACGGCTATATCAGCATTCCAGCAGCCGGGATTGAATACGTTGTGGTGCAGGGAGACGACAATGAGTACTATCTGAATCATAACTACAAGGGCGAATATCTGGTGATCGGTTCGATTTTTGCGGACTATCGCTGCGATCCGATGATTATGCGCAATTTCAATACGGTGTTTTACGGGCACAACATCAACGGCGGCGCGATGTTCCATAATGTGACCAAATTTCTGGATGAAGAGGTGTTCGCAGAGGGGCTGATCTACATCTACACCATGGATGGCGTGTATATCTATAAGCCCTTCTCTATCTACGACACGAACGCCAGCTCCGGATATATCCGGACCGGCTTTACCTCCAAGGAGGATTTCGTTTCTTTTTCCGCCGAGATGAAGGCGCGTTCCCGTATCCCGTCTGATCTGACCGTCGGCGAGGACGACCGCATCATCACGCTTTCCACCTGTACGAACCTCACGGCGGACGGACGGTACGCGCTGCACGCGGTTCTCATCGATTATATCACCTGAGGGGGCGTTATGAAGTTCAGTCAGTTCCTTTGCTGTCCCGTCTGCGGCACTCCGCTTTCGCAGGAGGGCGGGAGCCTGTTCTGCGCGGGACGTGCGGGAAAACGGCACTGTTACGATATCGCTGCGGCAGGATATGTGAATTTGCTGCCGCCGGGCAGGCAGGGAAACGCCCATACCGGCGACGACGGCGGTATGCTTGCCGCCCGCGCGCGCTTTCTGGACGGCGGTTTCTACGACGGGATCTCCGACGCTGCCGCCGATTTGTGCGCGCAGCATCTTTCCCGGGCGTATCAAACGATTCGTTTCTGCGACGCGGGCGCGGGAGAGGGCTATCACACCTGCCGGATCGCCGGGCGGCTCGGCGCGGTGTGCGGCAGCGCGGTGGACGGCTGCGGGATCGACGCTTCCAAAAAGGGAGCCGCGCGTGGCGCCCGGCGCGCCCGGACGATGCCGGAGCAGACAAACGTATGCTTTGCCGCGGGAAACATCTTTTCGCTCCCCGTGGCGGACGGTTCGCTCGATGCGTTTTTCAGCCTGTTTGCCCCGATCCCGGCGGCGGAGGCGCACCGCACGCTGCACCGGGACGGAGTCCTGATCGTCGCTGCGTCCGCCCCGCATCATTTGTGGGAAATGCGCTCTCTGCTGTATCAGGAGGTGCGTCCGAACGATACGCCGGTGCGCACCCCGGAGGGGTTTTCTCTCCTCGAAAAGCGCGAATACCGAACGCAGGTCTTCCTGCCGGATCAGCAGACGCTGGACGCGCTGTTCGCCATGACGCCGTTTTACTACCGCTCTCCGCCGGAGGGGCGCGCACGGCTGGCAGCTGCCGGCGCGATGACGGTTTCCGTTGAGGCGGATCTCTACGCGTATCGCAGAATGTCCGGCAGCTGGGAGACGGCTCTGCCGGAGAAGGATGGGTCAGAATGAAGCTTTCCGTATGTATTCCGATGTATAATGAGTCCCTGATCGCCGCGGATACCGCCGCTGCGCTGTGGCAGGCGATGGACGCCCTGCGCCGCGCGCACGGCTGGGATTTTGAGATCATTTTTGCGGACGACGGCAGCCGCGACGACTGTGCGGAACGGGTGCGCGCCGCTGCGGCGGAGAAAAAACTGGATGGCGTGCGCGTCGTTGGCTACGAGAATAACCGCGGCAAGGGAGCGGCGGTTCGGACGGCGGTCCTCGCCTCCGACGGAGATCTTGTTTTCTATACCGACTGCGATCTTGCCTACGGCACCGATGTGATCGGGCAGGCAGCCGCATGGTTTACGGAGGAGACGGACGCGGTCATCGGGAGCCGGCGCCTCTCCGGCGACGGATACGAAAGCTATACGCCGCTGCGCCGCCTTGCCTCCGGCATATATGTCCGCGTGCTCTGCATGGTGGGAGGCTTCCGTCTGTCCGATTCCCAATGCGGTTTCAAAGCGTTCCGCGGACCGCTTGCACGGAAGATTTTCGCGCAGTGCGCGACGGACGGCTTTGCCTTTGATTTTGAAGTGCTGATGCTTGCCGGTAAGCTCGGCGCGCGGATCCGGGAGATGCCGGTGCGGATCATCAATCACCGCGCATCCACGGTGCATCTTTTCCGGGACAGCGCGCGGATGCTGCGCGATATGGTGCGTATCAAGCGCCGCGTCCGGACAGTCAAGTTTAACTGAGCGCCAGCATATACTGCTTTGAGTACACAGAACGGGGGATCGTTATGAGAGAATGGCATGAGGTCACAGCGGGGGAGTTTTCATTCAATCCATTTACGGGGATCGGTCAGGACTGGATGCTGATCGCCGCGGAGCGGGAGGGGCGCGTCAACGCAATGACGGCTTCCTGGGGCGGCGTCGGCGTGATGTGGGGCAAAAACGCCGCGTTTATCTTTGTCCGTAAAAGCCGCTTTACCAAAGAGTTTATCGACGCGTCGGAGGATTTTTCCCTGACATTTTTTGAGAGACCAAAATATGCCGGGATGCTCTCCTACATGGGCAAGACATCCGGCAGAACGGAAGACAAGATCGCCGCGGCAGGACTGACCGTTTTGCACGACGGTGCGGCGCCGTATTTTGCCGAGGCGTCCGCGGCGCTGATATGCCGGAAAATGTGCCGTCAGCCCGTATCTCCGGAGAATTTTCTGGATGCCTCGATTGACGCGCGCTGGTACGCCGATCACGACTATCACGATATGTATATCGGGGAGATCACACGTATTCTGGTGCGCTGAGCGCAGAATACGCTGCCCGGCAGGCGCAGGACGAAAGCAAAAAGCGGCGCGGTCACACGAGACCGCGCCGCTTTTCGATTTGGAAACATATGCGCTTATGCTTTTTGCAGCTCTCCCGCTTTTGCAAAACCTGCCTTTGCCGCGATGACGGCAATGATTTCGTTGATAACGGCTGCCGCCGCGATCGTTCCCTGCACGAGAGCTGCAAGCTCCGGCAGGGAGGCAAGGGAAGCGCAGGCGATCCCCGTAAATACGAGGGATACGCCAGAGTGCGGCAGAAGCGTGAGTCCCAGATATTTCTGAACGGTAGCGGGCATCCGCGTCGCCTTAGCGCCGAATCTTGCGCCGAAGTATTTGCCCGCCGCTCTTGCTGCGATATACAGAAAGGTATACAGTCCCGCGCCGAGAATCAGATGGTAATTCAGCGGGGCGCCGAGATCCACGATCGCCGTAAGCAGGCTGACAGCGAGAATCGGATGAAACCAGTCCACGATCTCCTTCAGACGCTCCTCGCCGAGCATATTCGTGAATGCGGCGGAGAAGGCAACGCCCATCAGCATGTAGTTCAGCGTAATGCCGGACAGTACCCGGGTGTTCAGAAGCCAGCCGACGGCAGCGGTCGCCGTGATGCCGGTCAGCAGAACCGCCAGCGTCTGCATGCGCCCATGCGTTTTCCGCAGAAGAAGTCCGGCGGGCAGACCGGTGACGATCCCGATTACGACCGGCAGGAGGATCATGACGGGGATCATGTACAGCGGAACGGAGCCGCCCGATACGGCGCTGGCGACAAAGGAATTGACGGTGAAGAACACCGCGATCCCTACCACGTCGTCGAGTACCGCCATCGGAAGAAGCGTATCCGTGACCGGTCCTTTGGCGTGAAATTCGCTTACAATGGACAGGGCAGGCGCCGGTGCGGTTGCCAGCGCGATTCCGCCGAACACAAAGGCGAGATAGAGAGGCGTTCCCGTGATCTGAAATACGATGGCAAACACCAGCGTCACGAGGACAAAGGTGCCGAGAGACTGGGACAATGTCGTGAGGATCAGCGCCCTGCCGTATGCTTTGAGCTTTTTCCAGACAAGCTCCGTTCCGAGCATCAGTCCGAACGCGCACTGCATCCACATAATGACGGTTTTGTACCATCCGGCGTCGAGCACGGACTGCGGCAGCAGACCTATGGCGTGCGGACCGAAGAACATGCCGACGATCAGCCATCCGAGGATGGACGGCAGACGGATTTTGGAAATCAGCTTACCGGCGAGCGCTGCCAGCGCCAGCACGGCGAGCCATCGCAGAAGAAGCATCATTTTTTCGTATCTCCTTTGGCAATTCCGTACAGCATGAAGTCGAGCAGCTGCGGAAGATTTGTTTCATGCTCCCGGATCTGTTCGTCCAGCGTGACAGGATGGTTGGCGGGACTGCTGAAGCATCCGTTGAACATCCGCTGCATCTGCCGGAAGTAATGCAGAGCGTCCTCCTCCGTGATGCCGTCCCGAAGCGTGACGGAGGAAACTGCCGCGCGGTAGATCTGCTCGTTCAGTTCGTCAAGCGGCAGCATCGTCTCATGGATTTCGGCCTCCAGATGCGGCTGCGGCTGCAGGAGCGCTTCCAGAAACATGTGCGCTTCGTTTGGATATTCAGCAAAAAACCGCATGCGGATACGGATATATTGCAGGAGATCCGGCAGGCTGCCGTTTTGCCGGATGAGCGTCTCCAGCTTTTTACAGCTTTCCTTCAGGCAGGTGAGATACAGTTCGTCTCTGCCTTTGAAATTATGATAAATGAGTCCCTTGCTGATCCCGCGTTTGCAAATATGGTTTACCGTACCGCCTGCATAGCCGTTCTGCCCGAATTCTGCGGTGGCTTCCGCCAGAATCCGTGAAACGGTTCGTTCCGTCTTTTCTGCCTGTTTCATTGCTGCACTCCCTGATAATTGACTGATCGGTCCATTTATATTATAGCATAAATAGACCGATCAGTCAATATATCTCGCGCGATCTGTGCGGATTCCATCGACAGCATAACCGCAAAAGCGATGCGTTTCTCCCGTTCCGGCAGGAATAGCGCGCACACAGCCGATAGAGCGGGAGAACAAAAAGTCCCCTGCGGAATATTCCGCAGGGGGCTCGCAGGTTTTTGGAATCAGTCGCCGATATAGGGCATGAGGGCAACGTGACGGGCGCGCTTGATGGCGATCGTCAGCTGACGCTGATGCTTGGCGCAGGTGCCGGAAATGCGGCGCGGCAGGATCTTCGCTCTCTCGGAAACGGACTTCTTGAGGCGAACGATATCCTTGTAGTCGATATAATCGATCTTATCGGCGCAAAAAGCGCAGACTTTCTTTCTTCTGCGGTTGAAGGGGCGCTGTGCGGGGCGCTGCTGTGCTGCAGCATCAGCCGTTCTTGCTTCGGCGGGCTGCTCGACGGGAGCTTCCTGCGCGGCGACGGCTTCGGTTCTTTCGTTATCCATCTTATGATACCTCCTGTGAATGATCGGTTTGACTTGCTGTCTGCCTCAGAAGGGCAGATCCTCATCGTCTGAGAGCTCCTCGAACTTCGGAGCGCTGCCCTGCTGCGAAGAGAAAGCGGGCGTTCCGTAATTGTCCGGAACATAGGCGTTCTGCTGGGATGCGCCCTGCGGATGCGCAGCGGCGGGACTCTCGGATTTGGCATCCACGAAATTCGCTTCGTCCGCAACTACCTCGGTCGCGTAGCGCTTCTGCCCCTGGTTGTCCACCCAGCTTCTCGTCTGGATGCTGCCCACGATGCAGATGGAGCTTGCCTTGCGGAAATAGCGCGTAATGAATTCTGCGGTCTGACGCCACGCGGTCACATTGATAAAGTCCGCCTGCGGCTCTTCGCCGTTCTTTCCCCGGTAGCTGCGGTTGACAGCGACCGTGAAAGAAGTGACGCTGACGCCTGAGGGCGTGGTTTTCAGTTCGGGATCGGCTGTGAGCCGCCCGCCCAGAATGACCTTATTGAAGTTGAAGTTGGCCATAATGCCTCCCACTCAGAGTGCGCGGACTCAGGCCTGCGCGGCTGCCTTCTTGACTTCTTCCTGGCGGATGACGATGGAGCGCATGATACCGTCGGTGATGCCGAAGATACGCTCCAGCTCGGCGGGGAACTCAGCGCCGCTCTGGAACTGAACGAGAACATAGTAGCCCTCTTCCTTGTCGTCGATCGGATACGCAAGACGGCGCTTGCCCCACTCGTTGACTTCGGAAATCGTTCCGTGCTCAGCAATGAGAGCGGTGAACTTTTCCGTCAGCGCCTTGATCGCGTCGTCGGCAAGCGAAGCGTCAACGATGAACAGGGTTTCATAAGAATTGGTTTTTTCCATTTTTACACCTCCCTATGGACATTAGACCGCCGACATATGAAATTTACCGGCGGCAGAGAGACGAACGCACAAGCGTCCGTTCAGCATAGCAGTATATCATAAAACTGTTCCGTTGTCAAGTGCAAATCGGCTCAAAACGGAAGAAAAAGGCGTTCAGATACGGATCAGCGTATAGGCACGCGTGCCGATTCCGAGCTTTTCCGCATGCTCCAGAGTCACCTCCCAGTTGGTTGTCGGGAAGGTGGTGGAGAAGGCGTCGTCGCGCGCGGGATCATAGCGGGACATCTCGCCGAGGATGCTTCCGGGAACGGGCGCGGCGGCGTTGCACATATCGGCGCATGCCTGGTCGATGGCGACCGGATCAAAGGAAGCGAACATGCCGATATTCGGCAGGATCGGTGTATCGTTTTCACCGTGGCAGTCGCAGTAGGGGGAGATATCCGCGGCGATGCTGATGTGGAAGCAGGGACGTCCGTCCACGACTGCCTTGGCGTATTCCGCCATCTTGCGGCACAGATCGTCGTTGGCGGAATCCTTGGTCGGATGGATGGCGTGGAAGGAGCAGGTGCCGATGCAGCGCCCGCAGCCGACGCACTTGCTGTGATCGATCTGCGCTTTTCCGTCCGGGAAAGAGATGGCGCTGTGGGCGCACTGGCGCGCGCAGAAGCGGCAGGCGCGGCATTTGTCCGGATTCACCTCAGGCTTGCCGCTGTTATGCTGCTCCATCTTTCCCGCTCGGGAGCCGCAGCCCATGCCGATGTTCTTGATCGCGCCGCCGAATCCGGTGCATTCGTGCCCCTTGAAATGGTTCAGGGAGATGAAGACGTCCGCGTCCATGACAGCGCGCCCGATTTTTGCTTCCTGGACGTATTCGCCGCCTTTTACAGGAACGGCGACATCGTCCGTTCCTTTCAGTCCGTCGCCGATGATGATGCGGCAGCCGGTGCTCTCATAGCTGAATCCGTTTTCCGCCGCGGCGTCCATGTGCTCCAGAGCGTTTTTGCGCCGACCGGTGTAGAGCGTATTGCAGTCGGTCAGAAACGGATAGCCGCCCAGCTCGCGTACCGTATCGGCGACCGCCTTGGCGTAATTGGGGCGCAGAAAAGCAAGATTGCCCGGCTCGCCGAAATGGATTTTTATGGCGGCGAAGCGGGAATCGAAATCGATATCGCCGATACCGGCGGCACGGATCAGCTTTTTCAGCTTCTCCGGGAGGCTGCAGCGGTTATGGGTGCGCATATCGGTGAAATACACTTTTGCCTGTTCCATGGAAATACCTCGTTTTCTGAATTCCGCCGGGGGGAAAACGGCGTTCCCGGCATATGCCTGTCTGTAAACGTCCAGACAGTCCTACAAAAAATAATTATATACCAAGGCGGCGCCGCGGTCAATAGCGCGCCTGAAATTGCCGGCGGTAAAACATAAACTGAATCGATTTTCCTCCGCGATGGAGAGTCAGGGGGCGACGAGTGGAAGAAACGATCCGCCCGCGGCGAAGATGCTGTAGACGCGGATCGCGTCCGTGTCGCGCTTTTCGGACGAGCTTGCATACCAGTTGAACGTGTATTCCGTCAGCGTCTCCATCCATGCGAGCGTTGTCTGCGTCCCCGACGGCGCCATGAAGCGCACGCTGTCGATCGTTTCACCGTCGGAGCCGTAAGCCGTGACGGTGGAGGCGGAAAAATCCATTGTGACCGTGACGGTCTGCGGTTCATCGGAGAGCGTCAGGAGCGTGTGCCCGCGATATCCGCCCAGAAGCAGCTCGCCCGTTTTGCTGATCGAGAAAAGAACGACCGTGTCCGCCG
Organism: Eubacteriales bacterium; assembly: GCA_051867895.1. Classification (GTDB taxonomy): domain Bacteria; phylum Bacillota; class Clostridia; order Oscillospirales; family CAG-272; genus SIG701. Next base: position 96,512 of record JBJDZH010000024.1, read on the forward strand.
GTCCGCCGCAGCCGCGGATGCGGAACAGCGATTCCAGCGGCGTTTTTCCCGCGGCGTTGGAAAGCGTCAGCGTGAACGTAACGCTCGACTCACCGTTCAGCTTGTCGGCAAGAGACTGCGGCAGGGACAGATTCGGCGTCCCCGTGCCGCGTTCCCACAGCAGACAGGAGCCGTGCGCATCCGATTCCGTAACAAAGCGGCAGCCGTCATACGCGCCGATCATGACAAGCCCGTTGTAGGAGGCGTTCTGCCGCTCGGCGCTGAGCGGTTCGGAGAAATCCTCATGGACCGCTGGGGAGAGCCAGCGTGCGTACAGGCGGAGCGTACCGCTTTGCGACGGTGGGATCTCCGTGAGCGGTGCAATGTCTTCCGGCGAGGAAAACCAACCGGCAAATTCTGCGCCGGATTTTACCGGGACGATTCCGGAGAGCGGCATGGCTTCGCCGAGCGGGTAGAATGCAGGCGCGCCGGCCGGCAGTGTGCCTCCGTTTGTTTTATACACGATCCGCCCGCAGCCATCGGGAAGGATGTCGCAGCCGGGAACAAGCTCGACGCGGCCCGTGGGGGCGAGAAAGCGCAGGAGCCCTTCTTCCTCTTTTGCCTGTACCTCTCCGCAGGAAACGCCGTCGACCGATACGCGCCAGCATCCCGCGCTGACGCCGGATACGGTGTACGTGTATGTTCCGTCCCCTGCCGTGTCGGCTGTCAGCGTCTGCGCGGCACGGTCGGTGGAACGTACAAACAGAACCACATCCGAGCCGATCTGCGCGCCGCACAGCGTTTCGCTTTCCACCGGCGACGGTGCAGGAAGATCTTCGGCGTCCGCATCGGAGACGACCAGCACGTTCAGCAGCACGTCCGTTTTGTTTTGGGTGTCGGGCGAGATTTCGATCCGTCCCCACATGCCGTCGTCCATACCGGGCACATTCGTGGAAAGCTGTTTTCCGTTGACGAGAAAATTCCGTCCTGATCCTCCGGACGCCGTGATGCTGCTGCCGAGCAGACTGGTCAGCGTCAGCTTGCCGCCGCCGTTGATGACGGTGACGCGGTTTCCGTCGATCATCGGCTCAGAGGGCGTGTGCAGCAGAAAGCTCTTGCGGAAATCGCCGGAGCGCGCTGTGATTGTGTCGAAGACGAAGAAAAGAACAGGACAGTCCTCCCGGTCGGTGTAGAGCGTAAGCATCCTCCGTTCCGCATCCTCGACAGATGCAGGGCTGTACGCAGCGGTGATGTTTCCGGCGAGATAAGCGTAAACGGGGCGGCTTCCGCTTTCATCCGTCAGCGCATAGGCGGCGCTGGTGATGGCGCCTGTTGTGTACATATCGCCCTCCCAGACAGCGGGCGACGCCGCCTCGGCGAGATTCCGCTGTCCGCCCGAATACCAGCCGTCGTTTTTCGCCGCCATCGCGGGATTGTAAACCAGAAGAGCGTTGTGCGCGATGGTCTCCTGATGATAATAGTAATGGTGGGGAGAGCCGTATCCGGAGTAGCAGCCGGAATCTCCTGTCAGGATCCCCTTGTAATAGATCTGGAACGAGCCGGCGTCCTGGTGCTCGTGGTTGGCTGTGGTGCGTTCGCCGATCTTCATCCAGACGGCGGCGGAATCGGGATCGTCCCACGCCTCGCGGGAGATCATCAGTCCGACGGGGGAACCGTTATAGAGCACGGTCGGCAGTGACTCATGGCGGCTTTCCGCCGTCTTTGTTCCGCCGCCGGAGAAAATCAGATATTCGCTCGCGGTGAGAAAATTGTTGGAGTACGTGAAGACGGTGAAATCATGGCTGTAGTATTTGGCGGCGGCGCGCGACGTGCCGCTGCCGAACAGGGCGCTGTGCAGCATCGCGGTACAGACAGAGTACAGCTCGCCGCACGAAGTATCTGCATTCGCGTCGCCTAACTCGATCAGACCGAGATTCTTCCCATAGTAGTCGCCGTCGGGGAAGATTTCCTTGTCCTGCGGCAGCTCGGTGCCGAGATACGACAGAAAGACCTGTTCGATATCATCGGAGAACGGCATCTCGCCGGACATCGTTTTCACCAGATACGCCGCCCACAGATCAAAGTTGTGGCGGTAGGGTCCGTACAGACCGGCGCCCTGCGGCGAGAGCCCGGAGCACATATACTGATCCCGGAAAGGCACGTATTCCGCGTAAAACCGACCGCCCGCGTACTCCCACCAGTCGGGGTACTCGTCATAGATCGCAATGGCGAATGCCAGATAATCGCGCAGCAGCTGCGCCTCCGAGCCGTGGCTGGAAATCGGACTTTGCAGCGACGGCGGGAAGCCGATCTCCATTTTTCCGTCGCGGCAGAGTCGGTATTCGACCGCAGAGACGAGATGAGCGCGATCCTCGTCTGTCATCAGCCCGTGACACCAGTCGTATATCTCCCCGGCAACGAACATGGCGTGTCCGTAGGCGCGGTATTTATCGTTCATTTGGCGGATATCGAGCGTCCGGATGAAGTTGTTCAGGGCAAAGATCGCCTGATACCCATACAGTTCCTCTCCCGTAAGAAGATAGGCAAGCCCCTTTGCCTCAATGGCGCCGAGGAGCTTTCCGTCGTAATTATGCGTTTCGGACGAGGAGCTCAGCGCCGGGAGAATGCCCGTGATGTCCGAATCGGAAAGCGCTTCAAACTCTGCTGCCGCCGCGCGTCCTTCCTCTGCTTCCATCGCCGCCCGGATCCCGCTCAGACTCTCTGCCGTAACGAGAACGCGCGGGTGCTGACCGCTGCGCGGCGCAGTTTCCGGCGGCGCATAGGGGGAGAGCAGTGCGGTGATCTCACCGGGGCTTTCCGTATTCATGGCTCGGATCGCCTCCCGGAGCCGCCCGCACTCCCGCGCATTCTCTTTCAGTGTGTCATACTCTCCGGCGGAAAGCGAATCGAGGCGGCAGATATTTCCCGGCACGGTGAGCGCGCCGTCGCGTGCATGTTCCTCAAACAGCTGTTTCATAGCCGTATCGTATCCCTCCTGACCTGTGGCATAGATCGAAAGCGAGCCGCCTCCGGCAAGAAAGCCCCAGCCTAAACCGCCGTCCGGCGTCTGTGCGCATACAAGCGCCTCCAGCTCGGCGGAAAGAGGGCGGGACGTTTGCCCGATGAGAAGCTCGTGATCGCCTTCCTCTCCGGCGTCGCTGACGACGGCAAGATCGGCTCCAAGCGTATGCAGCTTGCGCTGCATTTCCGACGCGGCGTCCAGCGCAGCCGCATCTCCATCGGCATAGACAATCGAAAAAACTGCGCTGTCATCCGGCGCGATCGAAAGCGGCGCGGGCGGCGCGCTCTTTTTACAGGAGAAGAGCAGTCCTGCCAGCGCGAGGAGCAGAAGCGCCGCGCGGATACCATATTGTTTCATGTTGTCCGCACCTCATGAAAGCGTGTATTCCGCCGCTTCCAGGATTACGGCGGAGTACCGCTGCCGCAGCGTGAGTGCGGCGCCCTCGGCATCGTCTTCCAGAAAAGTATTGTCGGAGCATGCAGGATACAGGATCCGCGCTTTGCGGACGCCGGGGAGCGTCAGGCGGCTTTCTGCTGAATCCATGCGCCAGACGGCGAAACGGACGGCGTTCGGATAGCGGTATCCGGCGACGAGCCATCCGCCGCCCTGCTGCGGGATTCCGAAAGGATAGAAAGGAACGGATTCCGGTATCTCCGCGCGAATGGTCTTATAGACGCGGATCGCTTCTGCGACACGGGCGAAATTCGCCGGGGACAGCCTGGTGATCGCGCCTGACAGATGGATGCGCGTAAGGAGAGCGTTGACCATGTTCAAAACGACGGTGTTTTCGCTGTCGTCCTCCTTCGGATACGACCAGATCGCCGCCTGGCAGGGGAGCGCTCCGGTCGCGCAGGCGGCGGCGATCGGCGCATTGAGCCGTGCTTCGCTCTGATCGGTGACCGATTGGAGATCGCTGACGCTGAGCATGGCGTAGTCCATGCGCATGCCGCCGCTCGAGCAATTCTCGAAGATGATCTGCGGATGCTTTTCGCGCACTCCGCGCAGCCAGGCGAGATACGCGCGGTTGTGTTCCAGAAGTCCGTCGCCGAAGCTGTCGGCATTCCATTCGGTGCCGATCCCGCCGTCCACGTTGTAGTCGAGCTTGAAGTATCCGACGCCGTAGTCCGCGGCGAGGCGGTCGATCACGCCGGATGCGAACGCGCGGACGGCGGGATTCCGGAAATCGAGCAGATATCTTCCGCGATCGATCACGCGCCTGCCGTGGCGAAGAAAGAAACAGTCATCCGGGAAACGCGCGGCAAGCGGACAATGAATGCCCATCACCTCGATCTCGAGCCAGATACCGGGGATCATGCCCTTTTCCCGGACGTACTCAAACACGTACTTCATCCCGTGCGGAAAACGCCATGCACAGGGCTGCCATTCGCCGACCGTGGACCACCAGGAGCCGTCCGCGTACCATCCGGCGTCCATGACGTAGTATTCCGCGCCCGCCTCGGCGGCGCGCTCGATCACGGGCAGCATTTTCTCCTCTGTGGGATCCGCCCAAAGACAGTTCATATAATCGTTGAAGATCACGGGAAGCGATGCGTCCGCGCCGCGCTTTGGGGCGATACGGCGGCGGCAGCGCGTCATCTCGGCGAGCGCGCTGTTCAGATCCGCGCCGACGGCGACAGTACACGGGACGCTTTCAAATCTTTCGCCGCGCGCCAGTTCCCTGTACCAGTGATTCTCCTGCTCCGTCGGACCGGACAGTTTCATGTACAGCATCTCTGCCTGATCGGAGATCTCCCAGTGCCAGGAGCCGTTGTGCTCGATCTGAAAGAGAAGCGTGCTGCCGGTCTCGCGGTTTTCAACAGCCGCCATCGGCAGAAATTCCTTGGTGGAGAACGTGCCGGTATTCGAGACGGCGATCCGCTTGCCCGAATACGGTGACATGCGCTCATAGCCCAATGCAGAGAGTGTGTACCGCTTCCAGTTGAGCTCCCGCTCCCAGGCGTTGTGCGGCAGATGGATGTACAGCTGCTCTTCGGGCGGCAGCGTGCCGTCGTCCAGTCCGTAGTAGGAGAACGAGGACACATACTCCAGCCCCAGCGGCTCGTCGGCGATGTTCCTTATCTCGCACCAGGAGCGCAGGGCGGCGATTCCGCTGTAAAGCCGATAATGGAGCGTTGCCTCCATGCGGTCGTCGGAGAGAAGAAAGCAGTGCTCGCTGCCGTCCGGATGCTTGACTTCTGTGTGGGAGACAAAGCGGAGAGAGCTGCTTCCCGATGAACCGGTGTGCTTGGCAAAATGCGCGTCGCCGACGTTTTCTCCCGTAACATGAATCTCTGCGGCGGCGCAGCAGGCGTCGTTTTTGTTCCGTTTTCCCGTTGGGGAGCGGGAGAGATGGCGAAGCAGAAGCTGACGGTTTTCCGTGATCTCAAAGATCAGATAAAACCCGTTTTCGGAAAGATCAAGCAGCATGAGAGACCTCCTGCACCATGGCTGCGGCAGTCGATGACCGCGCCGTTTTTCTCCATTGTACTTGACTCTGGCTGAAAATGATAGTAGAATTATGAAAAAAATATGGTGTGATCGTATTTATGAGACATATTTTTGAGGGAACCGCGCCGGAGCTGCGAGAATTGCTGGCAGATATCTACCGCCTGACATCCATCAAGATCTGCCTTTTCGACCGGGACGGCAGCGAACTGTGCTATTATCCGGAACGGTTCTGCCGGCTATGCGCCGGACTGCGGATGGATCCTTCCTTTGACGCCCGCTGCCGCCAGTGCGACGAGGCTGCCCGCAGGGAATGTGCGGCGACCAACACGGCCATGATATACACCTGCCACGCCGGTCTGACGGAGTGCATCGCACCGATCAGTATCGCCGGGGAGATCAGCGGCTATATCGTGCTCGGTCAGATCCGCCAGACGGAGCATCTCGCTGTGCTGGAGAGCGCTCCGCGGGGGGAGCTGCACGGAGTGTTTGCCGCCATGCCGCTCGTTCCCGAGGAGACGATCGTGTCCGCTCTGCATATCGTGCAGGCGTGCGCGGAATACGAGCGCCTGAAACAGTATATGGAGGAGACCGCGCAGTCCTTCCCGGTCCGCTTCCGCACCTATGTGGCGCGGCGGCTGCCGGCACAAATCGGCGTCGGCGATCTGATGCGGGAGTTCCGCCTGTCCCGTGTCGAGCTGTACCGGAAGGTGAACGAAGCGTTCGGTCAGTCGCCGTCTGCCTATGTCAGAGAACAGCGGCTCCTGATGGCGCGGGAGCTTGTTACGGAAAGCTCCTGTTCCATAGCACAGGCGGCGGAGCGGTGCGGGATAGGCGATTACAACTATTTCGCCAAGATGTTCAAAAAGCGCTTCGGGTGCAGCGCGCGCCAGATGCGCAAAGCGGACGCAAAGGAGAAAAACGCATGAAAGAGCCGCAGAACGAACGTATGCTGCGTTCGTTCTGCGGCTCTTTTTTCAGACTGTTTTAGGAGTTTATCAGGCGCCGAGAAGCGTGTGGACGGCGTCGGTGCAGGCGCGGACGCTGTCTTCTGCCTCTTTATCCGTCGCGCCGGAGCAGAGGATATAGATCTTCACCTTCGGCTCCGTGCCGGAGGGACGGATGACGGCAAGATTGCCGGCTTCCGTCTGATAATAAAGCACGTTGGAAACGGGGAGACCGGTCGGGGAGACGCTGCCCGTGCGCAGATCGAGCACTTTTTCCGTCAGGAAATCCTTGACGAGGACGATCTTTTCCTCGCCGAGGTTTCTGGGGGGATTATTGCGCAGCGAATCCATCATTGCCGCCATCTTCTGCTGACCGTCCACGCCGGACATGCCGATGCTGAATACGCCCTCGCGGAACCAGCCGTATTTTTCAAACAGCTCCTGCAGCGCGTCGATGAGCGTCATGCCGCGCAGTCTGTAGGCGGCAGCCATCTCGCAGATGAGCAGGGAAGCGACGACGGCGTCCTTGTCGCGCGCATACGTCCCTTTCAGATAGCCGTAGCTTTCCTCAAAGCCGAGCAGGAAGGTGCCGTGCCCATCTTCCTCATGCTTTTTGATGACTTCGCCGATGAACTTGAAGCCGGTCAGCACGTTATACAGCTGTACATGATGCGCCGCGCAGACGCGTGCGGCAAGCTCGCTCGTCACGATCGTCTTGACTGCATACGGCTCGGCGGGCATTTTGCCCGTTTTTTCATAAGCCGTGCAGATATATTCGAGCAGCAAAGCGCCCATCTGGTTGCCGGTGATGCAGCGGAATTCCCCGGAGCGATCCTTCGCCATGACGCCGACGCGATCCGCATCCGGGTCTGTTGCGACGATCAGATCGCTGCCGACCTGTTCGGCGAGACGTCTGCCGAGCGCGAACGCCTCCGGATACTCCGGGTTCGGGAATCTGACCGTCGGAAAGCTGCCGTCCGGGATCATCTGCTCCTCCACGGTATAGAGGTGCGTCAGTCCGGCTGCTTTCAGCACCCGCGGCACCATGGTTGCGCCGGCGCCGTGGAGCGGCGTGTACACCACCGCCATGGAACCGGCGGCGTGGATGGCGTCCGGATTGACCGCCTGCTCCAGCACATGGGCGACGTATGCGTCGTCCAGAGAGCCGTCCGTTTCCGTAATCAGCGCAGGATCGGCTTTTTCGGGCGCGGGAACGTCGCGGAAGATATCGACGCGCGCGATCTCCGCGGCGACGATCTCCGCGTGTTCGGGCGGAAGCTGTCCGCCGTCCTCCCAGTAGACCTTGTAGCCGTTGTATTCGGACGGATTGTGCGAGGCGGTGATATTGATGCCGGCGATGCAGTGCAGCTCGCGCACCGCAAAGGAAAGCACCGGCGTCGGGCGAAGAGCGGGGAAAAGGAATACGCGGATGCCGTCGGCGGAGAGCACCTCTGCGGCGCGGCGCGCGAAATCGGCGGAGTGCAGGCGGCTGTCAAAGCAGACGGCGACGCCGCGTTCCGGACCGCCCTCCGTTTTGTGGATCAGGCGCGCCAGCCCCTCCGTTGCGTGTGCGACGGTATAGAGATTCATGCGCGCGGTTCCCGCCCCCATCACGGAGCGGAGACCGCCGGTCCCGAACGCCATATAGCCGTTGAAACGCATCTTCTTTTCGTCTTCATCCGAGACGGCGCGCAGCTCCTCCTTCGTGGCTTCGTCCACGCAGCTTTCGTTCAGCCAGCGCTGATAGTTGATTTCATAATCGGTCATGGTGATTCTGTCAACCGTACAGACGGTATCCTTTCTTGAAATTTCGGAATATCGGATGCGGCGGCGCTCATCGGATCAGCGAAAACAGACCGTCCGGCGTATAGCTTTCCAGAACGGAACGCAGAAAGAGGAGCAGCGGCGCCGTGCTTTCCCTGCCGATCCGGAAGCAGACGGTCAGGGCGGAAATGTCGTTTGTGTAATGCAGCGGGGTGGTCGTGATGCGGTCCACGGCGGCGCCTGTCTCCTCACAGGCGGCGAGAAAAGCGCCGCAGGAGGCGTCCTTCGGCAGAACGAACGTCGCCTGAAAAAATCCGTCGTCCGGGATGTTCAGCTCCAGTCCCCGCTTGAGAAGCGCGTAGCGCATTGTTGACTCGCCGTCCTGCAGCACAACGTCGCAGATACGGGCGATCTTCAAATCATACTTTGTGATCATGCGGGAAAAGGAGGCGAGCAGACCGTCCTCGGAGCTTTGGAGCGGGAGAATGCAGTAGCTGCACCGGTCGTAATAGACCTCCTCGCACGCGGCGCTGAAGGACGGAAGGTACTGAGCAGAGAGACGGTCGATGGCGCCGGAGAAAGCGGCGAACGCGCGGTCTGAGTAGGCATTGCGCAGATAGGCGGTTCTTCGGTTGGAGGGCTTCTCCGACGGCGTCTGTTCCGGCAGCAGCCGGATGAGACCGGCGCCGCTGTCCGCCGTCATTCGGCAGAGACGGGCAAATTCCGTTGAGCAGAGCGGCAGGCGGAAGGTCTGCCGGAACGCGTCGGCGGGATCGCGTATTTCCGCCCGGCAGACGCGTGCAAGCTCTGCGAGCTGACCGTCAGTCAGCTCGGACAGCGCCTCCCGGTACGGCAGGACGGCGCGCATGTTACGCGCGAGAACACTCAGCGCCGGCTCCATGGACGCCTCAGAGCATTCCGAGCAGCTCGTAGCTGCCGGCGAGGAAGTTCTTCAGCTCCTCCGCGGACAGCTTGCGCTGGCTGAGCAGGCTCAGCGCGTAGACCTGCCGCGCCAGTTTTTCGGCTTTCGCCTCGTCCTCCGACGACAGAGCGTCGATCTTCTGGATCAGGGCGTTGGAGGTGTTCAGGATCAGCTTGGCGTCCAGTGGAAAGCTGTTCTGCCGGTCCTCGGGCGAGGCGTACATCCGCATCATGTCGTCCATGCGGCGGCTTTCCTCGGACACAGTCAGCACGGCGGGGACAGCCTCGTCCTTCAGCGCCTGCGATTCGATCTTGGTGTGCTCTCCGGCAATTTTGGCGAAAAGCTCTGCGGCGCCCTTGATCTCTGCGCCGTTCTCATCGGAGGTATGCATGGCGTCGGCGACTTCCGCGTCGACGCGCGCGAATTTCACGCCGCTCTCAGTGCTCTCCAGCATGCTGATGAACTGCGTCTCGAGCATGCGGTCCAGGAGCACGACGTCGATCCCCTCACTCTCGAACATCGAGATATACTGGGACTGCGCCGTCTTGTCCGTCGCGTAGTATACCTTGTTTTCATGCTTTTCCTTGGCTGCCTCCAGATATTCGGACAGAGTGAGGAAGCCGCCGCTGCATTTTTCAAAGAGGATGCTGCCCTTGACCTTGTCGTAGAACTTGCGGTCGCGCATGCAGCCGTATTCGACGAAGGTCTTGAGATCGCGCCACAGCTTTTCGTAGTTTTCCCGTTCTCCGGTGAAGAGAGAGTTGATCTTGTCGGCGACTTTCTTTGTGATGTGCGCGGAGATCTTGGCAACGTAGCCGCTGTTCTGCAAGTAGCTGCGGGAGACGTTCAGAGGCATCTCGGGACAGTCGAGAACGCCCTTGAGCATCAGCAGATACTCCGGGATGACTTCCTTGATGTTGTCGGCGACAAAGACCTGGTTGTAGTACAGCTTGACCTGTCCCTCGAGGCTTTCATACTCGTTTGTGATGCGCGGGAAATACAGGATCCCCTTGAAGTTCAGCGGGTAATCCGCGCGCAGATGAATGTAGAAGAGCGGGTCGCGGTAGTCGCCGAATACCTTGTGGTAAAAATCCTTGTACTGTTCATCCGTGATCTCCGAGGGCTGGCGCAGCCAGAGCGGATTTGTGTCGTTCATCGGCTGCGGCTTCTTTTCTTCCTCGTCCTTGCCGTCCGGGTTTTCCTCCGGCTTCGGTGCGTCGGCGGATTCGTCCTCAAAGTAGATCTCCACAGGCATGAACGCGCAGTATTTGTTCAGCACATCCTTCAGGCGGGGAGCGGAGAGAAATTCCTCTCCTTCCTCGCTGATATGCATGATGACCGCCGTGCCGCGCGTATCGATCAGATGATCGATATCCGTATAATCCGCGTCGATGGTGTACTCGCCCGCGTCGCTGCAGCTCCAGCGGATCGTCTTTTCCGAGGCGTAGGAGCGCGTGATGACGTCCACCGTATCGCTCACCATAAAGGAAGAATAGAAGCCGAGACCAAAGTGACCGATGATGCCGCTCTCGGAGGCGGTGTCTGCGTTCTCGTACTTCTGCACGAAATCGAGCGCGCCGGAGAGCGCGATCTGGCAGATGTACTTTTGCAGCTCCTCCTCCGTCATGCCGATACCGTTATCCGTTACGGTGATGGTTTTCTGTTCCTTGTTCAGGATCACGCGGATGCGCGAGCCGCTCAGATCGATATCCTTCGCCTCGCCGAGCGAGACGAGACGGCGTAGCTTCGTCACTGCGTCGCACGCATTGGATACGATTTCTCTGAGAAAAATCTCCTTTTCCGAATACAGCCATTTTTTGATGATCGGGAATATATGCTCGATCTCGACGCTGATACCGCCGCTGCGGATGTTTTTGTTGTCCATGTTTTCGTTGTCCATAAAAATAACCTCCGGTTTTGCCAGAAAGAGAAGCGGAACGCTTCTGAAAATATTATACCTTATATATTATACCTTTTTTGATGGAAAGTCAACTGCTCACAGAATAATAAACTAAATACAGAAAGGAGACCGGTAAATTTTGTTTTCTGATCCTTTTCGGCTGTGAGACAGAATGAAAAAAGAGCGGAACGAATGGTTCCGCTCTGAAAGCTGTGTCAGCTATCGTGTGGTTTACGGGATTACCGGACCGTTCAGGTAGGCGCGAAAGGTAGAATCTGCGGCTTCGTCGGTAAAGCATTCCGGGGTTGCGATCAGCGTGTTTAGCGTACCTTTTCCGCCTGCTTCTCCTATGCTGAGTACAATACTGTTTACACGACCCGGCTCAAATCTGCGGGAACCGGCGCGGAAGGAGTTGCAAACACAGTTGAACTGCGCATCCGCGCGGATAGCAGTGTGTGTGCCGCCTTTATCAGAATACCAGTAGCTGTGACAGGAATCCAGGATGCTGATCGAGCTTTTGGTGATGCGGAAGCCGTTGCCGAATTGATCGCTGTAGCAATTGTTATACCAATTGCCGCCGGTTTGATCCCGGAAGCCGCAGCTGTTGGAATAATCCGTATAATCCGATGTATACAGCGGATGGATGTTGCGCAGAAAGTTGCCGGAGCCTCTCAGGTCTACGCCGATGAACACATTGGCAATGCGCATATTGGTGAGTGTGTTGTCCAGCCCTTCCACCAGAACCCCGATGGAATCCGTGCCGCCGGTGCCGACAATATTGACGCTATGGATGTCTGCGTCGGAAGATCCGGCGCCGTTCGGTCCCTTCTTTATATGAATACCGATGGGAGTATGCTTGATGGAAACGTTTCGGATCCCTGTTTCTCTGCCGCCGTCGATGGAAATGCCGTTTACTTTTCCATTGCCGTCGATGATACCGCCTTCCAGATAATAATTGCTTCCGTTTGTGCGGATGTCATTGGCAGGCAGCTTTCCTCCAAGACGGATCATTGCCTCCGGGCTGTCCCATGTCTCTGCCGCTTTGATAACGGCGTATGCGGAAAGCTGCAGGGAAACGCTGCTTTTCGGATCTGCCGGCGTGAGGATTGGCTTGGCGAGCGGATAGACGCCGTCCGGAAAAAACAGTGTGCGATTTGGATGCTCGTCGATGATTTTCTGTAATGCATCGGATACATCAGAGGCGCCGGATGGCAGAAAGTCGGTGACGATCAGCGCGCTTGCTGCGTCTGCGTCCAAACTGTGCATTATGCTTCCTCCTCAAAATGGAATTTGCAGCTGGTGAAGTCTCCGCGGGGATAGGGCGGCACGATGCCCACGTTCATCAGCGCCGCGCCGGAGAGCGTCTGTTTGAGCTCCGGAACATAGTAGCGCTTGTCCGGCGCCAGTCCCGCCATGCGGACGCGCTTGACTTCATTATTTACGCTGCCCATTCTGCGGTAGCAGACGAGGATCGCCTTGTCCTTATCTTTGGAGACGACGGCGGTGCTGAAATAATTGGAGGTCATCGGATTGTCGATGCGGTACAGATCACCGTTCAGAATCAGATCCTGGCACGCACGGTATTCCGCCGTCTGCTGCGCCGCCGCCTTCCTGTCCTCGTCCGTAAAGGTGGTGGTGTCCAGCTCGTAGCCGGTCGCGCCGAGGTGCGCAATGTCGGCACGTGTGGAGAACGGCGTGGTTCTGCCGGTCTGGTGGTTCGGGCAGATGGAAACGTGGCAGCTCATGGAGGACAGCGGGTAGACGATGGACGTGCCGTACTGGATCGCGGTGCGCTCCTCGGCGTCGGAGTCGTCCGAGGTCCAGATCTGCGGGAAGTAATAGAGCATCGCAGGATCGAAACGCGCGCCGCCGCCCGCGCACCCCTCAAAAAAGATGTCCGGGTTGGCGCCGACGATCCTTTCGCAGATATCGTACAGACCAAGTGCGTAACGGTGCGCGAACTCCTCCTGCCGCTCCGCGTCGCGCCCAAAGGAATAGGATTCCGTGACATTGCGGTTGTAGTCCCACTTCACATAGTCGATGGCGTTTTCGCGCAGAACGCGGTTGACTGCCTCGACGATGTAGTCGCGCACCTCAGCGCGCGTCAGATCAAGCATGTACTGATGCCGGCTGTAGCAGCGGGGGCGATCCGGCACGCCGATCGCGTAATCGGGATGCGCGCGGAACAGGTCGGAATCTTCGCTGACCATCTCCGGCTCAAACCAGAGGCCGAACTTCATCCCTTTGGAATGGACATAATCAATGATGGCTTTCAGACCACCCTCCAGTTTGGTTTCGTTGACGACCCAGTCGCCGAGACCGGAGCGGTCGTCGTCGCGCTTTCCGAACCATCCGTCGTCGAGCACAAATGTGTCGATGCCGGTCCCCTCAACGGCATCCACGATGGATTTCAGCTTTTCGGTGCTGAAGCGGAAGTAGGTGCCTTCCCAGTTGTTGATGAGGAGCGGACGGGGCGCGCGGACATATTTTTTATGAATCAGATGACCGCGGTACGCGTCGTGGTACGCGCGGCTCATGCCGCCGATGCCATCCTTTGAGAATGCGAGCACGACCTCCGGCGTTTCCAGCGTTTCACCCGGCGCAAGCAGCCAGGAAAAGTCAAAATCGTTGATACCGCCGGTCAGATTGGTGTCGCCGTTCGGCGTGCCTTCCGCTTTCAGCACAAAGGAAGAGGAGTATACCAGGCTGATTCCGTAAACCTCACCGCTTTCTTCATCGGCACCGGGCGCAAGAAGCGCCATGAACGGATTCAGCGTTGCGGAGGAGGTAGTGCGTTTGGAATCGACAGATACAACGCCGTGATGCATGGGTACCCGGTCGATGCGGCGTTCCTTTGCCCATACGCCGTACAGCGTCAGAACGTCATAGCGGTTGTCCGGCAGCGTCATGGAGAAGGAATAGGCGCGGCGCAGCGTCAGAGGATCGCTGCCGCCGTTGCGGTAGACGATCCGGCGCGCGATCACATCGGCGTCCGGATAGGCAGTGTAGTAGAGATCGGCTGCGAAGCCGTTGACGCGGTCGCGCAGATGGAGCAGAAGCGTTTCGCCGCCGTCCATTGACGGCATCGTGCCGATCGGAGGCTTTGTCTCCAGAATTTCGTGGCTGTCATAGAGCAGCTCCGTCAGACGGTCGCCCTGTTTTGTGCGGAGCATGACGCACGGCTCGCGGTAATCGCCGGTGCCGTAGAAGGACAGCTCGGCGGGAAAGAACTGATAGGATTGACCGTTGTCCAGCCCGGGCGTGGTCGCGGCAGTGGAGCCGGCGGAGTGCGCCCGCGTATAGAAAAGGTTGTCGTGCGGGATCTTTTCTCCGAAATACAGGTGCTCCGCATAGCCGCGGTCGTTGATGAAAAACGCGTAGGTGGTGTTCTTCCCGTCCAGATAGAAAGTTTTGGATGAGGCGTCAAATGAGATGGACATGCCGGGATCCTCCAATAATATTAAGAATATGACAATCAGCATCTGCCGTTCGGGACAATTTATTGTAAATGAAGTATAGCATAAAGCGCACATCAAGTCAAGGAAAAATAAGGAAGGAAAGAGGACTGCGCAGAACAGGTGAAAGAAAAAATCGAAAAAAGAGAGAAAAGGACTTGACAAGGGAGACGGGAGGTGGTATACTATCGGAGCCGCGACGGAAAGCGGTTC
>JBJDZH010000025.1:0-108513 GCA_051867895.1 Eubacteriales bacterium
AAAAGCTGAAAAAGTCAGGTCTGCATCCGCAGATCTGACTTTTTCAGTGCCCTTAGAAATCAGGCTTTTTTGTAAATAGGGTGTAAATAGGGGATGTGACTGCGATTCAGATGCACCCTCATTTTATGATTTTAAATCAGCGCGAGGAAAATAAGTTATCCGCAAATTAGTGCAGCCGTAAGGAACAAGCTCAATCTCCAACTTATCGCCAACGGTTTGCCTGTCTCCGAATGGTTCAAGCGTTGTACACGGATAAGGCGCGCATAAATACGGCGCTTTATAAGCCGGAATATGAAGCTTTATGGTCGGATTGCTCCATACATACCCCTTTTCTTCTATCTCTTCAATTTCAATTTCGTCATTTTTTAAGTTTTCATCAACGGCAAAATTCCAATCGATGACAAATCTACGCTTTCCCATCACTTCATGTGGATCAGCTGCATTATCAGACTCGTCAAAAGAAGAATATACGTTATACCATGACCACCCCTCAGGAAGCTCTGTTTCGGGAGTCCCCTGGAACGGTACCCAGTTTTCTCTCGTTTGGTAAGAGAATACCAATGCACCGTACTTTATGGCAACAGGATATTTTTTACTTGCATCGGAATCATCTACTCTTAATACCTGAACCTCTGTCTTAAAGCATATTCTTAAAATATCACCTTTTTTCCAGTGTTTGGCTATCTCTGCATATCCCGAGCCGTTTTTTGAGACAGGATAATTCTTGGAATTAACCTGTACGGTATATTCACTGCACCATTCCGGAATACGCAAGAATATGGAAAACTCCTTATCCGCATCGATTTCAAACTCAACGCGGTTTCTGAATGGATAAAGAGTTTTTTCGGTTATCTTTATACCGCTGTATTCTAAACTGCAGGGACCGTATGCAGCAGCGTATATATTTTCTTTTTCATCTCTGAGCATCATCCCTCGTACAAACTCAGGCACGACTGCAACGGCATTTACAGGGCAGCAGGCAACAGGGTAGCACGGAGCATAAACCTGCATATCTCGCATCGTAGGGGAGGAGTCGGTCGTAGCGTAAAGCTGATTGGGAGAGGAAAGGTATGCAATGGCTTTTTCGTCTTTTTTTCGCGCCCCCTGTGTTGCGTTATAAAACATTTCTTCCATATATTCGCCGTATTTTGCCTCGCCGGTTATATATGAGAGATGGAAATAGGTGGCATTAAAAAATGCAAAATTGCAGTATTCCGACTCGGCAACCGAGCCTACAGGTCCGAGAAACTCATTTATGGATACTGGTGCACCTGTAATATGCACCGAATGTTCCCGCGTATTTTTGACGATTCTTTCGGTTGCCTTCAAATATTTCTCTTTGCCTGTGACCGAATATAAAAGTGCCGGAAGCCTGGAAGCCACGCCCATCGCTGCGGTATGATTTGAATTATACTGATAATCCCCTTCTAAAAATGTTTTATATGAGTTGTTGAATAAGTCATTTTTTGCTTGAAATTCTGCATAATCCTCAGCAAAATCAATCAATCTTTTATCTCCGGTATATCGGTAGCAGCACACCATCGGCTCAATGATAGATGGACCTGCATATAAGGTTTTCCTGTCTCCTGCCCAATTTTCGCAGAACCAAAGCATACACCGGTATACTGCTGTCAAGACGTCCTCTCTTTTGGTCGCTTCATAAAAGGCGATAAGTCCACGCATTGCACAAGCCGTACCCCATGCGTTGTAGTCCTCATAAATTTTTGCATCCTTTTCATAGTATGTACCGAGATAGCCGTCCTCCCTCTGCTTTTTCATCATTGTATCAACCCACTCGGTGGCTCTTGATATCATATCTTTATCGTTGAGTACAAAGGCGTGTTCAATATATCCCGTCCAGTAATTGCCTGAAATTTCTGCGCCCCAACCGGATTGGTCGCCGTCCCCCCATCTTTTTACATAAGTTTTATTTATGAAAGGGTCAGCGATCATCCCGGGTTCAAGCTCATACAAATGTCCGGCCATTCCGTCTTTTCCGAGAAGCATCTGGTCTTTTATAAATCCTTCCGCATGAATTGCTCCAAGAGGAAACGGTTCCAGTTTGCTGAAATTATTCATATTTGTTTATCTCTCCTTTTTTTGTGAACCTCTAAAATATATTTCTAATGATTGGTTTTTGCGATTCAACGCCGAAAAAAGAAATATGAGCAGCAAACAGTATTCCGGTCTCGGATATCATGTATTTATCGGGGACGGGAGCTTATAAAATCTATGATTTTCAACCGCTTCAAGAGATTTACGATTTGCTCAATCTTTCAGGTTGCGTTTCTTTTGCGAATAGGTTGATTTACCTTATGATTCTGTAGCCCCCTGCGTCATGTGGCATGACTGTATCATATTCTGCATATTTTGTCAATGATATTTTTGTATTATGTCAATAATTTTTTGAGGTTCCTATCTGCGGTTTTGTAAATAAATTTTGAACGGAAAAAATGATGAGGAGTGTCGGAAAGCGTAGGGCAGTTCGAATCCCTGCACGGATTTCACTCTGTGCCAAATCCCCGAGTCAGTGAAAAGTGAAAAGTGAAAAAGTAAATCCCCGAGGACAAGCCCTCGGGGATTTGGCTGGGATAGCTGGACTCGAACCAGCGAATACAGGAGTCAAAGTCCTGTGCCTTGACCTGCTTGGCGATATCCCAATCGCTGTTTTTTGCGGAATCGGATACATCCGCATTATGATTATAGCATAGATTTTCCGCTCTGTCAATGCGGCGCGCGCTATTTTTCGATCTGCCGCAGGGGGTTGACAGGGAACAGAGCGTGTGTTATAGTAATCAAAATGCATAATGACCGACAGGAGGATGACATGGAGATTCGTGGAGGAGAAACGGTGCGCTTCGGCAATCGCTGGACGGAGCTTGCGCTGCGCATCGAGAACGGCGTGCCGCTGTGCGAGGGCGTCCGGCGCCTGAGCGACGGCTATCGCTGGGAGAATCCGTCGCGGCGCGTCCCGCTTGTCAGAGTGCCCGGATTTGATTTTCAGGGGGCGTCGGTGGAGGCGCGCCGCTTTCAGGACGACAGAGACGGACTGAGCGAGACGGCGGACTGCCTTTGCCTTTCGTTTGCAAAGGACGGCAGGACGGTTGCGCTGACGCTGCGCACCTATGCGGACAATCCGTTCATCCGTCTGGAGGTATCGCTCTCGGGCGTATTCGGCGCGGCGGCGGAGCAGGCGCGCGAACGGGCGGAAAGCGGCATCGAAACGGCGGCGAAAGCGGCGAAGCCGGAGACGGACGAGGCGTTTTCCTGCCCGATCGGAGAAAAGCATATCAAGCTGGAAACGATCACGCTTTTTGACGTGACGGACGCGAACAATATTCTTGTGAAAAAGGAAAACACAACGGTATATCCGGCGCGTCCGCTTGAGGCGAGAGGGCAGCTGTTTCTGCTCGACGCGTATCTCGCGGGCGAAGCCATGATGCTGGTGAAGGAGGCGCCGTGCGCCGCTGGGCGGATCGCGGCGGGCGCGTTCGATCTGCGCGTGGAGGCGTCGTCCCGCGTCGCCGTCGGCGGATTGGGCTGTGATTTCTCCTCACCGGCGCAGTATACGCCGCAGATGCCTCTCAGCGCCGCGTCCTTTGCCGTGGGCGATCGGGCGGAGCTGGAGCGCGCGTGGCGCGATTACTACCGGCGCGACATGGCTGCCACTGCCGCGCACGGACTTGTCGCCATGTCGAACACGTGGGGCGACCGCAATCAGGACGCCGCCGTGTGCGAGAGCTTCATGCTCGGCGAGATTGCGCGCGCCGAGCGGCTCGGCATCGGCGCGGTACAGATCGACGACGGCTGGCAGAGCGGAATTACCGCCAACTCAAAGATCGCGCGGGGCGGCGCATGGGGCAGCGGCTACTATGCCGCCGATCCCGGCTTCTGGACGCCGTCTGAGCGGAAATTCCCGCGCGGACTCGGCGTGATCCGCGATGCGGCAGAGCGCGCGGGGTTGCTTTTCGGACTGTGGTTTTCGCCCGATCTGGCAAACGATTATGAAAACTGGGAGCGGGATGCGCAGACGCTGCTCGGACTGCACCGGCAGTACGGCGTTCGCTTCTTCAAGCTGGATGGCATCAACCTTACCTCTAAGACTGCGGAAACGCGCCTGCATGAGATGGTTCGGCGCGTACACTGCGAAAGCGGCGGCGCGGTGACGTTCAATTTCGACATCACGGCGCAGCGCCGATGGGGGTATCTGCCTTTCCGGGAATTCGGCACGCTGTTCGTGGAGAACCGCTATACCGACTGGGGAAATTATCATCCGCACGCCACGCTGCGCACGCTGTGGATGCTCTGCCGCTATATCCCCGCCGCGCGGCTGCAGATGGAGTTTCTGAATCTGCGGCGCAATCCGCACAGGTACGAAGGGGATCCGCTTGCTCCCGGACTGTACGGCATCGACTGGGCGTTCGCTTCGGTGATGTTCGCCAATCCCCTCTGCTGGATGGAGATGACGTCGCTTTCCGGGGAGGACGCGCGCGTCCTTACCGGGATCGCGTCCGTATGGCGTCCTCTTTCCGGCGAGCTTGCACACGCGGATGTGACGCCTCTCGGCGAGGAGCCGGACGGCGTTGCGTTCACCGGGCTGCGCGCCGACTGCGGCACACACGGATATATTCTGCTCTTCCGTGAGAGCGCGCCGGAGACGGAGTACCGTTTTTCGCTCCCCGGCGTTCCGTGCGGGCGCGTGGATACGCTCTATGCAAGCGGAGGAGCATCCGCGGAGCCGGAGGACGGCGGTCTGCTTCTTTGTGCGCCCGAGCCCCGCTCCTTCGTCTTTCTGCGCTATACGGCGGGACAGGACGCGGGTCCTGTGATCTGACACCGGTCTGCATTTTTCTGAATATTTCGCCCCGGTACAGAATGGATTTGTATAAACAGCCGAATTGTGCGCGCATGGATCCGGGATCCTGCCGCACGTCCGGCTGTTTTTTGCCACGCATAAGAAAATTGAATGTATCCATAAATATAAATATCTTGACTAATGTGTCGGCGCGCGGTATACTGTGCTATATATTTTTTGAAGTGATAATTTATCACATTCAGGAAAGTATAATACAAAAGGATGATTACTTTGGAGGGATTTGCGTAATGAAACTCAAAAAAGCTCTCAGTGCACTGCTCGCTCTGGCGACTGTTTTCGCCGGCAGCGCCGTTCTTTCTTCCTGTTCTTCCTCCGACGCGGAATATACCATCGGCATCTGCCAATTGATGGAGCACGACGCGCTGGATGCCGCAACGAAGGGCTTCCAGGATTATCTCACCGAAAAGCTCGGGGACAAGGTCACCTTTGAGGTGAAGCTGGCGCAGGGTGAGCTCACCAACTGCACCACCATTGTCAACGGCTTTGTGTCCTCCGGCGTGGACCTGATTATGGGCAACGCGACGAACGCCGTCAAGGCGGCGCGCGAGGCGACGGATAAGATTCCGGTCGTCGGCACCTCTGTCACCGATTACGTCTCCACCGGCATCGTCGCCTCCGATGAGAAGCCGGGCGCTAACGTGACCGGCGTCTCCGACAACAACCCGGTCGAGGTGCAGGTCGAGCTGATGCAGACGCTCTGCCCGAATGTCAAGACGGTCGGCATCGTCTACTGCTCCGGTGAGGAGAACTCCCGCATCCAGGCGGAGGAAGCGAAGGCTGCCTTTGAGGCGAAGGGCTATACCGTCAAGATATACACGGTCGCCGATTCCAACGAGATCCAGGCGGTTGTGACCAAGGCATGCTCCGAGGTCGACGCTTTTTATGAGCCGACGGACAACCTGATTGCGTCCAATGTTCCCGTGATGGCAAACGTCACCACCCCTGCCGGCAAGCCGGTCATCACCGGCGAGGAGGGCATGTGCATGTCCGGCTTCCTTGCCACCTATTCCATCAGCTACTATGAGATCGGACGCCGTGCAGGAGAGATGGCGTATGAGATCCTTGTGAACGGCAAGAATCCGGGCGATATTCCGGTTTATCACTTCGATACCGCCAGCTTGAACCTTGTCATCAACGAGGAGAACGCGAAGGAACTCGGCATTACGATCCCGGATTCGCTGAAAAAATAAGTTTCCGTTCCGATGAATATTGCCGCACTTCTGAATTCGCTGCCCGGCGCGGTCTCGCAGGGACTGATCTGGGGCATTATGGCGATCGGCGTGTATATCACCTACAAGATTCTGGATTTCGCCGATCTGACCGTTGACGGCAGCTTCTGCACCGGAGGCGCCGTCGCCGCCGTCCTCATTGCGTGCGGTATGGATCCGCTTCCCGCGCTGCTCTTTGCGCTGCTCGCCGGCATGGCGGCGGGACTGATTACCGGGCTGCTCCACACCGTGTTCGGCATTCCCGGCATCCTCGCCGGAATCCTGACGCAGCTTGCACTCTACTCCATCAATATGCATATCATGAGCGGCAAGTCGAACGTCACCATCAGCCGCACGAAGTACGATCTGCTTCTGACGAGCGCGTCCATCGGACGCGCTCTGATCGTGGCGGGCGCCGCCGTGCTGCTGACAGTCGGCGTGCTGTACTGGTTTTTCGGCACGTCGCTCGGGGCGACGATCCGGGCTACCGGCAGCAACGAGCGTATGGCGCGCGCGCAGGGCATCAACACGAACCTGACCAAGGTTCTGGGACTTGTGATCTCCAACGGCTTCGTCGGTCTTGCCGGCGGCGTCCTTGCCCAGTACCAGGGCAATTCCGACATCAACATGGGCCGCGGCGCGATCGTCATCGGTCTTGCCGCCGTCATTATCGGCGACGTGATCTTCGGCAGATTTTCCAATTTTGCCGGACGGCTCGGCGCGACGGTGTTCGGCGCGGTCGTCTACTATATTGTTCTTGCCTTCGTGCTCTGGCTCGGACTGAATTCGATGGATCTGAAGCTGTTCTCCGCAGCGACAGTCGCCGTCTTCCTTGCTTTCCCGTATCTGAAGGGGAAGTACCTGAAAAAGAAAACGCCTGCGCCGGGAAAGGATGGAAAAAATGCTGCAGCTTGATACGGTCCGCAAGACCTTCAACGCCGGCACCATCAATGAGAAGGTGGCGCTGGACGGCGTTTCTGTCACCCTGAACAACGGCGATTTCGTCACCGTGATCGGCGGCAACGGGGCAGGCAAATCCACCATGCTCAACGCCGTGGCGGGAACCTTCCTCATTGATTCCGGCTCCATTCTGCTGGATGGGGAAAACATTTCGGCTCTCCCCGAATACAAGCGCGCGCGCCTGATCGGCCGTGTGTTTCAGGATCCCATGACCGGTACGGCGGCAGATATGTGGATCGAGGAAAACCTCGCCCTCGCCGCACGCCGCGGAAAGCGGCACGGTCTCGGCTGGGCGATCACCCAGCGGGAACGCAGCGAATACCGCGAGCTTCTCGCCACGCTGGATTTGGGACTGGAGAACCGGCTCTCCACCAAGGTGGGACTTCTCTCCGGCGGGCAGCGGCAGGCGCTGACGCTTCTGATGGCGACGATGAATCACCCGAAGCTTTTGCTCCTCGACGAGCATACCGCCGCGCTCGATCCGAAAACGGCTGCGAATGTGCTGGCGCTTTCCGATAAGTTTATTGCGGAAGGAAAGCTGACCGCGCTGATGGTCACGCACAACATGAAGGACGCGATCACCCACGGCAACCGGCTGATTATGATGAACGCAGGGCGGATCATTCTCGACGTCAGCGGCGAAAAAAAGAAATCGCTGACTGTCGAGGCGCTGCTGGAGATTTTCGCAAGGTCCAGCGGTACCGAATTCGCAAACGACCGCGCTCTGCTTTCCTGACAGTTTTTTTCCGGTTCCCCGCGGCATGTGCCGCTTTCCCATATTTTATCCGAATTCTAAATGAATTGAGGTATTACGAGCATGAAAACCACAATGAAACGCGTGATGTCTGCGGCGCTTGCAGCTGTGACTGCCGCCGCCGCTCTTTCGCTCTCCTCCTGCGGGAAGAAGAATGAATGGCCCGTGGATGAGGCGACCGGTCTGACCGAGCTGTACATCGGCGGCATCGGACCGACGTCCGGCGCATACGCCAACTACGGCACGTCCGTGATGAACGGCGCGAAGCTCGCGGTTGAGGAGATCAACAAGGCGGGCGGCGTCAACGGCTTCAAGCTGACCTTCAATTTCCAGGATTCCGCCGGCGATCCTACCTCTGCAAAGAACGCATACGGCAAGCAGATCGACAGCGGCATGAAGGTTTCTCTCGGCGGAACGCTTTCCGGTGAGACCGCCAGCGTTGTGACGGAGGCCAAAGCGGACGGCATCCTCGTTCTGACTCCCTCTGCTTCCGCCAAGAGCGCCATCGAGGGCAACGACGCCGCTTTCCGCATCTGCTTCAACGATCCGGGGCAGGGAACGCTTGCCGCGAAGTATATCGCGCAGTACAAGCTCGGCACCAAGATCGCACTCTTCTATGACAGCGGTACAGACTACAGCACCGGCATCATCGAAAACTTCAAGGCTGCCTGCGCCGCGAACGGTCTGACGATCGTCGGCGATCCGCAGACGTTCACCGAATCCACCAGCACCGACTTCTCCACCCAGATCAACGCCATTGAGGCGTCCGGCGCGGATCTCGTCTTTATGCCGATTTACGCGCAGGAGGCAGCCAGCTTCCTGACCCAGGCAAGAGAATCCGGCAAGCTCAAGAATACCGTCTGCTTCGGCTGCGACGGTCTGGACGGTATCCTGCAGAAGATCGGCGAGAGCAAGGTCGCCAATGCAGAGGGCGTTCTGATGCTGACCCCGTTTGCCGCTGACGATACCGCCGCGGACGTGACGGCGTTCGTCGCTGCGTACAAGGCAGCCTACAATGCAGTTCCCGATCAGTTTGCGGCGGACGGCTACGACGCCATCTACACGGTGAAGGCAGCCATCGAGAAGGCAGGTCTTTCCTCGACGGATACCGCCGACTTCAATAAGAGAATTGTTGCTGCCATGACGCAGATCAGCGTGGACGGCGTGACCGGCGACATGACATGGACCGCCGACGGCGAAACCACCAAGGACGCCAAGATCCTTGTTGTCAAGAACGGCGCCGCCGTCGATTATCTCTCCACCCTGAAATAAGGCGAAATCTCGGAAACTCAGAGGTATCCCATGATACGATTCATCCAGACGCTGATCAGCGGCCTGAACCTCGGCGCCATCTATGCGCTGATCGCTCTCGGCTACACGATGGTGTACGGAATTGCCAAGATGCTGAACTTTGCGCATGGCGATATCATCATGATCGGCGCGTACGCCGTCATCGTGACAGTTTTCAATCTGAAACTGCCCGGACTGGTTGCCGTGCTTGTCGCCGTGCTTGTCTGCGCGCTGCTCGGCATCACGATAGAATTTCTGGCATATAAGCCGCTGCGCGAGGCATCCCCTCTGGCAGTCCTCATCACGGCAATCGGCGTCAGCTATTTCCTGCAGAATATCGCGCTTCTGATTTTCGGCTCCGAGCAGATGGCGTTTCCGACGATCCTGAATCTGCCGAATCTGAAAATCGGCGAGGTGGAAATCAGCGGGATGACGCTGGTGACGCTTGCCGTCACCGCCGTAATCATGGTGCTGCTTACCATATTTATCAACTGCTCCCTCACCGGCAAGGCGATGCGCGCCGTGTCTGAGGATAAGGCCGCCGCGGAGCTGATGGGAATCAGCGTAAACCGCACGATTTCCGTCACCTTCGCCATCGGCTCGGCGCTCGCCGCGATCGCCAGCGTGTTCTTCGGCGCGACCTACGTCTACATCAAGCCGACGACCGGCGCTATGCCCGGCATCAAGGCGTTTACCGCCGCCGTCTTCGGCGGGATCGGATCGATCCCCGGTGCGATGCTCGGCGGTATCGCGCTCGGACTGATCGAGCAGTTCGCCAAGGCGTACATCTCGCCGATGTGGTCGGACGCCGTCGTATTCGGCGTGCTGATCCTTGTCCTTGTCCTCAAGCCGACCGGTCTTCTCGGGCGGGAAATCAGAGAGAAGGTGTGACGATGGCTGCGAATTGGAAGAAAAAGCTCCTTTCCGCGGATGCGCTCACGCTGTACGCTCTGCTTGCCGCCTATGCGGTGCTTGCCGGACTTGTCTATTCCGGCGCCGCGAGCCGCCAGCTCTCCGGTATGATTACGACGGTATCCTGCTATATCGTCCTCGGCGTGTCTCTCAACCTCGTCGTCGGTCTGCTCGGTGAGCTGTCCCTCGGACACGCGGGCTTTATGTCCGTCGGCCTGTACGCCGGCTGCCTCTTTTCGATCGCCACCGAGGCATGGCTCCCGCTCGTACCGCGCATGCTTCTCGCCATGCTGATCGGCGGCGTCGCGGCGGCAGCGATCGGATTTGTCGTCGGGCTTCCGGCGCTTCGCCTGAAAGGCGACTATCTGGCGATCGTTACGCTTGCCTGCGGCGAGATCATCCGGAACGCCATCACGAATTTCAAATTCACCGGCGGCGCTCTCGGTCTGAATACCAGCTCTATTTACAAAAAAACCGACGCGCTGTTTCCCTTTGCCGTTCTGATCGTCTTTGCAACGATCCTCGTTGTGATGAACATCAAGAGGTCCCGCCACGGACGCGCCATCATGGCAATCCGTGACAACCGGATCGCGGCGGAGGCGTGCGGCATCAACGTCACCTATTACAAGCTGCTCGCGTTTGTGATCGCTGCGTTTTTCGCGGGGATCGCCGGCGTACTCTACGGACATACGCTCGCCAACGTCAACCCGTCGACGTTCGATTATAATATGTCGATCGAGATCCTCGTTATCGTCGTACTCGGCGGAATGGGCAATATCGGCGGCTCCATTCTGGCAGCGGTCGTGCTGCAGGCGCTGCCGGAGCTTCTGCGCGACGTCGCCGATCTGCGCATGCTGATTTATTCCGTTCTGCTGATCGTTATCATGCTGCTGAACGCCAATCCGCGCTTCAGGGAATTCAAGGGGCGCTGGTCGCCCGGAACGCTGATTGCCGCCGCGCGCAAAGGTAGATCCGCCGGCAGCGGTAAGGAGGACGCGCAGAAATGAATCAGGACAAAAAACAGAAAACGCGTCTCGTTCCTTATCCCCCCACCGCCTTTGTTCCGGAACGCGACGTTGATAAGCCGCCGGTTCTTGAGACGATCCGTGTCGGCATCGATTTTGGCGGACTGACTGCTGTGGACGAGTTCTCCCTCTCCATCGGCAGAACGGAGATCGCCGGACTGATCGGACCGAACGGTGCCGGGAAAACGACGGTGTTCAACCTGCTGACGAATGTATACGCCCCGACGCGCGGCACGATCCTCCTGAACGGGCAGAGCACAGCGGGCAAGACGACGCATCAGGTCAGCCGCATGGGGATCGCGCGCACCTTTCAGAATATCCGCCTTTTCGGCAACATGTCGTCCCTCGATAACGTCAAAATCGGACTCCACAACCGGATGACGGAAAATCTGCTTGCCGCCGTGACGCACGGCTTCGGCTATGCGAAGGCGGAGCGTGCGGCGACAGAAGAAGCCCTGCAGCTGCTCGATTTCTTTAACATGACCTCCGTCGCCTATGAGAATGCGGCAAGTCTCCCCTACGGCGCACAGCGCCGGCTGGAGATCGCGCGCGCTCTGGCGACAAAGCCTTCCATTATCCTGCTCGATGAGCCGGCGGCGGGCATGAACCCGTCCGAGACGGCGGAGCTGATGGACAATATCCGCCGCATCCGCGACACCTTCGGCATCGCCGTCATGCTGATCGAGCATGATATGAATCTTGTCATGAATATCTGCGAGGGAATCTGCGTCCTGGATCACGGCAAGGTGATCGCAAAAGGGACGCCGGACGAGATCACGCAGAACCCGGTCGTCATCGAGGCGTATCTGGGCAAAAAGAAGGAGGCGCCGTAATGCTGAACGCGGAAAATCTCAATGTGTATTACGGTCAGATCCACGCGCTCAAGGATATCTCTTTCCATGTCGAGGACGGCGAGATCGTTGCCCTGATCGGCGCCAACGGCGCGGGAAAGACGACGACGCTCCGCACTCTGTCCGGGATGCTGCGCTCGAAAACCGGCTCCGTTACGTTCTGCGGCGAGGATATTTCGCATGCGGAAACGCATACGCTCATTACCAAGGGACTGGCGCACGTTCCGGAGGGACGCCGCGTCTTTTTGCAGATGACAGTGCAGGAGAATCTGGAGATGGGCGCCTTCACCTGTCCGTCGCGGACCAGGGAAGGACTCGCCGATGTATATGAGCGCTTTCCCCGCCTCAAGCACCGCAAAAGCCAGATCGCGGGCACGCTCTCCGGCGGCGAGCAGCAGATGCTTGCCATGGGGCGCGCGCTGATGGCGCATCCGAAGCTGCTGATGCTTGACGAGCCGTCCATGGGACTGGCGCCGATTCTGGTGCAGCAGATTTTCGATATTATCGAAGAGCTGCACGCGTCCGGAACGACGATCATTCTTGTGGAGCAGAACGCCGAGATGGCGCTCCGCATCGCCGACCGTGCCTACGTGCTGGAATCCGGCAGGATCGTCCTCAGCGGCACCGGCGCAGAGCTTGCCCGGAGCGAAACGGTCCGCCGTGCGTATCTCGGCGGCTGACGTTTTGCAGCCGCTCCTCTCCCTCATTTCCCATATGCAGAAAACAGAAACAGGGATAGCGTGTCCGCCGCCCGGCGGCGCGCCATCCCTGCTTTTTTTTGTTCCGGGCGCTCTGCATCGGGAGCGCCGCTCCCGTTTTTCTGTGGTTATTCCGGCAGAGTCACTGCACGAAGCAGCAGTAGTCCAGGATGATGTTCCCGTCCGCGTCCGGAGTTGTGTAGCGTGGGCAGGTGCAGTTCTCAAAGGTGATGATCTCTCCGCCCGGGAATACGAACGGCTCCAGCCCCTGTCGGGCCAGCGCCTCGCGGTATCCTGCCGTCACGGAATGCACCTCGCGCTCGCCGCCGCGGATCCAAAGAACGCCCAGCTGCGCGGGGGCGAAATCCATATACGAAAATCCTTCCGGCGCAGGCGTCTCCGGCGGCGTGAACATGCCGATCCGGTAAGAAAAGCGGCCCTGCGCGGTGCGGCATTCCATTCCGCAGTAGCCGCCGCCGTCCTGCCAGAGACGGCGCACGGCGTCCGTGCCGCCCATCGCCTCCTCGATCCGGTCAAACCATCCGTTCTGAAACCACTCGCCCCAGTGGCCGAAGTTCCGGTATTCCCGGAAGATAAAGCGCAGGGCAGGGAGCTGCTCCTTATATACCTTGATGATATCCGCCATGGGAATTCTCCTTTCATTTTCCCGGAAAGCGCAGCTTCGCCGGATCGTAGGTGATTTCGGTGTAGTCGTCGTGAATGTACTCCGGCAGCTTTGCCAGCATGTACCGGAGAAAATGCTTGGTCGCAACGGGGAGCATGTCCGCATTGGAGTATGCGACGGCGATGGAACGCTTGATCGGCGGATCTGTCGGAATGCGGCGGAAATGATACATGGAGCGATCGAGGATCATGGCGGGAAGCAGGCTGACGCCGAGCCCCTGTTCCACCATCGACTGGATCGTGTAATCGTCGTGAATGCGGTACCTGACCTCCGGATGGACGCCGATCGGCTCGAACGCATCGAGAACAGTGCTGATGCTCCCTTCTTCCACAAGGATCAGGGATTCCCCGGCGAATTCCGACAGCGGGATCACGTCGTAGGAGGCGAGGCGGTGCCCGTAGGGGACGACGGCCATAAACGCATCGCGCAAGAGCGGCAGATACGTCATTCCTGCCGCGACCTCCGGATACAGAAATGAGAAGTCGATCAGACCGGCGCGCAGCCACTCCGGCAGCGTTGCGTTGTCGCCCATCTGGAGAGAGAAGCGCGCCTTCGGATACTGTTCGCTGAAATCGCGCATCAGACGGGTCAGGACGTGCTGCGACATACTGGAAAAGGTGCCGATGCGGATCTCGCCCGATTCGAGACCGTTGATCTCGCGCACGCGGTCGTCCAGCTCCTGCTGGTCGATGACGAGCTTGCGGATCAGCGGATAGAGCTTTTCTCCCTCCGGCGTCAGGCGGACGCCGGTGCGCGTGCGGACGAGGAGCTTCATGGAAAACTCGTTTTCCAGAGACCGGATCATCTGGCTGATGGCTGCCTGTGTGTAGCCGAGCGACTGCGCCGCGCGCGTAAAGCTGCCCAGTTCCATGATGCGGCAGAACGCTGTGTATCTTGTCATGATGCTCCTCCGGAATGCATGTGCGGCGGTTTTATGGTTACAGTATAGCGTTCCAGTCGGAAAAAGTCAAGCGCGCACCCGGATTTTTCTTGACTTCACACCGGCGCTCCAGTATAATGAAGCTGAGTTTGAAAGCATGACGGTTTGGAGGTATATCCATGAAATTCAGCGAAGTATTCGGGGCGGCGCGCTGGGTCGGGCTGCCCGGCGCGGATCCCGCTTCCGTTTTTTTTCGTGCTCCCTTTTGCGCCGGGAAGCCGCTGCACGCTGCACTGACGATCGTCGGACTGGGAATCTTTGAAGCATACCTGAACGGACGGCGCGTCACGGAGGATCTGTTTCTGCCGCTCAACACGGACTATGCGCCCCGTTCGTTTCAGGTGAACGGAGAGGATTTCGGAGAGCTCACCGCGCACCGCCTCTGCTGTCCGTGCTTTGACGTGACGGAACTGGTGGAGGAGGGGGAGAATGTTCTTGCCGTCCTTACAGGTCCCGGCTGGTTCTCGGAGCACCGTCTGAAGCCTTTTGGCAAGAAACGGCTCTGCTTTTCGCTCCGCCTGACGTATGCGGACGGTACGGTGCGCTGTATTGTCTCCGCGCCCGGAGAAGTGACCGCGCGGGCAGGCTTTGTCACGGAGGCGCACCTGCGCACAGGGGAAACGCATGATTACCGCGGCTATGACGACGGCTGGATGCTGCCCGGGTACACAGCGGAGGGATGGGCTCCCACCGAGGCGCTCGGAACGCTGGACACAGACTATGTATACACCGACTGCCCTGCGGACCGCGTGATCCGGCATATTGCGCCGCAGCAGCGCGGCGGCGTGTGGGACTGCGGCGAGAACATTACCGGATGGCCGCTTCTGATCTGCCGTGCGCCCGCCGGAGAGGAGATCGTCGTTCGTGTCTCCGAGGCGCTGGACGAGTGCGGCGCGCTCCATCCGGAGCACATGCACAGCCAGGTGCTGCGCTGCATCAGCGACGGAACGCCGCGCCTTCTGCATCCGCGCTTTACGTGGTTCGGCTTCCGGTATTTTTCCGTTGAGGGCGCGGCGGACGTCGCGGATGTCGCGGTGATCCATACGAATGCTGCCGTGACCTCCTCTTTTTCCAGCGACAGCGGCACGCTGGACTGGCTCTATGACACGTATATCCGCACACAGCTGGACAACATGCACATGGGTATCCCGTCCGACTGCCCGCACATCGAACGCTGCGGCTATACGGGCGACGGACAGCTGACCTGCGACGCCGTGATGACGATGCTGGACGCGCGCGCCTTCTACAGGAAGTGGATCGGCGATATCTCCGACTGTCAGGACCGACTGACGGGGCATGTCCAGTATACGGCGCCGTATGTGCAGTGCGGCGGCGGACCGGGCGGCTGGGGCAGCGCGATCGTGGAGGTCCCGTATACCTATTACCGCCATTACGGGGACGTGTCCGTGCTGACGGAGCTTTATCCGCAGATGCTGCGTTACTTTGATTATCTGGATGCGCACAGCGAAGGCGGACTTGTCGTCAGCGACCGTCCCGGACAGTGGTGTCTCGGCGACTGGTGTACGCCGGAGGATATCCGCATCCCCGAGCCGTACGTGAATACGTATTTCTACATCAAATCGGTTCTGCGCGTTCTGGAGATCGCGCCCATCGTGGGCTGCGCGCCGGATGTTTTCGCGCTGCGTGAGAAGCTCTGTACGCTGAAGCAGGCGGTCACGGAGCGGTATTTTGATCCGGAGACGGGGGATTTCGCAGGCGGCGTACAGGGCGCCAATTCCTTTGCCGTGGACGTCGGACTGGGTGACGCGCGCACCTATGCGCGCATGGCGCAGCATTACCGGGAGACGGGCTGCTACGACACCGGCATCTTCGGCACGGATATCGTGACGCGGCTTCTGTTTGAGCACGGCGACGGCGATGCAGCGGCGGCGCTGCTCACCTCGCACAGGGAAAACGGCTCCTACGGACACATGCAGGATCTCGGCGCGACAACGCTTCTCGAATACTGGGGCGCTTACGCCCGCAGCTATAACCATCCGATGTTCGGCGCGCCGGTGCGGTATCTGTTTCAGTATCTGCTTGGCATCCGTCAGCCGGAGGGCGGATGCGGCTGGACGCGCGTATGCATTCGCCCGGTGCTCGTGCCGCAGCTTACCCGCGCCGCCGGCAGCGTGACGGTTCCCGCCGGGAAAATCTCGGTTTCGTATGTGAAAACCGGGGATGCCGTGCGCTTTACGGTCGAGCTTCCTGCTGGGATCGATGCGGAGTTTGACGCATGCGGCGTCCGGCGCAGACTCGGCGCAGGAATGAATATCGTGGAATGCCCGCTTGCGTGAGCGGCAGGCATCGTCGAGCCTACGTGCGGGGGATTCGTCCCCCGCACTTTTTTGCCGGCTGGAGGCTAAAGAGACAGGAGGAAAGAAAGCGGGGGAAAACCGCTTTCTTTCGCCTGTGCGCCTGCCCCATGTATGCCGGGAGAAACGGAGCGGGCATGGTTTTCCGACGGCGGCAGAGGAAACGGAATTTTTTTGAAAAAATAAAAAAAGCCTCTTGACACACGGAAATTTCCGTGCTACAATAATACCTACAAAACACATAGGCGTTCATGTAGTTTCATGGACGGCGCGTGTACCGCCGCAAGGCGGATTTCTAAGAATATTTTGGAACAGGGAGAGAACAGGCTATGAAAGTATACAAGAAGATTACGGATCTGATCGGCGGGACACCGCTTCTGCGGCTGAGCAATCTGATCGAGCAGAACCACCTCGAAGCGGAGATCTATGCGAAGCTGGAGTATTTCAATCCGGCAGGCAGCGTCAAGGACAGAATCGCCCGTGCCATGATCGACGACGCGGAGGCAAGCGGCGCTCTGAAGCCGGGCGCAGTCATTGTGGAGCCGACGAGCGGTAATACGGGCATCGGACTGGCGGCTGTCGCCGCGGCCAGAGGCTACCGCATCATTCTCACCATGCCGGAGACGATGAGCGTGGAGCGCCGGAATCTGCTGAAGGCATATGGCGCTGAGATCGTGCTGACCGAGGGCGCCAAGGGCATGAAGGGCGCCATCGAAAAGGCGGAGGAGATCGCCGCCGCAACGCCGGGCAGCTTCATTCCCGGGCAGTTCACGAATCCTGCCAATCCGGCGGCGCATCGCGCCACCACCGGACCGGAGATCTGGAACGATACGGACGGCAAGGTCGACATCTTTGTCGCGGGCGTCGGCACGGGCGGTACGCTCAGCGGTGTCGGCGGATATCTGAAAGAGCAGAATCCGAATGTGCGCGTCGTTGCCGTCGAGCCGGCAGGCTCCCCGGTCCTTTCCCGCGGCGTATCCGGACCGCATAAGATTCAGGGGATCGGCGCCGGCTTCGTTCCGAAAACGCTGGATACCTCGATCTATGACGAGATCATTCCCGTTGAAAACGAGGACGCGTTCGCGACGGGCCGTGCGATCGCGCGGACGGAGGGCGTTCTGGTTGGAATTTCCTCCGGTGCGGTGGTCTGGGCTGCCGAGCAGCTTGCCGCACGTCCGGAAAACAAGGGAAAGATCATCGTCGTTCTTCTTCCGGATACCGGAGACCGGTATCTGTCCACCCCGATGTTCGCACAGTAAAAGAAGCGTTCCCGTTCCGAAGCGCTGCGCAAAAAACGAAAAAGCATCCGTATTCCGGGAGGGGTACGGATGCTTTTCTGCGCGTCGGAGATGCAATTCCGGCACAAGCCGGGTTCAGATCACATAATCGTCCGCGCTCTGAGCCTGATCCAGAATATCCTGCAGCGTGATGCCGTCCAGATACTCATTGATGACGCGGTTCAGTCCCTGCCATACCGGCAGCGTCAGACATTCCTCGCTTCGATCGCAGCCCACCGGATCCTCCTCCAGACAGGCGACCGGCGCGAGACTTCCCTCCGTCAGGCGGAGGATCTCGCCGACGGTGTATTTTTCCGGCGCGCGCGCAAGACGATACCCGCCCTGAAAGCCGCGGTTCGTTTTCAGAATATCCGATTTATTGAAGACCGGTACGATCTGTTCGAGATACTTTTTGGAGATGTTCTGCCGCTGTGCGATATCCTTCAAAGCGACGTATCCGTCGCCCTGATGCTGCGCCAGATCCAAGAGCATCCGCAGCGCATATCTGCCCTTTGTTGATATTTTCATTGCATTGCCCTCCTGCATCTTATCACCCTATAATACCATATTTATTATAGGTTTTCAAGATGATTTGCAAAACTATTTCTGCCGCTCGTGGAGCGGGGAGATGCAGTACGGGAAACGCAGGCAGCGTGCTGTGCGTCAGCTCCCCTCGGGAGGCGGACCGGTTTCGCAAAGCGGTACATGGCGCAAAAAAGGATGGGAAGCAGTTCCCATCCTTTTTTCTGCGCGATCGTTTTCAGTGGAATATCAGTGCATCTTTCTGCGCCACAGAACGCATACGGCTGCCGCCGCACCTGCAGTCAGGGCAGCCGCAAGAACGCCTGCGTCGGCGGTTTTCGGAGCGGAAGGCTGCACAGGTGCAGACTCGGTTACAGGCGCCGCAGTGGTTTCAGGCGCCGCGGTCGTTTCGACAGGCTGTGTTTCGGCGGGCTGCGCTTCCGTGCCGAATACGGCGGAAATTTCGCCGAGCACGAAGCTGCCGCTCCGCCAGCGGAGAATACGGAAATGATTCAGAGAGGCATAGTCCGACTTCGGCGTGAGCGTTCCGAGCTTCTCGCCGTTCAGAAGGACGTCAAACGTGCTGAGCTTTCCGTCCGCAAAGTGGAAGGCAAGCGCGATGCGGGAGAATTCGCCGGCGGGCAGCACCGCGGCTTCCGCATCATCCAGAAGCAGCTTGCATCCGCTGATCTTCAGATGCGCACCGTCCCATGCGTCATTTTCGCCGTAGGCGCGGAAATCCACAACTGTGTTGATGCTGAGATCCTCTGCCGTAGGCTTGAGCTGGAAGGAGAACACGAAATCCTTCTCCAGACGGGGAAAATCGGGCACGCCGAAGAACTGGAGATCGATAAAGCCTCCCATTTCACCGGAAATGAGCAGATCGCCGTCCTCGACGGTCGGCTTCAGATTGTCCAGAAAGAGCAGACCGTTGTGCTCGGACGCGCGGTTGGAGTAGTTGTCGATGGTTTCCTGCGTCCAGTCATCGAAGGTATTCTCAAAGGCGATGTCAGCGGAATCGGGGGCTGCTGCGAGCGGCAATGCTGCCGCGGCGGCGAGCAGTACGGAAAGAACTGTACATAGAATTTGTCGAGCTTTCATGGGAAAATCTCCTTTTCATATAGTTTCTGCCGCTATTATAGCGCACAATTCCGCGCGCATCTATGGCAAAAACTTATGAATGCATGACATTTTCCCACGTACCGGCGCGCCGTCAGGATTCGGCGCTCTCCTCGGGGAGGACCGCCTTGGCGGGGTCGATCTTGCCGTGAACGCGTTCATAGTAGGCGATGTTTGTACGGATCAGATGCAGCATCTGATTGTTCAGAGAACGTCCCTCCGCCGCCGAGGCGACGAGCAGCTTCCGGTACAGCTCCTCATCGATCCGTACCTCAAAGGTGATTTTGTTTTTCATGTCAGTCTCCTGTCTGCATATGGTCATCAACAGAATTATACCGGTTTCTTTGTGCGCCGGTATTGTCATAGTTTGAATTTTGTGTTAAAATTTACAGCATGGGAGGGGATTATGTATGCTGTCTGTAACGTATTCCGCTGCGCTGAGCGGACTTGAGGGATATATGGTCACCATCGAATGCAGCGGGCAGAACAACATTCCCGCGCTTGAGATCGTCGGACTGCCGGACATGGCGGTACGGGAGGCGAAGCAGCGGATGACAGCCGCCGCCGTCAACTGCGGACTTGCATTTCCGGAGCTGGAGATGGTGCTGAATCTCGCTCCTGCCGACCGGAAAAAGGAAGGCTCCGCTTTTGACGTCGCCATGCTGACCGCCATTCTGCAGTGCGGCGGCGTGATCCCGCACGATGTCCCGATGGAGGACAAGTGCTTCATCGGAGAGCTGTCTCTGTCCGGACAGGTGCGCGCGGTGCGGGGCGTGCTGAGCATGGCGCTCTCCGCAGCCGAGGCGGGAAAGCGGGAGATATACGTGCCGGTCGAGAATGTGCCGGAGGCGGCTGCCGTCGAGGGACTGATCGTGTATGGCGTTGCGGATATCGGCGCGCTGACGGATCATCTGACGGGGCGCGCGCCCCTGACGCCCGCTTTGCCTGTCCGCGCGGACCTGAACGCGATGCCGGAGGGCCTGGATTTCTGTGACGTCAAGGGGCAGAAGCGCGTCAAACGCGCCCTGGAGATCGCCGCGGCGGGCGCGCACAATATTCTGATGATCGGCGCGCCCGGCTCGGGGAAGTCGATGCTTGCCAAGCGGCTGCCCTCCATTCTGCCGCCGATGACGTTTGCCGAATCGGTGGAGACGACGAAGATCCATTCCGTCGCCGGAATGCTCGGCGGAGGCGGTCTCGTTGCGGTGAGACCGTTCCGCGCGCCGCATCACACGATGAGTGCGGCGTCCCTCGTCGGCGGCGGGAAGATCCCGGAGCCCGGCGAGATCGCGCTGGCGCATAACGGCGTGCTCTTTCTGGATGAGCTGCCGGAATACGCCCGCACGGTCACGGAAAGCCTCCGGCAGCCGCTCGAGGACGGCAGCGTGACGATCACGCGCGCGGCGGGACGTTATACGTTTCCGTGCCGGATCATGCTGGTCTGCGCGATGAATCCGTGCCCCTGCGGCTACTATGGCAGCGAGCTCCGCCCCTGCTCCTGCCGGCGCGAGGCGATCTCGAAGTATCTGGCGAAGATATCGGGTCCGCTGCTCGACCGTATCGACATTCATGTGGAGGTGCCGTCTCTGACCTTTGAGGAGATGAGCGGGGCGCAGGCGTCGGAGCCGTCTGCGGCGATCCGGGAGCGCGTGGTGCGCGCCCGGGAATTCGCGGCGAAGCGCGCGGGAGGACAGAGCGTGCCGAACGGAGCGCTGACCCCCGCGGAGACACAGCGCATCTGCGTGCTGGACGAGGCGGGGAAGGCGATCATGCGGCGCGCGATGGACAAAATCGGGCTTTCGGCGCGCGGCTACGACCGGATCCTGCGCGTGGCGCGTACCATCGCCGATCTGGCGGGGAGTGAAACGATCACGGCGGCGCACGCCGCGGAGGCGGTGCAGCTGCGCGCGCTGGATCGCAAATACTGGTGAGAGTGCCTGAAACGACGCGCGACCGATTGAAACTGCCGTTGTAGTTTGTGCGATTCTGCAAAAGTCGTGTATATAGCAGACTTTGGAAGAAATGATTCCCGACAAACACGCACCGGAAATGGTACACTGATGGCGGAAACAGCGCGGGTCCCTTGCTGCATAAGGGATCGGACTGCGTTTTTCAGGAGGTACTCGCGCGTCGCGCCCGGACTGCTCGGAGCGGCATACGCGCCCGCCGTGCTGGATGAGGCTTCCGCCGGCGCGTGTCTCGACGCGGTGCGCGCTTTTTCAGCCCTGACGCGCGTTACGGCAGACGCTTCGCCCGCCGCACGGCGAAGCCGGCAACAAAGAAAAATCTCCCGCCGGAGCGGGAGCTGTGCCGCGGATCCATGGATCCGCGGCACGTTTGATTTATGGGATGTAAACATAGGTGATCGAGGTGACGGCGCCGTCGCCGTCCGTCATCACCTGCAGGGAGGTCTTTCCGCGGACGAACAGATACTGCCCGAATGCTTCCGTGCCGTCTCCGTACATGCGGAGCGCGTCCTCGCCCGTCATTCCGATGGACAGACCTTCCTCCGTCGTTACGCTGTCCGCCGTTATGGAGATGGAATAGAGCTGCTCGCCGCTGTCCGACGGCATCGTCACGATCTCAACGCCGTCGTAGAAATACAGGATATCGCTGCCGTCATGCACGCAGCTCGGCGCTTCCAGCATGTCGTCCGGCTCGCCGAGAAGAGACTGGATATCCGCCAGTGCCCCCGGCGTCAGACGCACGCCCTGATACGTCAGGGAAAAGCCTTCCGTTTCCGCTGTTTCTGCGGCAGCGGAAGTGTCGCCGCCGGCGGCAGCGGAGGTGCTTTCCGTTCCGATCGTCTTTGCGGTAAAGTCGACGAGATCGGGGCTTTCCTCAGCGGAGCATCCGGCGAGGAGGAGCAGGGAGAGAAGCAGGGCGAGAAGCGGCACGGACAGATGATTCATGGCGGAGATCTCCTTTGGGATGATTACGGTGTTGCAGGATAGAGGGAGGCGTCAAAGCTGTAATAATCCTTCACACAGCTTTCCGAATACGCCCGCACTTCCGCATCCGTCAGCATAAATGAGGTGAGCGGATAATTCTTGTAGTGCGGACAGGTGTCGAAGTGATACCAGCCGTCGCCGCAGTTGACAAGATTCCAGTAGTGCGGCTTGGCGGGATTGTCGCGGCAGATTTCCATATTGTCGATGCCGGCGCAGTCGAGCAGAATGCGCGACATGGCGTAATATACGTAGCAGTCCCCGCGCCCGGTCGTGAAGCCGCTGTACGCTGCGCGCAGCCAGTAGGTCTTATCGGCGTACGCGACATAGGAGACATTGGCGGTCATCCAGTCGTAGATGGCGCGCGCCTGCTCGCGTTTCGTCATGCCCGGCGTCAGGATGCGGCTGAGAATGCTTTCGGCGTAGGGGCGGACGACATCCTCCGTGACTTCGAGAATCTGTACGGTTGCCTGCTGGGTGGAGGTGTTCCCGAACGCGTCCGACGCCGTGTACACGACGGTGTATTTGCCGGGGACGGTAAGCTGGACGGCGGACGAATCCACGGATACGCTGACAGGCGTTCCGTCGTCGTCCGCGGCGGTCACGCCGGATTTATAGGAAATGCGGCTGCCTGCATAGGCAGTAAGCGTGCGGACGCCGGAGATGGTCGGGGGCGTCCGGTCGTTTTTGACGTCGAGATATGCCGGGATCAGCGATTCGTTGCCCGCCTCGTCCGTCAGACGGACGCTGACGCCGTGAAGTCCGGGAAGCGTGAAGTCCGGCTGCCCGTCAAACGCGGCGGTGACAGCAGAGGCGTCGGTGATGTTTTCGACAAAATCCGCGGCGGAGGGAAGAGAAGCCGCACCTGTGTATACGACGACGGTCTTTCCGCGAGCGGACGGCGGGGTAGTGTCGCGGACCGTCAGCGAAAGCTCAAAGATGCCGTCGGGTGTACGGACGGACAGGACGGATTCTCCGCACGGCATCGTGCGGAACGCGTATTTTTCGGCGAGCGCGCAGCCGCGTTCTCCGTTCAGGATGGCGTCCAGCGCATCGCTCTGCGAGCAGCCTGCCTCCAGCACGACGGCGGAGGGAATATTATATACACGGAGGCGCGCGCCCGTCTGAGCAGAGTTGCCCGCCTCGTCCGTCAGGAGGATGCTCACCTCCCGCTCGCCGGGCGAGGAGACGTCCGGCGTTTCAAGAAAGGCGGCGGTGACGGCGGAGGCGTCGCGCACTTCGGCAAGAAAATCCCACACATCCGGCACGCGCCCGAGCAGTGTGCCGGCGTCGCGGACGTCAGCTTCGGGGGGCGTGGTATCGCGGATGTCCAAAAGAAGCGTAAAGCATTCCCCGCCGATGCGGATCTCCGCTTCCCGCTGTCCCGGGACGGCAAGCTCCGTGCCGGTGAGCTCAGCGGCAATCTCCGCCTCCGGGATCAGCGCGGCGATGCGCTCTCTGTATTCCTCGGGCGAGCATCCTGCCTCCAGCGTGATCTCGTTGGAGACGCCGTATACGGTCAGGCGCGCGGTTTTTTCCGTGCGGTTGCCCCAGCTGTCGGTCAGGATGAGGGTCACCTCATGCACGCCGCGCGTGTCCAGCGCGCCGTCGGCGCGCATGGTGACGGTGAAATCGGAGAAATCATGGGCGTCGGTCAGGAAATCCTCCGCTTTCACGGAACCGCCGAGAACGGACAGATCCCGCACCGTACAGGACGGGGGCGTCGTATCGGCGACGGTGAGGGACGACGTCAGGGGAACGCCGAAGAGGGAAAAGCGAACCTCGTGCGTGCCGATGGAGGAAAAGGAGCCGTCGTTCAGGTCGCTTTCGCACCGGAGCGGAAGAAACGGAAAGCGGCAGAACGCGGACGCCTCGGGGACCGGCGCTCCCGCCTCCGCACGGACAGGGCGGAGCGCGCATACGAAAATTATACCGCTCAGCAGAAGAAAAATCAAGAGGCAGGCGAGACAAACGGGGAGCAGACGGCGCCGGACGGCGCTTTTCTGCCTGCTCTCCTCAAGCTGTGTATCCGTATCCTGTGTCATGGCAGAAGTGACTCCCATTCGGTGCCGCTCAGGGAAGGTGTATCCGAGCCGCAGAATAAAATGTGACCGTTTGCGTCGAGCGCATAGGAAGAGCGTTCGCCGCAGGCGATGTAGCGGACGCGCGACCAGTCTGTGACGCTGTCCGCGCCGGCGTATTCCGGCGTACCGGCAAACAGGACGCGCCCGCCCGTGCTCAGCGCGATCAGGTGTGAGTTGCCGGCGGCGATCCGGGTGATGCTGTCCCATGCGCGGGCAGAGAAGGTTTCAAGGGATATATTGCCCTGCGCGGCAACGCTGCCGTCGCGGAACAGGAGCACGGTCGAATAGGCGCCTGCCGCAATGGCGACGACGTCGCTGTATCCGCCGACGCTGCACTGTCCCGATGCGTCGGAGCCGCAGGCGGCGACAGTTCCGTCTGCCGTCAATGCGGCGGAGTGCGCCGTTCCCGCCGCAATGGCGATGACATTTTGCCATGCCGCGGTATCGCACTGTCCGGCGGCGTTATCGCCGAAGGCGCGCACCGTCCCGTCCTCGAGCAGCACGAGCGAGTGCGATTTTCCCGCCGCAACGGCGACGGCGCCGCCGAGACCGTCGCAGCCGCACTGCCCGAAGGCATTATCGCCGAAGGCGCGCACCGTTCCATCCTTTTGCAGAACGAGCACATGCGCTCCTCCTGCCGCGACGGATACGGCGTCCGCGCACAGCACGCCGCGGGACGAATCCAGCGCCTCGCCGCTCTGCGTGATCGTGACGAGCGAGCCGCCGGCGGAGATCTCGGAGGCGAGGAACGTGCGGCGGCGCTCAGCGCTCATATAGGGGGAAAACTTATCGAAATAGCGTCGGAGCGTCGTTGCGTTCGCGTCCGGATACGCGATCTCAAAAACGGTCGTATCCCCGGTGATGCTGGCTACGGTGAACGCGTCGTCGTATTTGCCGCGCGCGAGCAGCTCCTGCTCAATGCCGCGGCAGAGCGCGGGAACGCCGCTTTTGTCTCGAAGGTATCCGATATAGGAGACTGCCTGTTCGTATTCCGTTTTCTCGAGCAATTCGCCGATCGTCCGGTACAGCAGCTCGTCAGCGTAGCGGCTCCCCTCCTCGCCGCGCATGGCAAGCGCAAGCGAGCAGGCGGCAGAGGATTCGCCCTTCCCGAGTGCGTCCTCCGCCATTTTCCGCAGAACGCTGTTGTACAGAGCGTCGTCTGAGACAGACAGGGCATAGTCCGCGCAGTCGCCCCCGCCGCCGTTCAGAAATGCGCGTGCGGCGGCTTCGTAGATCGGCGCATAGTCCGGCTCTTCCCGGCACCGCTCATAGGCGGCTGCCTCGCCGAAGCTCTGCTGCGCACAGTAATAGTTTACGGCGGAGTCGATGATTTCGTCATAAAGAAGGGAATGATTTTTGCCGACGCTGTAGCCGAGCGCCTCCGCATAGCGGTTTTCGGAGATGTACAGGCGCGTGACCGCCAGACGGTCCTGCGGCAGCGTCTCGCGGATATAACGCGCCGCATAGCGCTGCAGCACGAACGCGCCGCCTGCGAACAGTACCAGTGCGGCGGCATACGGCAGGATACGCAGAACGGTCCGTCGGAGGCGGAGTGCGCGCAGCATTGCCGGCGCACGCCGCGGATCGGAGAGCCGCATGGCGGAGGCGCGGCTCATGGAGCAGGCGGAGCAGGCGTCTCCCTGACATACGGCGCCGCAGGTGCAGAGCCAGTTCCCGCCGGGCAGCGCCTGGGCGCAGAAAACGCAGCTTTCGCTGTATCGCTTTTTCACCAGGCGGAAATCCTCGGGGGACAGGCGGTTTTCCAGCATATCCTGCTCGGGCGCAAGGGTATAGTCCTCAAGGGAAAACTCCTCGCTGTCGCCGTTTTCGTAGGTGAGCGAGGTGATGTACGCCTCGATCCCGGCAATGTCCTGATAGGGGAGGACGACTGTTTTCGAGCCGAGCGACGTTTCGTGCGGCGCGCAGAAGATATTCGTGAAGCGGAGGATGATATGACCGTCCGGGTCGCCGATGACGTGTCCGTTTTTGTCCAGATAGCGTGCCAGAACGGTCATGGAGGTCAGCGGACGGTCGGAGCGGTTGCGGATGCAGAGCTTCATGACTTTCTTCTGCAGCTTCAGATCGAGATAGAATTCCGCGTTTACGATATCGGCGGGGCAGGACGGCAGATAGGGGCGGTTTTTGCTTTTTGAGAGAAATATACGTCCGGGATGCGCCGTTTTTGTTTTTGCTGCGCTCATTGTCCGCTCCTCTCCATGTAGATCAGCGGAATGTCGTCGATCGGATGATCGGTCGGCAGATATTCTGCGATGCGGCTGTCCTGAAAGTGCCACCATTCCGAGTTGATGTAGGTAAAGCCGCACTGAACCATGATATTCGTCATGTAATCGACGTTGGCGCGCTGCGCGTCCGTCATGGAGGCGCGGCGTGACGATGCCTCCGTCAGCGTATGCATCGCGGTCGGCATATCCAGCTCCACGCCGTTTTTGTCCATCAGCGTCATATCCACGGCGACGCCTCTGTCGTGAATGCCGCCCATGCCGATGGACGGATCGGCGACCCACTTATGGACGCGGACGACGTCGAACCAGCGCTGCTGCACGCTGGTCGGGCGGTATGCGTCGTAAATGACGATCTTGTATCCGTCCTCCGCGAAGCGCTCGGAGGCGGCGATGAGCTTTTGCAGCGTGTCGTACTGGAGCATACAGAGATTGCGTGTGTAGAACGGCTCGCCGATGCTGGTGCCGTTGGTGGAGAGCTTCATTTTGATTTCCAGCGCGTCCGTATACAGCCGCACGTCCACCAGATGCGATTTGGCGGGGACAAGTTCTCCGGCGGCGTTCGGCGCCATGCCGGTCTCCTCGGGCAGAAAGCCGAAATAATTGTCCCAGCTTCCGCTGCGGGCGGTGCCCGCCTCGCAGTAGCCGAGGAAGATCCCCTGCTTTTTCACCTGCCAGAAGGCATCGCTGAAATAGGCTACCTCGATTTTTTCGTTCTGGGACAGTCTCATGACGACGCGGGAGGAAAGCGTCGGGCTGATGTATACGTTCATGGCTTTGCCGCTGACGGAGGCGCTGTGATACGGCTCTGCTTCCGCGGCGGTGCTCTGGGAAGGCTTTCCCGCGGCGGGGTCAAAGAGCAGAGCGGAGGCGTCTACGGTCTCCGCCTCCGGCTTGCCGATGCCGAGCGAGCGGATATCAAAGCCGGCGAAGCTCTTTTTTTCGTAATAGTAGAAGCCGTTTTCGCGCGTGGCGCAGCCGGCGCAGGCGAGCGTGACGGCGGCGAGCGCCGCGGCGCAGTACCGGCGGTAGTGATGGAGCAACGGATCAACCCTCCTTGCCGTAAAAACGCAGAATTTTTTGTCAGTCCGCGCCGCGGATGCGGTCGGCGGCGGACGCAAGAAGCGGAATGTTTCGTTCGGCGATCTCAAGGATCACCAGATCGGCGTCATACTGACTCAGAATGTCAATGCGGTAGGGAAATGCGCGTTCATAGCGCGCTTCCGCAAACGCGGAGGAGAAATACGGGATCAGGCGGCTCCCGAAGGAATCGCGGAACATGAGCAGCCGCCCCTCGCCGCCGCCGCGTGTCGTGATGGTCATGTCCATCGCGGAGGCGAACGCCGAGGTATAGATATAGCGTCCTTCAAAGGAGATGTCCGGCAGACAGTCCGTATCCGTGCGCGCCTCGCCCGGATAGAGCATCCCGTCCAGATCTCCGGCGAAATCGTCCGTGTACAGGAGCGGAACGGAGCCGTAGCTTTCATGTTCAACGGCTGCCGCGTCCAGGATCGCATTGTAGGCGGCAAGCGCGCCGGCGCCGTTCCAGTGCGTGTCGCGCCGGTGATAGGTGGGAAAATCCTGTCCGGTGAGCGCCGGGCGCAGATCCGCGTACAAGACGTCCCGCGCGTCGAGGGCAGAAAGCAGCGCGTCCAGATTGGTCTCATCGGACGTGCGGCGGTAGGCGGCGGGCATTTTGTCGGGATACACCGTGTTTTTGTTCGGTGCGACGGCGACGAGAAAGCGCGCCCCGTGCGCCGCTGCGTAGTCGGAAAGCTCCCGCAGCACGTCGGCGATCTCTTCCGTTTCCGCCTCGCTCAGGCGGCTGTCGCCTGTGAAATCCGGTGCCGTTTCGGCGTAGAACAGATATTCGTCCCGACCGACGATGACCCGGTCGCTGCCGGTGCCGAATACGGTTTCCCGGAGACGGCTGTCGAGGGAGATCAGGCGCTGGCGCAGGGTGAAGCGGTCTGTGAAATAGTCGTTGAGCTGCGAAAAATACGATGTGTTGAAGCGTCCGTTTTCCTCCCGGAGTGAGGGGAAGGCGGCGAGCTCGCGCCCTTCCGCATCCGCGTCCGGCGGGGAGAGAACCGCCCCTGCGAAAAAGAAGAGACAGGCGGCGAAGAAGACGGCGCAGTAGCAGGTGTACAGAATTTTCTTCATTAGTACCTCGAAACGGCAGAATCGGGACGCCGCTGCGTTCTCGCGCCGGCAGTTCTCCGGTCTGAGCGCGGCGGAACCATACCGTCTCTCCCGGCGCGTCCGTTTTCCGGCAGAGCGGCGGAAAGCGTCAGAAACGGAAATAGATGAACGGATTGAAGGTGGAGGAGGCGAGATTCATCACGCAGGCGAAAAACAGCGCGGCGCTTGCCGCATATCCGGCTGCGTCGGCGCACCGCTGTCCGAGCAGGCGCGAGAGGGCGGGAGCGACGGGAAAGGCAAGAAGAAGCGCGGCGCACAAAACGGCGATGTTGAAGCCGTTCAGGCAGGCGGCGAGCGGAAGCCCGGAGGGCGCGGCGGAGAACATGGCGCCGAGATAGGCGCACGCTGCACTCATGGTATCCGCGCGGAAGAATACGAATCCGAGCAGTACGGCGAGCAGCGTCAGCGGACGCCAGAGAGGCGCGAGCCATTTCCGCGATTGCGGACGGAGAAAATCCTCCAGCACGCTGAACGCCCCATGCCACAGACCCCATACGATGAAGTTCAGGCTTGCCCCGTGCCACAGACCGGTCGTAAAGAAGACGATCAGCTTGTTGCGGTAGGTGCGCGCCCGCCCGCACCGGCTGCCGCCGAGCGGAAT
The DNA here is from genome assembly GCA_051867895.1 of Eubacteriales bacterium. Lineage (GTDB taxonomy): Bacteria > Bacillota > Clostridia > Oscillospirales > CAG-272 > SIG701. The sequence continues at coordinate 29,508 of JBJDZH010000025.1, forward strand.
GTAGAGATATTCCTTGAACCATGTCGAGAGGGAGATGTGCCAGCGCCGCCAGAATTCCTTGATGCTGCCGGACGCGTAGGGATAGCGGAAGTTCTCGGGAATGTCAAAGCCGAACATCGCGCCGAGTCCGATCGCCATATCGGAGTAGCCGGAAAAATCGTGATAGATCTGCAGGCAGTATGCGAGCGCGCCGAGCCAGGCGAGCGCGGTCCCCGGAGAGGAGGCGTCGAACGCGGTGTCCGCGATCCTGCCGCAGGTGTTGGCGAGCAGCAGCTTCTTGGACAGACCGACGAGAAAGCGGCGGATGCCCTGTGCGCACCGGGCGGCGGAGGTGCTGCGGGAGCGGATCTGCTGGTCGATGTCGTGATACTTCACGATCGGACCGGCGATCAGCTGCGGGAAAAACGATATGTACAGAAGCAGCTCCCCGAAATTCGTCTGTGCCGCGGCGTCGCCGCGGTAGACGTCGATCACATAGGAGAGAATCTGGAAGGTGTAAAAGGAGACGCCCACCGGAAGGGGGATCTGCGGGACGGGCAGCTGAACGCCCGGCAGCAGATTCAGCGTTTCGGCGGCAAAGGCGGCATATTTGCACACGCCGAGCAGGAGCAGATTGAAGCCGATCGCTGCGGCGAGCAGCGCGCGGCTGGACCGGCGCGCCAATACGCGCGCCAGCACATAGTTGACGGCGACGGAGAACAGAAGCAGCAGCACGTATACCGGTTCGCCGAACGCGTAGAAGAGAACGCTGGCGGCGGCGAGCAGAATGTTTTTTGCCCGAAGCCCCGGGAGCGCCTGATAGAGCAGAAAGACCGCCGGCAGAAACAGAAACAGAAAGGTCACTGAGGAAAACGTCATGTGATTCTCCGATACGCAGTAAAGAGCGATTTCTTCAATCTTATATTATACATACAATAGTCAGATTTGTCAATTCCGGTGAATAAAATCCAGACAAATCAGCATTTTCTTTTGGCGGGAGACGGTGCGGAGGAGAAAAACGGTGCAGGCGTGCGCGGTCTTGACATTGTGCATTGTTTGTATTATAATGACTAATACAAACAATGCAAATCGAAAGGAGAAAGCAGTGCTTCTGCGTTTGGATTTTTCGTCTGCCACGCCGATCTATCTTCAGATACGGAATCAGATCGTGCTGGGCATCGCCTCCGGCTCGCTTGCCGCGGGCGAAAAGCTGCCGACGATCCGCGCGCTCGCCGCGCAGTGCGGCGTCAACATGATGACGGTCAGCCGCGCGTACCAGCTTCTGCGTGCGGAGGGCTATATTGTTACGGACCGGCGCAGCGGCGCCGCGGTCCGCGCGGATCGTCCGGCGCTGCAATATGAGGAGAAGCTCCGCGCTTCTCTGCGGCTCGGAATCGCGGAAGCGAAGCTCGCGGGCATGTCTCGTGAGACGCTGCTTCTGATCTGCGGTGCGCTTTACGATGAAGCCGGAGAAGCCGGCAAAGGAGAGTAGGGGATGAACTGGATCAATCTGTTTATTTCACTGTGCTGCTATATTGCTCTGCCGTGCGAGTGGGCGGTGTTCATCAGTTCGTCGCGGGAAAAGAAGAACATCATTCTGGGCGTGACGCTGCCCGCCGAAGCGCGCCGTGACGCGAGGGTGCTTGCGCTTGCCGCCTCCTTCCGCCGCACGATGCATATTGCCTGTTCTTTCCTGAGCGTTCTTGTCCTTCCTCCGCTGTTTTTCGATTCCTTCGGTCTTGGCCTGACATATGCGATGGTATGGCTGCTTGCCGCTCTGGTTGTTCCGACGCTGATTTTCGCCCGTGCGAACGGACGGCTTCTGCGTCTGAAAAGGGAATGCGGATGGACGTGCGCGCCCGCCGGCGTGCGCCTCGTCGATACGCGCGCGGCGGCAGAGGAGAAGCGGAGGATTCCCGTCTGGGCGTTTCTGCCGCCGGTGCTTGTATGTGCCGCTTCCGCCGTCCCGGCATGCATGTCTCTGAGCGGCGCCGGGCTCGCTGTTCAGGTTTTTCTGTACGGCACGATGACGGTGCTTACCGCGCTGATGTATGTTTTCTACCGTCTCGGTGGACGCGGCACGGAGACCGTGGACGCCGATACCGCGCGCACTCTCGCCCTGACGGAATGCCGCCGCCGCGCGTGGAGCATGTTCTGGCTGACCGGCGCGTATCTGACGGCATTCTATACGGCGCTGCTTTCGTGGAGCTTTACACATACCGCCGTGTTCCTGAGTGTGACGATCCTCTATACCGGCGCGCTTCTTGCCGCCGCGCTGGCAGCGGAATTTTCGGCGCGGTCCGCGCAGGCGCGGCTGTGTGCGGACTGCGGAGCGGAGGAAATCGCAGACGAGGATGTATTCTGGCCGCTTGGTCTTGTGTACGTGAATCCTGCCGATCCGCGCTTTCTTGTGGAGGAGCGCGTCGGGATCGGCATGACGGTCAACCTGGCGAGACCGGCGGCAAAGGTGCTGTACGTGTTCTGTGCGGTTTTGCTTCTTGCGATGCCGGTGCTGGGGATCTGGCTGTATGAGGAGGAAAGTGCAGATATCACGCTGATTATGAGTGATACCGCCCTGACGGCGAGCCACGCCTGGACGGAATATGAGATCCCGCTTGCCGAAATCCGCTCTGTCATACTGGCAGACTCGCTGAGCGGCGCGGGAAGGATCTCCGGCACGGGGCTGGGGGATTTTTCCGGCGGACTGTTTTACTTTAACGAAACGGGTGAGACGCACGCCTGCCTGAATCCGCAAGTGCCGCCGTACCTGATCCTGCGAACGGCGGAGGACACATATGTTTTCGGCGCGGAGGACGGCGATACGGTGCGGCAATTGTACGGGACGCTTCTTGCCGCCGTTGGTTCCGATGGGAAAGGAGTCGAAGATGAGAATTGAACGCATTGCCGCGGAGAAAGACGAGCTCCGCTTTATGCTGGACGCGCCCGTTGCGCGGCAGCGCATACGGCTTTCGGCGTATCTTCCCGCGCTCGGCGAGGAGGCGGAGGTATATACCGCCGGAATGTCCGTGGAGGGAGATTCGTTTTCAATCCCGCGCCGCCTCGGCGGGGAGGACGGGCTGACGCTGTTCTATGCCGTCGCGGACGAAAACGGCGAGGTGCCCGGCGTGAAGTATGCCGCTCCGGCATACTCTGCGCGCACGCATGCTGCCCTGACGCCGTCCTCGCGGAAAGGATTGTCGGTGGAGGACGGCATGGCGGAACATGCTCTGTCGCTTGGCGTCCGGCAGGCGGTGCTGAGCGTGAATCTGGGCGATTTTCTGATGCCGTATCCGCGCGGGGGCGATACGCTGTTTTACCGCTATGGCGGACGCGACTGGTATATCCGCGCGGACGCCGTCAACGCGCTCGAGGAGACGCTTCTGCCGCTTACGCGGGCGGGTGTCCTGGTGACGCTCACGCTTCTGAACGCGCCCGCGTGGCGATGGGAGACGGAGCCGTCGTTCTGGGAGGAGCTGCGTCATCCGGAGTACGACGGCACGGGCGAGGTATCGATGTTTGATATGGTGCGCGCCGCGGGATGCCGGGCGTTCGCCGCCTTTGTGTCGTTTCTTGCCGGGCGGTACATGCGTGCCGACGCGCCGCACGGCAGGATCGACGGTATGGCGGTCGGTTGTTCGGTCAACCTCAGCGGGGAGTGGGCGCGATGCGGTACGCCCGGCGCGGAGGAGCTTGCGCGGCAGTATACGGCGGCGCTGCGCCTTGCGTATCAGTGCGCCGCTTCCGTGTGGGAGAACGCGCGCGTCTACGCCGCGCTCAACGGCGCAAGGGGAGAGACATGCCGGGATTATCCTGCCCGCGAGCTGCTCGCGGGGATCGCGCGGCAGTGCGCCGGAGAAGGGGATTTTCCGTGGGGCGTCATGTATCAGGCGGAGGCGGAGGAGCTGACGTCGGAGAGCCCCGGCGCGCTGCGCGGAGTTCTTTCCGCGCCCGGCATGCGGTACGGGGAACAGCCGCGCCGCCTGCTTTTGTCGGTGCAGGGATTTCCGTCGGACGGAACGATGGCAGGAGAGGCGCGGCAGGCGGAGGCGTACCGGCGCGCATACCGGATCGCTGCCGGGATGCCGGAAATAGATGGATTCGTTTATGATACGCACGTCGATCACGAGGAGGAAGGCGCGCTCCTCGGGCTGCTCCGGCGCGCGGCGGACGGAAGCTGTTCGGAGAAGCCGGCGGCGAATGTGTTTCGCTCGCTTTCGTAAACAAAAAAGGATGCATTGCATCCTTTTTCCGGTTTTACAGGTGTGCCTTGACGCTGTATTCCGTGACGGCAATTTCGCAGAGCGTCACTCTCGCGAGCATCTGCCCGGTGAAAACGAATTCCCGTCCTGTCTGACGGCGCATGATGGCGTTCATGGCGGCGGCGCGTTCTTCAGGATCGCTCAGGAACCGCACCGTACCCGCCCCGAGCAGGCTCTTGTACCGATAGCTGTACGCGCAGGGGTTTTCGCCTCCGCTCAGGGGCGCGCAGGCGCACTCGAGGGTGAACGCCGCGCGCGGATTCTCCCGGATCAGCTCGATTTTGCGTCCCTCACCCGCGCTGTGAAAGTAGAGATAAAGCCCCGTCTCCGCCATGCGATAGCCGAAATTGACGGGAACGACATATGGCTCGCGTCCGTCCGTGAGGGCAAGATGGAGCACGGTGCAGGCAGTCAGTACAGCTTCCGCTTCGGCGGGACAGGTGATGTTTCGGTCTTGACGGCGCATGATACCTCCGTTCAATTATAAGAATGCGAAAGCCGCCGGGCGGCTTTTGCAGTGCAGCAGAGACGCGCTCGGCGTCAGTCGGACATGCCGGTCCGCGCCGCCTCCGCGCCGGATTTCTGTTTTTGATCCTCCTGCTTTTTCCAGTGCTTCAGCGGCGGCAGCAGCTTTTCCAGATATGCCCGCACCTGTCCGGCGGGCCAGCTGTCGTTCGCCATGCGCGGCACGAGAAAATCGATCAGCTCCGGAAGCGAATCGTAGACGGCGTGTCCGTCCGTATAACACCATTTGCAGTAATCCTCGTTGAACGAATTGTCCGTCTCCCGGCTGATGCAGCTGTCGTCGAGCGGCATGCCGCAGCATTGGCAGACGAGGGTGCGCGGTGAGCCGAGCAGAGTGTTGATGGATACGTCAAAGAGTGCGGAGAGCAGCTTCAGCGTGTCCGTGTTCGGCACGGTCTCGCCGTTTTCCCAGCGGCTGACCGCCTGCCGCGTCACAAATACCTGTCCGGCAAGCTCTTGCTGTGAGAGATTTTTCTTTTTCCGCAGAGCGGCGATCACGTCTTTCGGTTCCACAGCATTTTCTCCTTGTAATTCGGATGGATGATACTGCTATGATACAGCATCCGGCGTCCGGCTGTCAAGCAACTGCGTGTTGCTTGTGAAAAAACAGGGCGGCAGCCGCACAACCCCATGGGCGCCGCACTTTTTTCGCAGGTACAGTATGGCAAAAGCGAGCGGATAGAACGAAAAAGCGGCTCAAACATGCGTTTGAGCCGCCTGGCTGCCGAATAGGGATTCGAACCCCAACAAACAGAGTCAGAGTCTGTCGTGCTACCGTTACACAATTCGGCAATCACCGGAACGGTTGATATTATATCACTTGATGCCGGACGTGTCAACCCCTTTTTGAAAAAAATCCGAATTTTTTGGAGGACACGGCACGGAACGGAAAAAATCCCGCTCCGCCGTTTACAAAACCGAATATTTATGGTAAAATGCTCCCATACTAACGGCACGGGCGCAGATCACAGCATTCCCTCGCCGCCCGAATTTTATACGCGGAGTGTTCTGCCTTGCGCGAATTCATGCGGAATTTTGCCGTCGGCTTTGCCGTCGGCGCGGCAGCGATCCTCTTTTTTGCCGCGGCAGCCGCGGTGCTCTGGCTGATTTTCTGAGGAGGTGATCCTTTTTGCGTCTGGACAGATATCTGTCGGAGACCGGCGCCGCTTCCCGCAGTGAGGCGGGAAAGCTGATCCGCGCCGCCAAGGTCTCGGTGGACGGCAAAACGGTGCGGGATCCGTCCTGCCATATCGATCCCGCGTCGGCAAAGGTGACGCTGGACGGCGCGGCGCTCGTCTGGCGCCGCTTTACATATGTGATGCTCAATAAGCCCGCGGGCTATGTCAGCTCGACGGAGGACCGCGGACCGGTCGTCATGGAGCTGCTTCCGCCGCAGCTGCGCCGTCTGCGGCTCTTCCCGTGCGGGCGGCTGGATATCGATACGGTCGGCTTTTTGCTTTTGACCAACGACGGCATGCTGGCGCATGAGCTGCTTTCGCCGCGGCATCATGTGGATAAGGTGTACCGCTTTTCCTGCGAACCGCCGATCTGTGAGGAGACGCGCATGCGTCTCGAGAACGGCGTCGATATCGGCGGCTGTGTGACGAGGCCGGCCGAGGTCCGCCTGTACGCGGACGCCGCGGGGAGCGCGGGGGAGATTACGCTCCGCGAGGGCAGGTTTCACCAGATCAAGCGCATGTTCGCCGCGTGCGGCTCCGGCATCACGTCGCTGGAGCGCATCTGCTTTGCCGGGGTGCCGCTGGACGCATCGCTGCCGCGCGGCGAATGGCGGTATCTGACGGAGCGGGAGGAGACGCTTCTGCGCCGTGCGGCGGTAAGAGAAGAAAATATGGCGGACGGACAAACGGAGTGATCGTAATGGAGAAAAGCATGAACGGAGAGAACGGGATTCTGGATATACTGTGCGCGGAGCTGTCTTTGCGCCGCGCGCAGGCGGAGGCGGCGGTGCGCCTTCTGGACGACGGCAATACGGTGCCTTTTATCGCGCGCTACCGCAAGGAGGCGACCGGCGGGCTGAACGACAAGCAGCTGCGCGCCCTGACGGAGCGGCTTACGTATCTGCGCAATCTGGAGAAGCGCCGCGGCGAAGTCCTTACGCTGATCGGCGAGCAGGGAAAGCTGACGCCGGAGGTGGAGGCGGCGCTTGGCGCGGCACGGACGCTGACGGAGATCGACGATATCTACCGCCCCTTCCGCCCCAAGCGGAAAACGCGCGCCTCCGCCGCAAGAGAACGCGGGCTGGAGCCGCTTGCCGCGCTTCTGCGCGCGCAGAGAAAGCGGTATGAGCCGTCCGTCGAAGCGCAGGCGGAGGCGTATGCGGAGGAAGAAAAGGGCGTGCCCGACGCTGCCGCGGCGCTTGCGGGCGCGTGCGACATCCTCGCCGAGGACATCTCCGATAACGCGGAGTACCGGCGGGAGATCCGCGCGCTGACGATGGAGTACGGCACGCTGCACGCCCAGCAGAACGGCGAGGGCAATCCGACCTATGAGATGTATGCCGATTATACGGAAAAGCTCTCCGGCATCCCCTCCCACCGCGTGCTGGCGGTCAACCGCGGCGAGGCGGAGGACGCGCTCCGGGTTTCGATCGCGGTGGACCGCGAGCTGATCCTCAACGCCCTGCTCGCCCGCGTCGTCACCGACTACGGGAGTCCCGCCTTCCGGTATATCGCCGCCGCCGCGTGCGACGCGTACGACCGGCTGATCGCGCCGTCCATCGAGCGGGAGATCCGCGCCTCTCTGACGGAGAGTGCCGGAGAGAGCGCCATCCGGCTGTTCTCCGACAATCTCCGGCAGCTGCTCATGCAGCCGCCTCTCCGGGGCAGGACTGTCCTCGGCTATGATCCCGGCTACCGCACCGGCTGCAAGCTGGCGGTGGTGGATAAGACCGGCATGGTCATCGATACCGCCGTCATCTATCCGACAAAGCCGCACGAGCGGATCGCGGAAAGCCGCCGCATCGTGGAGGGACTGATCCGCCGCTACGGCGTGGACGTTGTCGCCATCGGCAACGGCACCGCCTCCGGCGAGAGCGAGCAGTTCATTGCGGAAACGCTGCGGGATATGGGCGGCGGCGTCAAATACGCGGTCGTCAGCGAGGCGGGCGCGTCCGTATACTCCGCGTCGGAGGTCGGCGCGGAGGAATTCCCCGATTTCGATGTGACGCAGCGCTCCGCGGTGTCGATTGCCAGACGGCTGCAGGATCCGCTTGCGGAGCTGGTGAAGATCGATCCGAAATCCATCGGGGTCGGACAGTATCAGCACGACATGAAGGAAGCACGGCTGGACGAGGCGCTGAGCGGCGTCGTGGAGGACTGCGTGAACGCCGTCGGGGTCGATCTGAACACGGCATCGTATATGCTTCTGTCCTATATCGCGGGCATCAGCCGCACCGGGGCGAAAAATATCGTCAAATACCGCGACGAGCACGGAGCGTTCACCTCGCGGGACGCGCTGCTCCGCGTGCCGCGCATCGGCGCGAAGGCGTACGAGCAGTGTGCGGGCTTTCTGCGCGTTCCGGAGTCGGCGGAGGCGTTCGACAACACCGGCGTTCATCCGGAATCCTACGGCGCGGCGCGGCGCGCGCTTTGCGCGCTTGGCTGCTCGGAGGCGGACGTCGCCGGCGGGATCCCGGGACTGAAGAAAAAGGCGGCGGAATACGGCATGGAGCGGCTCTCCGCCGAGGCGGGCTGCGGCGCGGAGACACTCTCCGACATTCTCGGAGAGCTGGAGAAGCCCGGACGGGACGTGCGCGATGCACTGCCGCCCGTGCGCCTGCGCGAGAGGGTGCTGACGCTGGAGGAGCTGAAACCGGGCATGGTGCTGGAGGGCACGGTGCGCAATGTCGTCGACTTCGGCGCGTTTGTGGATATCGGCGTCCATCAGGACGGGCTGGTGCATGTCTCCGAGCTTTCGGACCGCTTCGTCCGGCATCCGAGCGAGGTGGTGCGCACGGGAGACGCGGTGCGCGTGCGCGTCAAGGACGTGGACGCCCGCCGCAAGCGCATTGCGCTGTCCATGAAAAGCATAGGAGACTAATTGGATTAGCATTCACGGCGCCGCGGCAAGGGACAAAAATAGCTGGGAAGTGCAGGAGTTGTACAAAGTACCCAAAGGAACAAATCAAATTTTGGAGAAAAAAACTCTTCCCATTTGCCGCTTTTTTTGATACAATATAACTCAGTAAAAAGTATGCGGACCACTGCGGGAAATATATCCCGCGAAGCAGAAATCCGATATTATTCAGGAGGATACATACATGGCAAGCCTTTCCCTTAAGCATATTTATAAAAAATACCCCGGCGGCGTCACGGCCGTTTCCGACTTCTGCCTCGAGATCAAGGATAAGGAGTTTCTGATCCTCGTCGGTCCGTCCGGCTGCGGCAAGACCACGACGCTCCGCATGATCGCAGGTCTGGAGGAGATCACCGAGGGCGAGCTCTTCATCGGCGACAAGCTGGTGAACGATGTTGCGCCGAAGGACCGCGATATCGCGATGGTGTTCCAGAACTACGCTCTGTATCCGCATATGACCGTGTTTGACAACATGGCGTTCGGCCTGAAGCTCCGCAAGACGCCGAAGGAAGAGATCAAGCGCCGCGTGGAAGAGGCTGCCCGCATCCTCGACATCACTCACCTGCTCGATCGCCGTCCGAAGGCTCTGTCCGGCGGTCAGAAGCAGCGTGTCGCGCTCGGACGCGCCATCGTCCGCAACCCGAAGGTATTCCTTCTCGACGAGCCGCTGTCCAACCTGGACGCGAAGCTCCGTGCCGCGATGAGAACCGAGCTGACCAAGATCCACCAGAGAGTCGGCACCACGTTCGTATACGTTACGCATGACCAGGTCGAGGCTATGACGATGGCTACGCGCATCGTCGTTATGAAGGATGGTCTGATCCAGCAGGTAGACACCCCGCAGAACCTGTACGATCTGCCGGTCAACCTCTTCGTCGCCGGCTTCATCGGCACCCCGCAGATGAACTTCGTCAACTGCACGCTGGAAAAGAAGGGCGACGACATCTACTGCGTGTTCGGCACGGATGCTCTCAAGCTGCCGAAGGAGAAGGCAGAGGATCCCGCCGTCAAGGAGTATATCGGCAAGGATGTTGTCATGGGTATCCGTCCGGAGTGCATCCACGACGAGCCTATGTACCTCTCCAGCATGCCCGATTCCGTGATCGAGACGGATGTCGAAGTCACCGAGCTTATGGGCGCCGAGATCTACCTGTATCTCGTTGCCGAAGAGCAGAACCTGATCGCCCGCGTTTCCTCCCGCTCCACCGCGAGAGCAGGCGATGTGATCAAGGTCGCGATCGATATGTCCCGCGTGCACCTCTTTGATAAGGACACCGAGCGTTATATCGTTCACTGATTCCATGCATCTGCCGCGCTTCCTTGGGAGCGCGGCTTTTTGCGTTTCCGGCAAATACTGCAAATAGATTGCATTTGCGGAAAAACAGTTGCTTTTCTCCGCAAATGCGATATAATGGATTTGGAGAGAAATCCTGCGATCCGCCGAAAGGAGTTGGTCTTATGCTGCGGCGACGTTTCGTCGGCGTGCTGTTCGCCGCCCTTCTGTGTCTATGCACCGTGCTCCGTGCCGCCGCTGCCGATCCGTCGCTCCAATACACCGACGGAGAGGTGCTGTTCGCTTCGCGCTATGCGGATTACAGCACGCTGCGTGATACGGGCGTGTATTTCGGTACATCCAGCTGGAGCGGTGCGTCTGCCGCGCTCTCGGACGGCGAGCTGCGCATCTCCTCCTCCGGCGATCAGAAAACCTACCTTCTTCTCCCTTCCGCGGATTCCTGGACAGATACATATACCGTCCGTTATACCTTCCGCTTTACCGATATCGCCGCCCCGAACGGTTACTGTGCGTTTCTTCTGACCAGCTGGGGAGACGCTCCCTCCAACCGGACGGAGCTGGTTCTCCGCGCGAGCGGAAGCTGCGACGGCTTCGGGAGCTGCGGCGAGGCGCTCTCTGCCCGCATCGCGGGCGGCGAAGCCGTTACGGTCACAGTCCCGATCCGGCACGGGATGCTGTTTGAGATTACGGTCTCCAGCGGAGAGGAGAGCGAAACCTTCCGCCTCTCCCGTGTGAAGGCGATCGCCGAGGGAAACCGCGGCTTTGCTTTGCGCAACGCTTCTGCGGCTGTCTCCTCCGTGGAGGTGATCGCCGGCACGGATTTCGATGTGCTAAGCGGATATTTTGCGTCGCATTCCTATGTGGCGCCGCCGTCGGAGGAGCCGGACCCGCCGGACGCACCGCCGACCGCGGATGCTTTTCTGTATCTGACCGCTCTGTCCGCCTGCGCCGCTGCGGGAGCTATTCTCCTTCAAACGCATGTCCGGCGCGGCAGCGGAGCATAATTCACAGAAAAAAGGAGCACCGTTATGAACACACGCATGAACCGGGCGCGCCTGAATATCGGCACGTATATTCTCGACAGCTATGCGAGAACGGAAACGCATATCCGTGAGATAGCGGAATGCGGCATCGACTTTGTCGTCTGCATGGAGAACGACAGACCGACGCTGGATCTCTTTTCCAAATACGGCGTCGGCGCCATCGTGTCGGGCGTGCTGCCCGGCTGGTGGGGCGGCAACGGGGAGAACGCAGGCAGGATGGCGGAGCTGAATCCCCCGGAGGCTTACGACCGCGCCGCCGCTTCCTTTGCGGATCATCCTGCCGTATGGGGTATCGACACGGGCGACGAGCCGTCCGCGTTGGATTTTCCCTATTACGGACAGGTGATTGAGAAAACGGACAGACTGTTTCCGAAGCAGTTTGCCTATCTGAACCTGTATCCCAATTATGCCTCCGTTTCGGAGAACAGCGCCGCGCAGACCGTCAGTCAGCTCGGCACACAGACCTACGCGGAGTATATCGGGAAGTATTGCGCGAACGTCGGAACGGACTACATCTGCTACGACTTTTATATGTATGCAGCCTCGGTCGCAGGCGCGTATGAGAATCTCCGCATCGTCTCCGACGCCTGCCGCCGCACGGGCAGAAGCATGTGGATTGTTCTGCAGGTCAACTCAAATAAAAAGGAAGCGTGGATCAGCGAGAATCAGCTTCGCTTCCAGGCGTATTCCGCCATGGCGTTCGGTGCGGAGAACATCATCTGGGCCTGCTATACGGCTGGCTGGTGGCACAATCAGGTGCTGGATGAGAACGGCGCGAAGACTGTGCAGTATGAAAAGCTGAAGAAAGTCAACGGCGAAATCCGGACTCTTGCCGACGCATACATGGACTTCCGGTGCTGCTCGACGCATCTCATCGGCAGCGCGGACAACTCCGACTGGAACGTGATCCGGCAGCAGTCCGTCCGCTCGCTGGATACCGGGATCTTCTTCGACGTTCACGCGGACGGCGGCGAAAGCCTCGTCGCCGGACAGATGGTTTCGCGCAAAGCGGACGGCAGATACGCCCTCATGATCTGCGCGGCGGATGATCCGATGGACAGGGGCGGCAGAGAATTCGGGATCGTTTTCCGCGTCGGCGGACGAAGCGTCCGCGCCCTCGGCGGAGAGGGGGAGCTGCCTGTGACTGTCACAGAGGACGGCGCCTGTCGCGTGCGCATACGCTCGTGCGAAGGCGTGCTCCTGATCGCCGGGTGAGACGGCCGGCTCCGGCTTGCCGGGGATGAACAAGTACATACGGCCCGCGGGACTGCGTGAATGCGCAGTCCCGCGCTTTTAGTGATAAAAATTTTTTGAAGTTCATAAAATATTAACAAAAAATATTTATTTTAGTGTTGATTTAGCCGCGCCAAAATGGTAAATTGTTAGATACAGGTTAGCACTTGATTCGAATGAGTGCTAAAGCGGCGGTGAAGCAAAATCCAGAGGAATGGAGGCGGGCATATACATCATGGAAGAGAAAAGGCTGAGCGAACGCAAGAAGCTGATCCTGAAGGCGCTGATCGAGGCGCATATCGAGCTCGGCGAGCCGGTCGGCAGCAAATATCTAACGCAGCATAAGCAGATCGCCTGCTCGTCCGCCACCATCCGGAACGAGATGGCGGAGCTGGAGGAGATGGGATATCTCGAACAGCCGCACACCTCCGCCGGCAGGATTCCGTCCGAGGCAGGATACCGGTTCTATGTCGATTCCCTGATCGAAAAATACAACATGACGGCGCGCGAGATCACCGAGCTGAAAACGGCGCTGCGCTCCCGTCAGTCGGAACTCGACAATATTCTGGAGGAGGCCATGCGTCTTGCCTCCTCCATGACGAATTATACAGCGCTGGCGATGCGTCCGCGCAACATGCGCAACGTCATCACCCGCTATGAGGTGATCCGTGTCGAAGAACGCAAGCTCGTCCTCGTCATGGTAATGTCCAGCGGTATCGTGAAAAGCAAGTACATCCTCTGCGATCTTCCGATTGCGGAGGAGGGCGCGGCGCTGCTGGCGCGGACGCTGAACCAGTGTCTCGTTTCCGTCACGGCGGATGAGATCACGCTGCCGCTTCTTGTGGATATGGAAAGACGGATGGGCATCTATTCCTATCTGGTCAATCCGGTGTCCAAGGGAATCTACGAAACCCTGACCGCTTTCGACGGCGGCGAGCTGAAGTTCGAGGGAGTCAACCGTCTGCTCTCCTATCCGGAGTATTACGATTTGGACCGCCTCAAGCAGATGCTCGCCATGATCGAGCAGAAGGACGATCTGCTGCGGCTCATTTCGGACGAAACGAGCGCGCTTGAACAAAGCGGCGAGGACAGCAAGGTGCGCGTGTACATCGGTCACGAGAATCTGGTCAAGATCATGGACAACTCAACGCTCATACTGAAAACGGTCAAGAGCAGCGGACACGTGATCGGCACCATCGGCATCCTGGGGCCGACGAGAATGGATTATTCCCGCGTGATCTCCATGATCGATCAGCTTTCCGCCGGGATCCGGGATGCGCTGGAGAGCAGCGGAGACGGCAACGCAGGCTTGCTCCCCAAAAATACTGAGAGGCAGGATAAGTAGCTATGGATGAGAAAACAATAGATCAGAAGCCGGACGAACAAAAAAAGCCGGAAACGGCGCCGGAGTCTCCTGCAACGGAGAACGAGCAGCAGCCGGAATCGCCGGAAACAGACGTACAGGAAGCTGCGGAGACGGATGAGAACGCCGGGGAGGATGGCGGCGAAACTGCCGCTGAGCCGTGCGGTCGCAAGGAGCGCAAAGCCGCCGCGGCAGAGCTGAAAAAGCTCCGCGCCGAGAACGCCGAGCTGCATGCAAAGCTGGCGGCAGCGGAGACAGGCGCGGAAGAGCAGAAGGACAAATACCTCCGCACCCTCGCCGAGTACGACAACTACCGCAAGCGCACCGCCAAGGAGCGCGAAAACATCTATTCCGACGCGGCGTCCGACTGCATCGTGCAGCTGCTGCCGCTGTTTGACAATCTGCAGCGCGCCTCTCAGTTTACCGAGAGCGACAAAGCGGCGGAAGGCGTGCGCATGATTCTCGCATCCGTGCCCGATATTCTCGGCAAGCTCGACGTCACCTCCTTCGGCACAGCCGGCGATACCTTCGATCCTGCTCTGCACAATGCCGTCATGCACGTCGAAGACGAGCAGTACGGCGAGGGCGAGATCCTTGAGGTCTTCCAGCCCGGATACCGGCGGGGGGATAAGATCATCCGCTACGCCATGGTCAAGGTAGCCAACTGAAGCACAGATTCCGCATTCAATAAAAATAATAAAAATAAAGTATATCGGAGGATACATTATTATGGGAAAAATCATTGGTATAGATCTTGGTACGACCAACTCCTGCGTCGCTGTGTATGAGGGCGGCGAGCCGACCGTGATCCCGAATCCGGAGGGTGCGAGAACTACGCCTTCCGTCGTCGCGTTTTCCAAGACCGGCGAGAGAATGGTCGGTCAGATCGCAAAGCGTCAGGCGATCACGAATCCGGATAAAACCGTCATGAGCATCAAGCGCCACATGGGCTCCGACTACAAGGTGGAGATCGACGGCAAGAAGTACACCCCGCAGGAGATCTCCGCCATGATTCTGCAGAAGCTGAAGGCGGACGCCGAGGCATACCTCGGCACCTCCGTGACCGACGCGGTCATCACCGTTCCAGCGTACTTCTCTGACGCACAGCGTCAGGCGACCAAGGACGCGGGCAAGATCGCCGGTCTGAACGTACAGCGCATCATCAACGAGCCGACGGCGGCTGCGCTCGCCTACGGCGTCGATAAGGATACCGGCGACCATAAGATCATGGTCTACGACCTCGGCGGCGGTACGTTCGATGTCTCGCTTCTGGAGATCTCCGACGGTGTGTTCGAAGTGCTTGCCACCAACGGCGACACCCACCTCGGCGGCGACGATTTCGACCAGCGCATCATCGACTGGATAGCGGATACCTTCAAGGCGGAGAACGGCATCGACCTCCGTTCCGACAAGATGGCGCTCCAGCGCCTGAAGGAGGCTGCGGAGAAGGCGAAGATCGAGCTGTCCGGCACGATGAGCACGCAGATCAATCTGCCGTTCATCACCGCGGACGCCACCGGTCCGAAGCACTTCGACGCAACGCTGACCCGCGCGAAATTCAACGAGCTGACCGCCGATCTTGTCGAGCGCACGATGGGCCCGACGAAGAAGGCACTCGCGGACGCGGGACTTACGACGGCTCAGATCGACAAGGTGCTCCTCGTCGGCGGTTCCACCAGAATTCCCGCCGTGCAGGATGCCGTCAAGAACTTTATCGGCAAGGATCCCTTCAAGGGCATCAATCCGGATGAGTGCGTCGCCATCGGTGCGGCGATCCAGGGCGGCGTGCTCGGCGGCGACGTCAAGGACGTTCTGCTGCTCGACGTTACCCCGCTGTCCCTCGGCATTGAAACGCTCGGCGGCGTATTCAACCGCATCATCGACCGCAACACCACGATCCCGGTGAAGAAGAGCCAGGTATATTCCACCGCTGCGGACGGTCAGACCTCTGTGGAGATCCATGTGCTCCAGGGCGAGCGCGATATGGCGGCGGGCAACACGACGCTCGGCCGCTTCATCCTCGACGGCATTCCGGCGGCTCCGCGCGGCGTGCCGCAGATCGAGGTCACGTTCGATATCGACGCCAACGGCATCGTGAACGTCACCGCGCAGGATAAGGGCACCGGCAAGGAGCAGCATATCACCATCACGTCTTCCACCAACATGTCCAAGGAGGATATCGACCGCGCCGTCAAGGATGCGGAAAAGTTCGCCGAGCAGGATAAGAAGCAGAAGGAAGCCGTGGAGATCAAGAACCGCGCCGAAAGCATGATCTTCCAGTGCGAGAAGTCGCTGTCTGAGATCGGCGACAAAGCATCCGACGCAGACAAGGCTCCCGTTACCGCCGCTATCGAAAAGCTGAAGGAAACGCTGAAGGGCAGCGATACCGATGCGATCAAGGCGGACACCGAGGCGCTGGAGAAGGCGTTCTATCCGCTCGCCGAGAAGCTGTATCAGTCCGCGCAGGGCGCACAGGGCGCGCAGGGCGGTGCCGACGCCGGCAGCGGTCCTCAGACGAACGGAGACGGCACGTACTACAACGCCGACTTCGAGGATAAGAGCGATAAATAAAAAACACAACCGGCACCTGCCGGCGCAGAAGGGCGGGGATTTCTCCCGCCCTGTTTGCGGTTTCGCGGGGGGAAGCTCCCGAGGTTGATTTTCCTCCGGCGCACCGGAGAAAGGTGGTTGATCCAGCATGGCTGACAGCAAAAGAGACTATTATGAGGTACTCGGCGTAGATAAATCCGCGGACGAGGCGGCGATCAAAAAAGCGTACCGCACGCTCGCAAAGAAATATCACCCCGATATGAATCCCGGCGATAAAGAGGCCGAGCAGAAATTCAAAGAGGTCAACGAGGCGTACGACGTCCTCTCCGACCCGGATAAAAAAGCGAAATACGACCAGTACGGCCATGCGGCGTTCGAGGCGGGAGGCGGCTCCGGCTACGGCGGATTCGGCGATTTCGGCGATATGGGCTTCGATATTTCCGATCTGTTTTCCAGCTTTTTCGGCGGCGGCGGGGGCAGCAAGCGAGGTCCCGTGCGCGGCGATGACATCAATGTCCGCCTGACGCTCGACTTCAATGAGGCCGTCTTCGGCACAAAGAAGGAGATCTCCTTCCAGCGCATCCAGAAATGCGCGGAATGCGGCGGAAGCGGAGCCGCGAAGGGAACCTCCCCGAAAAGCTGCCCGACGTGTGGCGGCAGCGGACGCGTCCGCGTCCAGCAGCGCACGCCGCTCGGCATCATGCAGACGCAGAAAACCTGCGACACATGCCGCGGCAGCGGCAAGGTCGTGGATCGTCCCTGCGACGCGTGCCGCGGCAGCGGCTACACCCGCGTAACGAAGAAGCTGGATGTATCGATTCCCGCGGGCATCGACGACGGTCAGCGCATCGTGCTGAGCGGGCAGGGAAGCGACGGGCGCGACGGAGGACCGGCGGGCGATCTGTACATCTATATCACTGTGCGTCCGCATCCGGTGTTTGAGCGGGACGGCAGTGACGTCTACTGCGAGGTGCCGATCTCCTTCACGGAGGCGGCGCTCGGCGCGGAGATTGATATCCCGACGCTGGAGGGAACGGAAAAATTCCAGATCCCCGAGGGAACGCAGACCGGCGCGACCTTCACTCTCCGCCAGAAGGGCATTCCGGTGGTCAATTCCAGAAACCGCGGCGCGCTGCATATTACGGTCAAGGTCGAGGTCCCGAAAAACCTGAACAGCGAGCAGAAGGAGCTTCTGCGCAAGTTCGCCGACAGCTGCGGAGAGGCGAATACAAAGGGACGCGACCGCTTCTTCAAGCGCTTCCACAAATGATTACGGTGAGGAAAAGGCATGCAGGACGATAAGAAATGGATCTGTATCCGCGTCAGCGCCGCGCGGGAGCATCTCGAAACGGTGGCAGCCATCATGAGCATGATCGACAACGCGCTGATGATCGAGGATTTCTCCGATGTCGAGCAGGAGCTTGACGGCGTATACGGCGACCTGATCGATGAGGAACTGCTCAAAAAGGACCGCACGACGGCGGCGGTTTCCGTGTTCGTGCCGGAGGAGAAATCTCCCCGGGAGGCGCAGCTGTATGTGCGCGCGCGTCTGGACGAATGCGGCATCGACGCCGAGATGACGTGCTCCGGCGTCTCGGAGGAGGACTGGGCGGATTCCTGGAAAAAGTATTATAAGCCGATCCGGACCGGCAAACGGCTCGTCATTGTCCCCGTGTGGGAAACCTATGCGAAGCAGCCGGGCGAGGTGACGGTGCTGATGGATCCGGGCATGGCGTTCGGCACGGGAACGCACGAAACGACACGCCTGTGCGCGTCCCTGCTCGAGGCGTATGTGACGCCCGGCTGCCGCGTGCTGGACGTCGGCTGCGGCAGCGGCATTCTGGCGATCTGCGCGTCCAAGCTCGGCGCGGGTGAGTGCTTTGCCTGTGATATCGATCCCGCCGCTGTGCGCATTGCCGCGGAGAACGCTGCGCTCAACCGCACGGACAACGTGACGTGCGCGGTCTCCGATCTGCTTGCCGGCGTGCCGCAGGAACGGTTTGACGTGTGCGTCGCCAATATCGTCGCGGACGTCATCATCCGCATGGCGCCGGATATCGGCAGATATATGAAGGACGACGGAGTACTGATCGTTTCAGGGATCATTGAGGAGCGCGCCGACGAGGTGTGCGCCGTGCTCGCGGAGAACGGCTTCGCCGTCGTGGATTCCAGACGGGAGAACGGCTGGTATGCCGGCGTCGTCCGGCTCGCCGGAAAAGCGTAACGCAAAAAAGAGATGCGGAAGGACCGCATCTCTTTTTTGCGTTATGAAACATTTTGGACATATCCTGCGTCATATGCAGGGCGAAAAAACGAAGCGGTGCGGCATTTCCGGACGCATGAACATTTTATCACAAAAAAATTGACAAAGCGGTCCGAATATAGTATAATGTTATGGTATTATCACGGAAGTGTCGCATTCGGGGGAAAAAGACGCGGGAAGTGGCTGTCCGCTGCTGCGCCGCGGCTTTGTACTGTTTGTCCGGCGTGTCCCCGGACGTATGTAAAATCGAAAAGGAGCAATCCGCGCCCGGCGGATGTAGCGGATGATGACTATGGCTAAGGTAAAGACCAATCATAAGAATGGACAGAATCTGATGGCGGAGCGGAAGAAAAAAACGCAGATCGTGCTGATCCGGATGCTTGTGATGGCAGCGGTGGATCTGATCGGTATCTGCGCCCTGCTTTCCGTGCGCCGCGAAGCAGCCGTAGAGCTGGAGTTCGTCAACAGCTGGCTGACGCCGCTTGCGATCGTTTTCGGCGTCCTGACGCTCGCTGCGGCGGCGTATCAGGTCGTGGTGATCGTCCGGAAGATCGATACCTCCCGGCATCCGGTCACACCGGCGATGCTGCTCTGCATTTTCCTGTTCTGCCTGATCGCGTGCCTTCTGTATAAGCGCGTGCTCGGGATGGCGATCGTGATCGCGTCGGTGATCGCGACGGTGCTGTTTATGGTGTACTGTCTGTACATGCATATTTTCTACCGCTGAGCTCCGGAAACGCTCCCGGCCGCGGCGGCATTCGTCAATACAGCGATAAAACTACAAAAAAATGCCGGATTATTAGAAAAAACACAAAAAATACTATTGAAAAAACACAAAAAATACTGTAAAATATAGTGTAGTATATACATCCCACCGTTTGATATACTGATTATAGAGAGTTGAAAGGAGACGTCATCATGTCGAGCCGTCTTTTTCAGGGAATGATCCACCAGATGCGGGATACGATCGATCGCGTCATGGGCGTGATCGATGAAAATGGCGTTATCATCGCATGCAGTGAGCTTGTTAAAATCGGCGAAATGCGCCAGGGTGTGCGCGATGAGCTTGCATATACGTCCGATTCCATTACGGTAGGAGGCTACACATACCGGCCGATTGGCACAGACTCCAAATGGGAGTATATCGTCTTTGTGGAAGGTGAGGACAAGACGGCGGAACGGATCGCCGTGATCCTGTCCGTGACGTTCGCCAATATCAAGAATCTCTACGACGAAAAGTATGACAAAAGCTCCTTTATCAAGAACATCATTCTCGACAACATTCTGCCGTCCGATATCTATGTCAAGAGCAAGGAGCTGCATTTCAACACGGAGGAAATGCGCGTCGTTTTCCTTATCAAGTTCCACTCCAAGGGAGAAATGCTGCCCTACGATATGGTGCAGAATATCTTCCCCGACAAGAACAAGGACTACGTAATCAGCGTCGGAGAGCAGGATATCGTGCTTGTCAAGGAAATCAAGCCGAACGCGCCCGTCCGGGAGATCGAAAAGCTCGCAAAGTCGATTGCCGATACGCTCAATTCCGAATTCTTTACGAAGGTCTCCATCGGCATCGGCAAGCCGGTGGACAATATCAAGGATCTCGCGCGCTCCTATAAGGAAGCGCAGGTCGCACTCGAGGTCGGAAAGGTATTCGACACCGAAAAGAACATCATCAGCTATGAAAATCTCGGCATCGGCCGCCTGATCTATCAGCTCCCTACGACGCTGTGCGAGATGTTTTTGCAGGAGGTCTTCAAAAACGGCTCCCTTGAGTCTCTCGACCGGGAAACGCTGATGACGATCCAATGCTTCTTTGAGAACAACCTGAATGTGTCCGAAACCTCGCGCAAGCTGTTCGTCCACAGAAATACGCTTGTGTACCGTCTGGAGAAGATCCGCAAGCTGACCGGACTGGATCTGCGTGAGTTCGACCACGCGATCACCTTTAAGGTGGCGCTGATGGTAAAGCGGTATCTGACATCCAAGCCGATGAAATTCTGAATATGCGCCGCATCCGGGGATGCGCCCGGCGAAGCTGTACGGAAAGGGAACGCGTCATACGGGAAGAGAGGCTGCACGGCTTCTCTTCGCCTGGCGCATTCCCTGCAGTGTTTTTTGTGGAATTTCCAATCAAAATCCGCGTCCCATGGGCGCGCTTTCGTTTCAGGTTTTGCGATGATTGAATTCAAAAACGTAAAAAAAGCATATCCGAATGGGACACGCGCGCTGAACGGCATCAATCTGCGCGTGGAGGATGGTGAATTCGTCTTTATCGTCGGTCATTCCGGCGCGGGAAAGTCTACGCTGATGAAGCTGCTTCTCCGGGAGGAAAAGCTCACCTCCGGGCGTCTGACGGTGGATCAGTACGATCTGACGAAGCTCTCGCGTTTCCGCGTGCCGTATTACCGCCGCGAGCTGGGCGTCGTGTTTCAGGATTTCCGGCTGTTTCCGAATAAAACCGTGTTTGAAAATGTGGCGTTCGCCATGCAGGTCGTGGGTACTCCGGCAAAGATGATCCGGCGGCGCGTACCCGCGATCCTCAATACTGTGAACCTTGCGGAAAAACAGAAATGCTTCCCGCGTGAGCTGTCCGGCGGAGAACAGCAGCGCGTCGCTCTGGCGCGCGCGCTTGCCAACAATCCGAAGATCATTCTTGCAGACGAGCCGACCGGCAACATCGATCCTCAGATGAGCCTTGAAATCATGAATCTCCTTGTGAAGATCAACAAGCTCGGGAAAACCGTTATCGTGGTGACGCATGAGCAGAGCCTCGTCGATTATTACAAGCAGCGCGTCGTTGTTCTGCGCGAGGGAATGATTACGGACGACCGCGTGGGAGGTATGTTTGAATGAGACACTACAGCCTCGGTTATTTTATCTCCCAGAGCGTCAAGAATATCTGGCGCAACGGCGTGATGTCGTTTGCCTCCATCGCCGTACTGATGAGCTGTCTCGTCGTTCTCGGCGGCTTCGCTACGCTGGTCTATACGATCAATATCAATCTGGAGCAGTTTGGTCTGCTCAACGAAATCGTCGTTTTCGTCGATCAGGATGCGCCGGAGGAGGAAATACAGCGCATCGAGAGCGAGATCCGCGCGCTGGACAACGTCGCTTCTGTGACCCGCGTCACAAAGGCGGAGGCGCTGGAGGATATGAAAAACCAGTCCGCCGAGTACGCGCAGCTGTATGAGGATATCACGGAGGAGAACAATCCGCTCTCCGATTCCTTCGTGATTACCTATGAGGACAACGACAAGGTGATTACCCTTGCGTACCTTCTCAATCAGATCGAGGGCGTCCGGAAGGTCAACAACCGCCTCGACCTGGCGACGACCATTTCCTCCTTCAAGCGGGGCGTGCTGCTTGTCTTTTCCTGGTTTCTGGTCATCCTCGTCGTCGTCAGTCTCTTCGTCATCATCAATACCATCAAGCTCTCCGTGTTCGCCCGCCGGAACGAGATCAGCGTTATGCGCTACGTCGGCGCGACCGGGTGGTTTATCACGCTGCCGTTCGTGTTTGAAGGCATCATTATCGGCGTGATTGCCAGTACGGCGGCGTTTTTTGTGGAAAAGTATTTTTACCATTACATAGAAGCGATGGTAACAAGCGATCTCCGCATGATTACCATCGTGCCGTTTGCCGTTTTGCAGACGCCGCTTTTCTGGTCCTTCCTCGGACTCGGCGTTCTCGCCGGCATCGTCGGCAGCAGCATTTCTCTCGGAAAATACCTGAAAATGTAAGGAGGCATGCCGAATGCGGAACATGCATATATCCTCTGTTCTCCGCCGCTGCCTGACGGCTTGTCTCGCTGTCTGCATGCTTTTTGCCGCCGTTTCCTTTGGCAGCGCCGGCGTAGGCGCCGCCGCTCTGACGGACGCGACGGTGCAGAGCTATGAAGATAAGATTGCCAAGCTGCAGGAGGAGCAGAAAAAGATCGAAGCGAATCTTGCCAAGCTGCGCGGGGAGAAAAGCTCTCTGAATGCTTATAAGCAGGAGATGGATACATATCTGCAGATCACCGAACGCAAGATCACGGCGACGGAGACCCTGATCGCCGAGCTGAACGGAAAGATCGCGGATAAAACCAGAGAGATCGAGGAAACTACCGCCGAGTACGAAAAAACGTATCAGCGTTTTCTGGATATGATGGTCCTCTCCTATGAGGAGGGCGACGCCAGCTATATCGGACTGATCCTCGGCGCGGACAGTCTCGGGGACTTCCTTTCCCGCGTGGAACGGGTCTCCAGCATGCTCGATTATAATAAATCGGTGATGGACAGTCTGGAGCAGCTCGGTCAGACGCTTGCGTCGGATAAGGATACGCTTGAGCAGGCCATCGCCCTGCAGCAGCAGACGATGGAGCAGCTGGAGGCGGAGCACGCCGATTATGAGGCGAAGGCGGATCAGGCCATCGCCGCCATGCAGCTGGTGGCGCAGGATGAAGCCGAGGCGCAGCGCCAGTATTATCTGAACAAGGCGGAGGAGGACAAGCTGGACAAGGAGCTGGAGGCGTATATCGCCGAGCTGCAGCGCAAAAACCAGGCGAAGATGGAGTCCGGCGACTGGCTGTGGCCTCTCCCGGCAAACAGCGGCGCCTATTGCTCCTCACGCTATGGCTGGCGCTTTATCTTCGGCGCGTGGGACTTCCACCGCGGCTGGGATCTTGCCTGCTGGCTCGGAACGGATATTTATGCCGCCAAATCCGGCACGGTCGTCATTGCAACCTACCATTACAGCTATGGCAACTATGTCGTCATCGATCACGGCGACGGCGTGTCTACGGTGTACGCGCATGCGAGCAAGCTGCTTGTCTCCGTCGGAGACAAGGTGAAGCAGGGAGACGTCATTGCCAAGGTTGGCACCTCCGGAAACTCTACCGGTTATCACCTTCACTTTGAGTTCCGCCTGAACGGAAAACACACGGATCCGTTCGGATATATTACGAATCCGCCGATTTCCGTGCCCGAATCCCAGTTCACAAAGGGCTGACGCCTCATAAAGCGCCCGTTCGCTGCATATCTTATGTTGAGCCGGAGCCTGCTCGGCAGCCCGGCGGAAATGAGAAACCTGTATGAAGAAAAGAATGCCCGTCGGCGTGTCGGTGCTCCTGATCCTGCTCGCCGTGCTCCTTACCTTTCAGATCACCTACGTCGCGCTGTCCGCTTCCTACCGGCAGAAGCTGAGCGATGCGTATACCGACGTCGCCAGATACAATAAGCTGCTCGAGGTAGACGAGCTGTTCCGCAGCCTGTACGTCGGCGAGATCGATGACGATGCGCTGATGGACGGGATCCTCGCCGGTTATACCGCCGGCAGCGGAGACCGGTACGCCGCCTATTACGACGCCGAAAGCTTCCAGACCTATCTGGAGAATATGAACGGCGATATGCAGGGCATCGGCGTCAATGTCATCTACAATTCCGACTACGGCGCCATCGAGATCATCAACGTCATGCCGGATTCCCCCGCGCTTGAGGCGGGCGTGGAACCGGGCGATTTGATCGTTTACGTGGGCGAGGAGGAGGAAAGCGTCGCGGAGCTCGGCTACTACGGCGCGCTCTCCAAGCTGCAGGGCAAGGCGGGTACGACCGCAGTGTTCACCGTGGCGCGCGGCAAAAACTATTCCGAGAGCAAGCATTTTTCCATCGTGCGGGGCTATGTGACGGAACAGACCGTCCTGAGCCATGTCTGTACGCTGAACGACAAGGTCGGCGTAATTAAAATCACCAGCTTCGACAAGGCGACGCCGGCACAGTTTATCTCCGCGGTGGAAGCGCTGCTCGGCGGCGGCTGCGAGAAGCTGATCCTCGACGTCCGCTACAATCCGGGCGGCGAGCTGACCTCCATCTGCACCATTCTCGATTATCTTCTGCCGGAGGGTCCGGTCATCCGTACCATCGACCGCGACGGAAATGAGGAAACCATTTATACCTCCGATAAAAAGGAGCTGAACGTTCCGCTGGCGGTCCTTGTGAACGGCAGCACCGCCAGCGCGGGCGAGCTGTTCTGCTCCTCGCTGCAGGATTACAAAAAGGCGACGATCGTCGGTACACAGACCTACGGCAAGGGCTGCATGCAGACGATCCGTCAGCTCTCCGACGGAAGCGGACTGAGCGTGACCTACCGCTATTACTGCCCGCCCTTCTCCGATAACTACGACGGGATCGGCGTCACGCCGGATCAGATCGTCGAAGCGGAGGGCGCGCTTCTGGAAAAGAACATCTATAAAGTGACGGATGCGGAGGACAATCAGCTTCGCGCCGCCCTTGAAATTCTGGAAAAACAAAATTAAAACCATACGACATCCAAGCATAGAAAGGAATCCGACCATGGAAAACGAGAAGAAGACCCTCTATACGGAGGAAGGCTATAAAAACCTTGTCGACGAGCTGACATATCTCAAGGATGTGCGCATTCCCGAGATCAAAACGCAGCTCGCGGAGGCAAGAGCCTTCGGCGACCTCTCCGAGAACAGCGAATACGACGAGGCAAAAAACGAACAGGCAAAGACCGTCACCCGCATCGCCGAACTGGAAAAGCTCATCAACGAAGCAGCTGTCATCGACGAGAGCGAGATCAAGGCGGATGTTGTGAACCTCGGCTCCGTCGTGAAGGTGTACGACTGCGATCTCGAAGAAGAGGTGGAATACAGCATCGTCGGCTCCAATGAGGCAAACCCCCTGCAGGGAAGAATCTCCGACCAGAGCCCCATCGGCAGCGCCATGCTCGGCGCCAAAGTCGGCGAGGAAGTCGTCGTCGCCGCGCCCGCGGGCGAATATAAGCTCAGGATCCTCGAAGTCAGCCGCGCGAAGAATCTCTGAAAAACATCGAAAGGAAACGCTCCGTCCGCCGGAGACAAAAACGAATATGACAGACATGCATACAGCGGAAACCAAAAACGAAGAGGCGCAGCTCAGCGAAGTGTTACAGGTTCGCCGCGACAAGCTGAAAACGCTGCAGGAGGCAGGACAGGACCCGTTCCGGATCACCAGCTATCCGGTCTCCCACCACAGCGCGGAGATCAAGGAAAATTATGAGGCGCTCGCGGGACAGTCTGTCTCTGTCGCCGGACGTCTGATGTCCAAGCGCATCATGGGAAAGGCTTCCTTCTGCCATGTGCAGGATCTGGCGGGCTCCATTCAGGTTTACGCAGCGCGCGACAGCATCGGTGAGGACGCCTATGCAGCGTTCAAGAAATTCGATATTGGCGACATGGTCGGCGTGAAGGGAACGGTTTTTCAGACAAAGACCGGCGAGATCTCTCTGCATGCGACGGAAATGACGCTTCTCTCCAAGAGCCTGTATCCGCTCCCGGAGAAGTTCCACGGCATGACCAACGTCGATATGCGCTACCGTCAGCGGTATGTCGATCTGATTACAAATCCGGAGAGCAGGGATACCTTCATCAAGCGCTCCCGCATTATCAGCACGATCCGGCGCTTCCTCGACGCGCAGGGCTTTATGGAGGTCGAAACGCCGATGCTCGTTTCCAATGCGGGCGGCGCGGCGGCGCGTCCGTTTACCACGCATTTCAATGCGCTGGATGAGGATTTCAAGCTCCGCATCTCGCTGGAGCTGTACCTCAAGCGTCTGATCGTCGGCGGTCTTGAGCGCGTGTACGAGATCGGACGCGTGTTCCGCAACGAAGGACTGGATACGCGCCATAATCCGGAATTCACGCTGATGGAGCTGTATCAGGCGTATACCGACTACCACGGCATGATGGATCTGACGGAGAATATGTACCGCTACGTCGCAAAGGAAGTGCTCGGTACCACGACGATTACCTATGGCGGCGTTGAGATGGATCTCGGCAAGCCGTTTGCCCGCATCACCATGGTGGACGCCGTGAAGCAGTATGCAGGCGTGGATTTCCGTGAGATCCATACCGTAGAGGAAGCCCGCGCCGCGGCGGACGAGCATCATGTCGAATATGAGCAGCGCCACGGAAAGGGCGATATCCTGAACCTGTTCTTTGAGACGTTCGTCGAGGAGCATCTGATTCAGCCGACGTTCGTCATGGATCATCCGGTGGAAATCTCGCCGCTGACGAAGCGCAAGCCGGAGGATCCCGATTATGTGGAGCGCTTTGAGTTCTTCATGAACGGCTGGGAGATGGCAAACGCGTACTCCGAACTGAACGATCCGATCGACCAGCGCGCGCGCTTTGCCGCACAGGAGGAGCAGTTTGCTCAGGGCGACGAGGAAGCCAACCATACGGATGAGGATTTCCTGCATGCGCTGGAGATCGGCATGCCCCCGACCGGAGGCATCGGTTACGGAATCGACCGCATGTGCATGCTGTTCACCGATTCCCCCGCTATCCGCGACGTATTGCTGTTCCCCACAATGAAGGTTCTGGATAAGTAAGAACCCGAAAAAGCGCCGCGCTTTCCATGGCATTCGGGTTTGTTTTTCCCCGAATACATCTCTGCATCATATTTTTCCCGATTGGTTAAAAAAGGTGCAGAGATGACGAATTGAATATGCGTATACTGCCACCGGGTAGAGAATGTTAAGCATTCGATTACACATCGTTAGGTCTTAGAAGATGTGTAGTCGGATGCTTATTTTTGAAGGTGCTATGAAAAAATTTGAATCGTATATCAACTATTTTACAAAAACTGAAAAACTGCTGTGGGTATTTTCTGCTGGTGGGACCCTTGCAGCATTTTTTGCATTTGACAGAAATCATTATATTACGCTTACGGCATCATTGATCGGAGTGACTTCGCTGATCTTTAATGCGAAAGGGAACCCCATAGGGCAGGTGTTAATGATTATCTTTAGTGTACTGTATGGCTTTATATCTTACACGTTTGCATATTATGGTGAAATGGCGACTTATCCTGGGATGACAGCGCCCATGGCGGTTGTTGCTCTGATCTCGTGGCTGAAAAATCCCTATCAGGGAAATAAATCAGAAGTGAAAGTGAATCGGATCAGTAAAAAAGAATGTATCTTTATGTGGGTTATGACTGGAATTATGACAGGAGTTTTTTACTTTATATTGGTGAAATTCCATACTGCGAATATCATTCCAAGCACCATATCGGTAACAACCAGCTTTTTGGCAGTCTATCTTACATTCAGAAGAAGTCCCTATTTTGCAATAGGGTATGCGGCAAATGATATCGTTTTGATTGTTTTATGGACATTAGCAGCCTTGAAAGATATCTCTTATGTTTCCGTCATTGTGTGTTTCATCGCTTTTTTCGTAAATGATCTCTACGGATTCTGGAGTTGGAGAAGAATAGAAAGAAGGCAGGCAATTATGTGTTAAAACGCAAACGATAGTAAGTAGATTCGACAGAACATCCGATTTGCGGCGTATTTCGGAATACGCTGCGCGTCGGATAACTGAACGGAAAAAGCCATG
Organism: Eubacteriales bacterium; assembly: GCA_051867895.1. Taxonomy (GTDB): domain Bacteria; phylum Bacillota; class Clostridia; order Oscillospirales; family CAG-272; genus SIG701. The sequence goes on from JBJDZH010000025.1 coordinate 57,494, forward strand.
GCGTACACCCCTTTTACGCGCGGAGTACACCGCTGAGATGCTTTCAGAGGGCTTTCCGGAACAAAGAGAACTCCTTTTTCGTCTTTATATAACAGACAAATTCCGTTCCCCCGTTGAATTTCGGAAGAATATACTGTATAATACTATAGTGACACCATTTACCCACGAAAGGAGACTGTCCGATTTGTTTCGCCGCAACAGCTCCTCCGCGCCGCGGCGTGCGTCCGATCTGATCCGCGGCAGTGTGATCCTGTCCGCCATAGACCGTTTTACGGAGCATATTTACAATTCTCTGAAGAACGGATTTTTCGGCAGCATCTTCACCGCGTATCCGCTGCGTTCGGATGCTTCCGCCGCTGCCGGTATGCCGAATACCCGCATCATCCGCGGCGCCGTTTCTTCGGTGCGCCGCTTCCTTGCGCGTACAGCGGATCAGTCCTGCACGGTCAATCTGATCCGGAGACTGATCGGTTTTCTTTTGCGCTGCCGGCTGCGTGTGTACGGCACGTTTCTGCTTACTTTCGGCGTGTATTCCGCGCTTTCCTTTCTGCTCAGCCTTCTGGGCGGCGAGTTTGCCCCCGTCTCCAGCCTCGCCGTCGCGCTGGTGTGCGTCGGCTCCGCATTTCCGCTGCTCACGTCGGATGAGTCGCTTTCGGGCGCGCTTCTGAAGTCATCCCTTGCCGCGCCGCTTTTGTCCCTTCTCGGCATTCGCCGGGAATCCATCCGGGCAGAGGGAAAGGCGGGACGCTCCAACCTCGCGTTCATCGCCGGAATGGCGCTCGGACTTCTGACCTTTTTTGTGCCTGCCATTCTTGTCGCCGCTCTGCCAGTCGGGATCTTCTTCGCCTACCGTGTGTTTGTCACTCCCGAGCTCGGCATTGCGCTGCTGTTTCTGGGAATGCCGTTTCTGCCGACTATGGCGCTGGTGGCGCTTGTATCCTACATCGCGCTCTGCTGCCTTGTCAAGCTGATCCTCGGCAAAAGGCGCTTCCGCCTGGAAACCGTGGACGCTGCGGCGTTTGCGTTCGCAATCTCTGTCGCGTTCGGCGGACTGTTTTCGTTTTCCTCCGGTTCGCGCCGACCGGCACTTGTGCTGCTCTGCTTCCTCGGCGCGTATTTTCTGTGCGTGCTTCTTCTGCGTACCTATGAATGGCTCCTGCGCTGTACGTGGTGCGCGGTGATCGCCGCGTCCGCTGTGGCGCTGTACGGCGTGTACCAGTATTTCACCGGCTCCATTGCGGATGCCGGCGCCTGGTTGGATTCCTCCATGTTCACGGATATATCCGGACGGGTGGTCTCCACGCTGGAGAATCCCAATATGCTCGCGGAGTATCTGATCCTGCTGTTCCCGCTCGCGGCGGCGCAGCTGCTCAGGCACGGCGGCAGTGTACGGAAGATCTGCGCGTTCTTTGCCTGTGCTTCCATCGGCGCCTGCATCATTCTGACATGGAGCCGCGGCGCCTGGCTCGGACTGCTCTTTGCAGGGCTTGTATTTCTTCTGATCTGGAGCCGGCGCACCATTTATCTGATTCTTGCCGGCGCGGCTTCCGTTCCGCTCTGGCCGCTGATCCTTCCCGATTCCATCGTTTCCCGCTTCACAAGCATCGGCAATATCGCCGACACCTCCACCTCCTACCGCGTCAATATCTGGCACGGCGCCGTCCGCATGCTCGGGGACTACTGGTACAGCGGCATCGGCATCGGCGAGGCGGCGTGGAGCACTGTGTATCCCCGCTATTCGCTTGCCGCGATTGAAACCGCGCCGCATGCGCATAATCTGTATCTGCAGGTCTGGGTGGAGATGGGCATCGTCGGGCTGGCGCTGCTTCTGATTTTCCTGTTTCTGCTTGTCCAGTATGCATGTACCTATTTCCGGGAGCTGAGCCATATGAGCGGCGCCGACAGGCTTTCCCTTTTCGCCGCTCCGCTGAAAGCGGAGGCGCGCGCGCAGGAGGGCACGGTGCTTCGCCGCCGGTGTGAGGACAGCCGCGAGACGCTTCGGGAGATCACCTCGGTGCGGCTGGAAACCGCCGCGCCGCTGTGCGGCATTCTGGCGACGCTGGTGCAGGGCTTTACGGACTATACCTGGTACAATTACCGCGTATACCTGATGTTCTGGCTCTGCGCCGGACTGTGCGCAGCGTTCGTGCGCTGCGGACATGCCGAGGCGGAGCGGGTTCGCGGCTTCGCTTTGGCAGAGGAAAACATGCCGACGGAGGCGGATCTGGATCTGCCGCTCGCCGGACGCCCGGCAAAACCTGAGAGAGGAGACTCCCGATATGCGAAAGATTAAGGTGAAATTCAATCTGATGGATCTGTTGATCCTTCTGATTCTGGCGGCGGCAGCAGCGGTGCTTCTGTACGTATTTGTTCTGAGCGATAAAAGCACCGTGGACGGCTTGTCCGCCTCGGAGAAGAAGATCTCCTATGTGGTGGAGATCACCGGGCTGAACGAAGAATATGTGGAAAAAATCGCTGTCGGTCAGCATCCGGTGGAATCCTCCAAAAAGAAGGCGCTCGGAACAGTTACAGCGCTGGAATCGCAGCCGTACATGTATACGGGTACGAACAAAACGGACGGCACGCTTGTTTTGAATACGGTGGACGATTATATTACCATTTATGCAACGATGGAGGCAAACGCAGAGCCGGACGGCTTCGCCTATGCCATCGAGGGATATGACATCTACGTCGGGAAGCTCATCTATCTGTCGTTCGCCGATATCGTCTGCTCCGGCTACTGCATCGCGCTCGACGTGCAGGAGTGACAGCGGCGCATCCTTACGGAAAGGGAGCTTTCAGACATTTATGAACGATACGGCACTGATTTACGGCATTGTCGCCGTTATTTGCGCCATGCTGCTGGCGTATGCCGTCACGCCGCCCGTGCGTGTTCTGGCATATAAGATCGGGGCGATTGATATCCCCTCGGACGGGAGGCGCATGCATAAAAAGCCGATCCCCCGGCTCGGCGGGCTCGCCATCTATCTTGGCTTTCTTCTGACCTCGCTGATTTTCTGTGAGTATTCCCCCACGCTTCTCAGCATTTGGGTCGGAGGATTGGTCCTGTGCGTTCTGGGAACGCTGGACGATATTTATCGGCTGCATTGGCTGATTAAACTGGTCGTGCAGTTCGCTGCGGCGGGGCTGGCGGTCTGTAACGGCGTCGTCATCAGCCAGATCAACATCGGCGGCACCTATATCGCGCTTGGCATATGGGCAGTCCCGCTGACGCTGCTGTGGATCGCCGGACTTTCCAACGCCATCAATTTCATTGACGGTCTGGATGGACTCGCGTGCGGCGTCTCCATGATCTGCTCTTTGTCCATTTTCTTTGTCACCCTGCTGATCGGCGATTTTTCCTCCGCCCTGATTACTGCCATCCTTGCCGGTGCGTGCGGCGGGTTTCTGCCCTTCAACCGCAATCCCGCCCGCATTTTCATGGGCGATACGGGCGCGCTGTTTTTGGGCTATACGCTTGCCGTCATTTCCGTGGAGGGCGTGTTCAAACTCCATACGCTGCTTTCGCTGGCGATCCCCTTCTCCATTTTCGCGCTTCCGATCTTTGATACCGCCTTTGCCATCTTCCGGCGCATCCTGCATGGGAAAAGTCCGTTCAGCGCCGACCGGGGACATCTGCACCATAAGCTGGTCGATCTCGGCTTCACGCAGAAGGAGGCGGTCGGGATCCTGTACGCGATCTGCGGCATCCTCGGCATGGTCGCGGTGACGTTCACCGAAGCGATGTTCAGCGAGGCGCGCTTCATCAAATCGATCGCGCTGGCGGCGGTGGCTTTCTGCATCTTCATTATCAATTTCATTATTATGAAGAATCCGTCGATGCGGTATCTGTCCGGCATCTTCGATACGTCCGAGATCCCGCCCGAACAGCTTTCTCCCGAAAAAAAGAAGCAGCTTGCCGCCGAGGAAGAGGCGGAGAGCCAAAAGAGCACGGCTGCCCTTGAGTTCGCGGCGGAGATACCGGCACATGCAGAAAAGCACGACGGCGCTCCGGCGCCGGGTATCCCTTTGCAGGCTGATGAAAAAAAGAACGGATAAAAAACGCGCGGAGATCACGACGCTGCCGATCCTTCCCGGCACTCTCGTCATCTGCGGGTGCATTCTCGCCGTGCTGCTGGTGCTGCTCCTTGTATTCTATTATACCGGTATTCTGTCCCCGCCGCCCTTTCTTTCCCGGATTCTGTACGGGAATGCGGAATCGGGACCGGAGAGCGGCTTCGGTGAGGAGTTTCTCGCTTCCCTGAACGGAAAAGAACCGGAGCTGTATGAGGAGGATGTGCGCCTGCTCGATCTGTCGGAGCCGCAGCTGAAGGAACTGCTCCTTCAGAGCGCTCCTGTCGATTCGTGGTATCAGCTCGCCGATATCACCTGGACGGACGGCGCCGCTGCCTTTACCAAATGGCAGGTGCTCTGCATTGCCTCGGGTGAGAGGGCGCATGTGGAGGTGTTCTCCGGCGCACATTCCCTGACCAAATATATCATAAGCGACGCCTCTTCGTTCTATATCCGTGAAAACGAAAGCGCGCGTCTCTTCTCCCGCACGGGCGAATATGCCTCCTTCACTCCGCAGAGCGAGGCGGGCATGCCGTCCTACGCCCGGATGCAGCAAATGATCGCGGAAGCGGAGGAGGGAAAATACGAGCTTTCCCTGCAGACGGTGCAGTCCTCGCCGTGTATCCGTGCGAGCTTTACCGATGCGCTCAGCGGTGTCCGGGAAATCTTTGAGGTGATGCCGGACTGCGGGCTGATTTTGAACGCCTATTCGTATTTGCCCGGAGAGGATACGCCGTATTATCAGATGCAGACCAGCGCCGTTATGATCCACCTGACTGGACTGGACGAAACCCTGTTTGATATACCGAAGCCGTGAAAGGATGATCGCCATGACTGATATGCCGAACGCACCGAAGAAAAGGAAAAAACTGAATGCTGTCGATTACTTTATTATCGCCGCGCTTGTCTGCTGCCTTGTGGGCGCAGCGCTCCGCATGATTCTCGGCAGCGACGGCGGTTCGCTCACCGCTCCGATCACGATGGAGGATTATATCGTTTCCTTCAAAATTTCCAATATCCGCAATTCCTCCACCGAGTATCTCCAGGCGGACGAGCAGTTCTATATCGATACGACAAAACAGTATTTCGGCAAGATCACGGGCAGCGTTTCCGTGACGCCTGCGCTGTATTTTATCGAGGATACAGAGGGAAACTACATCCGCGCCTATGCGCCGGAGAACGGGGACGCCACGCGCGTGGATGCAACTGGCACCATGCTGGTTTCCGGATATATGAGCGACAACGGATTCCTTCTCGGCGGAACGACCGCGCTCGCCATCAATAAGACCCTCGCGCTTCGCAGCAGCTATATTTATGTGACCGTTACCATCACCGATATCGTGAAGGCTTCCTGAGAGCCGCACCGCTGCATCGCGCCCCGCATCCGTTTGACAGGATGCGGGGCGCTGTTGTTATTTTTCTGTGGAAAAGATATTCTCCCGGAAACGACCCGGCGGCGTGCCGATGATCCGGCAGAATGCACGGTAAAAATTCGTATAGCTGCCGAAGCCGACTTCAAAGGCGATCTCCGTAATGCTTTTTTCCGTGTCGGAAGCGAGAAGCGCCTGCGCCTTCCGGACGCGGAGAATGTTGAGATATTCCACAAACGAGCAGCCGGCGTGCCGGCGGAACAGGGTGCAGAAATAGTTTGGAGACAGTCCGACCTGCCGCGCCGTTTCCTCCAGCGTAATGTGTTCCCGGTAAGCGGTGGAAACATAGCGCAGCGCCTGCGTCACATATTCATCCGCCGCAGCCTCCCCGCTGCGCACTGTCGGATTGCTGCGGTACAAAAGGGAAATGGCGAGACGTGCGCAGGAATACAGGATTTCGGAGACAAATGGGGAGGAGTCCGCGCGTTCCGCAATCATTTGCCGGATCAGCGATTCAAAAAAAGGCCGGTCTTCCTCCGGCAGAGTGCCTGTCACGGGAGCTTTATGGGAAATCAGAAAATCCGTAAACTCATCGGTCAGCTCCGGCAGATGCAGGCAAAGGCTCAGAAGCTCTGCCCGCGGCGTTATCGAATCCAGCCGGTGCAGATCGTCCGGACTCAGAATGTAGAAATCGCCCGGCGTCATGACCGTTTCGACGCCATTCATGGTATTCAGCAGAATACCGCCTGTGACATACTCGATCTCATAATGATCGTGTCCGTGGATCGGATAATTATCGAGGATGTTGGTTTGCCGCGCTAAGAGTCCGAATACCGGCTTTTCACCGTAGCTGGTATATTTTTTCAGAAGCATCGGCGCGCTCCTTTCGTATGAATCCCATGCTTCCAGTATGCCACAAATTCGTAATTTTTGCAATACTATTGTGAAGATTGGAAATGAAAATTTTCGCCGCATGCCGTATACTATACCATGTATATTGCCGGAGGATTGCCGCCGGCAGAGCAAAGATATAAAAATTGTGAGGTTTATCCGTGAAAAAAGCTGTATGTGCCGCCCTGACCGCCGTGTGCCTGCTGGCAGGCTGCGCGCCTGCGGATACGCCATCGGAAAACACGGGAGGAGAGGAAACTATGACGGAGAAAGACGCGGCGCTGACCGAAGCGCCGCAGAGACCGACAGGTCCGTGGGGAGACGCCGATACGGTGATCTATCCGCTCGCCGCCTGCTATGAGGAAAAAACAGACGTGCATGTTACCGTCAACGGCTACGACGTTCCGGTGACTGAAACGCCCGGATTGTATGACTACTGCGCATTTTCCTTTTCAGGGACGGCGGATATCACCGTCTCGGTCGGACGTGAGATACGGAAATATACCGTCAGTCCGCAGGCTAAGGAGATTCCCGCAGCCGCGCAGGGGGAGGTTCTTTCCTTCTCCATCGCCCAGCCCGAATATCTGATCGTGACCATCGACGACGCACGCCCGGTGGTGATCGCCGCGGACGCGCTGGAGAGTGAGCGTCCCGATCCGCACGGGGACGGCGTATACAATATTCTCGATTACGGCGCCGACTCAAGCGGCGCGGAGCTTGCTACCTCCGCCATTAACCGTGCGATCACGGAGGCGAATGCAAACGGCGGCGGTACGGTATATGTGCCTGCGGGCGTCTATACGGTTACGAACATAGTGCTGAAGAGCAACGTCAGCCTGTATCTGGAAGGCGGCTCCGTGCTCTCCGCATACACGGAGGGAACCAAAAAATATACGTGGCACTACGATAAGAACAGCGTCTCCATGAGCGGAACGTGGCTCGTCTCTACCGCGGCGGATTCCGAAAACGTGAAGATCTACGGTCGAGGCACCATTGACGCCAACGGCACACAGGTGCGCACGGAACGGAAATTCCTGATCTCCCCGCTCGTGTCCCATCAGTGCAGCGGCTTTACGGTGGACGGCATCACCATCCGCGACGGCGGTCTCTGGTCCACCATGCTGATCCGCTCCGACAACGTCACGCTGACCAATACGAAGCATCTGAATGAGAACGACCAGATGGTGGAAAACGACGCCATCGACGTGCTGGAATCCCAGCATGTGCGCATCATTCATACGCTTGCCATTTCCGAGGACGACGCATATTCGCTGAAATGCTACAACCCGGGCGCCGGCGAGATCAAGAAAAGCTGGGTGGGAAACAATGAGCCGAATGAGGACGTCCTTTTTGAGGACTGCTTCGCGTGGTCGCGCTGCGGCGCCTTCAAGGTGGGATACGGCATCTACGGCGGCATGAAGGATATCACCTTCCGCAATTCCTACGCCTACAGCTGCATGACCGGCATCAACATCACGCACTATCACGGTTCCTCCGACGCGCAGAACATCGTGTATGAGAATATCGATATCGAACGGCTCGCGCGGCGTTCCGTGTATAACGCGCCGTGCCAGTGGCTGGTGTTTGATATCAAGGACACAAGCGGCGTCGGAAATATCCGCGGCGTCACGGTGCGGAATATCAATGTCCGTGCGAATATCGGCTCGGGACTGATCCGCGGCGTGTCGTCCTCCGGTTTGGTGGAGGATGTATCCATCTCCGGCGTGACATTCCTCGGGAAACATGCGTCCAGCGCCTCAGAGATGTCCGTTACGGTGGAGTCTGCTTATGTGCGCAATCTCACGATCAGCCAATAAAAATTTCCATATGGAGGGTAAAAAATGAAACGCATTATTGCATCTCTTCTGGCAGCCCTGATGCTGCTCCCCGCGCTTGCTGCCTGCTCGTCGGGCGAAAAGCCGGATTCTCCGGATACCGCCTCCGGTACGCAGAATACTGCCGGTACGTCGGATACGGAAGCTCCGGACACAACCACCGACCGCACACAGATCAAGGACAATCTTCCCGCCGATCTGAACTACAACGGCGAAACGATCCGTATCGCCTGCCGCGGTCACGAGAACTTTACCTGGGAGCTGACGGCGGAGGACAACGGCGATGTCGTTGATTCTGCGATTTATAACCGCAACCTCAAGGTAGAAGAGCGGCTCGGCGTGACGCTGAGCGTGATCGAGGGCGACAGCGATCAGGGCAAGTATATGGACAGCGTCCGTCAGACGATCCTGGCGCAGAGCCCGGACTACGATGTGATCGCCGGCGCGCAGTGGAAAGCTGCGCAGATGGTGCTGCAGAACTGCTTCCGCAATCTCGCGGAGGAGGATTATCTGGACTTTGAGCAGCCGTGGTGGGATACCGGATATATGGAGAACCTCTCCGTGGATCCGAGTCAGGTCTATATGCTGGCGGGAGATCTGACGCTGACCAAGATCGCGTGGACAGCCGCGCTGTACTTCAACAAGGACCTCTACAACGACAAATTCGGCGATCCCGATGACCTCTATAACACCATCCTGAAAGGCGACTGGACGCTCGATATGTTCTCCGAGCTCTGTGCCAACGCCTATGAGGACCGCAACGGCGACGGCGCCAAGGACGTGGAAGATATCATGGGTCTGTATTTCAACGCCTGCGACCAGACAGACCGCATCACGTTCTCCATGGGCGTCCGCTATTCGGAGCGCGACGAAAACGGCTATCCGACGATGATCTTCAACAACGAGAGAACGATCCGCTACGTGGACGAGATCTACAAACTGTTCTATGAAAATCCGGGTGTTTCCTACACCGAAAAGGGACCGGACAAGTTTGAGGACGGGCGCGCACTCTTCAAGAGCGGCTCTCTCTACACGGCAACGACTTTCGGTCAGTACGATATCGATTACGGCATTCTCCCCTGGCCGAAGCTGGACGCGGAGCAGGAGGAATATTATTCCGGCGTGCAGGACAACATCGCTCTGTATATGATCCCGATGACGGCGGACGATCAGCGCGCCGATATGATCTGCGCTGTGCTTGAGGCGATGTGCGCCGAAAACTACCGCACCGTTACGCGCGCCTATTATGAGACCGCGCTCAAGTTCAAGTATTCCGACGGCGAGCTGTACTCCAGTGTCGTCGATCTGATCCACGACAGCGCCACGACCGATATCGTTTATGTGTACAGCTACAGCCTGAATGAGATCGGTACGCTGGTCCGCAATATTATCAAGAACAAGAACCCGAACTTCTCCTCCATGTATAAGAAATACGAGAAGGCAGTCAACGCCTCGCTGGACAAGCTGATCTCGTATTTCAAGGAGTCGTAAGACAGGCCGCACAGTATCTGTTGATTGCACATGAAAAAGCACGCCGGAGTGAGAAACTCCGGCGTGCTTTTCGTATGAGGGAGGGGAAACTCAGGCGTGCAGAGAGCCTTCGAGGACAGTTCCGTCCGGATGAAAGAGCGGCAGCGGCTCCAGATAGCGGATATCGTCGCGCAGCTGCGCGTCTCCCTCCGCGAGGATCGTCAGACGTCCGACAACAATGCCGCCCGCGGCGTTCACGAGCTTTTCGATCGCGGCAAGGGACTCGCCGGTGGAGATGACGTCATCCACGATCAGAATGCGCTTGCCTTTCATCAGCTCGGCGTCCGCGCCGTCGAGATACAGCTTTTGTTCGCCCGCCGTGGTGATCGAGTTGACGCTTACCTCAAAGACGTTCGTCATGTACAGCTTCGCCTTCTTGCGGGCGAGAAAGTACTTCTGATTGCCGGCGAGGCGTGCCATCTCATGGATCAGGGGGATGCCCTTCGCCTCGGCGGTAATCATGTAGTCGTATTCGGGCGCGATCTTCAGCAGCTCCTTGGCGCAGGCGGTCGTCAGCTCCGGATCGCCGAAAATCACGAACGCGCCGATCGAGAGCGTGTCGGAAACCGGGCAGATCGGAAGAGAACGCTTCAGACCTGCGATCGTCATATCGTACGTTTTCATGGAAATATCATTCCTTTCCGCTGGATGTCAGCTTCTCAGAACGGCGCCGCACTCGGAAGCAAGCCGTTTCAGAATTTTCTTGACTGCACCGTCCGCTTCCTCATCGCTCAGGGTGTGATCCGCGGCGCGCAGCATGACCTCAAAGGAAACGCTCTTCTTTCCCTCGCCGATCTGCGGTCCGCGGTAGATGTCGAACAGCTTCACGCTGTCCAGTGCCGCGCCGCCCGCGCGTCTCATGCAGCGTTCCAGCGCGGCGACTGTCTGCTCTTCGTCGCAGACGAAGGAGAAGTCACGCTCCAGCGCGGGATACTTCGGCAGAGGCACATATTCCGTCAGCTCCTTGCGCGCATCATACAGAGCCTCAAAATCCAGCTCGGCTGCATACGCGGGAACGCCGATATTATAATTGGCGAGGGTCAGCGGATGGATCTCACCGAAAATGCCGAGCCGTTTTCCACCCACCGACAGAACCGCGCAGCGTCCCGGATGGAATGCGCTGTCGTTTGTGCAGGGCGTATACTCCACACCGGAAATGTCGCTGCGTGCGAGCAGCGCTTCCAGGAAGCCCTTCATCCGGTAAAAGCCCTGTGCGCCTTTCGCATCGTTCAGGTAGAAGCCGAGGACGACGCGCTTTTCCTCCGTCGGCAGCTCGTCTGCGCCGCGGGGAATGTAGGCGGTCGCCAGCTCGAAGAGAGCGGCGTCGCGGTTTTTGACGGAGGCGTTGCGCTCGAGCACTTCGAGCATCGACGGGATCGCCGTTGTGCGCATGATTGACGTATCCTTGCCGAGCGGATTGGAGATCACGACGCTCGCGCGGCGGGGATCGTCCTCTGCCATGCGGATCCTGTCGTAGAACTTCGGGCTGATGAAGGAAAATGTCTCCGCCTCGCACAGACCCATGCCGCAGAGCGCGTCGCGCAGGAGCGCCTCATACTGCTGGCGCGGTGTGCGCCCGCCCTGTGTCGTTGTGCCGCTGAGCGGGGCAGATGCGATCTCCGTGTATCCGTATATGCGGAGCACCTCCTCGGCGACGTCGTTCATGCAGCGCACATCGTCCCGGAAGCTCGGAACGGTCAGAACGCCGTTCTCCACCCGGAATTCCAGAGAGCGGAGAATGTCCGCCATGTAGTCCGCTTCCAGCTGTACGCCGAGGAAGCGGTTGATGCGCTCCGCCTCCAGGGGCATCGTATAGGGCGTCTGCGGCGCAGGATAGCAGTCGATGGTGCCGTCCACAACGTCGCCTGCACCCAGCAGGGCGACAAGCTCGCAGGCGCGGTCGAGCGCGGGCATGGTGTTCTCACGATCCAGTCCCTTCTCAAAACGGGAGGAGCTTTCGGTGCGCATACCGAGCTTTTTGCCGGAAACGCGGACGCTCGAGCCCTTGAACATCGCGCTCTCAAAGACGACGGTGGCGGTTTCAGAGGTGATCTCGCTGTTCAGACCGCCCATGACGCCGGCAAGCGCGACCGGTTTCTTTTCGTCGGCGATCACGAGCATCGTGTCGTCGAGGGTGTGCGGATGATTGTCGAGGGAGACGAACGTCTCGCCTGCCTCGGCGCGGCGGACGATGATTCTGCTGCCGTCGAGACAGGCATAATCGAACGCGTGCATCGGCTGACCGTATTCCAGCATGACGTAATTGGTGATGTCCACGATGTTGTTGATGGGACGGACGCCGGAGGCGCGCAGGCGCATCCGCAGCCAGAGGGGTGAGGGAGCGATCTTCACATTCTTGACGACGCGCGCGCTGTAGCGGTAGCAGAGCGACGGTTCGCGGACTTCCACGGACAGATAATTGCCGATGCTGTCGCCGTCGCCGCGCGGCGCGGGCTTTGCGGGAAGTGGAATGTGCAGCGGACGCTGGAAGCTGACAGCGGACTCGCGCGCCAGACCGATCACGGAAAGGCAGTCCGGTCGGTTGGAGGTGATCTCAAATTCGACAACATTGTCGCGCAGCATCAGAACGTCGCGGATGTCCGTGCCGAGCGGCGCGTCTGCCAGTCCGACGTCGTTCAGGATCAGGATGCCGTCCTCGATGGCGCCGGGCATGTCGTGCGTCGTCAGCCCGAGCTCTCCAATGGAGCAGAGCATGCCGTTGGAGGCGATGCCGCGCAGCTTGCCCGCCTTGATGGTGACGCCGCCGGGCAGCTTCGCCGGAACCATGGCGACCGGAACCACGGCGCCCTCAAAAATGTTCTGTGCCCCGGTGACGATCTGGATCGTCTCGCCGGTGCCGCAGTCCAGCTGGCAGATCTGGAGGTGATCGGAGTTCTCGTGGGGCGTGATCTTCAGGATCCGTCCGACAACGACATTCTCAATATCCGCACCGAGCGCCTCCCAGCCCTCGACTTTGGAGCCGGTCGCCGTCATGCGGTCGCAGTATTGCTTGATATCCACATCGCCGGCATCGGTGAAGTCGGCGAGCCATTTCATGGAAAGTTTCATGATTTTCTCCTTCTGTTTCCCGTTTGTTTTCCGCGCCGCTCAGAACTGCGAGAGGAAGCGGACATCGTTTTCGTACAGCAGACGCATATCGTCGATGTGGTATTTCAGGAGAGCGACGCGCTCGATCCCCATACCGAAGGCAAAGCCGCTGTACTCCTCCGGGGAGATATCGCAGCCGCGCAGCACATTCGGGTGAACCATGCCCGCGCCGAGGATCTCGATCCAGCCCTCGCCCTTGCAGAGGCGGCAGCCTTTTCCGCCGCAGGCGAAGCAGGATACGTCCACCTCGGCAGACGGCTCGGTGAAGGGGAAGTGGTGCGGACGGAAACGAACGCGTGTGTCCTCGCCGAACATCTTTTTGGCGAACATCTCAAGCGTGCCCTTCAGATTGCCCATCGTCACGCCGCGGTCCACGACAAGACCCTCCATCTGATGAAAGAGCGGGGAATGCGTGGCGTCGACGGCATCGGAGCGGTATACTCGGCCGGGAGAGATGATGCGGATCGGAGGACGGCGCTTTTCCATCGTGCGCACCTGAACCGGCGAGGTCTGGGAGCGGAGCAGAATGTTGTCGGTGATGTAGAAGGTGTCCTGCGTGTCGCGTGCGGGATGATCCGGCGGGATATTCAGCGCCTGGAAGTTGTAGTAGTCGTATTCTACCTCGGGACCCTCGACGATGTCAAAGCCCATGCCGATGAAGATATCCTCCATTTCGCGCTGGATGCGCGCGATGGGATGGATATGTCCGACGCCGGGCGCGTCGCCCGGAACGGTGACATCCACGCGTTCGGCGAGCAGGCGCGCTTCCAGTGCGGCGGCCTTCTGCTCCTCCGCGCGGCGCGTCAGCTCGGATTCGATGAACGTGCGCACCTCATTGGCGAGCTGACCGATCACGGGGCGTTCTTCCGCGGAGAGTTTGCCCATGCCGCGGACGACGGCAGTCAGCTCCCCTTTCTTTCCCAGATACCGGATGCGGATCGCTTCCAGATCCGCGCCGGGCGCGGAGAGGGCGCTCATTGCCTCCTCCTTGATTTTGAGAAGTGTCTCTTTCATGATTCTATTTAACTCCTTTGATGGATTTACCGGATTTCCTGCGTGTGCAGACCGCTTGCCGAGACAGGCTCGCCGCCGGCATACAGATGCGAGGTATCGCCGATGGAGATCAGCCGCGCGTGCGCGAGGGGCTTTTCCAGATGACGCTCCATGAAGACGGTCGTCACGGAGGAGGTCGGAAGGAACAGCGTGTGCCATACGGCGGTCAGGGACAGATTCAGGATGTGCGAGAGAAGCGCGTTTCCAAGACCGAGGTGGCAAAAGAGTGCCAGCGTTTCCTGCTTCTCCTCCCATCCGTCTGCAATGCGGTAGACGCCGCCTTCGCGGATGTAGCCGTGTTCCGCAAGAAGGTCGTCCCAGCCGCGGCAGACGGCATCGTAGCGTGCCTGGACTTTCCCGTCCGCATAAAACGGGGCGCTGCGCCAGCCGTCGCAGTCGTAGATGCCGGGAACATCTGTCCAACGCTCGGGCGGCATGTTCCACGGACAGCGGATATTGTCGCCGAAGCGGGTGCTGTATGCGAACTCCGGCGCCAGATTCACCGGGAATTCCCTGAGCCATTCCAGCTCCCGGGCGACCAGACCGGTTTTTTCCAGCGTCGGCGCGGCGGTCAGACGCGCGCGCCCGAGCGGGGAAACGTACGCGTGGGTGATATGCTCCCGGGCAAGCCGCTCTCCGAGCAGCGCGGCTTCCCGCTGTCCTTTTTCTGTCAGCGAATCCGTGGGATAGTACGGATCGCCGTGACGAATGATGAGAATTCGCATTCGTTTATCTCCTGCAAAAAATAAAGACCCCGCCCGACAAACATCGGGACGAGGCGAACAAGTCGCGCCGCGGTACCACCCGGATTCCGGCATGAGCCAACACTCAGTCGATCGGTAACGGGATCTCCCGGGCAGGACTACTTGCTTCATCCTGCCGGCTCCGAAGGGAAATGCGCGTTCGCAGCCGGAAGACGGTTTACAGCCCGGTCCGTCCTCTCTGTATCCGGCAACCGCGAAGCGCTGACTTCATCACGGCTTTTGCATGAGGCAGGCGCTGACCGTGCAAACGGAGCGCGGAACTGCCCGTATCCATTTTATTCATTATAACACAATCCGGGGCGCGGCGCAAGTGGAAAGGGGAAAAAATTACGCACGCTGCGGCGGCATGTCAGCCGGCGGCGGAAACGACAAAGTCATGATAGGCGGTCTCCGCCGCGGCGGTATCCGGCGAGACGCAGAAGACAACATATTTCCCGTCGCAGGCAAGGAGCGCCTTTGTGAGCTTTCCGGATTCCGGAACATTGTAGTCGGCATAGACCTCCGCCATCTCGGCGCGGTATTTCTCCACCTTGGCGGCGGCTGCTGCGGCGGCTTCCGCACCGGTGCAGCGCAGCACAAGGATGGCTTCCGCCGTGGCGCCGGTGCTTCCGTACGCGGAGATGGATTCGTAGAGACCGGACACGTTGTACAGCTTTGCCGCGATGTCGCCGTCGATGCCGACCAGTGCGTCGTCAAAGGAGACATGATCCAGCATGTACTGGGCAAGCGCCGGAGCGTCGAGGGAGAGCTGCATCATGTCGACGGACGAAAAGCCGGACGGCTGCTCCGGGGAGCAGGCGAAAAGAAGGAGCATGGAGACAAAGAGCGCGGCAAGCAAGCGGTTCCGGGAGACCCTGAAGCTCATATCAATCGAATCCTTTACAAAAAATGGTGAAATTACGACACAGTATGCGTGCGCAGATAATCCGCCCACGCCCGCGAAGAAGCAACGCCGAGGTGAATCCCGTCGCCGCTGTCGGTAATGCTCAGGTTGCCGTTCTCATCGGCAAAGATCTCACTGAGATTGATGTAATACAGCCCTTTTTCCTCGCACAGCTTGTAGAGCCGTTCGTTGTATTCCGCGATCTTCCGGTTTCCGCCCATCGCGCTGTAGCGCTCCGATTCCGCGGCGGATTTGGTCATCGGAAGGATTGCCTGTATGAAAATATCCGCATCCGGCAGCTTTTCCCCGATCAGCTCGACAAGAGAGGTATACGATTTGATGAAAGAGTCCGTCGAGTTCCAGCCGATCTCATTGATGCCGAAGGAGATATAGACCTTCTTGAAGGAGCGATTTGCATCCAGCGCATCGGCAAGCGTCAGCTTGTCGTCTCCGGAGGGGACAAAGGCTTTTGTCTGAACTGTGGATACGTTCAGACCGACCTCTGAATAATAATTCGTTTTCAGACCGGAATACAGGGAAAGGCCGACCGTGCGGGAATCGCCGATGAAGAGGGCGTCGGAGAAATAGGAATCGTCGACCGCAGTGCCGGCGCCGACCTCAACGACGTGGGGCGCCTCCGATTCCGGGACGGTCGTCTCCGGCGGAACTGTATCCGGCGGGACCGTGTCCGGCGGAACTGTATCCGGAGGCGAAGTGACGGGAGGCGAGGTGACCGGGGGAGAGGTGACGGGGGGCGAGGTCTGCGGCTCTTCCGTGCCGGCGGAGGAAACAGGCGGCGCGGAGGTGTCCGGCTGAGAATCGGGTGCGGCAGACGTGTCCGTATGCACCGTTTCGCTGCCGGGGATGTCTCCGGTCCCGCTGTCTGCCGGCTTGTGCCGGATGCCGAGCGCACAGCTGCTCACAGAAAGAGAGAGCAAAAAAGCAGCCAGCGCCGCGCAGGCGCGTCTGCCCGCAGAAGGCATCCCGGTGAACGGGTGCCCGAAGTTTTCTGACATTGACATATATATCGATATCCTTTCCGCACGCCACCGCGAAAAAGAGAGCCAATCGGAACATGACCGCTGCCCGACGTGCGGCGCGCAGCCGTGCGCGGAGCGTGCGGGAGGGCGGGATTTCTCTTTAATAATATTATACACGAGGCGCAGTTTTATTTCAATACTCAAAGCATAATTTTTGCTTTTTTCTGACGGCTCCTCCGGTTGTAGCCGGAGGAGGACAGGAGGAGAAAACAGGAGGCTTTTTTTGCTAAATCTGCATATTCTTCAATAAAAATGCACATTGCGCTCTTGAAATCCTGCGGAATGTGTGTTACAATAATCGCGATATTTTATAAGGAGCGCAAAAAATGAACATCAAAAACGAATATCTTGCAAAAGTGTATGCGGATGTCCAGGCACGCAATCCCGGCGAGCCGGAGTTTCTGCAAGCAGTCGGTGAGGTTCTGGAGTCTCTGTCTCCCGTTGCCGACCGCCGTCCCGACCTGATCGCCGCCGGTGTGTTCGACCGCATCGTCGAGCCGGAGCGCATGATTACCTTCCGCGTGAGCTGGGTGGATGACGCCGGAAAGGTCCGCGTGAACCGCGGCTACCGCGTACAGTTCAACTCCGCGATCGGTCCGTACAAGGGAGGTCTCCGTCTCCATCCGAGCGTCAATGCATCTGTCATCAAGTTCCTCGGCTTTGAGCAGTGCTTCAAGAATTCCCTGACCACGCTCCCGATGGGCGGCGGCAAGGGCGGCTCCGATTTTGACCCGAAGGGCAAGAGCGACGCGGAGATCATGCGTTTCTGCCAGTCCTTTATGACGGAGCTGTCCAAGCATATCGGTCAGTTCACGGACGTTCCCGCGGGCGATATCGGCGTCGGCGCCAGAGAGATCGGCTTCATGTTCGGTCAGTACAAGCGGCTGCGCAATGAAGTCACCGGCGTTCTTACCGGCAAGGGTCTCTCCTACGGCGGCTCTCTTGCACGCAAGGAAGCGACCGGCTACGGTCTCTGCTATTTCACGGACGAGATGCTGAAGGCGGCGGGCAAGAGCTTTGACGGTGCGACTGTCGTTATCTCCGGCTCCGGCAACGTGGCGATCTATGCCTGCGAAAAGGCTACGACGCTCGGCGGCAAGGTCATTGCCATGAGCGATTCCTCCGGCTACGTGGTGGATAAGAACGGCATCAACCTCGATGTCATGAAGCAGATCAAAGAGGTCGAGCGCGCCCGCATCGTCGAGTATGCAAAGCGCGTTCCCGGTGCGGAGTTCCATGAGGGCTGCCGGAATATCTGGACGGTGCCGTGCGACATCGCGCTTCCGTGCGCAACGCAGAACGAGCTGGACGAGACGGGCGCGAAGGCGCTTGTTGCCAACGGCTGCTATGCCGTCGCCGAGGGCGCCAATATGCCTTCCACGCCGGAAGCCGTCGAGTATTTCCAGAAGAACGGCGTTCTGTTCGGGCCTGCCAAGGCGGCGAACGCTGGCGGCGTTGCTACCTCCGGACTGGAAATGTCTCAGAACTCTCTCCGTCTGTCCTGGTCCTTTGAGGAAGTGGATGAGAAGCTGCACGGCATCATGAAGAATATTTACGCCTCCGCTGCGAAGGCCGCCGCCGACTACGGATGCGCGGGCAATCTGGTGGTAGGCGCGAATATCGCCGGATTTTTGAAGATCGCCGACGCCATGCTGGCGCAGGGGATCGCTTACTGAGCTTCCGCTTTGTCAGACGAAAAAAGGCTGTGATTTGTTTCACAGCCTTTTTGTTTTTCGTCATCCTTTGAACTGGGAATAATAGAGAGAATGGTAGAAGCCCTTCTGTGCCATCAGCTCGTCGTGGGTGCCCTGTTCGATCACCTCTCCGCCGCGCAGCACCAGAATCAGATCCGCGCCGCGCACAGTGGAGAGCCGGTGCGCGATCACAAAGCAGGTGCGCCCGTGCATCAGCTGCAGCATTGCTTCCTGAATGCGCATCTCGGTGCGCGAATCGACGTTTGAGGTCGCTTCGTCCAAGATCAGCATCGGTGCGTCGGACATCATCGCGCGCGCGATGGTCAGAAGCTGCCGCTGCCCTTTGGAAATATTGATGCCGTCGTCCGTTACGACGGTGTCGTAGCCGTCCGGCAATCCTTCGATGAACGAATGGATTCCCGCCGCCTTCGCCGCCGCGCGGATGCGCTCCTCTGTGATCTCGCCGTGCGCTCCGTAGGCGATGTTGTCCCGGATCGTGCCGGTGAAGAGCCATGTGTCCTGCAGCACCATGGTAAAGGCGCGGCGCAGGGAAGCGCGCTGCGCCGTGCGGATCGGAACGCCGTCCAGGCGGATCTCGCCGGAATCCACATCGTAGTAGCGCATCAGCAGATTGATGATCGTCGTTTTGCCTGCGCCGGTCGGACCGACGATGGCGATCACGCTGCCGGGCTTCGTTTTGAGATTCAGATCCTTTATGATCGTTTTGCCCGGCTCATAGCCGAAGCGGACGTGCTCGGCTTCGATCTCGCCGCGGACTTGTGCGAAAGCGCGGGCGTTCTCGATATCCGGCAGCTCTTCCTCCTCATCCAGAAGGCGGAAGACGCGCTCCGCCGCGCTCGCGGCGGACTGAAGCTCGCTTATGATGTTCGCCGTTTCGTTGATCGGTCCGGAGAACTTGCGGGAATACAGAACGAAGGAGGAGATGTTGCCCAGCGTAATGGCGCCGCCCAGATACAGAAGCGCGCCGAAGACGCTGACAAGCGTCAGGGACAGATTGTTGATGAAATTGACTGTCGGACCGACGAGCGTCCCGTAGTAGTCCGCCTTATAGTAGGCGTCCACGGCGTCCGTGTTGCGGCGGTTGAAGCGTCCGATCATTTCCTTTTCGCGTCCGTACGCGCGGATGGTGCGCTGTCCGGAGAGCATTTCCTCGGCATAGCCGTTCAGCTCTCCGAGCTTGGCAGAGCGCGCGCGGAAGAGCGGGCGGACGTGCTTGGCGTTGTAGATCGTAAACAGTACAGAGGCGGGAACGGTGAAGGCGAAGATCAGGCAGAGCTTCGGCGAGATCGCCAGCATCATGCCGAGCGAGCCGAAGACGGTGATGGCGCTGGTGCAGACCTGCACGAAGTCGGTGGAGAGCGAGGCGTTGATGGTGTCGATGTCGTAGGAGATGCGGCTGATGATATCGCCCGCCTGCGTGCGGTCAAAGTATCCGACGCGCATCCGCATCAGCTTGGCGAAGATATCCTCGCGCATCTGCCGGACGATGGAGCGGGAGAGATTGATCATGATGACCTGCAACAGATATTGCAGCGCGCTTGCCAGCGCATAGAAGCCGATCATCAGGGCGCAGTAGAAGAAGACCTTTGGAAAATCGACCTTACCCTGACCGAATTCGATGGCGTCGATGGCGAAGCCGGAGAGCTTCGGTCCGATCAGTGCGAACAGATTGGAGGCGACCGTGATGACGATCGCCAGCAGTACGATCCATTTATAGCGGACCAGATACACGCCGAGGCGGAGCAGCACGCGCAGCTTTTTTCTTCCGCCGCCGGTATTTTCACCCGGCGCGGTCACTTTGACGCTGCCGGGAACCTTGAAGCTGTTATTCAAAGATCGCACCTCCCATCTGCGAATCCGCGATCTCGCGGTAGAGCGGGCAGGAGGCGAGAAGCTCCTCGTGCGTGCCCGCGCCGGTGACGCGTCCATCCTCAAGCACCAGGATCAGATCCGCGTGGCGGACGGAGCTGACGCGCTGCGCGACGATGACGCTGGTGGTGCGACCCGCGTAGTTTTCGCGGATCGCCTGCCGGAGCGCGGCGTCTGTCGCGTAGTCGAGGGCGCTGGAGCTGTCGTCCAGCACGAGGATCTCAGGATCTCCCGCGAGTGCGCGGGAGATCAGCATGCGCTGCTTCTGACCGCCGGAGAGGTTGGCGCCCTTGATGGTCAATTCATGCGAGAAGCCGCCTTCCTTTTCGGAGATAAACGGCTCCGCCTGCGCGAGACGCGCGGCGCGCTCGATTTGTTCCTCGCTCAGACCGCGCCCGAAATCGATGTTTTCGGAGATCGTGTCGGCGAACAGAAAGTCGCTTTGGAATGCGCCGCCGAATTTCGCCGACAGCTCCTCGTGCGGGATGGTGCGGACGTCCCGTCCGTCCACAAGCACCGTGCCGGAGTTCGGATCATAGAAACGCATCAGCAGCTGGATCAGCGTCGATTTTCCCGAGCCGGTCGGTCCGATGACGCCGAGCGTGCCGCCCTTTTTCAGGCGGAAGCTGACGTGCGAGAGGTCGTCTTTCTTCCCATTGTAGGAGAAGGTGACGTCGCGGAATTCGATGGCAGGTGTGTCCGCATCGATCGCGCCGGCGGGCGCATCCTCGACAGTCATGTCCTGCGGCGCGTCCAGCACCTCGGCGATACGGGAGGCGGAGGCGGTGCCTCGGGAGATCATGGTGAACATTCGCGTGATGGACAGCATGGCATTGGAGATCAGCGTGAAGTACGTCATGAACGCAAGAATTATGCCCGGCTCCGAGTATCCGCCGTTGACGCGGTAGGCGCCCACGATGATGACCGCGACCAGTCCCAGATTCATGAAGAGATTCATCAGCGGATTGGTGATCGCCATGGTGAGAGACGCTTTCATTTCCCGCTTGGTCAGATCGGCATTGGCGCGGTCATAGCGTTCCTTTTCGCTCTTTTCCTTGGTCAGCGCCTTGACGACGCGGATGCCCTGCGCGTTCTCGCGCACGACGCGCGTCATGCGGTCGATGGACTCCTGAAGCGCCGTATAGAGCGGGATCCCCCGGCGTGAGACCGCATAGACGACGATGGCGATCAGCGGCAGGACGGAGACCAGAACGAGCGTCATGACAGGCTCGAGGGAAACGGTGATGAGAATGCCGCCGATGAGCAGGATGGGCGCGCGGACTCCGAGCCGCTGGAGCATGCCGATCATTTGATGGATATTGTATGTATCCGAGGTCAGACGGGATTCCAGCGACGGGATGGTGAAAGAATCGACCTGGCGGCTGGACAGGTAGGAAATACGCGTGAACAGCTCGGAGCGGAGCGTTTCCGTCGTGTTCCGCGCCACGCGCGCCGCCATGCGGTTGGCGATGATGTTTCCAAGGAGAGCGATGACGGAGCAGACAAGCATAACGCCGCCCCATGCGTAAATACCGGCTTTGCTGCCGGTCGGGACGACGTCGTCGATCATGAAGGACAAAATCATCGGAAGCGCCAGCTCCACGATCGTGCCGGTAAACTTGAACAGAAAGCCGAGGATCATGCGCGGCACATGCGGCCGCAGATATTGCAGAACGTATCGAATGAGAATCACCGCCGATTTCTAAAAAATCCAAAATGTATTTTAATTATAAAACAATCTGTTTCGGATGTCAAGCGAGGCGGGGAAAAAACGGCAGGATTCCCACGGGAAGGACACAAATTTTTTTGAAAAAATCTTGACAGCGCAGCGGTCCGGTGCTATAATAGAGCCGCTGAAAAACATGGGGAGACGCAGACGAAGATGGCTAACGTATTCGCAGCTGCATATTATTACTTTTACTTTTATTGCTTCGGTAATATGGGTAAAAGTGCTTTTTGCTGCGAATAAAAGGTTGTCTCGTTTCATGGAGAGATCATCAGCCTCACAGTGAAAACACTGTGGGGCTGATTTTATTTTCCCGCCGAGCGCTGCGGCACCTGGAATTTCATATTATTTAAGGAGAAAAATCATGATTGCAGTTCTGAAAAACGGTACGACGGACAAACAGATCGAGGGGATCGTCGAGTGGATCCACTCGCTTGGGCTGGAGGCGCATATCTCCCGCGGCAAATATCAGACGATTCTCGGCATTATCGGAGACACCAACAAGATCGACGAGGATCTGCTCGGCGGTCTGGAGGTCGTTGAATCGGTGAAGCGCATCAGCGAACCGTTCAAGAATGCCAACCGCAAATTCCATCCGGACGATTCCGTAATCCGCGTCGGCGACGTTGCCATCGGTTCCGGAACGTTCAACTTCATCGCCGGCCCCTGCTCTGTGGAGAGCGAGGAGCAGATCATCGGCATCGCGCGCGAGGTCAAGCGCCTCGGCGCCACGCTGCTTCGCGGCGGCGCGTTCAAACCGCGCACTTCACCCTACGATTTTCAGGGGCTGAAAGCGGAGGGCATTGAGCTGCTTCTGGAGGCAAAGAAGGAGACGGGGCTTCCGATCGTTACCGAGATCATGAACGCCAATCACCTGCCTTTGTTCGAGGATGTGGACGTGATTCAGGTCGGTGCGCGCAACATGCAGAATTTCGAACTGCTCAAGGAGCTTGGCCGCACCAAGAAGCCGATCCTGCTCAAGCGCGGACTTGCCAACACCATCAAGGAATGGCTGATGAGCGCCGAGTACATCATGGCGGGCGGCAACGAGAACATTATTCTCTGCGAGCGCGGCATCCGCACCTTTGAGACGTACACGCGCAATACGCTGGATATTTCCGCCGTGGCAGTTCTGAAGGAGCTGACGCATCTGCCTGTGATCGTCGATCCGAGCCATGCGACCGGCGTCGCCAGATATGTGAAGCCGATGGCGTTCGCTGCGGCGGCGGCAGGCGCTGCGGGCGTTATGATCGAGGTTCACAACGATCCCGCGCATGCACTGTGCGACGGTGCGCAGTCGCTTACGCCAGCACAGTTCGGCGAGGTGACGGAGGGCGTGAACAGGATCCTCGGCGCGCTGCGGGCATAAACGCTGCTGCGCACGCCTTGCCCGCGTCCGGACGCGCGGCGGGAGAGAGCAAAACAGAATCCATCGAAATTTCATCAGAAAAGGCGGAATGAGTATGACAGTCGGAATCGTGGGGCTCGGTCTGATCGGCGGGTCGATGGCGAAGGCATACAGCCGGGCGGGAACGGATACGGTGCTCGGCGCGGACAGGGATCGCGGAATTCTGGAATACGCGCGCCTGCGCGGCGCCGTCAGCGGCGAGCTGACGGAGGAAAACGCCGGTACGTGCGAGCTTTTGCTGATCGCGCTGTATCCGCGCGCCGCAGTCGAATATCTGAAGCATATCGCGCCGTACGTGCGCCGGGACGCCTTTGTGATCGATCTGTGCGGGACCAAGCGCACGGTCTGCGAGACGGGCTTTTCGCTCGCTGCGCAGTACGGCTTTACCTTTGTCGGCGGACATCCGATGGCGGGAACGCAGTATTCCGGCTTCAAGCATGCGCGGGCGGATCTGTTCACCGGCGCGTCGATGGTGATCGTGCCGCCGCGTGCGGACGACATCTTCCTTTTGGAGCGCGTGAAGACGCTGCTGGCGCCGGCGCAGTTCGCACACATGACCGTTACGACGGCGGAGCGGCACGACGAGAGGATCGCCTTTACCTCGCAGCTGGCGCATGTCGTTTCCAACGCCTATGTCAAAAGCCCGACGGCACGGGCGCACGCCGGCTTTTCCGCCGGCTCCTATCGGGATCTGACGCGCGTGGCGCGCCTGAACCCGGAGATGTGGAGCGAGCTGTTCTGCGAGAACCGCGAATATCTGACAACAGAGCTGGACTGCCTGATCGGGGAGCTGGAAAAATACCGACGCGCCGTCAGCACAGGAGATGAGGCGGCGCTCCGGGAGCTTCTGCGGGAGGGCAGCGAAATCAAACAGGAAATCGACGGAGGAGCAAAATGACGGTGCATGTCAGAGCGTCCCGTGAGTACGATATCAGGATCGAGAACGGGATTTTGGACGATGCGGGAAAATACGCGGCGGACGTACTCGGCGCGTGCCGCGTCATGATCGTAACGGACGATACGGTGGATGCGCTGTACGGCGCGCGGCTGGAAGCGTCCCTTGCCGCCGCGGGGCTGGATACACAGAAGTTTGTGTTTCCGCACGGAGAAGCGTCGAAAAATCTGCACACGCTCGGCGCACTTCTGGAGGCGCTTGCCGGCGCGCGATTCACGCGCAGCGACGCGCTGTGCGCGCTCGGCGGCGGCGTGGTCGGGGATCTCACCGGGTTTGCAGCGGCGGTCTATCTGCGCGGCGTCCGCTATATCGGGATTCCGACGACGCTGCTCTCCGCCGTGGATTCCTCCGTCGGCGGGAAAACCGCCGTCGATCTGGAGGCGGGAAAGAATCTGGCGGGCGCCTTCTGGCAGCCATCGCTTGTCCTGTGCGATCCGGACACGCTGAATACGCTTGCGCCGGAGGTGCGCGCCGACGGCTTCGGAGAGGTCATCAAATACGGCTTTATCTCGGACGACCAGCTCCTCTCCCTCCTGGCGCATCCGGAATCGCTTTCCATGGAAGCGGTGATCGCGCGCTGCGTCGCCGCGAAAGCGCGCATTGTGGAGGAGGATGAGGGCGACCGCGGCGTGCGGAAGCTGCTCAACTTCGGTCATACGGCGGGACATGCCATCGAGGCATGCTCTCATTTCGGAATGCTGCACGGGCACGGTGTGGCTGCGGGGATGATGATCGCCGCGCGCTATGCGGCGAAAAACGGGCTTTGTCCCGCCTCTCTGCCCGCGGAGCTTGCCGCGCTTCTTGCCCTGTACCAGCTGCCGTCCGAGTCCCCCTACCCGCCCGAGCAGCTGTATGAGGCTGCGCTGCACGACAAAAAACGGGAGGGCGGCTATATCGACGTGGTGATCCCGGTGCGGCGCGGCGAGTGCGCGCTCCGGCGCATGCCTGCCGCAGAGCTGCGCACCTTCCTGACGGAGGGCTGCGCACCGTGAGACTGACGTTTGAAGCGCCGCCGCAGGCAGGCACGCTTGCGGCGATTCCCTCGAAATCCACGGCGCACCGGCTCCTGATCTGCGCCGCCTTTGCCCGTACAGAGACGTTTCTGCGCTGCCCCTCCACTTCGGAGGATATCGACGCAACGGTGCGGTGCATGAACGCGCTCGGCGCGTCCGTCACCCCGGTTTCCGGCGGGTTTACCGTCCGCCCTGTGCATTCCGTATGCCGCTGCAGCACGCTGGACTGCGGGGAGAGCGGCTCCACGCTGCGCTTTCTTCTGCCGCTTGCCGCGGCGCTCGGCGCGGACGCGGACTTCGTGCGGCGCGGACGGCTCGCCGCGCGGCCACTTTCCCCGCTGTACGAGGAGCTTGCGCGCCACGGCGCCCGCCTGCCGGAGGATCCGGCGACGGAGCCGCTTCCCCTGCGGGGGAAGATCGGCGCGGGGGCGTATACGCTTGCGGCAGACGTATCCTCTCAGTTTGTGAGCGGACTGCTGATGGCGATGCCTCTGCTGGAAAGCGATTCCGCGCTGACTCTGACCGGACGCATCGAATCGGCGGATTATATACGCATTACAACCGATGTCATGCGCCTGTTCGGCGTTCCCCTGACCGTCTCGCCGGATGGGCGGCGGTACGGCGTCCCGCCGTGCGGCTACGTTTCCCCCGGGGAGACAACGGTGGAGGGCGACTGGTCCAATGCTGCGCTCTGGCTGGCTGCGGGCGCTGTCGGCTCCGCTCCCATCTCCGTGCGCGGTCTGCGCGCGGATTCCCCGCAGGGAGACCGCCGCATCGTCGGGATCCTGCGTGAGTTCGGCGGCAGGGTGGAGTGCGCGCCGGACGGCACGGTCACGGCATATCCGTCCGCGCTGCACGGCATCCGCCTGGACGCGTCCCAGATCCCGGATCTTGTTCCGGTGATCGCTGCCGCAGCGGCAGCCGCCGCGGGCGAAACGGTCATCACCGGCATTGCGCGGCTGCGCCTCAAGGAAAGCGACCGCGCGGCAGCGGTTACGGACGTTCTCTCCGCCCTCGGCGCGGAAATTACGGCGGACGCCGAACGTATGGTGATCCGCGGCGGGCGCAGGCTGCACGGCGCCGCCGTCTCCTCGCACCGCGACCATCGGATGGTCATGTGCGCGTTTGTTGCCTCGCTGATCGCGGACGGAGCGGTCACGGTGACGGAAGCGCAGGCAGTTGCAAAGTCGTACCCCACCTTTACAGACGATCTCGCCCGGATGGGCGCATCCTTTACGGAATCGGAGGACGCGTGATGCACGATACGTTTCTGCGCAATCTGACGCTCGATATCTACGGCGGCTCCCATGACGAGCGGATCGGCGTCCGCTTCGGCGGGGTGCCGGCGGGGGAGCCCATTGACATGGAGCGCCTTTGCCGGTTTCTTGCCCGGCGCGCGCCCGGCTCCACCAAATACGGAACGCAGCGCCGCGAGACGGACGAGCCGCATTTTCTGTCCGGCATCACGGACGGCAAAACGGACGGGACCCTTCTGGAAGCCGTTATCTATAATACCAATATGCGTTCGGGAGATTATCCCGCCGTGCCCGACGTGCCGCGTCCCTCCCACGCGGATTATGCCGCCATTATGAAATACGGCGCGGCGGTCGATCTGCGCGGCGGCGGGCATTTCTCCGGGCGTCTGACCGCTCCGCTCTGCATCGCGGGCGGCATCGCTTTGCAGATGCTCTCGCGGCGCGGCATACAGATCGCGGCGCACATTGCCTCGGTCGGGGATGCTTTGGACGCGCCCTTTGATCCGCTTTCCGTTGGCGCGGCGGATTTCGATGCGCTTGCCGCGCGGGCGTTTCCCGTGCTGGAGGAGAGGGCAGGCGAGGCGATGCAGGCGCAGATCGAGGCGGCGCGCGCGGCGGGGGATTCCGTCGGCGGCGTGATCGAGTGCGCCGTGCTCGGGCTTCCCGCCGGACTTGGCGAGCATATGTTCTGGGGAATGGAGAACCGGATCGCGCATGTCGCCTTCGGCATTCCGGGACTGAAGGGCATCGAATTCGGCGCGGGCTTTGCGCTCGCGGGCATGCGCGGCTCCGAGGCGAACGACCCGTTTGCCACGGACGGAAAACACATTTTTACGACGAAAAACAACAGCGGCGGCATTCAGGGCGGCATGACGAACGGCATGCCTCTGATCTTCCGCGGCGCGCTGAAGCCGACGCCGTCCATCGCCCGGGAGCAGGACAGCGTCAGCATTTCCCGCATGGAAAATGCAAAACTCCGCATCGGCGGCAGGCATGATCCGTGCATCGCCGTCCGTGCGGTGCCGGTGTTTGAAGCGGCGGCGGCTGTCGCCGTGCTGGACGCCGTACTGGATGCGGCGGCACAATCATAACGATCAAGCAGGAGTGAATCATGGAACTGTCTGAACTGAGAGAGCAGATCAATCAAATCGACGCGCAGATGCTGGAGCTGTTCGTGCAGCGGATGCATGTGTCCGGCGATATCGCAGCCTATAAGCGGGAGCACGGGCTCCCGGTGCTCGATGCGGCGCGGGAGCGCGAGCTTCTTGCCGGCGTCGCGCAGAAAACGGGAGAGGAGCTGGATGAATACGCGGTCGTGCTGTATTCGACCCTCCTTTCCCTGAGCCGCTCCTATCAGCATAAAAAGCTCTCGCCGGAGAGCAAATACAGCGCAGTGATCCGCGGCGCGCTGGAAACGACGGATAAGCTTTTCCCCGAGCAGGCGCGCGTCGCCTGCCAGGGCGTGGAGGGCGCGTATTCGCAGATCGCCGCCTCCAAGCTGTTCAAGATCCCTTCGATTCTGTATTTCAGCGCGTTTGACGGTGTGTTCGCCGCCATTGAGTCCGGTATGTGCGATTACGGCGTGCTGCCGTTGGAGAACAGTACCGCCGGCTCGGTCAAGCGCGTGTACGATCTGATGGTCGATCACGATCTGTATATCGTCCGCTCCATCCGCGTTAAGATCGATCACTATCTGCTGGCGAAGCCGGGCACGAAGATCGGCGACATCAGGGAGATATTCTCTCATGAGCAGGCGATCGATCAGTGCGCATCGTTTTTGCGCACCTTCAAGGATGTGAAGATCACCGTCTGCCCGAATACCGCCGTCGCGTCGCAGATGGTGGCGGAGTCCTCCCGGACGGACGTCGCGGCGCTTTCCTCCCGCGCGTGCGCCGAGCTGTACGGTCTTGCGGAGCTTGCCGATTCCGTGCAGGACAAGAGCAACAACTATACCCGCTTCATCTGCGTGGCGCGGAAGCCGGAGATCTATCCCGGCGCCGACCGCACGAGCATCATGCTGGTCACGCCGCACAAGCCCGGCGCACTGTACAACATCCTGTCGCGCATCAACGCGCTCGGACTCAATCTGCTGAAGCTGGAGTCCCGCCCGCTGCCGGAGCGTGAGTTTGAGTTCATGTTCTACTTCGATATCGAGGCGTCCGCCTATTCGCCGAAGCTGCTGGAGCTGATCTCGGAATTGGAGAGCGGCAGCGAGGAATTCAAGTATTTCGGCACCTATGCCGAAACGATCGGCTGATATGGCGAACAAGATCTACGGTCTGCTCGGCGGCAGGCTCGGGCACAGCTACTCACCGGAAATCCACGCCGCCTTCGGCGATTACGAATACCGGCTCTTTGAGATGCCGGAGGAGGACGTGGCTCCGTTTCTCGCCTCCGACGCGTTCGAGGCGATCAATGTGACGATCCCGTACAAGAAAACGGTGATGCCGTATCTCGCCGAGATTTCCGACGAGGCGAAAAAGATCGGCTCGGTCAATACGATCACCCGCACGCCCGCCGGCCTGCGCGGCGACAATACGGATTACTACGGCTTTTCCTATATGCTCGATGCAGCGGGGATCGGCGTCGGCGGCAGAAAATGCCTGATTCTCGGCTCCGGCGGCGCATCCATGACGGCGCTCGCCGTCGTCGGCGACCGGGGCGGCACGCCTGTCGTCATTTCCCGCTCCGGCGAGAACAATTACGAAAACCTCGACCGTCACGCGGACGCCGAGGTAATCATCAATACGACGCCGGTCGGCATGTATCCGGACAACGGCGTCTCGCCTGTTTCCCTTTCCGGATTTCCGGCACTGCGCGGCGTGGTGGATATGATCTATAACCCGCGCCGCACGGCGCTGATTCTGGAAGCGGAGGCGCTCGGCATTCCTGCGACCAGCGGTCTGCCGATGCTTGTCGCGCAGGCAAAGCGCGCGAACGAACTGTTTTTTTGCCGTCCTATGCCGGACAGTGTGATCGTCGACGCGGAGCGGTGCGTGCGGCAGGAGAAAGAGAATCTGATCCTGATCGGCATGCCCGGCTCCGGAAAAACGGTCGCCGGGCGCGCACTGGCAAAAATGCTCGGCTTTGCCTTTGCCGACACGGATGAGGAGATCGAACGCATGACCGGACGGCATCCGTCCGAGATCATCCGCGCCGACGGGGAGGAGACTTTCCGGAAAATCGAGCATGAGGCGGTCTGCGCGCTGGGCAAGAGAAGCGGCTGCGTGATCGCTACCGGCGGCGGAGTCGTGACGCGGGAGGAGAACTACGCGCCGCTGCATCAGAACGGGACGATCATCTTTCTGACGCGGCAGCTGGAAGCGCTGGCGACGGATCAGCGTCCGTTGAGCGCGGCGCACGGCGTGGCGGCGCTGTACGAGGCGAGATTGCCGCTGTATACAAAATGGGCGGACGGCAGCGCCGCATGCCTGCCGGAGCCGGACGATACGGCGAAAGCGATCCTGCGCGCCGTGAACCGATAACGGAATTACGGAGGAAAGAGATGAAAATTCTCGTCATCAACGGACCGAATCTGAACCTGCTCGGTCTGCGCGAGCCGGATATTTACGGACGCGGCAGCTATGCCGAGCTGTGCGGCAGGATACGCGGCTGGGCAGAGGCGCTGGAAGTGGAAGTCGAGCTGTTTCAGTCCAATCACGAGGGTGCGATTGTGGATAAGATCCAGTCGGCGTACGGCGTATTCGATGGAATCCTCATCAATCCGGCGGCGTACACGCACACCAGCGTGGCGATCCTCGACGCACTGAAGGCTGTGGCGATCCCCACGGTGGAGGTGCATATCTCCGACGTGAATTCCCGTGAGGAATTCCGCCATCATTCGTTTGTGTCGCTGTACGCGTTCCGGACGATCGCCGGGCACGGCTTTGACGGCTACCGCATGGGGCTGGAGGCACTTGCAGAACGGACAAAGGACTGACAGCCTTGCTTGTGCTGCGCAGATTCTGTTGCGCGGCAGGGGAAAAACAGACCGGAGGTGATGGTATTGAGCTCCCGCATCGATGCGCGCAGCGCTGTGCGCGCGGGCGGTCCGCCTGACGGCGAAAACTATTTCCGTAACGGCTCTTTTGAGCGCACGGACGAAACCGAGCTGAGGGCGTGCAACGGAACGCAGCTTCGCCTGCTTCCCGGAGATCTGGACGCGTGCGACGGCATGTATTCGCTGCGCGTGGTCTCCCTCAGCGCATACGGACATGCCGGGATCCCGCTCTCCCTCGAAAGCGGACGCACCTATGACTATTCCTACTGTCTGAAAATGATCGGCAGCAGCCGGGGAGAAAAGATCACCGCGCCGGTTGCCGTGTTTACGAATTTCGTCTTTCCCGATCCCGGCGCGCCGCAGGGGCGGAATCACGCGGTAAAGGAGGGCGAGCTTTCCTCCGATTCCGGATGGCTGCGGATATCCGGCAGCTATACCGCCCCCGCCCTGGATGCGGGAGCGTGTGAGGCATGGTTTTCCATATACTGCAATCCGTTCGGCGGCGCGGGTACGGTCTGGCTCGTGGATAACGTATCGCTTGTCCGCCGCCCGCCCTCGGCGGCGGCGGAAGGCAGGCTCCGCCTGCCGGATCTGATCTCCGAGCATATGCTGGTGCAGAAGGATGCGTCGATCCCCGTGTGGGGAGAGTGCGGCGCCGGCACGGCGGTGACCGTACTGCTGGAAAAGGACGGGAACATACTGGAACAGGCGGAGGCTTCTGTGCAGAACGGCAGCTTCCGGTGCGAGCTTCCGGCGGTGTCCGAATACGGCGCCGGTCTCACGCTCCGCTTCCTTGCGGACGGAGAGACGGCGGCTGTGGTCGGAGACGTGGCGGTCGGCGAGCTTTGGCATTTTTCCGGGCAGTCCAATATGGCAGCCCCTCCGCGGGGAGATAAGATTCGCTCCATTGTTCCGGACTGCGATATACCGGACATCCGGTATTTTCAGGCTTCGGACGGCGGAGCGGGCGTGTGGCTTACGGCTGTGGGCAGTCATGTGTACAGGATGAGCGCCATTGCCTGCAAAACGATGGAAACCATCTACCGGGGGCTTCGGGGAAAAGCGCCGGTCGGAGGCATCCAGACCGCCGTCGGCGGCAAAAAAATGGCGGATTATCTGGGCGTGTGCGCGCTCTCCCCGGAGGGCGGCGCGCTGTACCGGTCGCGCGTACAGCCGGTGACGGCAGTTCCCGTCCGCGGGCACGTCTGGTATCAGGGGGAAAGCGATGCGGACAATGCATCGTTTGACGTGCAGCTGGAGGCGCTGATCGGCTCCTGGCGGGCAGCCTGGCATTCCCCGTGCCAGCCGTTCATTCTGATCCAGCTGCCGCAGAGCGCTGCCACGATCCCCGACTGGTGGGGCGGTCTCGATCCGGACGGAATGCCGACGCGCACCTCCACCTACGATTACACGCGCGCACGCTTCTTTCAGAATGCGGTGTATGAGCGGATGAGGAACAGCGGCGTCGGGCTGATCGTGAGCTTCGATACCACCGTCGGCATCCAGAAGCAGAAATCGCTGCAGGATATGCAGGCGGAGGATCCGCTTCATCCGTGGAACAAGGCTCCCATCGGCGTGCGCGCCGGGAATTATGCACTGCATACGGTGTACGGACAAACGGATATCCCCGCCTTCTTCCCCTATCCGGCGCAGGCGCGGCGGCGCGGCTCGTGCGCCGAGGTTCGCTTCGACGGAGTTTATGACGGACTGCGGACTGCCGACGGACTTGCTCCCCGCTTCTTTGAAGTCATGGATGCGGACGGCGTGTATCATGCCGCCGAGGTTATAGTCGCGGCTCCGGATACGCTGCTCGTGTACAGCGATGAAGTCGGGCGCCCGGCGGGCGTCGCGTATGCATACGAAAATCACTATGCGGATATGGCAAAGCCCTTTCGCGGACTGGACGTGAATCTGGTCAACTCCGCCGGTCTGCCCGCCTCTCCCTTTGTCTGCTTTCTTGCGGAGGAGGAAGGCGGGAACGGCTGCCGATAGGGCGTCACGGGACAAAGCCCTGCGGCGCCGGCAGGACGCCGGTGCGGAAAACGCGGACGGGAACCGGAACCTTTTGGGTTCGGATACGTCTGTATGCTATATACCGCAGGGGGTGACTTTCCGTGAAGCGGCGTCTGTTTTGCGAGATATCTCCGGCAACCTATAAAGTATCCCTATGGGCGCACCGCGCGCTCCGGCACGCGCAGAACGCTGTGCGCACGGATCTCGCGCGCACGTTTTCCCGCGAGCCGCTTCCGTTTCGGATCTATGCGTCCAATTCCCTGATCCGCCGCACGCTCGGCGAGGTGGATCCGGTGCTGCAGGAAAACAAGGCGGTCAATCTCGCCCTCGCCGCACCGCGCGTGAACGGCATTCTGATCCGCCCGGGCGAGGAGTTCTCCTTTTGGCGCCTCGTCGGACCGTGTACGGCGCGGCGCGGCTATCTGCCCGGACTTGTGCTGCACGGCGGACAGACCGGGCAGGATACCGGCGGCGGCATGTGTCAGCTGACAAACCTGATCCACTGGATGGTGCTCCATTCTCCGCTGACGGTCACAGAGCATCACCACCACGACGGGTACGACCTGTTCCCCGATTTCGGCAGGACCGTTCCGTTCGGAACCGGCACGTCGGTGCTCTATAATTACATCGATTACCGCTTCCGCAACGAAACGGAGAATACCTTCCAGCTCCTTGTGCATACGAACGAAAAATATCTGTGCGGTGAGCTGCGCGCGTCGGCGCCTCTCCCCGTTCGCTATCATATCGAGGCGGCAGACGAGCACTTCGTGCGCGAGGCGGACGGCATATACCGCGTCTCCCGCGTTCTGCGGAAGGTGATCGACGCGAAAACCGGACAGACGCTGTCCGAATCCTGCCTGAAAACCAATCATGCGAAGATTCTGTACGATGAGACATATATCCGGGACCGGCTGCGCGGCTGAGCGCACCGGTTCGTTTTTTAGAAAAACAGTTGACGTATGTAGAAATTTTTGATATACTGATACTGAACCAAGAACAGAAACCAAAGAGGTACGCAAACATGCTGAAAAAGAAAAACGGATTCATCAAGCTGCCGGAGAGCGAACTGGAGGTGATGCAGATCATCTGGGATATGGAGCGCGACGGGATCGAGCAGATCCACGCAAACGCCATCTTCCGCTATGCGCCCGCCATCGGACGGCTGAAGCTGACGACAGTGCTGACGCTGATCCAGCGACTGATCTCCAAGGGCTTCCTGAAAAGCCGCAAGGTAGGCCGCGTCAACTGCTATACCTCCCTGATCGAGGAGGCGGCGTACAAGGATTTCATCACAAAGAACTTTATCGAAACCGTTTATAAAAACAACGCCGCGGGACTGGTGTCGGCTCTTATCGGCAGCGACTGCCTGCGCGGCGAGGACATTGCCGCGCTGCGCCAGTATATCGATGCATCCGAGGCGCAGGACAAGTGAACGATTGAGGAAAGGACGGCAGCCGGGCTGCGGGAGATCGGTATGAACACAACTGCTATCGCGCTGCTTTATACCCTTCTTGCGCTTGCGCTTGTTTTTTCGGCGGGCGGGGGCTCGCTGCTCCTTCTGCGCCGTGCGCCCGGGCGGATGCCGCCGGGGCGTACGCGTGTTTTCTGGATCGCGGTGCTGCTTCTGTCCGTTTTTCCGCTGCGCGTTTTTGAGCCGGTCGCCTCTCTGACGGTGGCGGAAAACCATGCGGAGCAGTCTGTGACGATTTCACTCTCCGACCGCTCCGCGCAGCAGGCGGACGGCGAGCCGGCAGCGGATTCCGGCGTTCCCCGCCTGTCGGATGCGGAGGAAAGCCTGGTGGCACAGGAGAGAATGATGCCGGATGTGACGCTCCGCCTCCCCTCCCGGCAGGCGCGGTGGATCCGCGCCGCCCTGGCGCTGCTTGCGTGTGTATGGCTGATCGGCGCTGCGGCTTTCTTTCTGGTCCGTCTCTCGGAGCGCATCAGTGCCTGCCGCGCTCTGCGCGCCGCCTCGCAGCCATGTACGGACGGGAGGCTGCTTGATGCCTACCGGCAGTGCGCTGCACAGCTCGGAGTCCGCTGCCCGCCGCCGCTGCGGCTGCTGGGACGGGGCGTCCATCTCTCCCCGTGCTTTTGCGGGATCCTGCATCCGTGCGTGTATGTCAGCGAGCTGCAGCTGAGCGCGCCGGATGACGTCTTACGCATGATTCTGACGCACGAGCTGTCGCATGTGCGCGCGGGGGATCAGTGGCTTTCGCTGCTTGCTTCCGCTGCCGCATCTCTGCACTGGATGCATCCGCTTGCGGGGCGTGTGGAGCGTGCGATCGCGGAGGATTGTGAGTTCTCCTGTGACGCGAACGTTTTGCGTGTGTGCGGTGAGGAGCAGCGCGCTTTGTACATTCATGCGATCCTGGATATCGCTGCCGGCGTTTCCGCGCAGGCGGCTCGTTCCGGCGGTCTGTATGCCGTGAAGGAGCCCGGGCTGGATTCTCTGATGCGAAGATACAATTCCATGAGAACCAGAGGCTCCGGACGTCTCTGTACCGCGCTGAGCCTTTTCCTGACCGCTGCTCTTTTCGCCGGGAATGCCGCCGCCATGTCCTCCTGCGCCTTTCCCGCTGCGGCGGCGGACGTGCAGCCTGCCGAATTCCAAAGCGATGTGCTCGCCCATGCGCTTGCGGAGTATTTCGGGCTTGCGGACGCCTCGGAGCTGACGCAATGGCATCTTTCCCGGATCACTTCCATCGAGGTGCTCTCAGCCGGAAACGCCGGAAGCGGAGAGCCGGTCCGGGACAGCGAGGGGAACACGCTGTATTATCCGGTCCGCATTCGCTTCAATGGGGGATTGCTTTGGGACGGCGGGAATTTCGTATCTGTCGTGCATCCTTTGTCCGGAGACGCCAATGAGCCAGGATACTGCGTGGATACGCTGCCGATGATGCTGGATCCGGAGCGCTACGAGATCATGAGGCAGGCGATTTACGAGAATACGGAGCTGGGCGCGTGGAACGAGAGCAAATTCACTTCATTTTATACATATAAAGACGCCACTCCCGCCTCCGTGCAGACATACGCCGTGCCGAAGCTGCTCCGCGAGCTGGTGCCG
The DNA here is from genome assembly GCA_051867895.1 of Eubacteriales bacterium. Lineage (GTDB taxonomy): Bacteria > Bacillota > Clostridia > Oscillospirales > CAG-272 > SIG701. The sequence continues at coordinate 93,064 of JBJDZH010000025.1, forward strand.
CAGGAGCAGCGAAAGGAGACTCCGTTGTCTGACTGCCGTCTGGAGCTGGACGAAACGGGCAGAGCGCGCGTTCTGTTTCAGTCCCGGATCATCGCTGAGATGGACGCGGATGTGTACGAACAAAAAATGGCTGCGTACCGCGCGGCATACACGGCGGAGATCTGTGCGAAATTTCCGTTCGCGGACAAACGTCCCATGTATGTGCTCGACCCGCTTCTGAAGCCGCGCGAGCGGGAAGAGCTTCTCTCCATCCTGGATGAGGCGGGACTTCTGGAGGGGCGCGTTTTGGTCGAGCCTGTGATCGATCTGAGCGATACCGCGCGGATGCCGAATCTGACGTCGCTGACGGTGGACGGGGCGTTCACGCCGCTTTCTCTGCCGGAGTCGGTTCCCAAAACATAATACGGTATGCGCAGAGGGACTCTTTTCGGGGTTCCTCTGCCGTTTTTTTCCGGCACTTGACTTTCTGGTGCCCATCCGGTATAATACCTGTGGGTATGCGTGAAGCCTATCAAACTTATAGGATTCATGCAGCGAGACACGGAGGTCGGACATGAAAAAAGCGATCATAGCCATGAGCGGCGGCGTGGATTCCAGTGTCGCCGCACTGCTTACGGTGGAACAGGGGTTCTCGTGCATCGGCGCGACCATGAAGCTGTTCAGCAACGAGGACATCGGCGAGAAGCGGGAAAAGAGCTGCTGCTCGCTGGACGATGTGGAGGACGCGAGAAGCGTTGCGGATTCTCTCGGTATGCCGCACTATGTATTCAATTTTGCCGGGCGGTTCCGGGAGACGGTCATTGACCGCTTTGTTTCCGATTATGAGAACGGGAGAACGCCCAATCCGTGCATCGACTGCAACCGGTATCTGAAATTCGACAAGCTGTTCTGCCGGATGAAGGAACTGGATTTTGATTATATTGTGACCGGACATTACGCGAGGATCGAGCGGGACGGAGAGCGCTTCCTTTTGAAAAAGGCGCTCGATGAGACGAAGGATCAGAGCTATGTCCTCTACTCCATGACGCAGGAACAGCTTGCGCATACAATGTTTCCGCTCGGCGCGCTGACAAAGACGCGTGTCCGTGAAATTGCCGCGGAGCATGGCTTTGTGAACGCGAAGAAGCACGACAGTCAGGACATATGCTTTGTGCGGAACGGGACGTATGCGGATTTCATCCGGCAGTATACGGGCAGGGAATATCCCGCCGGCGATTTTCTGGACGTGGATGGAAATATTCTCGGACGGCATCGCGGGATCATTCATTATACGGTGGGACAGCATAAGGGACTGGGGATTTCCTCCGCCGTTCCGCTGTACGTAAAGGAGATCCGCCCGCAGGACAATACGGTCGTGCTTTGCGGGGAGAGGGAGCTGTACTCAAAGACGCTGCGTGCGGAACGGATCAATCTGATTGCCGGAGAACGGCTTGAGCGTCCCATGCGCCTCACGGCAAGAGTACGCTACCGCCAGAAGGAGCAGAGCGCGACTGCCGTCCGGACGGGGGAGGATGAGCTGCGCGTGGAATTCGATGAGCCGCAGCGCGCCGTGACAAAAGGGCAGGCTGTCGTTCTGTATGACGGCGATATCGTGGTGGGCGGCGGTACCATTTGCTGATCCGCTTGCGGGATGCCCGTGTTCTCCCTCCGGGAGAGCGCGCCGCGCGCGTACCTGCCGGACGGCCGTAAATCACCGGAATCAAAGAAACCGTGCGCTGTGGGCGCACGGTTTTTCTTTTAATCTCCGGAAGCGTCGGCGTCCGCCTTGGTTTCATGAACGGTTCCGCGCGGATGCTTCGGCGGCGCGTAAATGGAATAAAGCTTCAGCGGACAGTGTCCAATGTTGACCATGTTGTGCCAGGTGCCGGCAGGAACAAAAACGGCATCGCCGGCTCCGACGCAGAACTGTATGTCCTGCCGCTCCCGGCAGGAACCCATTCGCACCATGCCGGTTCCGCTTTCCAGACGCAGAAACTGATCTGTATCCGGATGTACCTCCAGACCGATCTCTCCGCCTGCGGGAATGCACATCATCGTCAGCTGCAGATAGCACCCGGTCCATAAAGCTGTCCGAAAATTCCGATTGCGGCAGACAGCCTCTTCGATGGAAACGGCGAACGGCTCTGGACCGTGGTCCGCGGTGCAACGGTTGTCACTTCTCATGGATCATACCTCCCTTCGTCTGCTTCTATTCTATGAGGCGGCGTGCCGGTCCGTGCATGGAGGATCGACGGACAGGCATGATTGCAAAATACCGCCGCATACCATGGATTTTCCTGTTTTTTGGGCATCCGGCTTGATTTTTGCCCGGATATTTTCTATAATTGTATTGAAATGTATTGAAAAATGACGAAAAAGCAGGAAACATGGGATGAATCGAAAAGCAGCATACCGCTGTCTGCTCATATGGGTGACAATCTGTGTGTTTCTGTCCGGATGTGCATACGGGGGAGAGCAGCACGGTACGATTCGGATCATAAGCTCCGAGACCATCCTGGAAGAGGCTGCCACGACCGCTTCGCCGGAGACGAGCGTCCCGCCGGAGACGAGCGCTCCGCCGGAAACGGCCGCTCCGCCGGAGACGAGCGCTCCGCCGGAGACGAGCGCTTTGCCGGAGACGAGCGCTTTGCCGGAGACGAGCGCCCTACCGGAAACGACCGCTCCGCCGGAGACGAGCGCCGAAGCGGCACAGACCTACATTCTGAACCGGAACACGAAGAAATTTCACAAGCCCGAGTGCTCCAGCGTCACGCAGATCAAGGAGAAAAACAGGGGCGAGTTTACCGGAGACCGCGCTCAGCTGCTATCTGACGGCTACAGTCCGTGCAAAAGATGCAATCCGTGAGCGGCTTTCGGCGGTTGTCCGATACACGCGGAAAAGCGGGTCGGCACCCGGCGGCAAGGCGCAGGCAGCGGAGCCGGACGAATCAAATAAAAACCGCCTGAAGAAGCGCTTCTTCAGGCGGTTTTCTGTTTGCAAAGCAGTGCGTGCGCATGCGTTCGCTTTGGCTGCTGCGGAAGCGGCAGCGCACCGGAAAACAAAAGCATCCGTATGTTTGCCATACGGATGCTGTATCTGCCGGAATATTCCCGGGGTCGGACGAGCAGCTTATTTGGACACAAGGGCAAGCGTGTCCTTGGCGATCATAAGCTCTTCATTGGTCGGGATCATGAGCATACGAACCTTGGCGTCCGGTGCGGAGAGGTCGAACTCTTCGCTTGTGCGCATCGCCTTCCTGTTGATCTCCGGATCAATCTTCACGCCCATAAACGCGAGCTTTTCCGCGACTCTTGCGCGGTAGTGCGGATTGTTTTCGCCGATGCCGCCGGTGAAGACGATGGCGTCCACGCCGCCCATTGCTGCCGCATAGCCGCCGATGTACTTGGTCAGCTGATGGCAGAGCATGTTTTCGATCAGCTGATAGCGCTTGTTGCCTTCCTTGGCGCCCTGCTCGATGTCGCGGTTATCGCTTGTCGTCTGCGAGATGCCGAGGATGCCGGACTTCTTGTTCATGATGTAGTCGATCTGATCCGGCGTCAGGTTTTCCTTCTTCATCAGCAGAGGAATGATGGCGGGATCGATGGAGCCGCAGCGGGTGCCCATCATGATGCCCTCCAGCGGTGTCAGACCCATCGTTGTGTCGAAGCACTTGCCGTTTTCGACCGCGGAGATGGAGGAGCCGTTGCCGAGATGGCAGGTAACGAGCTTCAGATCGGTGCGTCCGAGCATGGCGGCGGCGCGCATGGAGACATAGCGGTGGGAGGTGCCGTGGAAGCCGTAGCGGCGGATCCTGTATTTCTCATAGTATTCATACGGCAGCGCATACAGATATGCGTAGTCCGGCATCGTCTGGTGGAAGCCGGTGTCGAACACGGCGACCTGCGGCACGCCGGGCATCATCGCCTCGCAGGCACGGATGCCGGTCAGGTTGTGCGGATTGTGGAGCGGCCCGAGCTCGCAGCATTCCTCGATGGCGGCGATCACTTCGTCGTTCACGAGGACTGCGCCGGAGAATTTCTCACCGCCGTGCAGAACGCGGTGCCCGACGGCGGAGATCTCGGAGAGGGAAGAAATAACGCCGTGTTCCGGAGAGACAAGCGTGTCGAGAACCAGCTTCACCGCTTCCTTGTGGTCAGCCATCTGGATATCGATCTTATAGTCGTCGCGGCCGTCCACTTTATGCTTGAAATTACCGCCCGCGATTCCGATGCGGTCGCACAGACCCTTTGCCAGTACGCTCTCGGTATCCATGTCGATCAGCTGATACTTGATCGAGGAACTGCCGGCGTTGATTACGAGAATCTTCATGCCTATTGAACCATCCTTCTGTTTTTTCCTTGATTACTCACGTTTTTCCATTATATAATTATATCACAGCGGGGAGAGAACTGTCAATATTTTTCAGAAAATCTGCAGAACGGGCTTTGCGAAACGCCCGACAGGCCGGTTTTCTGTCCTGCGAGGGATTGACTTTTTGCTCCGCAGTGCTATACTGTCTGTACAGAGATTTGCAGCGCCGCCGGATTCGGCGGAATACAGGGAGGGATTATGATGTATCAAACGGAATGCTATATGGCGGGGACGAATCTTGGACACTGGCTCTCTCAGTACGGCGCCAAAGGGCATGAGCATCACGATGCGTATATCACCGGGCAGGACTTTGCACGGATCGCGTCGTGGGGCATGGATCACGTCCGGCTTCCCGTCGATTATTTTCTCTTTGAGGATGACGGCGCGCCCGGCGTTTACCGGGAGGACGGGCTTCGCTACATCGACTTTGCACTGGAATGCTGCCAAAAGAACGGACTGAACCTGATCCTCGATCTGCACCACGCGCCCGGCTTCTTTTTCGGAAACGGCGCCAAAAACGATCTTTTCACCAATCCCACCTCGCAGGCGCGGTTTATCGCGATCTGGGAGCTTTTCGCGCGCCGCTATGCCGGCGTGGGCGATTCCCTGCGCTTTGAATTGCTCAATGAGCTGGTCTGGGAGAATTCCGACGCATGGAACGCGCTCTGGCCGCGCTGCGTCGCCGCGATCCGCGCCATCACGCCCGAAAGACGGATCGTGATCGGCGGCAACCGCTGGAACTCCGTCAATGAGCTGGAGAATCTCACCGTTACGGAGGATCCCGGGATTCTGTACACCTTCCATATGTATGAGCCGATGATTTTTACGCATCAGAAAGCGTCCTGGATGCCGGCGATGCGCGACTATCCGAAAACGGTGCATTTTCCCTTTGCCTATGACGACCATGCGGATTTCTTCGGAGGCAGAGCGCCGGCAGGGATGGAGCCCGGCGCGATGGTGGACGAAACGTATCTGCGCCGCTTTCTTGCCCCTGCCGTTCGCTTCATCGAAAAGAACCGGCGCCCGCTGTACTGCGGGGAATACGGCGTCATTGCGCATGCGCCGCTGCCCGACGCGATCCGCTGGCTGGATATGGTGACCGGCATTTTCCGCGAATACGGAATCGGGCACGCAGTCTGGAGCTACCGCGGCTTCGCTGCCGTTACGGATGCGGAGAACCGCGTCGTCAGCGACGAGCTGATCCGCGTCATCAGCCGCCGCTGAGGCGCCGCGCAACGTATTTTTACAATCGACTCAAACTTCATTCATACTTTGCTCCCCGCAGAATGCTATAATAAATCATATTCGCTGTATGATCCCTGTTATATCCATCTGCGGGGGCTTTTTATGAATAAGTGGAAGAATAAACTGATTTCGTTTATGTATGGACGGTACGGCGTCGACGAGCTGTATTACGCTTTGAGCATTCTCTGGATCGTACTCTATCTGTGCGGTTTTTTGACGGGAGTGCCCGTACTGCGGCTTCTGGCGCTTGCATGTCTGATCTATATGACGTTCCGCATGCTTTCCAGAAATATTGCCCGCCGCCGCGCGGAGAACGAGGCGTTTCTGCGCGTATGGCGTCCGGTAAAGGCGTTTTTTGCGCTGCAATGGGCGCGCCTGCGCGACGGAAAAACATCCGTATACCGCAAATGCCCGGAATGCGGTGCGACGCTGCGTCTGCCGCACCGGCGCGGTGCACACACGGCGGTGTGTCCCCGCTGCGCACATCGCTTTGACGTGCATATTTACCTTTGAGATCGGAGAGCAGTCATGAGTTTTGTATCGTTTGAGAATGTAAAAAAAGTGTATAAATCCGGCGAGGTGGAGACGGTCGCGCTCCATGACGCCTCCTTTACGATCGAACAGGGGGAGATCTGCGTGATCGTCGGTCCGTCCGGCGCCGGAAAAACGACGCTGCTCAACATCCTTGGCGGGATGGATACGCTGACGGAGGGCAGGGTGTTTCTCGACGGCGCGGAGGTATCCGCTTTCAACGAACGCAGGCTGACCGAGTACCGCCGGTATGATATCGGCTTTGTGTTCCAGTTCTACAATCTTGTGCCGAACTTGACGGCGCTGGAAAACGTGGAGCTTGCCGCGCAGATCACGCGCAAGCCGCTGGACGCCGCCGCCGTACTCGATCAGGTCGGTCTGTCCGAGCGCAAGAGCAATTTTCCTGCGCAGCTCTCCGGCGGTGAGCAGCAGCGCGTCGCCATCGCGCGCGCCCTGGCGAAAAATCCAAAGCTGCTGCTGTGCGACGAGCCGACAGGCGCGCTGGACTACGCCACCGGCAAGGCGATATTGAAGCTGCTTCAGGATACGAGCCGGAAAACCGGCATGACCGTTGTGATCATCACGCACAATCAGGCGCTGTGCGGCATGGCGGATCGGATCATCCGCGTAAAAAACGGAACGGTCGTGGACGAAAAAGTAAACGAATGCGTTACGCCTGTGGAACAGATTGAGTGGTGACGTTATGCGATCCGGAATGAACAAAATGACGTTCCGTGAGATCCGCGGGACGTTCGGACGCTGGATTGCGATTTTCGCGATCGTGGCGCTCGGCGTCGGCTTCTTCGCGGGACTGCGCATCACGCGCACTGCCATGGTGCATACAACGGACGAATACCTGCGCGAGCACGGTTTCTTCGATTTCCGCCTCGTCTCCACGCTCGGATTGACGGAGGAGGATGTCGGCGCGTTTGCCGCGCTGGAAGGCGTGCGGTCAGCGGCAGGCTCCGTGTCAGCTGACGCGCTGTTTTCCCTGGGGGATGCGGAGACGGGCGCGGCGGCAGCAAAATTCCATATGCTGTTGCCCGATGTGAATACGCTTTCTCTGACAGCGGGGCGGCTTCCGTCCGCGCCGGATGAATGCGTCCTTGACCGGAAATACGCAAATGAGGACGCGATCGGAAAGCAGGTGCGCATCGCGCCGGAGAATGACGAGAGCACGCGCGAGCTGTTTACATACAGCGAATACACCGTCGTGGGACTTGCCAATTCGCCCTACTATCTGAATTACGAGCGCGGCACGACTTCTCTTGGAAACGGCTCCGTCGCATGCTTTGTGTATATTCCGCCGGAGGGCTTCTCCTCGGAGGTGTTCACAGAGATCTACATCACGCTGGATACGGACGCCGGGATCTATACGCAGGAATACGAGGATACTGCGGACGCGGCGGAAGCGGTTCTGAGCGCACGCCTGACGGAACGTGCGGCGCTGCGCCGGGACGGGATCCTGCGTGACGCGGAGGAGACGCTGGACGACGCGCGCGGAAAGCTCTCGGACGCGGAGGAGGAATACCGTGTACAGCGCGCCGATGCGGAGCGCGCTTTCGCCGACGCGGAAGCGGAGCTGGCGGACGGGGCACGGGAGATCGAGGAGAACAAAAAGAAGCTCTCCGACAGCGAGCAGCAGCTTGCAGACGCCCGTGCGGAGATTGATGCAAACCGCGCGACGCTTCTGGAGAATGAGCAGAAGCTGGCGGACGCACAGGCGGAGATCGACGCAAACCGTGCGACGCTTCTGGAGAACGAGCAGAAGCTGGCGGACGCGCAGGCAGTGATTGATGCAAACCGCGCGACGCTTCTGGAGAATGAGCAGAAGCTGGCGGACGCGCAGGCGGAGATTGACGCAAATCGCGCCGTGTTGGAGGAAAACCGGCAGAAACTGGCGGACGCACAGGCAGAGATCGACGCAAACCGCGCGACGCTTGCGGAGAGCGCGCAGAAGCTCACCGAGGCACAGGAAGAGCTGGACGAGCAACAGCAGGCATATGAGGACGGCGCCGCGCAGCTTGATGCGGCGCAGGCAGAGCTGGATGCGAAGCGCGCCGATTGGGAGGATGCCCGTCAGCAGCTCCAGGCGGCGGACGCCGAGCTGGAAACAAAGCAGAGTGAGCTGAACAGCGCCTTCTCGCAGCTCGATGCGGCGCAGGCGGAGATCGACGCTGGGTACGCGCGTATCGACGCGCTCCTTCAGGATCCCGCGTACGCCTCCGAGGAGGCACAAAGGCAGCTTGCCGCCCAGCGCGCCGCGCTGGATGCGGCGCAGGCGGAGCTGAACGGTGGATGGGCACAGGCGCGGGCGGGGCAGAATGAGCTGGACGCCGCGCGTTTGCAGCTTGCGGAGAACCGGAAGAAGCTGGAGGAGGCTGGAGAACAGCTTGAGACGGCACAGGCGGAGATCGATTCCCGCCGCGCTGCTCTGCCGGCGGCACGCGAGGCGCTGAACGATGCGCAAAGGGAGATCAACGACGGCTGGACGCAGTATCAGGCGGGACTCGCCCGTCTGAATGACGCGCAGCGCGAGGTGGACGACGGCACAGCGGAGCTTGCCGTGGGCGAAGCAAAGCTGAATGACGCGCAGCGCGAGGTGGATGAAGGCGCGGCGGAGCTTGCTGACGGCAAAGCAAAGCTTGAGGCGGCGCAGCGCGAGGTGGACGACGGTACAGCGGAGCTTGCCGACGGCAAAGCGAAGCTCGAGGCGGCGCAGCGCGAGGTGAATGAAGGTGCGGCGGAGCTTGCCGACGGAAAAGCGAAGCTTGAGGCGGCACAGCGCGAGGTGGACGACGGTACGGCGGAGCTTGCCGACGGAAAGGTGAAGCTCGCCGACGCCGAGGCGGAACTCGCAGACGGAAGAAAAGAGTACGAGGACGAACGCGCACGCGCGGAGCGGGAGTTTGCCGATGCGGAGCGGAAAATCGAGGATGCGCGGCAGGAACTTGCCGACGGTGAAGCAAAGCTCGCCGATATCCACGACCCGCAGACCTATGTGCTCGGTCGGGATACGAATACCGGCTATGTCTGCTTCGACAACGATTCCTCCATCGTGCGCGGGATCTCCAGAGTATTCCCGATCTTCTTCTTCCTTGTCGCCGCGCTTGTCTGCGTGACGACGATGACGCGCATGGTCAACGACCAGCGCACACAGATCGGCACCCTGAAAGCGCTCGGCTACGGCAAGGGCGCGATCATGAAAAAATACATCGTCTATTCCGGCAGCGCGGCGCTTCTTGGCTGCATTCTCGGCTACAGCGCCGGGACCATCATCTTCCCGGCGGTGATCTGGGAGGTGTACGGGATCATGTACGGCTTCGGCGAGATCCGGTTTATCTTCGACTGGCTGCTCGCTCTGATCTCCCTCGCCGTATCGCTTGCCTGCTCCGTCGGAACGACCTGGCTTGCGTGCCGGCATGAATTTGCCCGTGTCCCCGCCGCCCTGATGCGCCCGAAAGCGCCGAAAGCGGGCAGACGCATCCTGCTGGAGCGCCTGCCGCTGTGGAAACACGTGAAATTCCTGCACAAGGTCTCTATCCGGAATATCGTGCGCTACAAAAAGCGGCTGTATATGATGATCCTCGGGATCGGAGGCTGTACGGCGCTGCTGATTACGGGCTTCGGCATCCGCGATTCCATTCAGGATCTTGCCAACTTCCAGTTCGGAGAGATCATGACCTACGACGCTTCCGTTACCTTCTCCGAGCCGCTGGACGCGGCGGAGGAGCAGGCGTTTGCGTCGCGCCACGCGGATACCGCGGAGCAGGTGCTGTTTTTGCAGCAGTCCTCTCTGGACGCTTTCTCGGATACGATGCTGAAGCAGACCCAGCTCCTTGTTTGCGACGGGGATACGGCGGATGCGTTTCTCCATCTGCACAGCGGAAAGCGCGCCGTCGCATGGCCGGAGCAGGGAGAAGCGGTCATCAGCCGCGGACTTGCCGAAACGCTCGGACTGTCCGCCGGGGATCGGATCACGCTGCGCGACGGCGATATGAACACGCTTTCTCCGGTGGTTGCCGATGTATTCGACAACTATGTGTTCAATTACGTGATCCTGACGCCGCAGACGTATGCGGAGGGCCTCGGCACGGCGGAGGTCAATACCGCGTTTCTCCTCTTCGGGGATGAAGCGGATCCGCATGCTGCCGCCGCTTCTCTGAACGGGGACGACGCGGTCGTGAACGTGAGCGTAAGCGCGGATTTCCGCGAGCGGATCACGAATATGCTTTCCAGCCTCGACTACATCGTGATTCTGGTGACCGGCTGCGCCGCGGCTCTCGCGTTTATCGTTCTCTATAACCTGACGAACATCAATATCACGGAGCGGCTGCGCGAGATCGCGACGATCAAGGTTCTCGGCTTTTACCGCGGGGAAACGGCTGCGTATATTTTCCGCGAAAACATGATCCTGACCGGGATCGGCGCGGTTGCCGGACTGTTTCTCGGCAAGCTGCTGCACGCATTCGTGATGAGTCAGATCAAGGTGGATATGGTCCATTTTGACGCGATCGTCCGCCCTGTCAGCTATCTTGCGTCCATACTGCTTACGTTCCTGTTTGCGGTACTTGTCGCGCTGTTTATGCGTCGGAAGCTCGACCGGATCAATATGGCGGAATCTCTCAAGTCCGTGGAGTGATAAAACAAAACAAGCCGGCTTCCCACTGAAGCCGGCTTGTTTTTCTGCTTGTCTGACGAAATGCGAGGGGATGGCTGTTCTTCGCCGGGAGCTGTTGGCCCGGGGGCTATTCCAGATCCAGAATGCCGTTTTTGCGGAATTCCACCGGCGTGACGCCGGTAATGTTCTTGAAGACGCGGGAGAACAGACAAACGTCTGAGAAGCCGCAGGCGGAGGCAATGCCCGCAACGGTCATATCCGTCGTTCCGAGCAGCTCCATTGCTTTGGCGACGCGGAATTTCCGCACATAGTCCGAGGGGGACATGCCCATTGCCGCCTTGAATCTGCGCGACATGTAGTCCGCGTTCAGACCGGCGGCTTTCGCCAGCTGTTCCATGGAGATATCGTCGGCGTAGTTTTTTTCCACATACTGCAGAATGCGCAGCACATAGCTGTAGCCGCTGCTCACGGAATGCGCGCCTTTGCCGTACTGCGTCTCGTACATGCGCGAATACTTGAGAAGCAGGGAAACCATGCGCATCCGCAGAGAGGTACGCCACCCCGGCGCGCGTGTGCGGCGCTCCAGACGGATCTTTTCAAATGTATTCTCAATGGAGCGGCGCTCCGCGATATCGACATGCAATATGGGCGAATCCGCCTCCGGCGTTGCGGAGAGCAGTGCGCGGATGCAGGGCAGCTCGTCCTCCGGATCAAAGGAATCGATGAAATCTTCCAGACAGAACATGAAATTGAGGACGCCGTTGCGGTAGGGATTGGCGTAGGAGTGCTCGACTCCCGGCGCAATGATGAACATGTCGCCCGCCGTCAGAAGCGTTGTCCTGCCGCCGCAGAAGTGCAGGGAGAAACCGTTCAGTACGTAGACCATCTCATGAAAGGTATGCGTATGGAAATTCACTTTTCCTTTGTGAAGCGATGTGTACGCCGAGATGCGCGGGCGGTCCCCTTCTCCGAAATATTCTTCAAACGTGTAAACCATGATCTGTTTTGCTGTATTCCTCCATCCGGGACAGTCTGCTTTGCTTTCATTATAATCCTGCGCGCGCCGGATTGCAAGAAGAAGCGCAAACTTTGTCCGCCCTCTTGACAGATTCGAGCGAATGGTGTATACTAATCCATATGATTTACAAAGGAGAACCGAACATGAAAAGAATCGTTACCGTGAAAACGCGCGATCTGAAGCAGTCTGTCAAGACCGGCGGCTGCGGCGAGTGCCAGACTTCCTGCCAGTCCGCATGCAAGACTTCCTGCGGCGTTGCCAACCAGAACTGCGAGAAGAAAAGCAAATAAGCCTGCGCGATACCAAACGGGGTCTCATAACTTGCTTATGAGACCTCTTTCCATGTGAGGAGAACTATGATCCATTCGTATAAACTGAACGGCTTCAATATCGTTCTGGACGTGTTCAGCGGCGCTCTGCATGTCGTGGACGACGTCGCTTACGATATCATCGGAATGTATGAAAGCACGACGCGCGAGGAGATCGTCCGCGCGATGCTGGAAAAGTACGGCGCGCGCCCGGACGTGAATGAGGCGGAGCTTGAGGAATGTCTTGCCGATGTGGACGCGCTGAAACAAGAGGGAAAGCTCTTCTCGGAGGATGCATATGCGGATATCGCCCGGACGTACCGTCCGTCGCATTTCACCATCAAGGCGCTGTGCCTCCATGTGGCGCATACGTGCAATCTGAACTGCACCTACTGCTTCGCCAGCCAGGGCAAGTACCACGGCGAGCGCGCGGTCATGAGCCTGGAGACCGGACGGCGCGCCATCGATTTTCTGATTGAGAATTCCGGCTCCCATGTCAATCTGGATGTGGATTTCTTCGGCGGTGAGCCGCTGATGAACTGGGAAGTTGTGAAGGGCATCGTCGCCTACGGACGCGAGCAGGAAAAGCTCCACGGCAAGAATATCCGCTTTACCCTGACGACAAACGGCGTGCTTCTGAACGATGAGGTGATCGACTTCTGCAACCGCGAGATGCACAACGTTGTTCTCAGCCTCGACGGACGGCGGGAGGTGCACGACCGCTTCCGCAAGAATTACGAGGGGAAGGGAAGCTACGATACCGTCGTGCCGAATTTCCAGCGTTTTGTCGCTGCACGGGGAGACAGGAGCTACTACGTCCGCGGCACGTACACGCATTATAATACGGATTTCCTGGCGGATATCCTGCATATGGCGGATCTCGGCTTTACGGAGCTGAGCATGGAGCCGGTCGTGTGCGCCCCGGGCGACCCGTGCGCGCTGACGGCGGAGGACATGCCCGTCCTTTTCGAGCAGTACGAAAAGCTTGCCATAGAAATGATCCGCCGCAAAAAAGAAGGACGTCCGTTTACATTCTACCACTACATGATCAGTCTGGAGGGTGGACCGTGCATCTATAAGCGCGTGTCCGGCTGCGGCTCCGGTACGGAGTATATGGCGGTCACGCCGTGGGGAGAGCTTTATCCCTGCCACCAGTTTGTCGGCGATGAGAAGTACAGCATGGGAGATATCTATACCGGCGTGAAGAATACCGCGCTGCGCGACCGGTTTGCACGCTGCAACGCATATTCGCGCCCCGGCTGCGCCGATTGCTGGGCGAAGCTGTACTGCGCGGGCGGCTGCGCAGCGAACGCGTATCATGCGACCGGCGATATTTCGGGCGTGTACGAATACGGCTGCGAGCTGTTCAAAAAGCGCATCGAATGTGCGCTTATGATGAAAGCAGCGGAAGCGTCGGAGGACGCGGACTGAAAAGGCGGCGGGAGCGCCGCCGGAATTCCTTTGCTTTCGTGGGGGGGAGAGACCGGCGGAGCCGGACGTGCCGCTTGACAGACGGCGCCGCCTGTGGTACAATCCTGCATGCAGAGCTTTCGTCCGCGATACGGAGCCATGGGCGGATGCCCGGCGCCGGCGCAGAGAGAATGCCGCGGGGCAATGCCGGCAGCAGAGCGTGCGGGGAACTGCCGGACACGGCTGCATCCTGCGCAGAACAAAGAAAAGAACTGCCAAAGCTTTCTTTGGCAGCCCCATATGCGGGTATGGCGGAACTGGCAGACGCGCCGGATTTAGGATCCGGTGGATTTTCCGTGCAGGTTCGATCCCTGTTACCCGCACCAAAGCCCCAAAGGCATAAGTCTTCGGGGCTTCATTTTTTGCTTCTTCACTTAACTTACCTTGGGGGCTTTGGAACTAATAGGTAATAGTGAAAAAGTATTCTTGCTTTTTATATTTATTAGCAATATAATAAACAAGGGTGATATCATTGAACGAAAGTACGTTCATGATAAAATCTAAAGCATTTGCGCTTGATGTAATACGAGTTTGCAAAGAACTGAGAGCGGAAAACGCGAAAGTGCGCTTATTATTCAATTTTTGCGTTCGGGAACAAGTATCGGTGCAAATATCAGAGAAGCTTTCTGCGTTCATGGCGATGCAGATTTTGTCGCTAAACTGCAAATCGCATGAAAGAAATATTCAGAAAGTGAGTATTGGATAGAGTTACTTATCGAAAGCGGATATTATAACGATAAATCGCCGCTTGATAAATGTACAGAAGTTAAGAGGATTTTGATTTCTTCCGTCAATACCGCCAAGGAGAATAATAAATGAATAAATGGATTTTAGAGGATTGGGCATTTACGGTTGAAGTAGTCGATGGGAATGCCAAGAATTGCCGACTCGGATTAGAAACAGGAGATACATTCTGTTTTGAATATGAAACACCGCAAGGATTTTGCCCACGTGCATTATCCGAGATTTTCACTTGGTGCGAGGTGATTCGCTGCGGCGGAGATTTTACATACCGAGGTGCCAAAGAGAAATATGTAATGGAAATTCCGTGTCCGTGTCATTGCCTGCAATTCCGACTTACCGCTGCGCCTATAAACAGAGATGCAGAAGGCAACTATACTGGTATCATCGGTTCAACGAGGAAACAGAGGACGGTCGCAACATGAGCGGGATTTCCGAACTGCTCTCCGATGCAATCGGCTCCATCATAAACACAAAAACAGAGAGTGATATTGACAGCCTGTTCATACCTGGCGGTACAAGTGCGCTCTTGTCACAAGTATCGAAGTTAGATAACTTTGAATGGATTTGTTTCCTGGTGGTGAAATGATGAACGAAAAAGAAAAAAAGCGCGATTTGATAACGCAGATGGTTGACGGTATTGCAAAGAGACCCGAAGATGCCAAGACCCCTGCTGAAAAGAAACGTATGGAAGAACAACGCAAACGGCTCACCGGCAGAGCTATGGAATACCTGATGTTTCTCGACGACGAGGACGAATATAAGGGGAGATAACTATGCCTGGCTTTCCGCCGGCAGCGGAGTTCAATCAACCGATGACAAAGCAGAAATTCTATGAAAAGCTTGACATTTCCCCGTCTCTGAAACGATCATTTGTGGAACAGATAAAACGGATCGAATGACTTCGTGTAAGCCTTTTGAATGAAGTTTCGGCAGTATGAGTATGCACGAGAAGTTGAACCGATTTGTTAGTGATTATACTTTCATATTTTCCGGGGCATCTTTTCACTGCTTCTCAACAGAAAGGAACGGAAATGCAGGGCAATTCCGTTCCTTTGTTCGAATCAGATATCCGATAATGCGTTTTGTGAGACGCTTCGCCGTTTCCAGAAAGGAGCTGTATCAAAACGATTATTCCGATCGAGTTGATAACAGCTCCGATTTT
>JBJDZH010000026.1:0-30387 GCA_051867895.1 Eubacteriales bacterium
TGCGCTGGGATAGCTGCGTAAGCAGCGCAAGGGGTGCAGCCCCTTGTACGGAACGAAGTGACGCAAAACAGCCCGGACTTCCAAGTGTCCGGGCTGTCTGCCTCGCAGAGCGCACATACAGGGCTTGCCCCTGTATAGAAGTGCGCCCTTTTTTCCAAAGGGATTTATAAGGTGCTGATAAAAGTTATAAGATCAGTTCGTTCTTTTCCAAGTGCTTGATCGGTAATATCAATAGCGGGTTGGAAAATACTCAAATTTCCTTCAAAGTGGTTGAACTCGTTGATGAGCGTCTTTTTTGATGTCAGCCGGATACGGTTGCGGATTTGTTCAACATCGTTTTCATCAGGATATGCAGCCGATATTATCTGCCCAAGTTGTTCATAGCGAGTAGTGTCAATCCCGAATTTTTCAACGAGATTTTTCTCAACCATAAGGCGAAGAAACAGATACACAAACGAATGGCGCAGTGTTCTATCCAGCAAAGGAAATTTCCCAGTATCAAGCAAGTGTACACCGTCGACTGTTTTGCTGAGAATATCTTCCACCGAAACTTCATAGGAAATCGGGAGATGTTCCGGGTGTGCTCCAAACAATTCCGAATATGCTCTTGCAATGTCCACCTTTTCTGTTTTATAACCATGCATTACTTGGGTCAGAGACTCAAACAACGTTCTGTTGCAAATAATATTTGCATATCCGCGCATAAAGGGGATCATAGAAATTAGAAACAGTTCTGGACTGACGACATGACAAGGAACACTTTCTCTAAAAGCAGTCAGAAGTTTTTCAAGACTGATAAGCATTTCCTGTTCATTATTTTTTAACGGAATAAAACCATTAAGCTCTCCGTCCGTATTATTTAGCAGATACAGCTTGAAACAACGCTTATACTGGCCATCAAGTAAGCGAATTAAGTCCGTATTGTGTGTTAATACGATCCGTTTCTTATGGTGCAACATTTTCACAATCGCATACACTACTTTATTCTTGTAAATGGAATCGAAACTGGACACCGGATCATCAATCACTACTATCGGACATTCAGAATTCTTTGCTTTTAGAAATTCAAATGTCAGAGAGAGAAAATTCTGCTCTCCTGTACTCAGCGGCAATTCGTCCCGGGTTTTCCCGAGAAACTCTTGATTTGAAAGATAAATCCGTAGCCGTCTATTTTCATCTCGCTCGATGGTGAGCGGCTTACTCATACTATTGCTTATTATCTCTTGAATATAGAGGTAGTCTTCGTCTGCAATATCAGGTCTTTCTGCAATTATGCGCTGATACTCAGCATGATGCGCAACGAGTTCGCTTCCGTTTACGATGTCAACAATTCCGTTCTCCACCAGTTTACCATATAGATCCTTGTATGCTGTTAGCTCTCTGGACAAAGCCGTAATTGCTTCCGCGTCACCGCTTGCAATCGCATCTAACAGGCAAGCCTTTATTCCAAATGGATCAGAAGCGGGCACGAGCGGAATTGTTTTCTCTATCGCTTCTCTAATTTTTCCTTCAAGTGCATCAAGTGTAGCTTGTCTATGGGCAGTTTTCGCTTCTAATAGCGCTTCCCAGTCAATATCTTCATTATCGCATACTATACATTTGTCTTTGTGGAAGCGAGAAAGAATACCAATTGCCTCAGTGTTTTCCTCAATCTCGTGGACATGAGCGTTTGGAGTTATTTCAGCGCCAACCAGAGATTCAAGCTGCCTAATTATTGATTGCTTGTTTGACCAGTCACTCTGAATAAATGCAAGTTTATCCGAGTCGTACTCTGGAACAGTATGGCGTTCCAGAGATGTCAATAATGCCACAAGCGCATCAGTTGTATAACGATTGCCCTTTGATTTGCTATTAGCACAATCTTTTATGAAAGCAGCCAGTTCAGCTTTAGGCAATAATTCGATTAAAGGGCTGTTGCCTGCCGATATGCCGAATGTGTTTTTTATAAGGGATAAAATAGCAGAAATAACAGCACTGCGATCCTCTGCCACCTGGTCTTGTAACTCAAACTCGTGCCGGATATTATCTCCCAGAAAAAAGTCACGAGTTTCACCGGAAATGATATTGCGATTGTTTTGATCGTTAATTATATGAAAAACATCAGACCCAGCTTGGTACTCTGTACCGTCAAGCGAGAATTCGACCTTTGTACCTTTGGCATCTCCCAAAACCTTAATTAGGCTTGTTTTACCAGTCCCATTCGGTCCATAAACTACTGCTATTTCCTCTGATGTCGGGAAAGTTATTTCATTGTTGCGGACAAGAGGACTGAAATCCCGTGTGAAGATATCTCCGCTTTCGATTTTTTTGAATACAAGCGACATTATCTTTGTACCTCCTATATCCTTAATTATATACCGTTGTAATTTTCCCAACGCCATCTGATGAAGTCCCGATTGGTGAAGTCGGGAAGAACAATTCTCGGTGGGATGGTAGCACCGTAGTCCATTCGCGCTCTTGTGGACAGTTCAACAATACCCGTCTCGGAAATGCGAAGATGTCCAGTATCAAACAATGTGTGAATATCAGTCCGCATTGCAAATCCATTTGCAATAGTATCTTCGCCGTTGTATTTAAATGGTTTGATATGTGCAGCTTCAAGCACTTCTGGCATGGTGACATTCGTAATTATGCACCGCTGGCAAGCTGCAAGAACATCGTGACGGAATTTGGCTTGGTTGGGGCGACTGATCCTGAAATTCTGAACTCGTTTGCGTTCCACTTCCGATGCAACTTCGCTTGTGCGAATCTGATCCAAGATCATTTGCAGAGAAGCATCGGTAATCGGGGTTGCGAGAATTTCAGCAATCTCAGATTCGATCAGAGCATTGATGTGATATTGTTCAGCATCCCGTGCTACTCCATCCGCCTTTTCCAAGTAGCCATAATTTTCGAGGAACAGAAGATATTCTCTGGCAATGCGGAAATCATTAGCGCCCTCGCAGCAATTAGGCCAGTCAGCAATGGTGATCTCGCCGGAGCGATACCAAAGAATAAAATTCACATAGTCCCCAATCTGTGCATGGCAGCCGGAAAGAGGTATGATAATTTTCGTCAGTTCTGTGGTGGTTAAGTAGCCTTGTCCCCTCTTTTTGAGTTCCATAATTACTGCCAGAATAATTCTGAGGGGGTAAATGATAAGGCTGTGGCTTTCCCAATTTAGGCATTCAGCTGGAGTCTGGATATGACTGTTTGGCAACTTGAATGTCTGAACGGTTATTGCTGAAAACTCTGTCTGAGAAATATCATGCTCAGCAACTCGGCGTCCAAAATCAGTAAGACGAATCAGTCCTCGACTGTCATCAGGGATTAGTCCGACAGCTTTCCAATATTGACCGGAATTGCGAATAATGTTTCGTTCACCTGTTCGCCTTGCGAGATCAACACCAATGGAGTCACTTATATCATTCGACAGCTCAACAAGCTCATCTGCAAATTCCTGCGAACTATATTTCAATCCACGACCTTCCAGCTTTTTCATGCGGAAAAGAACGCCCAATAGGATAACGGGGTCGTTGATACCCTCGGTGCATTGTAAGCAAGCCCATTTCCACTTGAAATCCGGGAAAGGTTTTGTCGGGACAAAATCTTTTGAGAACATCTACTTGTCACTCCCTTCGTATTGATTGAAAACATTTGCAACGGCATAACCAAGCAATGGTGGGACTGCGTTTCCGATCTGACGATACACCGATGAGCGATTGCCGGAAAACTTATAATCCAACGGAAAGCTCTGTACCGCTGCTAATTCACGGCAAGACATTCTTCGTTGGGCATTCGGATGAGGTAAAATGACAACACCGCCTTTGTTATCGCCACGGGCGGTAACAGTTGGAGCAGGCTTTTCAGGGTCTAAAACCCTATGCCCAAGATAACCGTTAAATTGCAGTTTGTATTTTGAATAATCATGATTGGGCAAGTCATTGGGGAGATCGGGGTCGGGTATATTCGACAATGCTTCACCGACGCTTACCCACCGTGGCAGCCCATCTCCGCCATCTTTGCTATTGGTCGGTGAGGGGAAGATGTACTCAAAGTCAATATCGTTACGGACTCCAATTATAATGACTCTTTGCCGGGTTTGCGGAACACCGTAATCGGCAGCATTAAGCACGCGATAACTTACTTTGTATCCCAACGCAGCAAAATCGCTAAGAATCATTTTGAATACAGCACCTTTAGCTAAATTTGTAAGGCCCTTGACATTTTCCGCCAAGAAAAACTTAGGCTTTTTAGCTTCGATCACTCTGATCAATTGTTTGTATAATGCGTTGCGTTCGTCTGCTTCGTGGCGTTTCATATTAGCGACAGAAAAGCCTTGGCAAGGAAAACCGCCGATGATAATATCACATTCTGGAATTTCTTCTGCATCAATTTTGGATATATCTTCGCAAATAATATGATCTCCTAAATTGTGCTTGTATGTTTCAACGGCATCCTCATATAAATCATTTGCCCAAATGATTTCATGTCCAGCCATCTTGAAACCTAAATCGAGCCCTCCTGCTCCACTAAAAAGTGATACTACCTTCATACGTTTTCTTCCTTTTCGAGTCTCATCAGTTCGTCTCCAAGTTTTCGGGCAAACAAAACCGGGACAGCATTTCCAATCTGTCGATAACATGAGTTCATAGTTCCCACAAAATGAAAATCTTCTGGGAAAGTCTGAACGCTTGCACTTTCACGGATTGTCAGTCGGCGTTTTCCATTGTAATGCGGAATAGCACAAACCCCACCTTTTCCATTTCCTCGTGCAAGGACAGTCGGAGAGGGCTTATCTGGATCAGTTTCTCTATGGCCTGTAAAATTGCGATACTTAACCTTGTAAGCTGAGTAAATATGATTCAGAACATCGTTATCCTTATCTGGATCGGGAAAGTGATCAATCGCTTCTCTGATTGATACCCAGTGTGGTAATTCACTATTTTTTGAATGAGTGGGCTGTGGGAACTTAAAACGCAGTTTTTCTCCCAAATCTACCCGCTGGCCGATAATAATTACTCTTTGTCTTGTCTGCGGTACGCCGTAGTCTGCCATATTCACGAGATTAACAGATGTGATATAGCCAGCAGCTTCAAAGTCCGATACAATTTGCTTGATTGCTTCTCCTTTGCCAAGGCTAAGAATACCTTTTACATTCTCAGCAATGAAAAATTTAGGTTGCTTGATTTTGATGGTGTTGTAGAAAAAGCGGTAAAGCTGGTTTCTGTCATCTTCGAGAGTTCTCAGCCTGTTAGCCTGTGAGAATCCTTGACAAGGAAATCCACCTACAACAACATCAGCATCAGGTAATGTGGAAATATCAATGTTCTTAATATCGTCACAAACAATATGATCTCCGATATTTTCTTTGTAGGTTGCTACAGCATCCTTATCAATATCATTAGCCCAGATAACAGTGTTGCCAGCCTGAATCAAACCCAAGTCCAGTCCGCCAGCTCCACTAAATAGTGAAATAATTTTCATAACAGTTTCTCCTATGCTCGGTCAATCAGCGTTTTTTTCAGCAGTAATACATATTTCAAACAACTCATTGAGCGAACAATTGAAAAGCTGGCATAGCTTTTCTACCGTATCATAATCAATGCGTGTGGCTTTATCGTTATATAAGTTGGAAATAGTATTTCGAGACAATCCTGTCTGCTTATGCACATCTTGAATTGAAAAACGGTTCTTGCCCATAAGCGTTGATAAATTGCAATGTACCGACATGGCTTTTCCTCCTATTTGCAGATTTATTTTATTATATCACAAAATCTGCGCAAAGTAAACTGCTTCCTTGTCATTTTGACTATTTTACAAGATTTTTTAATCACCTTATTGACATAGTTGGAATGTGAGTGCTTTCACACTGTGTCCTTGCAAATGCGCCCATTCTTTTTTGCCCACTCACTCGCTGCCTGTTTTCGTTCCTCGCTGTACGGTGCGGTCAGTCGGAAACTCAATCTGCCTTTTTCAATCTCAAAAGTAAGCCCGCCTTGCTCGTCATCGTCGATCTGGTGGCAGCATTGTGGGTATTTCGCCGCAAATGCTGTCAGCCGCTTTTTCAGATCGGTGTTATGGGTCTGCACCTCGATCATACTACCGTACTCGTCAAAATAGATGGCCGTGGTCTTTTCTCTCTTGGTAATCCCTGTTCTCATAAAACCTCCTGTTTTTCACGAATTTTTCTCGGCTCTTGAATTGGAAAAGTGAAGTGATTTTTCGATAGAAATGCTCCGAACGATGCGGAGTATGTTTCGGCTCTTGCTATCGGCTGATTTGCCACTTTTCCGGCTCTTGACCATGTTTTCACACTTTTCGGTTTGTGCGGCTTTTCAGCCATTCCAAAAGTTCATTTTTCATCACCAATTTACGCCCGCCGATCCGCAAAGTTGGAAAATCTGGGCTATTCAAAAGGTTGTATGCACCCGCCTTGGAAATCTGTAACGCTTCCGCAAGTTGCTTTGCGTCCATCACATCAGGCATGGTTTCAAATGGCTCTCTGCTCATAAAAATCTCCTTTCCTGCACGAAAAAGCAGCCACGATTTCTCGTGACTGCCCTTAGCCTATTTTTGTTGGCAACTCAAAGCCCAAAATGAGTTATGAATTAACTTTTTGGAAGTACTCACTTAATAAATCCTTATGTTTGAAATAACACTCCAACACATAACACAAAAATTGTTCTTTCTCAACTGGCAAGTCATTGCCGTTTTCGTCTTTTCTGGAAATCTCGCATCTAAAGTCAAATGGGATTTTTGAATTGTCGATTTTGAAAGACTTCATCCGTTGTTTTGCTGTGCCTTTTTGTGTTACATCACGCATTCGTTTGCCATATTCATCAAGCGTATAAAAAATATATTCATGATCTAAGTGGGTAATGCAAATCTCACCTGCGAGGTTCTTATACTGCAAATGCACTACTTGCGTAACAACCATGTCCTCAAAAGTTTCAAAATCTTCGCAAAGCTCTTCAAAAATTATATTCTCCGGATCAATTACTACCCATAAGCAATCTTCGTATTTAGTTGAATACAGTTTACTTACGGAATAACTACCTAAATTAACAAAACCAAACTGCTCGCCTCTCTCTAATGCTTCTGCAAGATATTCGCAGGACATCTTTCCTTTATACCCAGGCTCATTCAAAAGTCGAACTGCCAAATCGCTTACCATTCCCTTAGACATCATTTCGGAGAGTTTTTTCAACAAATGCAAGGGAATATTTTTTGTGAAGAATGTTTTATCTACCGAGCGATCATAAATCCGAGGGGGATCAATAGGGAGCAAAGTCCTGTGCTGATCTATGGGAACAATGCCGTATTTACCAAATTGGCTTTGTTTATTAAAGATATTCTCGTATGTCGCTGTCAAACTGCTTGTATCGGAGTTATATCGGTTTTTCCGAATGTAATCATAGTTGTCAAAAGCATAGTATAGGTATAATAAAACTTTTACCTCTGGATAAGCCAAATCGGCAACATCGTTTTGTATCCATGTACAATTATTCTCTATCCATTCATCAATCGGGAGTATCAGGAAATCTCGAAATTGCTTTTCATAAACTTCTAGCATTCCTTGTTGCATGATGTCAGGATGCTCTAATTCCTTTTGTGCTTTGATTTTGCGTTCATAGTACTGGTGTATTTCGTTATGCAAGGCTGTGTCAGTAACTCCTAGTTTAAGGGTTTGAATAGTAAGAATATCGCTTTCTCGGAATTTTCCGAGGACAACACCATTGGAATATATAGCTTGTCTCGTGCCACTCCATTCTTCTGCATCTCCCATCCAAAATTGATATATCCACTCATGTTGAGTGCCAATATATTCGTTTAACAAAGGCAATATATCGTTTTTTGATTCTATCATTTGTGATCCATCCCCCCCTTTATCCCAAATACTTCTGATATTCCGCTGTCACAAAATCTTCATAAGCGTCTGCGATCTTGGCGATTCGCTTATGGACTGCGCTGGCGGTCTTGTAGCCAACCTTATCTGCGATTTCCTGCTCGGTGTAACCCTCCATACACAACTTCAATATCTCCCGGTCTTTCTCGGTGATGGTGCTCTCTGCAAAGGTGGCTACCTGCATTTCGGAAATAACTGATTGCTCAAACTCACCCCGTGGGTCTGCCACATCGAAAATGTCCCCGTCCTCACTCTCCATCATTTCATCCAGAGAGATCGGCTTGCCGGAACGGTTGTGATGCCACTTCCGCATGAAATCGGTCTTGACGGTGCTGCTTGTGGTTTCGTAGTCCTCCACGGTGCGGTTTTCCCAGATAGCATCGATCATGGGCTGCCAGTTCTGTTCTGCAATCACCATATCGGTGACATTGCCGATTAGATTACTGAACTGTTGATAGGTCAGCCACGGCACTGCCACACCCTGCGGGATGTTGTAAAGGTTTTGGAAGCCAAGTCCGTTCTGTTCAAACTTCATTCGGATGTAAGGGATAATGCTGTATGACAACCTCCACAGGGGGAAATATCCTGCATACTGCGTCCAGTTGCCGGGAATGTCACGATAATTGCCCTTGCGGTCTTTCACTTGGAAAAACTGCCATGCGCTCCATGCGTAGCAGTCCCACACAAGCAGCTTGAACATATCGTCACATACGATGTGGTCATACTTGTCCGTCCTCAGAACTTCATAGGGGCAGCGGGGCAGATCGTAGGCAGGTTTCCACTTTTCTGCAAGCTCTCTCGGCAGACTGTAAAACAGGGTCAGCCACGATTTATCGCTATCTTGTGGTATCTCGATGATCTCGCCGGGCAGCACTACAATGAAACCTTTCGGGCTTTTCCGCTTCTCCACAAGCGTCACCTCCAATCGTTTTGAAATAACCCTCTACTATATATGGCATGAGAAAGGCTGAATTGTTCCAATGTTTCCAAAATTTTTTGAGATTTTTTGAAAAAATATCGGAATGGAAAGGATGGGAATGATATGAGTTAATTATACTCGAAAAGTGTGAATAAATCTATTGCTTCCACGCACAGGCAAAAAAATAACGGGTACTCGGCTTTCACCGAATACCCGTTATTTCGTTTACCAACCCCGTCTGACAGATGCCATAATCGTAATTTCTGGAATTACTTTCTTATGAGCACCCGTGTAAAAATCCGCTGTTTTTTCCGTTTCTTCGCCTCCGCCATGGACAGCGCTCCCGGAATGCGGTATAATAGGGAAAAGGGAGCTTCCGGGAGCGGGCAGCCTGCCGGCGGAAGAACCATCACACAGGGGAAAAGGAACAAAAACATGATACTGGATCAATTCAAGCTGGACGGAAAATGCGCGGTCGTCACCGGCGCGCGGACAGGACTCGGCTTCGGCATTGCGAAGGCGCTCGCGGAAGCAGGCGCGGACATCGTCGGCGTGGGAGACCGCGCCATGCCGGAGATCGAGGCATACGTGACCTCCCTCGGGCGGCGCTTTTATCAGATCCGGGCGGATCTGCGGGATACGTCCGCCGCATCCGGCGTGCTCGATGAAGCGGTCGGCGCCATGGGACGGATCGATATTCTGGTCAACAACGCGGGCATCATCCGCCGCGAGGACGCGCTCGATTTCACGGAGGAAAACTGGGACGACGTCATGAACCTCAATCTGAAGACGATGTTCTTCCTCTCGCAGGCGGCGGCAAAGCAGTTTATCCGTCAGAAAAGCGGCGGGAAGATCATCAACATCGCCTCGATGCTCTCGTATCAGGGGGGAATCCGCGTCGTCTCCTACACGTCGTCGAAGAGCGGCGTCATGGGTATGACGCGGGCGCTGGCAAACGAATGGGCGAAATACGGCATCAACGTGAACGCGATCGCGCCCGGCTATATGGTGACGAACAATACGGAAGCGCTGCGCGCGGATGAGGCGCGCTCCGCGGCGATCCTCGACCGCATTCCGGCGGGCCGCTGGGGCGAGCCGGACGATCTCGGCGGCGCGGCGGTATTCCTTGCAAGCGCGGCGTCCGATTATGTGCACGGCTTCACGATCGCCGTGGACGGCGCGTGGCTGGCGCGCTGACACGGCAGAGCACACGGACGCTCCCTGCCGCACCTAAGCCGTGCCGGCGGCGCCTGCTTTCGAGTCTGCCGGAGACGGCGTCGAGAGGCTCCGCATCCTGCGGTATCGCGCGGAAGGCTCCGGCGTCCCGCGGCAGAAAACCTGCAGGGCGCCTGCGCGGATCTTCGCCCGCATCGTTTTCGGCGCCATCCGGCGCGACGGTCCGCGCGGCGCCGTACCCGAAGCCTTCTCCGCGCGCCTTTTGGGCAGATTCTGCATTTTGTATGGATGAAATTCCTCCGCATTCGCTTGACAATGCGGAGGAATTTTGCTATACTGATGCTCGTAAGGGAGTAGTCGGCGCGATGCGCGGCAAGACCAACAGTACGGACCTTGTCCTGATCTTGCATGAAACGACAAGACTTATCTGTTCCGCGGATAAGTCTGCTTCCCGACCGGCTGCGGCTTATGCGCGGAATGCGCATAGGCTTTTTATTTTACAACAAAAGGAGTGGACCCGTCATGAAAGAATACCTGGCGCAGACCGAAAAGGTACTGGCGCAAAACGCTTCGACCCCGGACGGACTGAGCTCCGGCGAGGCAGCCGGCAGGCTGGAAAAGCACGGTCCGAACAAACTGAAAGAAGGGAAAAAGGAATCCCTGCTGCACAAATTCCTTTGTGAGCTTGCCGATCCCATGACGCTCATCCTGCTCGCAGCCGCCCTGATCTCCGGCATCACCGCCGCCTATTCCGGCGAATCCTTTGCCGACGTGTTCATCATTCTCACGGTCGTCATCATCAACGCCGTGCTCGGCGTCGCACAGGAGAGCAAGGCGGAGAAGGCCATCGCCGCATTGCAGGAGATCGCCGCCGCCACCTCCAAGGTAATGCGGGACGGAAAGCAGACGGTCGTTCCGTCCGCCGAGCTGGTGCCCGGCGACGTGATCGTTCTGGAGGCGGGTGACGCCGTTCCCGCGGACGCGCGCATTCTGGAATGCGCCTCTCTCAAGGTCGAGGAGGCGGCACTGACCGGTGAATCCGTCCCCGTCAATAAAACGTCCGAGGCGCTGAGTGCCGCAGAAAACGGAGACGTTCCGCTCGGCGACCGAAAAAACATGGTCTACATGGGCTCCTCCGTTGTGTACGGGCGCGGCAGAGCGGTCGTCACCGGAACCGGCATGAACACCGAAATGGGCAAGATCGCCGACGCGCTGACCAACGCGCAGAAGGAAGAAACCCCGCTCCAGCAGAAGCTGAATCAGCTCAGCCGCGTGCTCAGCGTGCTGGTTCTCGGCATCTGCGCCGTGATCTTTGCGCTCGATCTGATCCGCCTCTATCCGAATTTCAACGGGGAGGCGATTCTGGACACCTTCATGGTCGCCGTCAGCCTCGCCGTCGCCGCCATTCCGGAGGGGCTTGCCGCCGTGGTGACGATCGTGCTCTCCATCGGCGTGACGAACATGTCCCGCCGCAACGCCGTGATCCGCCGCCTGACCGCGGTGGAAACGCTCGGCTGCACGCAGGTGATCTGCTCGGATAAGACGGGCACCCTGACGCAGAACAAAATGACCGTCGTCGAAGCGTACGGCGACGACGATGCGCTGAGCGCCGCCTCCTTCGCGCTCTGCACCGACGCGACGCTCGCTCCCGGCGCGGAGCACGCCGAGGGCGACCCCACGCAGACCGCCGTCGTGGACTTTGCCGCGCGGCTCGGTCTGCCGAAATACGAGCTGGAAGCGGAATTCCCGCGCATCGGCGAGATCCCGTTTGACTCCGGCAGAAAGCTGATGACGACGGTGCATAAAGCACCCTCCGGCGCGTTCATCCAGCACACGACCGGCGCGCCGGACGTCGTGATCCGCCGCTGCACGCACATCCGCCGCGGCGGGCAAGTCATCCCGCTGACGGACGACATCCGCGCGGAGCTTGCCGACGCCAACAAGGCGCTGGCGGACAAGGCGCTGCGCGTGCTTGCCGCCGCTTACCGCGAATACGACGCGCCGCCCGCCTCCTATGACCCGCAGACGATGGAAAACGAGCTGATTTTCCTCGGGCTTGCCGGTATGATCGACCCGATCCGTCCGGAAGTCCGGGACGCGATCGCCGAATGCCGGGAGGCAGGCATCCGCCCTGTCATGATTACCGGCGACCACCGCGACACCGCCGTAGCCATCGCGCGCCAGCTCGGCATCCTCTCCTCGCCCGACGAGGCGATCACCGGGGCGCAGCTGGACAAAATCTCCGACGAGGAGCTGCGCCGCGATATCGCGCAGTATTCCGTCTACGCGCGCGTGCAGCCGGAGCATAAGGTGCGCATCGTGAACGCATGGCGCGCAAGCGGCTGCATCACCGCCATGACCGGCGACGGCGTGAACGACGCCCCGTCGATCAAGAGTGCGGATATCGGCGTCGGCATGGGCATCACCGGCACGGACGTGACGAAAAACGTCGCCGATATGGTGCTGACAGACGACAACTTCGCCACCATCGTCTCCGCCGTGGAGGAAGGCCGCCGCATCTACGACAACATCCGCAAATCGATTCAGTACCTGCTCGCCTCCAATCTCGCGGAGGTGCTCTCGATCTTCGCCGCGACCGTTCTCGGCTTTACGATCCTGAAGCCGGTACATCTTCTGTGGATTAACCTGATTACGGACTGCTTCCCCGCCCTTGCGCTCGGCATGGAGAAGAGTGAGCGCGATGTGATGAAGCGCGCGCCCCGCCGCGCGTCAGACGGCATTTTCGCCGGCGGCATGGGGATCGACGTTTTCATGCAGGGAATCCTTGTAACGCTGCTCACCCTTGCGTCCTATTTTGTCGGGCACTTCATGGAAGCGGGACGCTGGGAGATCACCGAAAGCGCGGACGGCATGACGATGGCTTTCCTGACGCTGTCGCTTGTGGAAATCTTCCATTCGTTCAACATGCGCTCCCGCCGCGGCTCCATTTTCACGCTGCCGCATCAGAATCCGTGGCTGTGGGGCGCGATGGCGGTGTCTCTTGTCTGCACCACCGCCGTGATCTACGTGCCCTTCCTGCGCACCGCGTTCGGCTTTGAGTGGATCTCCTTCTCCGAATACGCCGTCGCCGTCGGTCTGGCAGTGCTGGTCATTCCGATCATGGAGCTGATCAAGCTGATCCAGCGAAAAGCGGCGAAAAACTCCTGACTCCCTCCCGCATGTTTCCGCAAAAAAAAGCAGTCTGCCACAGGCAGGCTGCTTTTTCGTTTTCCGCACGCAAAAGCGGCAGCCGTTCCGAAACGAACGGCTGCCGCCGGGATTGACATGCTCAGATGACTTCGATCTCGCTGCGGACGTTGTGCTTGACGCGGTCCTCCACCTCGGCGCGCTTGGCGTTGTTGAAGCTGTCCAGCGTTCCGACCAGATAGCCGGTAATGCGGCGGATGCGCTCAAACGGCGGCTGACCGTCGCCCTCCGATCTGCCGCACTTCGGGCAGGTGTTCTCGATAATGCCGGTATAGCCGCACACCGGATCGTGATCGACCGGGTGATTGATCGCGCCGTAGCCGATGCCGGATTCCTTCATGCAGTGGACGATCTGCTCGAACGCGTCCAGATTCTCGCACGGATCCCCGTCCAGCTCAATATAGGTGATATGTCCGCCGTTCGTGAGCGCATGATACGGCGCCTCGCGCTTGATCTTATCGTAGGCGGAAATTTCGTAGTAAACCGGAACATGGAAGGAATTTGTATAGTACTCGCGGTCCGTGATGCCGGGGATCGAGCCGTAGCGCTTGCGGTCCATGCGGACGAAGCGCCCGGAAAGCCCTTCGGCGGGCGTCCCGATCAGGGAGAAGTTCAGTCCGTATTTGACTGTCGCAGCGTCCGTCAGGCGGCGCATGAAGCCGATGATCTCCAAGCCGAGCGCCTGCGCGTCGTCGCTTTCGCCGTGATGCGCGCCGACGAGCGCCTTGAGTGCTTCTGCCAGACCGATAAATCCGACGGTCAGCGTGCCGTGCTTGAGTACCTCGGCGATGCTGTCGTCCATGCCCAGCTTGTCAGAATCCAGCCAGATGCCCTCGCCCATCAGGAACGGGAAGTTACGCACCTTCTTGGAGCACTGAATCTTGAAGCGGTCCAGAAGCTGTCCGATGACGAGCTGCACCTTGCGCTCCAGCTCCTCAAAGAACCAGTCCACATTCCCCTTGGCGTTGATGGCGATGCGGGGCAGATTGACGGAGGTAAAGCTCAGATTGCCGCGGCCGGTCACGATCTCGCGCGACGGGTCGTAGTGATTGGCGATCACGCGGGTGCGGCAGCCCATGTAGGCGATCTCGGTATTGATATCGCCTTCCTTGTAATACTGCGCGTTGAACGGCGCGTCCAGGAAGGAGAAGTTCGGGAACAGTCTCTTGGCGGAGACGCGGCACGCCAGCTTGAACAGATCGTAGTTCGGGTCGCCGGGGTTGTAGTTGACGCCTTCCTTCACCTTGAAGATCTGGATCGGGAAAATGGGCGTCTCGCCGTTGCCGAGTCCCGCCTCCGTCGCGAGGAGAATGCTCTTCATGACAAGGCGTCCCTCGGGGGTGGTATCCGTGCCGTAGTTGAGCGAGGAGAACGGGATCTGCGCGCCGGCGCGGGAATGCATCGTATTCAGATTGTGGACCAGCGCCTCCATCGCCTGATAGGTAGCGCGCTCGATCTCCTTCTGCGTGTAGGAGAGCACCAGCGCGGCGACGCGGGAGGATTCGATCTTCTGTGCGCCGTCAAAACGCTCGTCGAGAAGCTCCTTCAGCGCGCCCTCCACCTCGCGGGCGGCGCCGAGAGACGGCGCAAGTCCCTTCTTCTCCAGTCCGCCGATCAACGCAAGCGCCTCGTCCTCCGCGTTGTCGATCCCCTCCAGGTCGAGGAATTTGATCAGATTGTTGCGGAAGATGCGGGTGTAGGTCTTTTTGACGCCGGGCGCCATGCCGTAGTCAAAGGTCGGGATGCTCTGTCCGCCATGCTGGTCGTTCTGATTTGCCTGAATCGCGATGCAGGCGAGCGCGGCGTAGCTCTGGATATCGTTCGGCTCGCGGAGATGACCGTGACCAGTCGAGAAGCCGCCCTGGAAGAGCTTGAGCAGATCGATCTGGCAGCACGTCGTCGTCAGGGTGAGGAAATCGAGGTCGTGAATATGGATGTCGCCGTCGATGTGTGCGCGGGACACCTTCGGATCCAGCACATACAGCTCGTTGAACTGCTTGGCGCCCTCGGAGCCGTACTTGAGCATCGTACCCATGGCGGTATCGCCGTTGATGTTGGCGTTCTCGCGCTTGATGTCGTTGTCCTTTGCGCTCTTGAAGGTCAGATCCTCGTAGATCTTCATCAGGCGCGTGTTCATCTCGCGAACCTTCGTCCGTTCCGCGCGGTAGAGGATGTATTCCTTGGCAGTGCGCGCGTGCCCGTGCTTGATGAGGGTACGCTCTACCATATCTTGTATCTGTTCCACCGTCGGCGTCTCGCCGGTTTCGCGGCTTCTCGCGTCCGCCTGCTCGGAAACCTCGCACGCAAGCGCCATCGCCTGATCGTAGTCGCTTCCTCCGACTGCCTGCGCCGCCTTGAAAATCGCGTTTGCGATCTTTTCTATATTGAAGGGTACTTCTCTGCCGTCGCGCTTGATGATCTTAGTCAGCATGTTCCTCTCCTCCGCAGCACCCGGCTGCTGATTACAATATATATTGTATGCGGGAGAACAGTCGCACAATATATTGTGTACCCCCGCGCTCAGTTACGACTAATATTATAGACTGTATCCCTGCCTTTGTCAAGACGGAGCGGCAAATTAATCTCACAAAATTACACCCGATAAATTTATGGAATATGACGGTTTTGCAAAAGGCGGTGTTCCTCGCTTCCTCTCCCTTCCGCCGGGCGGCTGGAGACGGGCAGGAGGAACGCAAAACTATATTTTGTGTTTCCATGCCTTCCTGTTTTTTCCGTCCGGTTCGGCGAAAACCTTGACATTGCGGGACAAATGCGGTATAATGAAGCTGCTGGAACTGGCACCCTGACCGGTTCCCCTCTGTACCGGAATTTATTATTTCATAATTACAGGAGATTTTGCCATGAAGATCGGAGCTCAGCTGTATACGCTGCGGAACTACTGCAAAACGCTTGATGATTTTTCCGAAACGCTGAAGAAAGTCGCCGATATCGGCTACACCACCGTTCAGGTCTCCGGCACCTGCGCGTATGACGCGCAGTGGCTCGCGGACGAGCTGAAGAAAGCCGGACTTACCTGCAATCTGACGCATTTCAATTATGACCGCATCCTGCACGCCACGGATAAGGTCGTGGCAGAGCACAATACCTTTGGCTGCAAGTACATCGGCGTCGGCGCCATGCCGGGTGACTGCCGCGGCAGCGTTGCCGGCGTGGAGAAGTTCGTCTCCGACGCGGGCGCAGCCGCCAGACGCATTCAGGAGCTCGGCTCCACCTTTATGTATCACAACCACGCCTTCGAGTATGAAAAGGCGCCGGACGGACGCACCTACATGCAGATGCTCTCCGATCTCTTTGCGCCGGGCGAGATGGGCTTCACGCTCGATACATACTGGGTCAAGTACGGCGGCGCGGAGCCTGTGGACGAGATCAAGCGCCTGTCCGGCCGCATTCCGTGCGTCCACTTCAAGGATATGGAAGTCCTTGCAGACGGCACGAGACGCTTCACCTGGGTCGGCAACGGCATTCTGAACTTCGAGGAGATCGCTGCCGCGCTCGAGAACACCGGAACGGAATACGCCTTCATCGAGCAGGACGACTGCTTCGGCGCCGATCCGTTTGAATGCCTCAAAAACAGCTATCAGTACCTGAAGTCCATCGGTCTCAACTGAGCCGGTCCCGCACTACATTCACTGCGTTTTCTGTCCCGCGCCGCATTTTCCCGCTGCGTGCTTTCCCCGCGCCTCTGTGCCGGACGAAAGATGCATCCCGGGCGGCGCGTCCGGTATACAGGTCAAACAGGGAGGGGAGCCGTCCGGCTCTCCTCCTTTTCACAGGAGAACGAACATGTCCGATATCCAATCGCGTCCCTATCCGCGCGTGACCATCACGCCGAAAGCCGAAAAAAGCGCGCGCGGCGGTCATCCGTGGGTCTACGGCACGGAGATCACCGGCGTCGAGGGGGAAGTACGGGACGGCTGCCTCGCCGACGTCTTCACACAGAAAAAACGCTACATCGGCACCGGATTCTATAACAGCGCCTCCAAGCTCCGCGTGCGCATCGTCACCCGCAACGCAAACGACCGCCCGGACTCCGACGCCTTCTGGGAACGGCGCGTCCGCTACGCCGTCGACTACCGCCGCACCGTCATGGGCGCGGATTTCAACGCCTGCCGTCTGATCTTCGGCGAGGCGGACGGCTTCCCCGGTCTGACCGTCGACCGTTTTGAAAACGTCCTGTCCGTGCAGTGTCTCTCCCTCGGCATCGAGCAGCGCAAGGATGTCATCCTCAGCGCCCTGATCCGCACCCTGCGCGCCCTCGGCGCCGCCGTGGACGCCGTATACGAGCACAACGATGCCGCCATCCGCCGCCTCGAGGGCATGGAGATGTACGACGGCTACTACCGCGGCGAAGGGCTTTCGGAGATTCCCGGCGGACGCGTTTCCATTACGGAAAACGGGATCGTCTACAGCGTCGATTTCGCCGGCGGGCAGAAGACCGGCTTCTTCCTCGACCAGAAATACAACCGCCTTGCCGCCGCGCGTCTCGCGCCCGGAAAGCGCGTGCTGGACTGCTTTACCTATGTCGGCACCTTCGCCCTGAACGCCGCGCGCGCCGGCGCAGCGCACGTCACCGCCGTCGATATCTCCCGCGCCGCTATTGAGGAAGCGAAGGCGAACGCGGCGCGAAACGGTCTGGAGGGCCGGATGGATTTTGTCTGCGCGGACGTGTTCGACTACCTCGCCGGGCTGGAGGCTGCCGGGCGGCGCGACTACGATTACATCATTCTTGACCCGCCCGCCTTCACCAAAAGCAACGCTACCGTGAAAAACGCGGAACGCGGCTACCGGGAGATCAACCGGCTGGCAATGAAGCTCCTGCCGCGCGGCGGCTATCTTGCGACCTGCTCCTGCTCTCACTTCATGACGGACAGCCTGTTCTGCCATATGCTGCACGACGCGGCAGAGGAGGCGGGCGTGTCCCTGCGCCAGATCGAAGCGCGCCAGCAGGCACCCGACCATCCGATCCTGTGGAACGTGCCGGAGACAGATTATCTGAAATTCTATCTCTTCCAGACGGTGTGAGATGCCGTCCGGCATTTTCCGGCAGGAATTTCAGAATTTCTGAAAATTACTATTGACAATCCTCGTCCGTTGTGCTATTATATATAGGCACTTGAGATTGCGCCCGTAGCTCAGCGGATAGAGTGCCCGGCTACGAACCGGTAGGTCGAAGGTTCGAATCCTTTCGGGCGCGCCACGAAAAAGCCTCTTATGTCTGTACAGACACAAGAGGCTTTTTCACGTTTTCCGCAAAAGGCTTTCCGCGCTCTGCGGCCGCACCGGAATTCTCTCAGAAGCATATCTCACAATAGATGCACGTATGGACTGCGCCGCGGTATTCTTCCCGACCGACATAACCGCTTGGACGCATCCCCGCCTTTTCCATGACTCTGCGGCTTGCTGCGTTTTCCTCAAAGTATCCTGCCGTTATTTTCCGGAATCCCATCCCGCGAAGCTCATGGATCATCGCTCTGACGGCTTCCGTTGCATACCCATGCCCCTGATACTCCGGAGCGATAACATAGCCGATCTCAATCTCGTCCTCCCGGACGCCGCAGTCGTTGATGAATCCGATCAGAGTGCCGTTCTGGTAGATCCCATATTCCAGATGTACGGTATCCTCGATCTTACTGAACTCTATGAGCTTCCTGCCAGCGCAGCTGCCTGACTCTTTGTTTCAAAATCAGGCACCATGAACGTTTTTGTGATCTCAGGATTCGTCAGCAGCTCGATCAGGCGCTCCGTATCCGCCGGTGCATACGGTTTCAAAAGAAGCCTTTCTGTCTGAATGGACGCATTTTTCCGGATCGGCAATCTCATATATCTGCTCTCCCACATTCCCGGTTTGTTTTCCTATTATACTACCACATCTTTCCTCCCTTTTCAACGCTCCAAAGGAATATCCGGCAGAAGAAGCGCAGAATGGAAAGGGGGAACTTTCGCAGCTTCACCTTGCAAATATGCGCCGTTTCCTGTATAATGAGCATATGCGCCCGCGTTTTTCGCCGGCGCCGCAGCGTGTCCCCAAATATCTCCCAAAGGAGCCGCATATACATGAAAACCGCACCTGTCCCCCGCCCGGGCTCCAGACTCCTTTCCCTGTTTCTGAGCTTTCTGAAAATCGGCGCCTTCACCTTCGGCGGCGGCTACGCCATGATCGCGCTGATTGAGGACGAATTCGTCTCCAAAAAGAAATGGATCGGCAAGGAGGAGTTTCTCGACATGGCAGCCATGGCGGAATCCACGCCCGGTCCGATCGCCGTCAACAGCGCCACCTACATCGGCTACAAAACCGCCGGGATCGCCGGTGCAGCCGCCGCAACGCTCGCCGTCTGCCTGCCCGCGTTTCTCATCATTTATGTGATTTCCCTCTTTTTTGACCGGTTTCTGGAGCTTTCCGTCGTCTCCGCAGCCTTCCGCGGGATTCAGGTATGCGTGGTCTATCTGATCCTCACCGCCGGAATCAAAATGTACAAAAGCCTCGACAGAAATGCGTTCAGCCAGACAGTCCTGTTCACCGTACTCGCAGTCATGATCCTGTTTTCCCTTCTCTCCCTGCGCTTCTCCTCCATTCTCTGCATCCTTTTCAGCGGGATCGCGGGGCTTGCGGTATATGCCGTGTGCCGTCTGCGCGCCGGGAAAGGCGGGCGGAAATGATCCTTCTCAAGTTGTTTCTGACCTTTCTGGGGATCGGCGCGGTCTCCTTCGGCGGCGGCTACGGCATGATCTCCGCCGTCCGTGAGGCGGTGCTGCAAAACGGCTGGCTGAGCGAGGAGGAGTTTATGAGCTTCATCGCCGTCGCGGAAACGACGCCCGGACCGCTTGCCGTCAACATGGCGACCTTCGTCGGCTCGTCGCAGGCGGGAATGCTCGGCGCGCTGCTTGCGACGCTCGGCGTCATATTGCCGTCCTTTGTGATTCTTCTGATCCTTGCCGCGCTGACCGGCAGAATGCTGCGCTTCGCCGGGGTGAACGCGTTCCTATCCGGCATCCGCCCGTGTGTCGTCGCCCTGATCCTGGGGACCGCCGCCACCATGGCGCTGGATACGCTGCTCGGCTTTCAGGGCGTCTCCGGCGGCTTCCATGCCGATCTGCGCGCCGTCTTTCTTCTGGCGTTTCTGTTCGCCGTCCGCTTCGGCGCGGAAAAATGGCTGAAAAAAACGCCCCCGCCTCCTCTGATGATCCTGCTCTCGGCTGTTCTCGGCGTCTGCCTGTATCCGCACTGAGGCGGCTGCGCCGCTTTCACCGGGCAAGCGAACGGGGCAAGACAGGTCGTGCTCCGGCGGCAGCGGACGTCACACAGAAATAACCGGAAACGCTGCCGTTTCCGGAGAAATGTGAGGAACCCTGATGACTGACAGAGAATATCTCCAATCTCTTCTCGACGCTGCGGGTGAGATCGTGTTCCCGCAGCGCAATCCTGCAAACGGCGCCGGCGAATACGTTCTGGACGCGCCGCTGATTGTCCGTTCACACAGCCGCATCACGCTGGACGGCTGCACGCTTCGTCTGGCGGACGGCGTGTACAGCAATATTTTCACGACGCCGGGCGCGTGGAACGGGGAGCTGTCCCACGGCGGAGCCGGGAGCATCCCGGAGAAAACGACGGACGTGACCATCTGCGGCAAAAACGGAGCCACCCTGGACGGCGGACAGCCGAACGATCTGCGCGAGGCAACCTCGAACCGGGACGGGCGGCCGCATGTGCTGCACAACACGCTGCTCCTATTCCGGAATATTGAGAATTTCGCCGTACTGGATCTGAATCTGATCCGGCTGCGCTACTGGGGCATGACGTTCTATTATGCCGCGCACGGCGAGATCCGGAACATCCGCTTCTCGGCGGAGAACAACGTGCCGAACCAGGATGGGATCGATCTGCGCATCGGCTGCCACTCGATCCGCATCGAAAACCTCCGCGGCTCCACCGGCGATGATACGGTCGCGCTCACCGCGCTCGGCGGCAGGACCGCCGGTCTTTTCCGCATCCCCGGCGAAAGCCCGGACATATACGATGTGACCATTCAGAACGTCCGCACGGAGGTCACAGGCGGGCACGGCATCGTGCGGCTGCTCAACCATGACGGCGTCCGGATGCACGACATCATCGTCCGCGATATCTACGACTGTCTGATCGATACCCGCCGCACGCAGTGTCAGGCGGCGGTGCGCATCGGCGACGTCCGCTACTGGTCCGTCCGTCCGGCGCTGCCGGAGGAGACCCATGACATTCTCGTCGACGGCGTGACGACGAACGCGCGCGTCCCCGTCCTATGCGCGCAGGATTATCCGAACTGCACTCTGCTCCATATCCGTCACGTCGACTGAGGTGATTCCCGGACGCGCTTCGGCACACATCCAAAGAGAGGCTTCCTCCTGTCCTCCGTCTGTTCCGCGCGCCGCCTTTTCGCATTCGGGGCAAAACGGAGGGAACGATGCCGCGCGCAAACCAAGCCGGACACGCGCCCGCGTCCGGACGCGTTTCGGCGCAGAAAAAGAGCCGTCTCCGGCGATAGCCGGGGGTGGCTCTTTTGGTAAGCCTGCGGTCTCAGGCGCGTCCGACGGAGCCGAACAGCTCCATCTTTTCGCGAACCGTTTCCTTGATCGCTTCTACGCCGGGCGCAAGCAGCTTTCTCGGATCGAAGCCCTTGCCGGTGAGATCCTTGCCCTCTTCGATATACTTGCGCGTTGCTGCGGCGAACGAGAGCTGGCACTCCGTGTTGACGTTGATCTTGCACACGCCGAGGGAGATCGCCTTCTTGATCATTTCCGCCGGGATGCCGGTGCCGCCGTGCAGCACGAGCGGCATGTCGCCGGTCTTTTCCTTGACCGCCGCGAGAACGTCAAAGCGGAGTCCGGGCCAGTTTTCCGGATACTTGCCGTGGATGTTGCCGATGCCGGCTGCCAGCATCGTCACGCCGAGGTCGGCGATCTTTTTGCACTCCTCGGGATCGGCGCATTCGCCCATGCCGACAACGCCGTCCTCCTCGCCGCCGATCGCGCCGACCTCCGCCTCAAGGGAGAGACCGCGCTCGCCGGTGATGCGGACAAGCTCCGTCGTCTTGGCAATATTCTCCTCGATCGGATAGTGCGATCCGTCAAACATGACGGACGAGAAGCCCGCCTCGATGCACGCCATCGCGCCGTCGTAGGAGCCGTGGTCGAGGTGGAGCGCCACCGGCACGGTGATCTTCAGATTCTCGATCATGCCGCGCACCATACCGACGACCGTCGAGTAGCCGCACATATATTTGCCCGCGCCCTCGGATACGCCGAGGATGACGGGGGACTTCAGCTCCTCTGCGGTAAGCAGGATCGCCTTCGTCCATTCGAGATTATTGATGTTGAACTGACCGACGGCGTAGTGACCTTCGCGCGCCTTCGTCAGCATTTCCTTTGCCGAAACGAGCATGTTATTTTTCCTCCGGATATCATAATTTTCCGTATATATTATACCCGAATTCGCGCGGTTGTGCAATATGTTTGCGAAATTTTCCCACAGAGCGGGCGGACAATGTCAGCTGCTGCCGCCCCGTCTCCCCTGCTTCTCTCCGGAATGCAAAAGATCTTTTTTGGGGGTATGGGTACTGCCTGCCGGAATCGCTCCGCCGCATCCCCGCCGCGCCCCTTGCCAAAGCGGGGCGGCGGTGCTATAATAGCTATAATAATAGAAAAAACGCGGAGGCACATCATGGCTTTACCGGACGTTATCCATACGCAGTTCCATACGGGCGGGCACATCCAGGGCATCGCGCTCGACCGCGCACACGGATTTTTGTACTGTTCCTTCACCACTGAGCTGGTGAAATACGATTTCTCCGGGAATCTGCTCGGCTCCGTCGGGGGGCTGAACGGGCATCTCGGCTGCCTCGCCATCGCGCCGGACGGACGCGTGTTCGGCTCGCTGGAATACAAAACGGACGCGATCGGACGCGGCATTCTCGCACGCACCGGCGGCACGGCAGCGGAGGACGGCTTCTACGCCGCGATCTTCGACGGGGAGCGCATCACGCGCACCGGCATGGACGCCTGCGCGGACGGCGTGATGACTGCCGTCCACCTCGCCGAGGTCACGCGCGACTATCTGTATGAGGAGAATCAGCCGGGCGGCGGCGTGCTCCGGCACCGGCACGGCTGCTCCGGCATCGACGGAATGACGTTCGCACCCGCGCCCGGAGCCGCGGACGGTCCGCTGCTTCTGCATGTCGCCTACGGCGTGTACGGCGACGTGACACGCGCCGACAACGATTATCAGGTCATCCTCGCCTACGATACGTCCGCGTGGGAGGCATATGCGCGTCCGCTCGATCAGCGGGACATGCACCGCTTCGGTCCCGCCGCGCCGGACGGAAAGTATTTCGTGTATACCGGCAATACGCGCTACGGCGTGCAGAACCTCGAATACGACCCGGAGACGGGGCGGATGTTCATGGCTGTCTACCGCGGGAAAAAGCCCGTCTTCCCGAACTATCCGATGTACGCCGCTGACTGGAACGCGGCGCCGGTGCGCGCGAGACTGTCCGGCTTCGGGGACGGCACGGAGGGCGACGTCGTGCCGCTGCGTCGGGAGGGCATGTACGACGCGGACAGCGGCGTTTTCGGCTGGGAGTTTGCCCACGGCTCCACGGGCATGATCTGCCTCGGCGGCGGAGAATGGTATTTCTCCTGCGAGAAAAAGGATGGAAGCGGCTTTGCTTCGGACATTGTGAAATACCGTTTCACCGGGCAGACGCCCGACGGATTCAGCGGGATCTGAAGCCGTCCTCCCAAAGCGGCGCCGCTCCGTCGCTTTGCCGCCTCGCGGTCAGGCACGGCGCGGCGATACAGAACGAAAGCAGTCCGCTCTCCTGACCGTGCGGCTGCGCAAAGGCTCGCCCTCCGATGGGCGAGTCCGAAAAGCATTGGATCCCCCGTATGTTTTCTTCCTACGGAGGATCCTTTTTTGCATGTGAGCCGCGCCCGCCGGCGGAAAGCCCGCAGCGGAGAGCCGCTTTATCCTTTCTTGTGTGTCAGGAAAATTCCGGCGATTGCCCCTATGAAGATGATCGGAGCTGCTCTGACAAACAGCCACTCAAACGCGTGAAAGGCGACTCCGATAACGGCGGTCTCAGGGTCGCTGTAATCCCACCCCAGGTAAGGACTATGGAATGCGATCAAGACCGCAGAAATGATTGCTATGACCGCACACAATGAGATCAGCAGCCACTGAATCGTTTTTCGTCTCGCCTTCTTTCTCTGTGCGAGATACAGATTGATGCTCTCCAGTTTTTCGGAAATCGCCTGCAAGTCATCGGTTCTCTGCTCAATAACCGTTTCACCGAGCAAAGTGCTGACAGGAGTTTCAAGCGCCTCGGATATGGCAATCAGCAGATCGGCATCCGGAACAGATAAGCCCGTTTCCCGTACTTAAAGATATTGGTTATGTATGAGTGCCTACGCCCATTTGCATAGGCACTCATATCTTTGTTTTTACTCAATTTTGCCGATTTGGCGGTAGTAGATGTCAATATTCTGCTCACGCATACCGTCCACGGTGGTTGCTTCGTGAATGACGATCTTTTCAATCAGCGTATTCAGAAGCTCCGCTGTCAGTTCGGTGGGGTTGGAATACTGTTTGAGAAGTGAAATCCAAGTCTCCGCATCGACAGTTGTTTGCTTTTCAGATTCAAGCTCGGCAGACAGCCGTTCGATCTTCTCGGTAAGCTCCTGCTGCTCGGTCTGATATTTCTGAGACATCATGTTGAAGTTGTACTCCGTGATACGACCATCCGACCAGTCCTCATACAGCTTCGCAAACTTGCGGTCAACCTCTGTTCGGCGTTTTTCGGCTCTTGTAAGCTCTGCACTCTGCCTTTTGGCATTGGCGGCAAGTTCCTGTTCGCTTCCTTTCAGCAGCCGGTGCAGAAGCTCCTTTTCATCCAACTGCGCCTGTCTCCACAAATCCTGTATTCTTACCAGAACGTAGTGGTAGAGGTAGTCATAACGGATATAGTGGGCAGAACATTGTTTTAACCCTTGTCCGTATTGACTGCAAGTGTAATGGCTGTAAGGCTTGCTGTTCTGTCTGTTCGTACCGAAGCGCATCGACCATCCGCAGTCCGCACACTTCACCAGACCGGAGAAGATCTGCGTGGTAGCGTCCTTTTGCTGTCTGCGGCGGCTGGCGATCTGTTCCTGCACCTGTTCAAAGACTTTCTTGGAAATAATGGCTTCGTGGGTATTCTCCACTCTGAACCATTCTTCCTCCGGCTTGCGTACCTTTTTCTTGTTCTTGTAAGAAATGTTGGTCTGCTTGTTGTGTACGCTGTTGCCGATATAGGTTTCGTCTTTTAAGATGCTCTTGACCTGTGCCAGCGTCCATGCGTAGGACTTTTCCTCCGGCTGTCCCTCGTAGATATGAGCAAATGTCCCATATCGCTGGTAGTTCAGCCAACCGGCAGTAGGAACGTGTTCATCCACCAATACTCTTGCGATCTTGGCAGCACCCGCCCCATGATAGGCAAGGTCAAAGATTTTCTCGATAATCCAGCGTGTTTCTACATCAATCACAATGGCGTTCTTGATTTCGGGATGTCGGATATACCCAAGGGGCGCATAGGCAAAGGTGCGTTCTCCTGCGGCAAACTTGGCATGAAGTGCGGTCTTGACCTTTCGGCTTGTGTCCTTGGCAAACCATTCGTTGAACAGATTCTTGAAAGGAACGAAATCGGACAAGCCTTTCTTGGTGTCCTCGTTCTCGGATACGGCGATATATCGCACTTGCTTCTCCGGGAACTCGTATTCCAGATAGTAGCCGACCATGATGTGGTCACGTCCGAAGCGGCTGAGGTCTTTGGTGACAATGCAGTTGATCTTTCCTGCATCCACATCTGCCATCATTCGTTTGAAATTGGGTCTTTCAAACGTAGTGCCACTCCATCCGTCGTCGATGTACTCACCGACCACATGAAGCTCCTGTTCCTTTGCGAACTGCTGTAAAATGGTGCGCTGGGTCTCGATGGAAACGCTGTCCCCATAATTCTCGTCATCACGGCTCAGTCTCATATATAGTGCTGTATTGTATGGTTGTTTCATTAAAAATCCTCCTGTTCGTGAAACAACCCACGCTTACAATACTTTCCTACGATACATTATACTATAAGTGTGGGCTGTGATTCAATTCGATTCTGTGAACAATTTTCTGAATTTTATGCGGACACAGTACGTCCTGCGGCGTAGCGGACAAGGTTTAGAATCAGCTCGTCCATGGTCTGTCCGTTGGGAGAAAAGAACTCCGTTACCTTGGTGCGGGTATTGCCGCAATAAAAATACTTCGTTCCGTCAGGCTCGGAGACATAGAACGAAGTGTTTTCAAGAGTAGGCTCCGGCTCATATTCTCCACGCATCCTGCGCCATTCGTCATCCTGTTCCTTGGGAGGATTAAACATCGGCTCATAGCAGTCGCAGATGTCGATGAACGCACAGTCTTCGATGATCTCCCACAGGGAGAGGTCATCACGCATCATCATTTTGTTAAGCTGATCTACGGTATAGGTCTTTTTCTTCTTCATAGGCAAAATCCTTTCTTATCGGTTAATATCGTGTTTTTGTGTGCTGCGGTGGGTGTACTGTCTGATGATCTCCGGCG
The DNA here is from genome assembly GCA_051867895.1 of Eubacteriales bacterium. GTDB lineage: Bacteria > Bacillota > Clostridia > Oscillospirales > CAG-272 > SIG701. Next base: position 26,839 of record JBJDZH010000026.1, read on the forward strand.
GGATACGCTCAAGAATACCCTTGACACGCTCATAATCGTTCAGAAGTCTGGCTTCCTGCAACTTTTTGAGCGTACTCTGCTGTTCGCTCTTTTCCAGAGCTTCCGTAAGCTCGGTATTTTCTTTCTCCAAGGCTTTCTGCTTGCCGCTTGCGGTCTTGAAGAACTTTTCATATTTCTTCATCTGTGTTTCCATGGCGGCAACATCGGGGATATACTTTTCCAGGAATGCAACCACCTGTGCGGTCTTGTCCTTGTAGTTGGTGAGCTTCACGTCGGAAAGCAATTCCACCAGCTTGTCATGCTGCTTGTTCAGTCGTGCCATCTGTTTGAATACCCTTGTCGGGATGTGCTTGCGCCCGGTCTCACTGGCAGTTTCACCACGTTCCAGATCGGGATATTTCTTTACCATGTGTTCCCAATACTTGTCCTGCCACTGGGTCAGCTTTTTCTTGTTGCCTGCAATATCCTTGGCACTCAGCCTTTTATCCTCGGTCAGAGGGACAAAGCAAAGGTGCATATGGGGAGTTTCCTCGTCCAGATGCACCACAGCGGATATGATGGTTTCGGGAGCTTGATTCTGCTTGATGAACTCCAATGCTTCACCAAAGAACTCTTTTAGCTCGGAACGCTTCTTTCCCTTGAAAAACTCCGGTGTAGCAGTAAACAGAGCTTCCATGACACGGATACTGTCAGAACGTGTGCGGCATCCGGCTTCCTTAATCTGGCGGTTAGACTCGGCTCTGTATCTGTCCTGCGGCTTAATCAAGTGGAAATTGAGGTGTGTGCGGGTAGGGTCAATGTCTGGATTGCTTGCGTATTTCTCTTTGGTGCGCTCATTATGAGCTTCAATGTCGCTGATCTCCGGTCCTTTATACTTTGCAAAACGCATAATTGCGTAATGAGGTACTTGTGCTGCCATTATCTGTCACCTCTCTTTCTCCATACGATTTCAAAGCCCAGCACATCGGCAAGCTGTACCGCTTCGGTATAGCGGAGCGATTCACGCTGGAGCTTGTTGGATAGATTGGAAACGCTGTCGCTCCATCCGTACTCGTCTGCCAAGAGGTCAACGACCTCCTGCATGGTCATGCCCTGTCGCACGATGTACGACTTGATTTCATTTCTCAGATTGGATTTCATACTGTTTTTTACCTCCATAAATTCGTGATATTGGTTTTCTGTGCGGTGAACTGCCGTCACCGACAAGTGTTGATTTTGAAGATGGTGTTTTCCTTTCAGATTTCGTTCTGCGTAGTCCTGTTCATAACAGCACCCTATCGGGTTTACTGTTTTATGGGAGAGCAGACGGAAACAGAAGAAATACCACATATTCGTGAATGTGCTTTACTGCCCCGTAAATCACCGAATGATGATTTCTGTATCTCCTGCGGTGTAAATATTCACGGATTACACAAGGCTTGATTTGAAGTATGGGAAAATAGCCTTGATAACGGTGCGTACTGCAAATAGTGGTGGTGTGCAAAATGACCACCACCAAATCACAGCAGATTTCACGGCTGAACTTGAAAACATCCATCCTATCCATCCATCTATCCGAGAAACAGCCTTTTCGGGATGGATGGGATAGATGGATGGATAAATTTGAGTTCAATTACAAAATCCCCGGCGAGATCAACGCTTCAATGCCCCAAAAGCCGTTGACCTGTTTGCCGAGGGAATTTGTGATGTGGTTGTCGTGTTCCAGACCAAACTCGTCTGCGTGTTTCTTCAAGGTCATGCTGACCGTTCGTGCCGCCAGCGGCTTGTAGGTGTTATCGTTGCACCAAATACAATAGATGGCGTACAGATCGGCAGAGGTGATGGTGCTGTCCGCTTTCAGACGGATATATCCCTCCGAGCGCAGAAACAGCAGCACATTGTCCGCATCACGCCTCGCCTGTTCACGGTTGTCCTTGGTGCGGCTGCTTTCGGAAAAACGGTAGTTGTTTGCGATCAGCCTGCGCAGACCGTACAAACACCATAGGAAAATGCCCTCGACTTCCGCAACGAGCTTGTCCGCAAGGAACGGGTCATCTTCACGGTCAAGGGGTTTCTTCTTGACAGAGAGAATAAGCTGTCTGCGGTAAAATCCGTCCGAATGGTCATAGAGGGATTCCAGATCACCGTTGGAGAACGCAAGGAAACGGACGTACATTTCTCCCTGGTAGCTCTGTTCGCCCTTGCGTTCCAAATCCATCGGCATTTCCGCTGTGATAAGGGATTTCAGATAATGTGTAGATTTGAGTGCTTCCATCTTCATGTCATCGTCCACCATGACAAGCTCGTGTTCCAGATCGGCTCTTGCAAAGGGACTGCGCTCTACCTTGGCAATGCTGCCGTTTTTGAGATTGGCACCGAGCATAGCTTGCATGACAACACCGATACGGCTTTTTCCCTCGCCGCCGTTGCCTTTCAGCAGCATCATGGTCTGTCCTCTTGTGGTGGGAATAAGGCAGTAGCCGAGATATTCCTGCAAGGTCAGAATGTCCTCGTCCTCCAACAGTTCCGATAAAAAATGCAGCCATGTCACAGGCTGCGGAGCATTGGGATTGTATTTGACAGGCAGACGGTTACGGCAGAACTCCTTGTGTTCGTCAAACTCGCCCTTGACGAACAGCGTGCCGTTGGCAACGTGCAGCCTGTCCTCGTGGACGGGTAAGTTGTCCTTGTAGGCTTCCATGCGGAGCATTTCAAGCAGATTGGAGCATTTTTTCGCCAGTCCCGATTTCAGATAGGGACGGAGCATTTCATAAATCTGCTTCTTGATACCGTTTTCATCGTGGATGCGTCCCTCCTTGGAAAAGAATTTGCCGCCTACGCAGACCATAGGATGACGGCAGATGAAGTCACAGCAAAAGCCGACTTCATCCAAGAATTGACCGTTGTACCACCCCGGCTGTTCTTCCATACAATCATCTTTCTTCTTGCTCATAAGACCTCTCCTTTCTGTGCTTTTTCAAATGATCTTGCAGCTTTTTCAGCTTGCCGTCGATCATCACCATGTCAATGACCTCGTTACGCTCGTAAGAATCGCCGCCGATGAGCGTGTCCACCAGATATTCCACATAAGACAGCCAATGACAGGCTTCGGCAAATCTGCTGTCTATATCGTCCTCCGGTGTTCTCGGCGCATACACTACCATCCACTCCTGCAGGAGCTTGTAATATGCCATGAGCGCAGAAAAGCACAGCTTCTCAAGTTCTCTGAGTCGCTGTGCTTCGCTTTTCTTATTCAGTTTTTCCAGCGTTGCTTTGTCTGGCGGCTTGTCCTGCGTGATGCCGAAGTCGTATGCCAGCTTCTTCGCCGCATCGTACAGGGACAGACCGTAGAGCTTGGATATGAAGTCGATCACATCCCCATGCTCACCGCAAGCGTAGCAATGGTAGTGGTCATCGTCCACAAACAGGCTTGGATGGCGGTCATTGTGGAACGGGCAAAGAGCTTTCCCGTGACGGTTGACCTCCACGCCATACCTCGCTGCCGCTTCTCTTGCGTTGATGCTTGTCTTTACTGTTGCGAATACATTCATTCAGTTCCTCCATAATTCT
>JBJDZH010000027.1:0-24707 GCA_051867895.1 Eubacteriales bacterium
CATAGTAAGAAATCCCAAGCCCTGCTATATTTCCGTCACACCAGGGCAAAGAGGCGATTTCTTCAATGCATTCGGCATAATCTTTTGCTTCCTGAATCGTCCAGTTATCAATAACCCCTTCCGATCGCCCACAGCCACGGGAGTCAATTTTTGCAATTGCATAGCCCTCGGGAATCCATTTTTCAGGATCGACGGTTTCCCAGTTCATATATTTTCCGCTGGTACCTTTGAGAATTTCTGGATACTTTTCCTGAATCTCATGCCAGAACAGGCTGTAGCCCTGAGAGAAATGCATTCCCTTGCTGTAAGGCCCATAGGTCGTGATACACGGGTATTGCCCTTCCTTGTCCGGGCGGTAAATGTCATAGCGAATGATTGTGCCATCACGCATCACGACTTCACAATCGAACTCAATAATCATTCCATCATGATGCACCGTTTTCATTTTTTCTCCATTTTCTCACTTTTCTTACCATATTGGAAGTTGGGGAGATTATAAATCCTTTTTCTCATAGGGCTTGTTCCATGAACCGATCTCGATGATATTTCCTTCCGGATCGGCAATAAAGCATGTCCTTTGTCCCCAAGGCTCAGTAGTTGGTTCCAACAAAGAAGCAGCGCCGTGGTCAATCGCATTTTTATATTGCTTATCAACTTCCTCATATGTGTCAACATACAGTGCCATCTCAGAATGTGCATTTACTCCCGTAAGGTACTCATATCTTTTGCTTGTCAGTTTTTCAAAATCATTTCCTCCATAAAGCAAAAAGAGGGTGCCATCCTTTAATAAGTATACATTATCAGTGTTTTCATCTTCTTTAATTTCAAATCCTAATACATCCCGATAAAACCGAATCATTGTCGCCATGTTCTTAACGAACAGCCCATATCCATCCAATCTCATCACAATACACTCCTTATTCCGACAAATCCCGATTATGACTATTGGGTTTTGTAAGCACTTGAGTTTTTATGACAGTGCACCGCCCCGCAATGATACGGAAGGAAAAACACTTGCAGAAATCCGGAAGCTGCTTATCTATGCCGATAATCATAATCCCGATTTGTCGTTCTTTTTCCTTGTGCAGATGATACCATAAAACCTGTGAACAATTCTACCGCAACTTTTGGCAAGAAATGAGAAAAGTCCGAACAGTTTTTCTGCCCGGACTTCCTCGCTCAATCGTAAATCAATTCCTTTTTCACAATTTCTTCGGCCTGTGCCTTGCAAGCATTCCTCTGCCGTACCCATTCCATCTGGCTTTCGGCTTTCGGCTTTTCGGTCATACCGTTTCGCTTTGCCAACTCTGGCACGATCAGCTCCATGCGGCTTCGTGCCGCTTTGTTGAGCTTGGTGCTATACTGTCTTACGCACACCCAGCTATAGTGGTGCGGTGCTTTTCTGAACGCCGCACCGCTGTTTATTTCTACTGCATTCCTGCTTTACAACCGGCAGCAAAAGGAGGTCCCCTTCGGGGGACCTCCTTTTGCTGTTTTTTATCAGATGCCGTTCTTTGCGCGTTCCATGTGCTCGATCTCGGACTCGTTTACCGTAGATACGCGACCGGGGATCGGCAGAATCTTCTGGCTGATGACGTCGATAATGCCGTCCGCCTGCGGGAAGAAGAACTTTTCCAGCTCAAACGCAGGCGTGATCCAGTTGCGGGAGCCGAACACGACCGGCGGCGCGTCGAGATAGTCGAACGCCATTTCCGCGATGTTGGAAGCCATATCGCGCATGACGGAGTTGCGGTCTACCGCGTCGCCGACGATGAGAATCCGACCGGTCTTCTTGACGCTTTCGATCACCTTTTCGTAATTGAACGGAACGATGGAACGCGCGTCGATCACCTCGGCGGAAATACCGTATTCATCCTGCAGCTTCTTCGCCGCTTCCATAGCACGGTACAGCACCGCGCCGATCGAAAGGATCGTAACATCCGAGCCTTCGCGCTTCACATCCGGCTCGCCGAACGGAACCTCGTAATACTCGGTGGGGACGCCGCCTTTGTGGAATTCCTCGCCCTTGTCATAAATGCGCTGGGATTCAAAGAAGATGACAGGGTCGGTGCCGTTCAGCGCGGCATTCATCAATCCCTTGGCATCATACGGCGTGGCAGGGAAGCATACCTTCAGTCCCGGAATATGCGCGGTCAGCGCCGTCCAGTCCTGCGAGTGCTGTGCGCCGTACTTGGAGCCGACGGATACGCGTACCACAACCGGCATCTTGAGAATTCCGGCGGACATCGACTGCCATTTGGAGAGCTGGTTGAAGATCTCGTCGCCCGCGCAGCCGATAAAGTCGGCATACATCAGCTCGACGATGGCGCGTCCGCCCGCCATGGCATAGCCGACAGAGGAGCCGACGATGGCGGATTCGGAGATCGGCGCATTGAAGAAGCGATGGTAGGGAAGTGCCTCGGTCAATCCGCGGTAAACGGCAAACGCGCCGCCCCAGTCGCGGTTGTCCTCGCCGTAGGCGATGCAGGTGGGATCCTCATAGAATTTGTCGAGAATGGATTCAAACAGCGCGTCGCGGATGCCAAGCACCTTGATCTTCGGAATCGGCGCACCGTTTTCGTCGTAAGCAAAGCGTGCCTTGGTGGCGAGCTGTTTGACGCGCGGATTCTCTTCCTTCGGCATCAGAACTTCCGGCTCACGTTCGGGATCCATGCTCTTGACATGATGATTGGAGAGCATGAGCGAGGAGATCATATGCGGATCCTTGTCCAGATCCATGCGCGGAGAAACGGAATCGTCGATTGCCAGCGTGCAGATCTTCATCATGCGGCGGACGATACCTTCCTCAATGGCGGCGAATTCCTCATCGGAAGCGATACCGCCCTCCACCATCTTCCGGCGGTATGCGGCGATCGGGCAGGCAGCCTTCCATGCCTCGATCTCCTCCGGCGTGCGGTAGGTAGAGGAATCGGACGGCGAGTGACCGCTGACACGGTAGGTGGCGACCTCCAGCAGAGCCGGACCCTTGCCGGAAACGAGGAGCTCCTTCTTGCGCGTCGTTGCATCGATAACGGCGAGCGGATCGTATCCGTTCACGCGTTCCGCGTGCAGCTGGGAAGCGGAGAAGCCGGCGCCGAGGCGTGCAGGCATATCGAAGCCCATCGTTTCGCCCTGCGTCTGACCGCCCATGCCGTAGAAGTTGTTGAATACGTTGAAGAGGATCGGCATACCGTCGCTGGAATACTTGCCGTCCATGCCCCACAGCTCCGTGATCTGACGCATGCAGGACATGTTGATGGCTTCCAGCACCGGACCGCGTCCGAGCGCGCCGTCGCCGGAGTTGGCAACAACGATGCCCTTCTTGTGGTTGACTCTCTTGTAAAGCGCAGCGCCGAGCGCGACAGGAGCCGCGCCGCCGACGATTGCGTTGTTCGGGAAGATGCCGAACGGGATAAAGAACGCGTGCATCGAGCCGCCGAGTCCGCGGTTAAAGCCGGTCGTGCGGGCAAAAATCTCTGCCAGCGCGCCGTAGAGCAGGAAATCGATCGCCAGATCGCGGATATTGCCCTTGTTCTCTTCCTTGCCTTCGACAACCTTCAGAATCGCGCCGTCGAAGAATTCCTTCATGATGTCATACAGCTCACCTTCCTCCAGCTTGTAGATGGAGGAGAGACCCTTGGCGAGAATTTCGCCGTGGCTGCGGTGGGAACCGAAGGTGAAATCGTTGATATCGAGGCAGTATGCCTCGCCGACGGCGGACGCTTCCTGACCGATGGAGAGATGCGCCGGACCGGGGTTGTTGTACTTGATGCCGTTGTATTCGCTTTTGACCTTGATTTCATTGAGCATCGTCTCGAACTCGCGGATGATGCGCATGTCCCGATAGATACGGAGGAAATCGTCCTTGGAATAGATCTTCTTCTCATCCTCGATAGTTTTGGCATAACGGCACACCGGAATATCGGAAAAGCTGATATAACCGGGCTGGAATACCTTGCCGGGATCGACGTATTGACTCTTGGGCATAGCCGTATTCTCCTTAAATATGTAATTTTGAACGTAATCTGAATGTATCGCGGAGCCTTTGACGGAATCAGATCATAAACATGCCTTCACGGATCACTTCGCAGACAGTCGGGTGCGGGAAGACGATTTTGCGGACGTCCTCCACACGCTCTTTCCGTTCGATCATAGCGGCTGCGCCGTAGATGATCTCGGAGGCATAGCTGCCGATCATGTGAACGCCGAGAATTTCGCGGTGTTCGCCCAGTACGATCTTGACGACGCCGTCTCCGCCCTCGTTTTCAGCGATATAGCGTCCGCTGTAGCGGAGGCTGACGGTGTGTTCCGTCGCCTGGATGCCCGCCTTCTGCGCGGATTCAAGCGTTTCGCCGACGCATCCGACCTCTGGATTGGTATAGATGACGGAGGGGATCGCGCGGTAGTTTACGCGGTCCTTTTTGCCGAGCATGTTGTTGACGGCAACTTCGCCTTCCCGATAGGCGGTGTGTGCGAGCATGCTGCGCCCGTTGACGTCGCCTGCCGCCCAGATGCCGGGAACAGAGGTGCGTCCGCAGTCGTCCGTCACAATGCCGGCGCGGTTGGTCAGCACGCCGACCGTTTCCAGACCGATACCTGCGGTGCGCGCGCGGCGGCCCGTGCTGACGAGCACGAGATCGCAGCTGACTCTTTCCGCTTTTCCGTCCTTTTCGTATTCGACGTAACCGTCGCCCGGTTTTCCTGCGACGGCGGCAACCTTCGCGCCAAGCAGGAATCTGACGCCGCGTTTGGCGTAATTCTTCTGCAAAATCCCGGAAATTTCGCGGTCGGTCGGTCCGGCAATTTTGTCCAGCATTTCGATCACGGTGACTTCGCTTCCGATGGAGTTGAAGTAGGAAGCCATCTCCAGTCCGATCACGCCGCCGCCGATGACGGCAATGCGCTTCGGCGCCGCGCGGAGCTCGAGAATTTCACGGTTGGTGACCGCAAATCCGTTTTCTACAGATTCCTTCAGGCCGGGGATCGGCGGAACGGCGGCAGAGGAGCCGGTGCAGATCAGCAGCTGCTTTGCCGTATAGGAATCGCTGCCGCAGGCTACGGAGAAGCCCTCCGCGCTCTTTCCCGTGATGGCGGCGGTGCCGTTGACAACGGTGACGCCCGCTCCCTTCATTTTGGCGGCAACACCGGAAACGAGCGTGCGTACCACTTTATCCTTGCGGTCGACGACCTTTGCGTGGTCGATGGAGGCGCCGGTAACGGTGACGCCGTACGCATCGCCGTGATGCGCGTAGTCGAAAATTTTTGCGGAGTAGAGAAGCGTTTTGGTCGGAATGCAGCCCTCGTTCAGGCAGACGCCGCCCAGCGCTCTTTCTTCAAAGAGGAGAACGCTCATGCCAGCGTGCGCCGCGCGTTCCGCTGCATTGTAACCGCCGGGGCCGCCGCCGATGACGATCAGATCATAAATCATTTTGCTCCTCCTTATTTCGCCAGAAGCAGTCCGAAATTCTCAAGCGCGTGGCAGAGATCGGAGAGGAAGCGGGCGGCGGGCGCTCCGTCCACCGCGCGGTGATCGAAGGTCAGGGACAGTCCCATCGCCGGATAGGTCGTTCCGTCCTCGCGCAGCCGCTGCGTGATGGCGCAGACGCCGAGGATCGCAGTCTGCGGCGGATTGATGACCGGCGTGAAGCTCTCGATACCGAGAGAGCCGAGATTCGTTACGGTGAAGCTGCCGCCGGACATCTCATCCGGTGTGAGCTTTCCGTCGCGCGCCTTGGCGGCGGCGGATTTTGCATATGCGGAGAGCTCGCTCAAAGAGAGCTTTTCCGCTTCAAAGAGAGTCGGAACCAGCAGTCCGCGCTCCGTATCCACGGCAAGACCGATGTTCGCGTGCTTGAATTTGCGGAATTTGTCCTCCACGAGGTTCGCATTGATGGTCGGATGCGCGAGCAGTGTGCGCGACACGGCGAACAGAACCATGTCGTTGAGGGAGATCTTGCCGAGACCAAGCGCTTCGCCCTTTTCCTTGAGCGCAGCACGGAATTGCATCAGAGCCGTGGCGTCGAAGGAGGCGTTCAGCGTCAGCTGCGCCATCTCGGACAGGGAAGCGTGCATCTGCCGTGCGATCACGCGGCGGACGCCGGAAAGCGGCTCCTCGCCGTAAGCGCGCGCGTCGTCCGTCGAAACGGCGGGCGCAGCGGCAGAAGCGGCAGCAGGGGCTGCGGCGGCAGGCGCTTCGACAGCCGGTTCTTCTTCGATCACGACCGGCTGACCTGCGAGGAATGCCTCGACCGCGGCGATCCCCGCGACATGACCGGCATCCAGCGCGGCGTTTACGTCGCGTTCAATGATGCGTCCGTGAGGACCGGTCGGCACGACCTTGGAAAGATCGGCGCCTGAATCGAGCGCGAGATTCTTCGCGCGCGGAGAGATGCGGACACGTTCGCCGGGAGCGGAGGGAACACCGGTCGAGGGAACGGGAGCAGTCTCTTCTTTTGCTGCCTCCGGCAGCTGTTCAGCGGGTGCTGCTGCCGCAGGGGCGGCTGCGCCTGTCAGGCCGGAGATATCCTCGCCTACCTCACCGATAATACATACGGTGTCCAGGCAGGGCACGACATCGCCCTCCTCGGCGAGAATTGCGAGAACCGTGCCGGTCATATGTACTGGTTCGTCGAAGGCGGATTTGTCTGTTTCATAGGAAAACAGAATATCCCCGTCGGCAACCTTGTCTCCGACCTTTTTGTGCCATGCTGTGATGATGCAGCTTTCAACGCTCTGCCCCTGGCGGGGCATAATCACGGGCTGTGCCAAGTGGAAATCATCCCTTTCGTAAAAAATATATCGGATCCGGCAGAAGCCGGCTGCCTTTTTGGAAAATCAGCTGTTTTGGCTGACGTCGATGACTCTGACTCCGCAGCGGTCGGCTTCCTCTGCGATATCGGGAGGAAGCGGCGCGTCCGCAATGAGGATCTGTACGTCGCTCAGATGACAGAAGGTATACGGAAGGCTCTTGTCAAATTTGGAGGAATCCATGAGAAGTACGACGAGCCGTGCCTTCTCCACAACGACGCGCTTCAGCTCGCATTCACTGTAATTGCCGCCGGTGAAGCCGCTTTTCAGCGACAGCCCGGAGGGGGAGAGAAATGCGATATCGATGTTGATGTCAGAGAGAAAACGCATGGCATGCATACCGGTGACAGTCTGATAGTCGCGGTCCAGCTTGCCGCCGACGATGTTGACGACAGGGAGACCGATCTTGCACAGCTCCAGCGCCGCCATGGGATTGGTGGTTGTGAAGGTAAAGCGCTCATTCGGTACGTAGGGAACGATTCTCTGGAGAGTGGAGCCGGAATCGATGAAGATGGAACGGCCGGTTTCCAGAAAATCCGCCGCGCGCCGCGCGATCTGATCCTTGGAGGCGACGTTTTCATGCATGCGCGTCGTGATGGCGTCGTCTGTCGAGGAGGTAATGAATTTGGTGGAGCGGGCGCCGCCGCGTACCTTGATGGCATCTCCTGCTTGTTCAAAATACTCGATATCACGGCGCAGAGTCATTCCGGACACGTTCGGAAACATCTTTTCCAGTTCTTTGATGGAGACAAACGGCTTTTCGGTCAGCAGTGTACGAATGCGCTCCCGTCTTTCGTTATACATGTCTTTATCCTTTCGATCCGGCTGTGATGGAATCCACATGAAACTGATCTATTTTAACATTTTTTCGCGAGCGTGTCAACACTCATGTGTGCGAAAAGCTGTTATACATTCAATTGTATGCACATTTCACGGCGCAGAGTATGATGATATGCTCAACAAAGAAAAGACAGGATACGCGCCGGCGGCGCAGCATATCCTGTTCTTTCTTTTTTCTTAACAGATTTCACTCACAGAAGCATGGAGCAGAGGGAACTGATGTCCCCGGCGCCCATGACAAGGATCAAATCGCCTTCCGTGCTCTCCGCGAGCAGCGTGCCGGCGATTTCCGCAAAGGACGAAAGCCGGCGGCAGTTTCCGCCCCGATCCCGCACGGCATCTGCGAGCAGTTCGGAGGAAACGCCAAGCGTATCCGTCTCGCGGGCGGAGTAGATGTCGGCAAGCAAAACCTCGCTGACTGCCGTATGCGCAAGTGCCGCGGCAAAATCGTCAAACAATTCCTTTGTGCGGGAGTAGGTGTGCGGCTGAAAGACGCACCATAGCCTGCGCGGCTCCAAAGCGGCAGCGGCGCTGATGGTTGCGGCAATCTCCGTCGGGTGATGCGCATAATCATCATAAACGAGAGCGCCGGATTTCGTTTTCCCGCGAAGCTCCATGCGTCTTGCCGCTCCGTCAAAACCGGCGAGCGCTTCGCTGACAGATTGCGGAGAAATGCCGTTCTCTACCGACGCGGCGGCAGCCGCCAGAGCGTCGCAGACATTGTGGAGTCCGGGAACATGCAGGGAGATGCGGCACAGCAGCATATCTCCGCGGTACAGCGTGAAAGAGGGCATCCCGCCGGAGACGGAGATCTCACGTGCAGAATAGTCAGCCTCCGGCGCTTCGACGCCGAAGGTGATGATCCTGCCGCGATAGTTTTCCGCTGCCTTCATGACGTTGGCGTCGCGGCAGTTCAGAAAGGCGGTGCCGTCCGCTCCGGTGCGGGCGAGAAAACGGGAGAAGGAGTCTTCGATTTGCGCAAGACCGCTGAAATAGTCGAGGTGATCCGGTTCAATATTCAGAACGACAGCCTGTGTCGGATAGAAGTCGAGAAAAGAATCCATGTATTCGCATGCTTCAAAGAGGAAAAAGCGTTCGCCGCCGATGCGGTCGCAGCGCCTGTCCGCATCTTTCATGGGAGCGCCGCAGCTGACGGTCGGATCCTCTCCCGCCATGCGGAAAATCCGTTCAAGCATGGAGGTCGTGGTGCTCTTGCCGTGCATGCCGCATACGCCGATGCGGACGGAATACCCGCTCATGATGTAGCCGAGATAGTCGGCGCGGGAAATGACAGGGATGCCGCGGCGCTGCGCCTCGGCGTATTCCGGAAGAGAGGCAGGAATCGCGACCGTGTAAACCAGAATGTCAGCGTCTGCGACATGCGCGGCGTCGCTTTCGTACCAGATTTGGATGCCGAGCCGCTCCAACTGCTCTGTGAGCGGAGATGAGGTGCGGTCATAGCCGCTTACTGTATAGCCGCGCAGAAAGGTGATGTGCGCAAGGGAGCACATGCTGACGCCGCCGATTCCGGCAAAGAAGATTTTTGTCGCGCCCCTCAGCATGGCGGCGATTTTCTGTGCGCCGAAATGCGTATTCGGAATAGACATATATACCTCCGTACGGGGAAATCCAGAAATTCCCGATAATAGAATTATGCGGCGAATTTATAGAAAATAAATACTTAATTCAAAAAAAAATTCCAATCGCGTTGAATAAATTTCATATTCATTCAGTATAATGAAAATGGGTGGACGACATAATATCATAAAGCGTTTCCACGAAAACATCAGGAGGTACAACAATGGATATCACCGATATCAAAATCCGAAAGCTGTTCAACGAAGGACCCATGAAAGCGATTGTTTCCGTCACGTTCGACAATCAGATTGCGCTTCATGATATTAAAGTAATTTTCGCACGCGATAAATATTTCATCGTGATGCCGAGCCGCAAGAATCCGGACGGAACGTATCGTGATATCGTACATCCGATCAATGCTGCGTTCCGCGCGAAGCTCGAGAATGCCGTGATTTCCGCCTATAATGAAGAGGTGAAGCGCGCGGCGGAGGCTGCGGAAGCGGCGCCTGCACCGGCTGAGGAGTATTCAGCGGAAGCGGCACAGTAAAAGAGGATATCTCGGAAATCCGGCCGTCTGCCTTTATGCAGACGACCGGTCATTTTGAGGGGAAAGCACTCGCCAAAGGCGGTGCTTTCCTTTTTATACAGAACTATACGGCTTTTATACAGCGGCGTTTTTCTTGGACGGCGCCGCAGCTTCGCGCAGAATGAGCTTCGGCGATGCCTTTTCGGTCACGCATTCCGGCGTGATGATTACCTCGGCGACATCGTGCCGGGAGGGAATTTCAAACATGATGGAGGTCATGGTCTCCTCCAGAATTGCGCGCAGACCACGCGCGCCGGTGGCGCGTTCGATGGCGCGGTCTGCGATGGCACGGAGCGCGTCCGGCTCAAAGGTGAGCTTTACCTGATCCATCTCAAACAGCTTTGTATACTGCTTGGTCAGGGAATTTTTCGGCTCGCTCAGAATGCGGACGAGCGCGTCGCTGTCCAGATTATCGAGAGAGACGATCACAGGCAGACGACCGACCAGCTCCGGAATCAGACCGTATTTCACGATATCGTGCGCGGTGACTTCCTTGAGCAGATTGGATTTTTTCTTGTCCGACTTATCGACCACCTTGCCGCTGAAGCCGATGGTTGCGGTGTCGGTGCGCCGGCCGATGATCTGTTCCAGTCCATCAAAAGCGCCGCCGCAGATGAACAGGATATTTTCCGTGTTGATCTGGATGAATTCCTGATTCGGGTGCTTTCTGCCGCCCTGCGGCGGTACGTTGGAGACGGTACCTTCCAGAATTTTGAGAAGTGCCTGCTGCACGCCTTCGCCGGATACGTCGCGGGTGATGGACGGGTTTTCGCTTTTGCGGGAAATTTTATCGATCTCGTCAATGTAGATGATGCCGCGCTCCGCCAGCTCGATATCGTAATCCGCCGCCTGGATCAGGCGGAGCAGGATGTTTTCGACGTCCTCGCCGACATATCCCGCCTCGGTCAGCGTGGTCGCGTCCGCAATAGCGAACGGCACATGCAGCGTCCGCGCAAGTGTCTGGGCGAGATAGGTTTTGCCGACGCCGGTCGGACCGATCAGAAGGACATTGCTTTTTTGGATTTCCACCTCTTCGGCGGGTTCGTCGGAGACGGCGGCTTTTTTCCTGCGTCCTTTCTTCTCGTCCTTTTTATCATTATAGACCAGGCGCTTATAATGGTTATATACAGCGACGGACAGGGCGATTTTTGCGGAATCCTGACCGATGATATATTCGTCAAGGGTCGCTTTGATTTCCTTCGGGGCGGGGAGGGAGTCGGAGGTAAGCGTAAACGTATCATCCTGCGGATGCGTCTGCTCATAGATCAGCTCGCTGCATGCGTCAACGCAGTTGTCGCAGATGAACGCGCCGCTTGCCGAAGGAATGAGAAACATGACCTGCCGTTCGTTTCTCCCGCAGAAGGAGCAGCAGCGGAGCTTATCCTCGCGGCCGCTGCCGGAGTTATTGTTCTGTGCCATCGATATTCCTTTCCGGCGTGATTTACGGACGGTGCTCGATGACGCGGTCGATCAGACCGTACGCCATAGCTTCGTCTGCGCTCATGAAATTGTCGCGCTCCGTGTCGTGTTCGATCACCTCGAGCGGCTTTCCGGTGTTGGCGGATAGGATCCGGTTCAGCGTCTCGCGCGTGCGGAGAATGTGGTCGGCATGAATCTTGATGTCCGACGCCTGCCCCTGCATCCCGCCGAGCGGCTGATGGATCAGGATATCGCTGTTCGGCAGAGCGAGTCTCTTGCCCTTCGTGCCGGAGGAGAGGAGGAACGCGCCCATGCTGGCAGCCATGCCGATGCAGATGGTGGATACGTCACACTTGATGAAGTTCATCGTGTCGTAGATCGCCATACCGGCGGTGACGGAGCCGCCGGGGGAATTGATGTAGAGGCTGATATCCTTGTCGGGATCCTGTGCCTCCAGAAAGAGAAGCTGCGCAACGACAAGAGCGGAGGTCGTATCGTTCACCTCATCCGCCAGAAAAACGATGCGGTCGTTGAGAAGCCGGGAAAAAATATCGTAGGAACGTTCACCGCGGCTGGTTTGTTCCACTACCATGGGGACAAGTGCCATAGCTGTACCGCCTTTCCGAGCAATCTGCTCATAGGTTTTTGTCATAATATGCGAAAAAAGTGGATATATTACATTACCGCTGCTTCGACGGAAACAGCGGTAATCAAAGGAGAGACGAAGTTTATTATTCTGCCTTCGGCGCCGCTTCGGTGACGGCAGCCTTTTCTTTGACCATGTCAGCAGCCTTCTTGACCTTCAGATCCGCTGCAATGGAGTCGGAGTCGACCGTTTCCTTCACCTTGTCGAGTTCCATGCCGTACGCATCCGCGATGCGCTTGAATTCTTCCTCGATTTCCTCAGCGGTGACGGAGAGCTGCTCCAGTTCGGCGATCTTCTCAAGGGCAAGGCGGGTCTTGACCTGCTTCTCCGCCTGCGGACGCATCTGCTTGCGAAGCGTATCGAGATCCATGCCGGTATACTTGAAGTAGGTCGACAGATCCAGTCCCTGCATACGGAGACGGTTGTCGTAGTCGCGGACGAAGTTTTCCGTTTCCGCCTCAAACATCGGCTCGGGAATATCCGCCTCCAGCTTGCCGATCAGAGCTTCGAGAAGCTGCTCCTCCACCTCGTTGTCGGCGGTCTTGGCGTTCTTCTCCTCGAGTTTCGCCCGGATATCGGCTTTATATTCATCCAGCGTGTTGAATTCGGAAACATCGCGGACAAATTCGTCGTCCAGCGCGGGAAGCTCGTTGAACTTGATGCCGTTCAGCTTGACCTTGAATACGGCGGCTTTGCCGGCGAGATTTTCAGCGTGGTATTCGGCGGGGAAAGTGACGTTCACATCAAACGCGTCGCCGATCGAGTGCCCGACGATCTGCTCCTCAAAGCCGGGGATAAACTGACCGGAGCCGAGCTTCAGGTCGTGACCCTCCGCCTTGCCGCCGTCGAACGGAACGCCGTCCACGGAGCCTTCGTAGTCAATATTGGCGATATCGCCGTCCTGCGCGGGACGGTCCGTAATATCGATCATGCGGGAGTTGCGCGCGCGCACCTTTTCGATTTCGGCATCGACGTCCGCGTCGGTGACGGGGGTCACGGTGCGGGTCGCTTCGATGCCGAGGTAATTCTCGATCTTGACCTCCGGCTTGACGTAAACCTTCGCCTTCAGAACGACGCCGTTTTCATCGATGGTTTCCACATCGAACTCAGGACGGCTGACGATCTCCAGCGCGGATTCCTTGGCGGCGGCGGAATATGCGTCCGGGATCAGATCGTTGATCGCATCTTCATAGAACACGCCTTTGCCGTACATCTTCTCGATGATGGAACGGGGAGCTTTTCCGCGGCGGAAGCCGGGGACATTGATTTTCTTTGCGCTGCGGCGGTATACTTTGTCAACAGCGGCGTCGAAGGTTGCGCGGTCGACGTCGAATGTGAGCTCATACTGATTTTTATCGATAAGCTCGGATTTCTGTAAGCTCATTGTTTTTACTCCTTCAAATCATATCTTTTTATATTGTATTATTTTTTCGTCTTTCTGTCAATGTGCAAAAGAAAAATTCTGAGAAAGATTACGCAAAAAACAGCGTTTGCGGCTCAGAAATCGTACGGCATCGTAATCATCGGAACAAAATTCAGAAAATCTGCCGAGATCATCGTCATACGGATCCCTTCAAACTCGAAAGAACGCGGTACGTCGTATACGCCGTGAATATGTCCGAAATAGCAGCGGCGAATGGAAAACGCATGCAGGATATCGACGAGCTCCCGGCATACAAAGGAGCGGAATACAGGCGGAAAGTGGAGATATACAAGCACCGCCGTATCTGTCCCGCCGCGCAGGGCTTCCGCTTCCTTCAGGCTGATCGTGAGACGTGCCGCCTCCCGCGCTACGATCTTGGCATAGTCCGCGTTCTCACGTGCGTTCTGAAGCCTTTCCTCCACGTACCAGCCGCGCGTGCCGCAGAGAATGCAGTCCTCCCGTGCATACGCGTTGTTGTAGAGAAAATCGATGGAGGAAAACCCGTGCTGCGCGGTAAAAGTCCTCATCTTGGAGAGCGTAGACCACCAGTAATCGTGGTTGCCCTTGCCGATCAGCTTATACCCCGGAAGGGAATCGATAAACGCAAAATCCGCCGCCGCTTCCTCCAGCGTCATTGCCCAGGAAATATCGCCGGGTACGACGACCGTATCCTGCGGCGAGACGACAGCCCGCCAGTTTTTTTCGATTTTTTCCACATAGGAATTCCAACGTGCGCCGAAAACGTCCATCGGCTTGTCGGAGGACAGGGAGAGATGCAGATCGGCAATGGAAAATAGAGACATGCGGTACCTGCTCCGCCGCGCGGAAATCCTTTCATAGTATAATGACCGACGAAAACGGGCAACATGGGTCTGTCGGAGAAAACCGACGGGGAGGAACGAGAATGCAGAAACCGGAAACAAGCGAACGCCGGCGCGGAGCGCCGAAGCATCTGCGGGGAGTCGCGTGCGACGTGAGAAACTGCGCATTTCATGACGGCGAAAACTGCTGTACGGCGAGCCGCATTGCAGTGGGACCGAGCTTCGCCGTCACATCGGGGGAGACGGTCTGCGCCACCTTCAAGCCGAAATCTCTTTGACACAGCGAATATGCCGCCGTCAGGCGGCATATTCCGTTTTATTGGAAAACGACATCCGGCATCTGCGCCGGATCGACCGTCTGCGAGAAGCGGACGGGGAGCTTCAGCGTGCGAAGAAGCGGTTCGGGGACGCTGGTCTTTGTCGCGGCGCTCAGTGCGTTCAGAATGTCCTCTGGCGCGTCGGAGGGGAGCGGAATGCCGAGGGACGCGGCGACATCGGCGGAGAATTTGTACGGACTTGCGGTGGAGGCAAGAATGATCGGACGTTTGTCTCCCGATTCCGCCTGATATTTCTGCGCAGCGCCGAGACCGACGGCGGTGTGCGTGTCGCACAGATATCCGCGGCGCGTGAAGCAGTCACGGATGACGGCTGCCGTTTCTTCTTCCGTGCAGAAGTATCCGCTGAACACGGCGCGCAGCGTTTCCATGAGAGAAGCAGGGGCGGTGTAGCGCCCGGAGGCGGACAGCTCAGCCATGCACCGCGCGGTCAGCGCGCTGCCGCCGAGCAGATAGAGAAGCCGCTCCAGATTGCTGGAGATGAGGATATCCATCGACGGAGACATGGTCTTGTAGAACTGACGGGTACGGTCGTATACGCCGGTGCGGATGAAATCTGTCAGAACACAGTTGGAATTGGAGGCGCAGATGAGCCGTCCGAGCGGCAGTCCCATTTCGCGCGCAATATACGCCGCGAAAATATTGCCGAAATTGCCGGTCGGCACGCATACATTCACGGGCTCTCCCATCCGGACAGCGCCGCGGCTGACCAGATCGCAGTACGCGGATACATAATACACGATCTGCGGGGCAAGCCGTCCCCAGTTGATCGAATTGGCGCTGGAAAAGAAGAAGCCAGCCTCGTTTGCGCGCTGTGCCAGCGCCTCGTCGGCGAAAATCGCTTTGACGCCGTTCTGCGCGTCGTCAAAATTGCCGCGGACGGCGCAGACGTTGACGTTTTCTCCCAGCTGTGTCGTCATCTGCCGCTTCTGCATCGGACTGACGCCGTCCACCGGATAGAAAACGGTGATCCGGACGCCGGGAACATCCCGGTAGCCCTCCAGCGCTGCTTTGCCAGTGTCGCCGGAGGTCGCGACCAGAATGTGTGCCAGCCGTTTTTCCCCGGTCATGGTAAGCGCGCGGGAAAGCAGACGCGGCATGATCTGGAGCGCCATGTCCTTGAATGCGCAGGTAGGACCGTGCCACAGCTCCAGCGAAAAGATGCCGTCGCCGATATCGGAAAGAGGCGCGGCGCCGCCGGGAAAGCGTTCTTCGGAATAGGCGGCGGTGCAGTCGGCGAGCAGCGCATCCCTGTCATAATCCGTAAGGAAGCGGGAGAGAATATCCGCCGCGCGCTGCTCATACGGCATCGACGCAAGCGCGGTAAGATCCTCTGCCGTCAGATGGGGAATGGACTGCGGCATATACAGCCCACGGTCGGGGGCAAGACCGCGTTTGATCGCGTCCGCGGAGGACACGGCACACGGGGACGAACTGGTGTCACGGGTGCTGATATACTTCATGATTTTTACTCCGTTTGATATATCACTTACAGACTCCGCATGGCGAAGTCGTATGCGTTCTGAAAGAAAATTTTGTCGATCTGCGTCTCGCTCATGCCCTCGGCACGCAGCTGCTCTGCCAGCCGCGGCAGCGCCGATACATCCGGAAGTCCGGCGGGCGTTGTTTCGATCCCGTCAAAATCGCAGCCGAGACAGACGGTATCCTCACCGCCGAGCGAGAGATAGTGGCGTATGTGCGCGGCTGCCGATGCGATCGTGCATTCGCCCTCGCACAGATGCTGCGGCGCCAGACTGATTCCGAGGAGCCCGCGCAAGGAGACGATGGCGCGGAATTCGTCGTCGGTCAGATTGCGCGTATGGGGGTGAACGGCATACGCGTTGGAGTGCGACGCGATCACCGGTCTGCCGGCTTCCAGCGCCATCGAGAGCACCTCGCCGGTGACCTCGCGCGATGCGTGCGACACATCGGGAATGATCCCGAGTTCAAAACAGCGCTGCACCACGGCGCGCCCGAACGGCGTCAGAGGCGCGTTCGTGTCGTGCGAGCCGCCGATGATGGTGCGTCCCGCCCAGCAAAGCGTCAGGATCCGGACGCCGCGTTCATAAAGCGCATGCAGGCGGGAGATGTACCCGTTCAGAATACGCGCGTCCTCCACCGCAAGGAGAAACGTCCGCCTGCCGGATTCCGCTGCTGCGCGCATCTCCTCTCCGCCGGCGACACGGCATGCATCGGGGGAATCGGAGAGCTGCCGGTCGAAAGCGTCGGCGATTTGAGAAAAGCGTTCCCATGCTGTCTCGTTTTCAAGACGGCAGCAGCTCCAGACGGCGGCGACTTGCACGTATGCGGTAAAAGGAGCCGTTTTTTTCAGTGAGATGTGCAGCGAATTCTCGGACAGCGGCTGCTTCTTTTCGTAAAGCTCGGATGCCGTATCGCAGTGGAGATCAAAAAGCCTCATACGGTTCCTTTCATGCCGTTTACCGCGTTGCGGAAATGCCGGATCTCCAGCACCCGGTACTGCGCGGAGGAAGGATCGATATATACTTCGATTACATCAATATTCGGGGTCAGGGAGCCGTATTCCTCTCTGTGCAGGCTGAGATATGCGCGCGCCGCAGAGAGGAGACAGCTTTGCTTGCGCGCATCCACTGCGGCAGCGGGACGACCGAAGCGCGAGGACACATCCGGGTATGCGCGGCGCGTTTTCACCTCGGCGAACAAAAGGTGCGTCGCGTTATGCGCGATAATATCGATTTCGTAGTGACCGATATGTACATTGCGCCCGTCGATCGCATATCCGTTCTGCATCAGGTAGAGCGCTGCGGATTCTTCACCGGAGCGTCCCACCGTGCGCGCTTTCATTCGGCGGATGCCGCGCGCTTTTTTTCAAGCGCGGCGGCAAGCTTGTCCTGTTCTCTCTCCAGAAAACCGAGAAAGGAACGGCGGTGCAGCGGGCAGGGACCGTATTCATACACTGCCAGCTTGTGGGCAGGGGTCGGATATCCTTTGTGTCTGGCAAAGCCATACTCAGGGTACAGCCTGTCAAACTCTGCGCACATCCGGTCGCGCGTCACCTTGGCAATGACGGAGGCTGCGGCAATCGACGGGGAGATAGCGTCTCCCGAGACGACCGCCTGTGCGGGCAGAGAAAAGCCGCGGTTCACATTGCCGTCGATCAGGAGAAAATCCGGCTGTACGGCAAGTCCTGCCACGGCGCGCCGCATGGCGAGCAGGGAAGCCTCCAGAATATTGATCTCGTCGATCTCCTCCGGGGAGGCGGAGGCGGCGCACCAGACTGCATTTGCTGTAATCGTGTCATAGAGCCGCTCGCGCTGCCGCTGCGTCAGCTTTTTGGAGTCGTTCAGTCCGTCGGGTACGAAGCCGTCGGGCAGGATGCAGGCGGCGGCGACAACGGGACCGGCGAGCGGACCGCGTCCCGCCTCATCCGTGCCGCACAGGTGTACGTATCCCGCGCGCCGGAAGCGCGCGTCAAAGCCGGCGTCAAGCATGGTCAGCCTCTTTCTCGGGCGGCGCATCCAGCGTGATGCGTCCGATCTTTCCTGAGCGGAATTCGTCGAGCAGGACGGCCGCGGCGCGTTCCGTGTCGACCTCGCCGCCGGATATGAGGAAGCCGCGCTTTCTGCCGATCAGCGCCAGCAGCTCAAACGGCTTCAGCTCCTCCAGCGCCGCCGGATCCCCCAGCTTGTACCGCGCGCAGAGCAGCTCCGGCGCCACATGAAGCAGACGCGCGCACAGGATAGCTGCCAGAGATTCGGTGTCGAGGATCGCATCGCGGATCGCGCCGGTCGCCGCCAGATTCTGCCCGATGATTTCATCGTCGAATTTCGGCCAGAGCACGCCTGGCGTGTCCAGAAGATCGATCCCGGCGGAGGTAGTCACCCACTGCTTGTTCAGCGTGACGCCGGGGCGATCCTCCACCTTTGCCTTTTTCGCGCCGCAGAGCTGGTTCACAAGGGAAGATTTTCCGACGTTCGGGATGCCGACGATCATGGCTTTGAGGGCTCGCCCGTGCATCCCCTTGCTTTCGTATTGCTTCAGCTTGTCTGCCAGAATGCGGCGCACCGTCGGAGCGATTTTGTTCAGCCCCTCGCCGCTCACGCAGTCGATCGCAATCGCATCGGTGCCTTCTGCGCGGCAGTGTGCGAGCCAGCGCGCTGTGGCGGCGGGGTCTGCGAGCGAAGCTTTGTTCAGCAGCGTAAGCAGCGGCTTGCCTGCGGTCAGAGTCAGAATCTCCGGATTTCTGGAGCTGAGCGGAATGCGCGCGTCGCGCAGCTCAATGGTGATGTCCACGAGCTTGAGGTTTTCCGAGATCATCCGGCGTGTCTTCGCCATGTGTCCGGGAAACCACTGTATCGTCTGGGACGGCATACGCCGGCACCTCCTGGTTTATTGTTATTGTGGGTAGCTGGAAAGGCGGCGCATCAGTCGAAGAGCGTGATGCGGCTGAACGGAAATACGCGCAGTACTGCTTTTCCGACTACGCAGCGCTCATCGATCAGACCGATCTCCGCCGTGCGGCTGTCCGCGGAATGATTGCGGTTGTCACCCATGACGAACACGTATCCCTCCGGGATTTCCATCGGGTAGCTCCAGTCTGAGGTGAGCAGTCTGTCGCTGGTTACCTTCCGGTACGGCTCCTCAAGCGCAATTCCGTCCACCGTTACCGTCCATGTGGCAAAGTCGATATCGATCGTCTGCCCGGCGACCGCGATCACGCGCTTCACGATCGGCTCACCGTAGTGCGTCAGGGAGACGTTCTGTATCACAATGATATCGCCCTGGCTGGGATGGTATCCGGCTTCGGCTACAATCAGATAATCGCCTTCGTGCAGTGTATCCTGCATGGACGGTCCCCGGACGACTGTCGGACGCGCCACGAACGTGAACAGCGTCAGAATTACAGCAGCGCAGAGGACGAACAGCTCGATCACATCGAAGAGATCGCTGACCGCTTTGCGTGCGTCCGGCCGTTTTCCCTCCTCCGGGGAAATGGGAGAGGCAGGCTCTCCTTCCGGCGCGGGGATCTGCGTGGATCCCGGAACGTCCTGTGGTTGCCCGTCGGGAATTCTTTCCTCCTGTTGCATGTCGTATCACTCCTGCGTTTTCATGGATTTTCGAAAAGGGCGGTCAGTGTTCGATCATGGTGTCAAGCAGCGTGCTTCCGTCGTCAATATAGTGTTCCAGCTTCACGGCGTTTGATTCGGTGAAGGCGGGCATACCGCTTACGGCCTTCCGGGAATCGTACAGAAAATACGGGACAGGCTCGTGCGAGTGCGTGCGCAGCTCGACGGGCGTGGGGTGATCCGGCAGAACGAGGATCTTGAAGGGCTCGCCGCTCTCGCGCAGATAGCTGTACACAGGAGCGAGGATCAGAGAGTCGATCTTTTCGATCGCCTTGACCTTGATATCCCATTCTCCGCGGTGTCCGCATTCATCCGGCGCCTCCACATGGACATATACCAGATCGCTGCCGCGGCGGAACGCGTCGATCGCGGCGTTTGCCTTGCCCGTGTAGTTGGTGGAATAGTTGCCGGTCGCGCCCTCCACGGAGATCACCTCCATGCCGGCGCACAGTCCGATTCCCTTGATGAGATCGACTGCGGAGATAATGGAGGCGCGCAGTCCCCATTTCTCGGAGAAGGAGGGAAGCGCAGGCTTCTTCCCCGGGCTCCAGAGCCACGGAGAGTTCGCCGGACGCAGCCCGCGGCGGCGGCGTTCTTCGTTCACCGGATGGTGATTGAGCACCTCGAAGCCGCGCTTCATGTATTCCAGAAACGGCGCGCCGCCGTCCTCTTCCTTCGGAAGATAATCGCCGATCACGCGCCCGATGATATCGTGCGGACGGTCGAATTTATAGGATGGGTCCGCGTCCTTCCAGACAAGGCAGTGCCGGTAGCTGACGCCGGTGTAGAGATGCCGTCCCGGAAGCGGAAGCGCCTCATTGAGCGCGTCCACCAGCTGCGCGGCTTCCGCCGTCGTGATCTCGTCCGCGCTGTGGTCGACCATGGTTTTCTGCTCGTAGGGAAGCTCGTCGTCGGAGAGCGTTACTACATTGCAGCGGATCGCGGTGTCGTCCGGAGCAAGATCGATCCCCATGCTTACCGCTTCCAGCGGAGAACGTCCGCGGGAATAGACGGAGGGATTATAGGAGAGGATCGCAAGATTCGCCGTATCGCTTTCCGGTACCATATCGGGGGGGACGTTCAGAACGGTGCCGCCTGCGGAGAGCCTTGCGAGTGCATCCATATGCGGCTTGTCGGCTGCTTCCATCGGCGTTCTTGCGTTGAGCTGCGGAATCGGACGGTCAGCCATCCCGTCCGGAATGAGTACAAAATATTTCATGAGTGTAGCGGTTATGTCCGCGTGCGGCGCGGGCAGTCCTTTCCATTTGGAAGATTCGCGGAATACAAAAATATAACACATTATAGTATAGCACAAAACAAGGCGGAATGCAAGGTTTTTCCTGTGCCGGAGCAAAGACGACCGGGACAGAAATAATTTCAAAAAACTCTCGAAAATCTATTGAAATGCAGAAAAAAACGTGCTATAATACTACAATGTATGAAAGGATGTCCGCATCCCCTCTCAGATGCGCACATTCGAGGATCACGGATATTTTACGACGGGGAGGTGAATGTTTTGCCGAATATTAAAAGCGCGAAGAAGCGTGTGAAGGTGATCGCCACCAAGACGCTTCAGAACAAGATGTTCAAGAGTCAGCTTCGTACCGCAGTCAAGAAGTATCTGGCGGCGGTGGAGGCGGGCAACAAGGCGGATGCCGAAGCTGCTTACAGAGTCGCCGTGAAGAAGGTCGATCAGGCGGTTTGCCACGGTATCCTCCACAAGAACGCAGCCGCTCACAAAAAGAGCCAGTTTACGAAGCTCTACAATTCCATGAACTGAGAAAACAGATATGCCCGCCATGCTCCGGCGGGCTTTTTGTTTTCCGCTCCTCCCGGCGGAGGAGCTTTTTGTTTCCGCCTGTACGCCGCATCGTCATTTTTTTCCGCTGCGGTATTTGGCGGGGGTAACGCCCGTTTCCCGGTGAAAGAGCGAGATAAAATAGGAATAATCCCCCCAGCCGCAGGCAGCGCATACGTCGTTCAGCGCGGCGCCTTCGCTCAGCAGACGCTTGGCAAGCTCAATGCGCTTCAGCGTGATATAGCGGCTGAGCGTGATGCCCATTGTCCGGCTGAAAAGACGGGACAGGTATTCGCGCGATACGTACAGCCGGCGTGCCAGATCGTCGGCGGAGCGGATCTCGCCGATCTCCGCATTCATGCAGCGGAGCGCTTCGCTCAGGATCGCGCTGCTCTCCGCGGCGTGAACGGCATGGGAGCCATCCGTGTCCAGAACGCGGTTGACCGCCGCAAGAATCAAGAGCAGCTGTGCCAAGGCGTTGGCAGACCGGTCCGGCGAGTCGCTCTGCATGCCGCTGCGGATCTCCCCAAGCCGCTCCCGGCATTCGGAGGCTGCGTCGGGCGGCATGCGGAGATAGTTGCTCTGTCCGAAGGGACGGTTGAAGAAAAAACGCATGGGAGACGGCTCGCCCAGAAAGGAAAGCGCATTCGGAGGGATGTAGAAATAGCTGCGCGCATAGCTGCACGGCTCCATGACGCGTACGCAGTGCAGCTCCCCCGGGCGGGTGAAGATGACCGTGTCGCCGGTAAGGTCGAACAGTCCGTTTTCCACCATATAGGAGCATTTGCCGCTCAGATAGAAGTACAGCTCACAGAATTCATGAGTGTGCGGAATGTGACCGGGCATGTCCGGCGTGGCGGCAGTCCTGTGGTCATGAAAGAGAATGCCGCAGGGAAGCTCCCGGAGAAGATTGATTTCCGTCAAGCGAACACACCGTCCTTTCCCGAAAAGTATACCAGTTTCTCCGGAATTTTGCAATACGTATATGTCACATTCTCCATGTTTTATTTCACATATATCATGGAATATGTGTGAATGGGATGGTAGAATAAGTGTATGAAAGCAGAACCGGAACGCCCGGTGGATTCCGGAAATATGATCGGAGGATACCATGAAAGGAAAGAGCATGAAGCGCAGAAACGGGATGGCGGCAAAAGGGAGCGCGTCCGTGCTGGCAGTGCTGCTGACGCTTGGCGTGCTGTCAGGCTGCGCACAAACGGAAGATGAAGCGCCCCAGACGGAGGCTGGCACGTCTGCGGCGGATACGACTTCGCCCGCGGCGGAGCTGAGCGAGGCGGAGCGGCGTGCGCTGCTGCCCGACGGGCTTCCCGAAAAAACATTCGACGGGCGTCCATTCCGGATATTCACGACAGGGAACCAGTATGTCGTTGAGGATTACACGGGCGAAGCGGTGAACGATGCGGAGTATGAGCGGAACCGCACGATCGAGGATCGGTTTGATATCGTGATAGAGGAAAACATCCAGCCGCACGATAAGGTGAAGAATCCGGCGTATGTCGACCAGATCGTGCGTGCAGGCGACAGCGAGGCGTTCGATGTCGTATCCCTGAACATGGTCGTCAACGGCGCGCCCGCGGTCGCCGGGAATTATATGAACTGGCAGGAGATCCCGTACATCAATTTTGAACAGCCATGGTGGCCGGCGTCCAACCGGGAATGCCTGACGATCAACGATCGTACCTTCGTCGCCATCAGCGATGCGGCGATCAATCCGGTCAGCCATACGTACTGTATGTTCTTTGACAAGGAAATGGCAGAGTCGTATCAGCTTCCCGATATGTATGAGCTGGTGGAAGCCGGACAATGGACCTATGATAAACTGACGGAGCTGGTCGCGTCCATTTATGTGGATAAAAACGGAAGCGGCTCCGTGGATGAAGGGGATTATTTCGGTCTGGCAAGCGGCAGACAGTCCAACGTCGTCACCTATCTGTGGGCGTTTGACAATCCGATTTTTGTCCGCGAAAAGGACGGAACCTTCACGTTTTCCTATTATACGGAGAAGCTCCCCGATATTGTGGAAAAGGTCGTCTCTCTTTTCACGGATTATCAGGGCGTGTATTCGGACATGAGCTCACAGAGCGTCGGAATCAAGCTGTTTTCGGAGGAGAGAGCGCTGTTTGCCAACGGATTTCTGCATCATGCGGTTACTTCGTTCGGCGATTTCGGGCATGAATACGGCATCATTCCGTATCCGAAGCTGAACGAGGAGCAGGATTCGTATTATACCATGGTCGACGGCAGCGCGCACAGTATCGGCATTTCCCGTGTATGCGGGGACACGGAACTGGTTGGCATCGTCATGGAGGCGCTCAGCGCGGAAACCTATAAGCAGGTGCTTCCCGTCTATCTGGATCAGACGTTGAAAACGCGCTATTCCAGTTCGCCCGCGGACGCTGCCATGGTGGATATGCTTCTGGAGTGCCGCATATTCGATTTCGGGTATGTCTTTGACAACTGGAAAGGCTGTTCGTTTTACCTGCAGGATCTTCTCCGGAATAACTCGACGGACATCGCTTCCTATTTCGGAGCGCGCAAGCAGGCTGTCATTGCCTATTACGATAAGGTTTTCTCCGTCTTTATGGACTGATGACAGATCGGCGACGCAAAAGAACGGCGCGGGCGCTCGGAAATCCGGGTGCCCGCGCCGTCTGCATCGTTCGCGCAAAGCGCGGAGACGAAAGAGAGCGTCAGGACTGCTTGACGATGCGGGAGGAGAAAGCGCCCCACTGGTAGTCGGTGGTGTAATCTGCGAAATACTCAGCCGGTACGCAGATCTTCGCGCTGCTTGCCGCACCATCCATCAGTCCGCTGCTGACAGTGATCTCGCTGTGCTTTTTCCCGATCACGACGCGGGAGAGGGAAATGGCGCCTTTGAACGCGCCGTTGTTCAGGTATGCGATGGAGGAGTCCGCGTTGATATAAATGGTTTTCAGCTTCTGGCATCCGTCAAAAGCGCCTTCCGCGATGGATTTGAGGGGAGCGCCGTCGATGGAGGCGGGAATAACGAGAACGGACTGCGCTTTTCCGAGTTCTGTCGTGCCGGTGACGGTCAGCATGCCGCCGACGTTTTCTGTTACAAGACAGGCGGCGAAATCAACGTCCTCCGGAATCTCCGGTTCTCCTCCGCAGGAGACGAGAAGCGTGAGCGAGAGCGCGGCGAGTACGAGGATCCGTATCAGGTGTTTCATAAAAAATTCCTTTCCGCTGCATAACAGCTTTCATGTTACTGAACGATACGTTTTTCCCATTGTAACACATACGGCGCGCAAAGGCAAGGGGAAATTTCGCCTTTCGGAAAATGGATTGACATACGCTGCGCTGTCTG
>JBJDZH010000027.1:24807-101975 GCA_051867895.1 Eubacteriales bacterium
GGCAAGGGGAAATTTCGCCTTTCGGAAAATGGATTGACATACGCTGCGCTGTCTGATATAATGAAAAAACAATACCAGATATAGGGAGAACCAGAATATGATTCAGTCGATTGTAGACCGCGAATTGAGAAGCGGTGCGGAGAATTCCATATATGACATGAAATTCCGCCGCAAATTTTCTGTAAATCCGTATAAAACCCTGAAAATGAAGCTCGGTGAAATGAGTTTTTATAAGGATTGGCTGACAACGGACAGAGGAGATCCGTATCCTGTGACCGGGATGGGAGGGGAAGGGACTCTTGCCGAGCGGACAGCGGACGGCAGATTCACCGTCTGGAACCCGACGGAGCAAAGCGCCTTCAAGGCGCGCCTTCTCGGACAGCACTTTCCGTATGCCGCCTATGAGACGGTCATCTGCTCGCTGACGGATGCGGCGGCGGGCTTTGAGATTCATGCGGCGGCAGGGGATCGCTCCTCCTATACAAAGGAGGACGAGCCGACGCTGCGTATATTCCTGAAGCGCTGCGGCGAGCATGTGCGCGTCTGTCACGAGCTTCTCGTCGGCGGCGTTTCGCGCGGCGTCCAGGTGGAAGAGGACGCGTATGCCTTTATCCCCGGCATGAGCCTGATCGTGAACGCACGCGCCAGAAAATTCGACGTCTATCTGCGCACGGATAAAAAGCCGTGCCATGTCCTGACGCTGAATCTTCCGGAATTCGCCCATATTCTGCGGCACGGCACTTTCGTGAACGCCACGGCGTCCCTCTGGTATGAGGTTTGCCCCGGCGGAGAGTTTTCCGCCGATTCGGTGGAGTTCTATCTGGACGGAGGCATCAGCCACGGCGATATGAAGTCGATCCGTTATGAGGACGGTATGCCGATCCTCTCAGACGGAAAACTGTTTCTGACGATGTCTACACGCCTGCAGGAAGGCGGTTTCCAGTCGGTCATTTCCTGGAATCCGTCTTCGTGCGAGTTCAAGCTGGAGGGCGCTGTGTTCTTCGACTGCGGCGACGACATCTGGTGCTCCGACGTTGCCTCCTCCATTCTCTTCAACCGGTATACCAACGAATGGTATCTGTGGGCGTGCGCATTCTCCCACGGTCATATTCTGTGCCACGCCACCTCCATTGCCGATCTCCGCTACGGCATCAACGTGGTGGACGCCGAATTGATGCCGCTTGAGCAGCTCGGCGCGCAGCAGGAGGATACACTCAGCGCGCAGGCAGGGGGCGCGTCCTCTGCGCGTGCAGACCTTTCCGATGATACGCTCTGGATGGCGAAGTTCGGCGACGAGGATCCGGATTTCGTATATGACCGCGAGCGCGGCAAATGGTACATGACGATCTGCCGTCTGGTGCAGGAGGGAGATCGTAAGAATTACCGCTATTTCCTGTTTGAATCGGACGAGCCGTTCTCCGGCTATACCTTCCGCGACAAAACGCTGAGCGGTGAAAACACCGGCGGTTCCATTATCCGCGTCGGCGGAAAGCTGTATTTCTGCTGCGGTTCCAACTTCCATACCCGCGCGCAGTACAATATTTACGATCTGTCGGATCTCTCGCACTTCAAACCGGTGCGCTGCGATTATGACGACGGCGGCTTCCGCGGCTGGGGCACCATCATTCCCGTTCCGTGCGGCAACCGTACCAAATATATGTGGATCACCTTTGACCGTCACTGCGGCAGTTCCTATAACTGGAGCTACGGCAACCTGTACGTATACGAATCCGATCTGATGAACAGCGGATACGAGCGCGGGATCCGCTATAATCTCTGAGACGCCGTCATGTTTCACGGCAAAATGAAAGCGGTCACGTTCAGCTATGACGACGGCGTGACGCAGGATCAGCGCCTGATCCGTATTCTGGACCGCTACGGACTGAAATCGACCTTCAATCTGAATTCCGGTCTGCTTGGAAAAGCGGGAGCGCTGATCCGTTCCGATGTGACGGTCGCGCACGTGAAGCCGCGTCCCTGCGAGGTGGAAAAGATCTACCGAGGACACGAGGTCGCCGCGCATACGCTGACGCATCCGCTGCTTCCGTCCCTGTCGGACGAGGAGGTGATCCGGCAGGTCGAGGAGGACAGGCTCGCCCTCTCGGAGCTTGTCGGATACGAGGTCGTTGGCATGGCGTATCCGGGCGGCGGGACCAACTACAGCGAGCATGTCGCGGACCTGATCCGGAAGCACACCGGAATTCGCTATGCGCGCACGATTGTATCCAGCGAGAGCTTTGACGAGCAGCCGGATCTGTACGTTTTCCGCCCGACCGTCTATCATTGCTGCGGATGGGAGAAAATGTACGATTTCGCCCGCCGCTTTACGGGGATGACGCCGGACCGGCCGCAGCTTTTATACATCTGGGGACATGCGTACGAGTTTGATATTGACGACTCATGGGATCGTTTTGAAACGTTCTGTCAATTGATCTCCGGCCGCAGCGACATTTTCTACGGAACGAACCGGGAGGTTCTGCTCGGCGAATAAGGCGCTTTCAAACAGCGCCGTTTCGTATAAGAAAACGGCATGGCAGAAGCCATGCCGTTTTTTGATGGACGCATGAAGTCGTCTCCGGCTTGTACAGCACGGGAGAGCACGAAGACAGGGGAGCGGACAGCCGCTTTTCCCCCCCTGTAGGCGCTCCCTGCCGGGAAGCGGCGCGTTTGTTCCGTTTGGCGATTTCGCGCTGCCGGAGTGTATCCGGGATTATTCTGCCGTTTCCGTCAGAAGTACTTCCGCTGTGCCCCGCAGCTCGCACGGCGCGCATCCGCGCGGAATGAAGTAGGAATCCCCCCGTTCTACCGGATAGGACTTTCCTTCGCACAGAAGCACGCCAGCGCCGTCCGTGCAGAGCAGAGAAATGAAGCTGTCCTTCGTTTCCACCGTACAGGGAAGCGCATTCCCTGTGAGCCTCCGCACCCGGAAATACGGGCAGTCGGCAAGGACGGAAGCGTCCCCCTTCCCGCGCGCAAAGCGGATACCGTCGATTTCGGCGTCGGTCCGGACGCGCACAACGTCCAGTGCTTTCTCGGTATGGAGCGCGCGCAGAGAGCCGTCCGCCTGCCTGCGGTCGTAATCATATACGCGGTAGGTCACGTTGGAGTTCTGCTGGATCTCGGCGATCAGAATGCCGACGCCGATGGCGTGTACCTGACCGGACGGAATAAAATAGCATTCGCCTGCGTGTACCGGCACATACCGCAGCGTATCTGCGATCCTGCCCGCATGTACCGCATCGGCAAACCCCGACGCGCTCACAGATTCCTTCAGACCGTAGACGAGCGCGGCTCCCGGCTCCGCTTCGACGATGTACCACATCTCCGTTTTGCCGAGCTCTCCTTCGTGGGCGAGAGCATATGCGTCATCCGGATGCACCTGGATGGACAGCTTGTCGCAGGCGTCGATGAATTTGATGAGGAGCGGAAAGCGCCCTCCGTCGTAGCGGGCGGAAACGACACCGTTCCCCGCCTGCCGTATGTATTCTTCCAGCGTCAGATCGGAGGCGGGACCGTCGGCAATACGGTTCATTTCCTGCGGGCGGACGCTCAGCTCCCACGATTCTGCGAGCTTGTCAAAGGGCGCCGTTTTGTGATAGCGATCCTTCAGCTTGTGTCCTCCCCAGAGGATTTCCTTGGATACCGGGACGAGCCGGAGTGGATAAAGAGCAGTCATGATTTTCTCCTGAACAGATGAATACTGAGTTTGATATTATGTGCAGCGGGTCATTCGCCGTCGCCGAAGATCAGCTTGGACAGCCACATCTCACGCAAAGCAAGCGTCAGACCGCGGTGGGAATGCCGGAATTTGCAGCCGGCGCTGACAAGCTCCGGCATGGATTCGGGGGACATATCAAAGCTGCCACTCAGCGTATTGCGCACCAGCCCCACAAAGTCGTCGCTGTTTTTGTACAGCTCGCATTCCAGAATAATGCAGTCCGGATCCACCACCATCACGACATTGTGGATCGCCCTGGCGAGCTCGTAGGCGTTTTCCTCCGGCGTGTTGGCGGATTTCAGCGCGGCTTCCAGCGTTTTCCACCCGGATGAAATCATGCGTCCGAAATTGCCGGCGGTATTGTGTGCGCCGCGGATGATCTGCCCGTGATAGACGATCGTGCCGCAGTTATTGTTTTCTCCGACAAACCAGTAGAGGATCACCATGTCGCTGTGATTGGGAATGCGCGCGATATTGGAGGTAGCCGCCGCGTTGTAGCCGGCCTCGATGTACAGTGCGGAGGGGGAAAGGTTGGCGCGCACTGTCTGCGCGATGGGGATGGAGTTCAGCTCGGGAATGCGGGTGCTGACCGTGCGGTCTGCGGCGGGATAATACGGTCCGGGAACGGAAACGCCGAAGCCGATGCAGTGTTCCGGTTTCATGTTCCGCTTTAGGAACAGACCGACTTCCTTCATGTACAGCGTTAGGTTTTCTTCAAAATAGAAATCCTCGTTGTATGCATAATGGTATTTTTCCATAACCTCCAGACGGACGTTGACGATAGTCATGGAAAAATTGCGGGAGGTCAGATCCAGTATGACCGCATAGTTTTCCGGAGCAATGCTGAGCATGCCTGCACGACGCCCGGCGGAGGTTCTGGTTTCCTTTGCCTGTTCGATCACATGCATATCCAGCAGTGCGTCGGCAACCTTTCCGACAGTCATCAGACTGAGACCGGTACGCTTTGAGATATCGGCACGGCTGATCTTTTCGGCGGATGCGATGGCCTGAAAGATAGACTTGATGCTTTCCCACTTGATGCTTTTCAGACTGATTGGTTCCAGAGCAGTTCTCCCTCCTTATTGTTTTGGCGTGATCCCGGGACGAATCCTAACACCTGTATAATAAATTATAAAATGAAAAACGGCAGATGTCAATCCTGTAGACGGCAATTCCCGGCTCGATTTTTCCCGAAATTCCGAAATCATGGTTGACAAACGTATTAGACATGTGTATAATACATAATGCGCCGGCGGATGCATAAGACATGCCGGTGCAGCTTTCAATCTGTGACGTGGAGGTTGCTTTTCGACGATTGTCCAGAAGCGCGCGAAAAGATGACAATGGATAACCTGAAAGCCGTGCCGAAGGATTCCGGCGAGCATGACCGCGAGATCGATTATTCAAAAAAACTGCCGGATGCCGAATTTGAGGTGATGCAGGCGATCTGGGAGGGAGAGCCTCCGCTGAATACTGCGTACCTGATGGAAAAGGTGGGCCGCGTACGGGGCTGGAAGGCGCCGACGCTGATCTCTTTTCTTGTGCGGCTTGAGGACCGCGGATACGTCACCTCCTATAAACAGGGCAAGGAGCGGTATTATATTCCGCTCGCCGAGCGCGAGCCGTATCTGCGCTCTGTCACGGAGCAGTTCATCCATCAGTATCACGGCGGCTCCTTCGTCCGCATGATGGATGCGCTGTACAAGGACAAGAAGCTCTCGGAGTCGGATATCGACGAGCTTCTCCAGTGGCTGAAAACCAAGTACTGAATGGGTGAGCGGGAATTCAACCGCGCGCGTTTTCTGAGTCTGTGCTATGAAGCAAGCATAGGCACGCACGCGCGGTTCAATATCGGAACATATAAGGAAAAAAAGCTCCATCTGATTCTGAAAAGCTACTTTGAACCCTCGGAGTCATGCAGAGAAGTGCCCTTTGCCGGATTTATTGCCGATATCCTGAATCCGGCGGGAATCACGGAAATACAAACCTCCGGCTTTGCGGATATGCGCGGCAAGCTGGAGGCTTTTTTGCCGCAGTATCCCGTTGTGATCGTGTATCCGATCGCCGTACGCAAATATGTGTCCTGGATCGATCCGGTGAGCGGCGATATATCCAAGCGGAACCTGTCGCCCAAAAAGGGGAAAGCATTCGACGCTGTACCGGAGATGGTTTTTCTGCGTCCCTATCTGACGCATCCGAACCTGACGGTGCGCGCCGTGCTTCTGGAAATTGATGAATACCGGCTGCTGGACGGACGCCGGAGCCGCACGAAAAAACGAGGCTCCTCGCGCTACGAGCGGATCCCGACGGATATTTTCGGCATCTACGATTTTCACGACGCCGGCGATTATCTGACGCTGCTGCCTTTCCCGCCGGGAAGCGCCGTCACCTCCGGCGATCTCGCCCGTCAAATGAAATACCGCGGACGCGACGTCAGCGCCATGATGCGCGTGCTGGAGGATGTCGGCGCCGTTATCCGGGACGGAAAGCAGGGACATTTTGTCCGGTACCGGATTTCCGGCGGATAACCGGGAAAATTCACACAGGACTATTGAAAACAAACGCCGCAGCATATATAATTACATACAGTACAAACAAAATCATGTACGAATCCAGAAAATAACATGGAGCCGCGCCAGCGGCAGGAGGAAACTATGAAATACGGAATTCAGATGTACAGCCTTCGCGATATTACCAAGGATGATCTCGACGGAGCGCTCGGAAAAGTCGCCGGAATGGGATACGCGTACGCGGAGTTTGCCGGATTCTTCGGACACAGCGCCAAGGAAGTCCGCGATATGCTCGACAAGTATCATCTGGAGGTGATCGGAACGCATTCGCCGCTTGCCGACCTTGTGAATCATTTCGAGGAAACGGTCGCTTATCATAAGGAGATCGGCAATACGAGATATATTATCCCCGGTCACGATCTCTCCACCCGCGAGAAGCTGAACACCTTCATCGATCAGTGCAATATGGTGGCCCCGAAGCTGCGCGCCGAGGGCATCGAGCTGTATTTCCACAATCATCACAGAGAGTTTCTTCCGATGAGCGAGGAGGGCTATATCATCCATTCCGAGCTCGAGCAGAAATGCGACATCCTCTTTGAGCTGGATACATACTGGAACTTTGTCGCGGGACAGGATCCTGTCGCTACGCTGGATCGCCTCGGCGACCGTGTGAAGCTGATCCATCTCAAGGACGGCTCAAAGGACGGCAAGGGCTGCTCTCTCGGAAGCGGAGAAGCGCCGGTTGCCGCGGTACGCCGGAAAGCTATAGAGCGCGGACTCGGCATCGTGGTCGAAAGCGAAGGCCTGGACCCGACCGGCGAGGAAGAGGTTCGCCGCTGCATGGATTACCTGAAGACTCTGGACTGATTTGTTTTTCTGATTTTCCCATTTCCGCATAGGAGGAACGCGCGTGAGCAAGAAGCCGCAGGGCATCAACATTCCGTGGATTTTGATTATTCTTTCGTTTGTATTCGGCGCGTGGCCGGTAGGCGTCGTTCTGACGCTGCTGCGCGTGCTCCCGCTGAACAGTTCCTCAGGCAGAACGTCAAACAGCTCGTCCACCCAGTATACAAACGAACAGATTCCGCGATATCAGCAGCCGCAGGAGAATTCCGCTGCCGCGCGTCCCGCTGCGCAGCAGAATAAAAATATCTACAGCGCCGGACGCGGCGCGGATGTGCGCACCGCCGCTCCCGCCGCGCCGGCTCAGAAAAAGAAAAAGAAAAAGTCCGCGGCCAAGATACTGCGTATCGCGGCTGTCGCGCTCCTGGCGTGCGGCATCCTTTCCGGTCTCGGAACGCTCACGGATATCATCAGCAGCGGATTGGCTTACGGCGGACTGGGCGATCTTCTTGCATCCCTGTATCTGCTCATCGGCGGCGGTGTTTCCTGGGCTGCCGCTGATGTGCTGAAACGCCGTGAGCGGGACGCCGTTCGTTATGCTGCCATGATCGGCGACCGCGAGAGCTACAGCCTGACCAAGCTGTCCAGCGCAACCTCCTATAAGATTGCCAAAGTGCGGCGCGATCTGCAGCGGATGATCGACGACGGCGTGTTCGGCGATCAGGCGTATATCGATATGACCAATCTGTGCTTTATGCGCACCCCGGACGCACAGCCGGACGGCGTGGCGCAGCAGTACGGAGACGTGTACAAGCGCACAATGTCCTCCGCCGGAGCCGATATTGCAGGCGCATCCGCACATGAGGAGAGCGCCGCTCCTTCCGCTGAGGCGGAGGAGGAAACGACCGACATGACGGACTTTGATTCCATTCTGAGAAAGATCCGCCGTCTGGACGACGAGATACGGGATGAACCGGTGTCGGAGCGGATCCGGAAGATTGAGGCGATCACGCGCAACATCTTTGAATACGTCAAGGATAAGCCGGAGAAGATGACACAGATCCGCATGTTCATGAACTATTATCTTCCGACGACGCTCAAGCTGCTTGAGTCCTACAGCAGGATCGAACGGGTCGGCGTCGCGGGGCAGAACATGCGGGATGCTAAAGAGAATATCGAAAAGATCCTCGACATGCTGGTTGTTGGCTTTGAGCAGCAGTTCGATCAGCTCTTCAAAGCGGAAAGTATGGATATCTCCAGCGATATCGAGGTTCTGGAGCAGATGATGTCCAAGGACGGTCTGACGGAGAATACGGACTTCGTGATCCGCGAGAATGCCGCCTCTTCATTTGGTGAGGAGGAATACACGGACGATATTTCAGAGGAAAACGGCGCGGCTGCGGTTCAGCAGAAACCGCAGAGCTGAGACCGCACAACAGACGAATTCCGCCGCACAGGAGGCGAAACACTCCCGTGCGGCGGAATTTTATTTTGCGAACTGCTCGAGCAGCCGTACCTTCTGCGTGGAAAACTGATAGGCACTTTTGAAATCTCCTGCTGCGCTGGCGCAGAGCTCCATGGCGTTCAGCAGGTGCAGCTTTGTAAAGAAGCCGAGAAAAGCGGCAGTGAGCTGACGGCGGAGAAGCGGCTCCGCCTCCTCCGTCCTCCCCTCCGCGATCAGAAGCCGGGCGTGCAGAAAATCGAGATAGACAGGGGAGGAGATCAGACCGCTTTGGCAGATGTCCTCGGCACCTGCTGTGTCGCCGCTTTCGGCCAGACGGAGCGCGCGGACATAGATCATGAATTCCGCCGGGATATAGGATTTTGCGAAGGAAGCCGGCTCGCCGAGCTTTTCCGGAATTTCCGTGAGACTGACGCTGCGGATCAGAAGCGAAAGATACTCCGTCGTCCCGGCGATCCGGTCGGAAAGGTAGAGACAGCGTGCGGCAGCGCGGGAGACCTTCTCCAGACAGGCGGAGGCGCTGGCGAGCGCATAGTTCTGAAAGGCCTTGTCGGCGAGAGCGAGATTGCACTCGGCGATCAGAAGCTGGATCTCCTCATCCGGACGGGAGAGGGTCGCGCACAAAGAGAGGCATTCCGTGTATTTTCCGGAACCGTACAGCTTCCGTAATTCTTCGATCATGCCCATTTTCAGAAAGTGCGAGATCTCCTCATCGTTGGATGCGAAAAAATACCCGACGGGCACGCCGAGACGATGCGCCAGCTCCGTGAGCGTAGCGAGAGAGGGAGAAGCACTTCCGTTTTCGATCAGGCTGAGCATGTTGCGCGTAATGGAATCGCCTGCGAGCTGCTTCTGCGTCATGGAACGGCTGAGACGCAGCGCGCGGATCCGCTGTCCGATACGTTTGTTTTCTGCGTCCATGCATGCCTCCCGTTGCGTGTGGTATTTATTCTTCGGCTGTATCTGTCTGCGTCCGACGGATCCCGTATTTTTCGTCCATGTCCGACAGAGTCTGTGCGACCGAGTCGGAAACGCCGCTTTGGTAGTAGGCGATTTTCTCACCCATCTCCCCGTCTTTTGTCTTGAAATCCTCCAGAAGCGCGCTTGCGCCGTCCCGCATCTCCCGGAGCGTGAGCATCAGCTCCGAGAGGCAATTGTCCGTTGCTTCATGCAGCAGTCCGCTGATTTTTGAGAGCGCTTCGTCCGCTGCCGCAGAGAGACGCGCGTGAATATACTGGGAATCGTCCTCCGTTTCGGCGAGGAGGCGGGCAGCCTGTTCGTTCGCCTGTGCGATGATCCTGTCGGCAGAATTGCTCGCATGGATGAGGATGTCGCCGATCTGTGCGCTGATCTGATCGTATTTCTGCATTTTTTCCATGTCGGCGGCGGAAGTCTGAGGGGCACTGCTTTGACGCAGCACGTCTGCTTCCTGCTTCAGGGAAGCTGCGGCGTCGCGCAGAGAGGCGTTTTCCTCTTTCAGATGATCGATCGTTTCCCGCAGGGAAGCAAGAACGCTTTCCGCTGCGGACTGCGCCTGCCTGGCGTTCTCTGCCTGCGCGCGAAGCTCTTCGCACTGTACCTCCAGACGGGAAACGGACGCCTGCAGCGCGGACGCATCTTCTTTCAGTGCGGCTTCACGTTCCTCGGCGGCACGGTCTGCGTCCAGAATATAGCGGTTGACGTCCTCGCGGTTGTATCCGCTGAGTGAGGTGCGGAAAGCGACGTTTTTCTGGTCTGGCATAAGCGGTACCCGAGCGCCGTGCGGCGCGTCCTTTCTCCGAGTCAGAGTAAAACATACGTTTACGAAGAATAGTATAGCATAGATGCCCGAAAAATGCAACTGAAAGCGTCGATTTGCGGTTTATATTTGCCGGATTGGCAAAAAATAATAGAAATCGGCGCAGCGCCTATGGACGAAATGCTTTGGCTGTGGTATAATGAAAAAAATTAACTGCGCTGTCTGAACGGCTGCCATCCCGTCGCTGTACGCGTGCGGCTGGCAGGGCGTCACACCCGATCCCTTTTCGGGATGACCGCGGCGCAAATCCATCCGTGGGAGGTACCGTATGGAGTATCAGGTCCTGCAGATACCGGCACAGGGCTTTGCTTCCAACTGCTGGCTGATATACGATCCGTCCTCCGCCGAGGCGGCGGTGATTGACCCGTCCGCTTCGTGCGAGGAGATCCTTTCCTCTCTCCGGCAGCGTTCCCTGAGCCTTCGCTGGATCCTGCTGACGCATGGACATTTCGACCACATCTTTTCGCTGGATACTCTGCGCGGCGCCACCGGCGCTCCTGCCGCGCTGCACGCGGCGGATGCAGCGGCGCTTGCGGATCCGATCGCCAATGTATCGGCACTCTTCCTCCATGAGAATCACCTGTACCGCCCGGCGGAGCGCCTGCTCGGGGAAGGAGAGACGATTCCGCTCGGACAGGGCGCGCTCCGCGTCCTGCATACGCCCGGGCATTCACCGGGATCGGTGTGCTATGAAGCGGACAGGCTTCTTTTCACGGGAGATACGCTGTTCGACATGGGCGTGGGACGGACGGATCTGCCCGGCGGGGACGACGTGCAGCTGCGCCGCTCCCTTTCGCGTCTTCATCGGCTGCCGGACGAGCTTCGTATTTTTCCCGGACACGGAGGAACGTCCTCACTGCTCGAACAAAAACAATTCAATGTCTATCTGCAAGGAGAATGAAATGGATTACGGCTATTTGGCGGAGCTTCTCTATCCGCACATACAAACGACGCCGGAGGATATGGAAGCGCGCTATCCGGCGCGGCAGCTTCCCGAGGGAGCCAAGGTCACCCGCTTTGCTCCCAGTCCGACCGGCTTTCTGCATATCGGAAATCTGTACGGCGCGTTCACCGATGAGCGGCTGGCGCATACCTCGGGCGGCGTGTTCTATCTGCGTATCGAGGATACGGACGCAAAGCGAACGGTGGAAAACGGCGTCGCGCTGATTATCGAAACGCTGTCCAAGCTCGGCGTCCATTTTGACGAGGGCGCGACGGCAGACGGCGATAGAGGAGATTACGGTCCCTACCGTCAGAGCGAACGCGCGGCGATCTATCAGACATACGCCAAGCAGCTGGTGAAGGAGGGAAAGGCGTATCCCTGCTTCTGCACGGAAAGCGAGCTGAGCGCCATCCGTGAAAAGCAGGAGGCTGCCAAGCTGACCCCCGGTTACTACGGCGAATTTGCGGTCTGGCGCGATGCTCCGCTCGAGAAAATTCAGGAGAAGCTGCACGATGGCGTTCCGTTCGTTCTTCGCTTCCGCTCGGAGGGCAGCGATACGAACAAGCTGAAGTTCACCGATCAGATCAAGGGAGTGATCGACGTCACCGAGAACCATATCGATCACGTGATCCTCAAAAGCGACGGCATCCCCACCTATCATTTCGCGCATGCGGTCGACGACCATCTGATGCGCACGACGCACGTGGTCCGGGACGAAAGCTGGCTGTCCACGCTGCCGTTTCATATCCAGCTGTTCCAGGCGCTCGGCTTCAAAATGCCCAAGTACTGCCATACCGCTCAGGTGCTGAAGCTGGACGGCGGCAGCAAGCGTAAGATCTCCAAGCGAAAGGATCCGGAGGCGGCTCTGACGTTCTATCACGCGCAGGGATATCCGGTATCCGTCGTGCGCGAATACCTGATGACCTTGCTGAACTCCAATTACGAGGAATGGCGCGGCGGACATCCGGACGCGCCGATGGAGGATTTCCCGTTCTCGACCAAGAAGATGGCGGTTTCCGGCTCTCTGTTCGATTTGGACAAGCTGAACGATATTTCCCGCAACGTGATCTCCCGCATGAGCGCGGAGGAGGTATACGAGCAGGTTTTCGCGTGGGCATCGGAGTATGACCCCGATTTTGCCGGGAAGCTGGCGGCGGATCCGGCATATGCGAAACGGATTCTCGCAATCGGACGCGGCGGCGCAAAGCCGCGCAAGGACATCACGGTCTGGAGCGGCGTACGGGATTACATGGGCTTTTTCTACGACGCGTATTTCCGCGTAACGGACGCATATCCGGATACGTTTGCACGGGATGATATCCGGCGTGCGCTGGACGCGTTCGCGGCTTCCTTTGACGAGTCGGATGACAGCGACGCATGGTTCTCCAAAATCAAGGAAATCGCCGCTTCGATCGGATACGCGCCCGAGGTGAAGCTGTATAAGAAAAATCCGGAAGCGT
This sequence comes from Eubacteriales bacterium, assembly GCA_051867895.1. Taxonomy (GTDB): domain Bacteria; phylum Bacillota; class Clostridia; order Oscillospirales; family CAG-272; genus SIG701. Next base: position 37,542 of record JBJDZH010000027.1, read on the forward strand.
ATCGTGGGCATGTCGGGGACGTCAGTATGTTTTTGCGCATTGCGGTCACCGGTCGTGTCAATTCGCCGGATATGTATACCGTTATGCAGATTCTCGGACGCGAGCGCGTCCTGCGCCGCGTGCGCGCCATGATGGATACCTTATAAATTTTATCTGAATTCGGAAGGTGCAGTATGGAATCCACACCCAATAATTTTATCTATGACCTGATTGACGAGGATATTGCCGCCGGCAGAACAAAGACGGTGCATACCCGCTTCCCTCCTGAGCCGAATGGCTATCTCCATATCGGGCACTGCAAGGCGCTGACGATCGATTTCGGCGCTGCGCTCCACTACGGCGGAATCTGCAATCTTCGTATGGACGATACGAATCCCGCCAAGGAAGACGAGGAATTTGTCGACGCCATCAAAGAGGACATCCACTGGCTCGGATTTGACTGGGGCGACCGCTTCTTTTACGGCTCCGACTACTTTGAGCAGACGTATCAGTTTGCGGAGGAGCTGATCGGAAAAGGACTTGCATATGTCTGCGAGCTGACGCCGGAACAGTTCCGCGAATACCGCGGCGACCTGACGCATCCTGCCGTGTCGCCGTACCGTGACCGCCCGGTGGAAGAAAGCCTCGATCTCTTCCGGCGTATGCGCGCAGGAGAGTTCCCGGAAGGCAGGTATACGCTGCGCGCCAAAATTGACCTTGCCTCCGGCAACTTTAATATGAGAGATCCGGTTCTGTACCGGATCCGTTCCATCGAGCACCATCGTCAGGGGCATAAGTGGTGCATCTATCCGATGTATGATTTCGCGCATCCGATCCAGGATGCCCTCGAGGGGATCACGCACAGCCTCTGCTCCCTCGAATTTGAAAACCACCGTCCTCTGTACAACTGGGTGATCGAGCATGTCAGCGTTCCCTCCAAGCCGCGTCAGATCGAATTTGCACGGCTCGGCATCAATTATACGGTGATGAGCAAGCGCAAGCTCCGCCAGCTCGTCGAGGAAAAGCGCGTGTCCGGCTGGGACGATCCCCGCATGCCCACGCTCTGCGGACTGAGACGGCGCGGCTATACGCCGAAATCGATCCGGAATTTCTGCGAGCGTGTCGGCGTCGCCAAGGCGCCGAATGTCGTTGAGTACGGATTTCTGGAGCATTGCCTGCGCGAGGATCTGAACGAGAGCGCAAAACGCGTCATGGCGGTCCTTCATCCTGTCCGCCTGACGATCACCAATTATCCGGAAGGGAAGTCGGAGCGCTTTACCGTCGAAAACAATCCGGTCGATGAAGCCGCCGGTACCCGCGAGATCACTTTTTCCCGCAATCTCTGGATGGAAGCGGACGATTTCATGGAAGAGAAGGTCGGTAAATTCTTCCGTATGTTCCCCGGGAACGAAGTGCGCCTGAAGGGCGCGTACGTTGTTCGCTGCACCGGCTGCGTCAAGGATGCGGAAGGCAATGTCACGGAAGTGCTCTGCGAATACGATCCGGAGTCCCGCGGCGGCGATCCGAAGGACGGACGCAAGATCAAGAGCACCATCCACTGGGTGGACGCGGATAACTGCGTCGACGCCGAGGTGCGTCTGTATGACAATCTGTTCTCCGATCCGGATCCGGACGGAGAAGGGAAGAACTTCCTCGACTGCATCAATCCCGACTCGCTCAAGGTTCTGAGCGGCTGCAAGCTTGAGGCTGCTCTTGCCGACGCTGCTGCCCCGTCGTCGTTCCAGTTCATTCGGCTTGGCTATTTCTGCCCGGATTCCAAAGACAGCGCGCCCGGACATCTGGTATTCAACCGCAGCGTCAGCCTCAAGGACAGCTACAGACCGCAGTGATTCTCCGCTGATGCTGCATCCTGCCGCCTGATCCTGATATGTGGAAATGAATAACCTCCCTGTGGCTTTGTCCATACGGAGGTTATTCTTATATCCAGCTTTTTATCCCTTTGGGAATCCGCATTCCGGCTGCTTTGGACATATGCTGTTTTTCCCATTTTCCGCGGCAGAGCGGATCTGGCTGCATTTTTCGATGAAAAACCGCATCGTTTTTCTGAAATTTTGTTCAACCTCTTGATTTTTGATGAAAAACGGCTATAATAGTACATAATAATCAGCCCCGGATGAACGATGACGGAAGCCATCTCCGGTCGATCTGGCAAAGAGAGCCGTGGGTCGGTGCAACACGGCGCAGATGTCCGGCGTATCCACTTTCCGAGTTCGCGGCGAAAGCCGGAGGGCGGCGCCCTTTACAGCGCCGAGAGAGAGGTCGCGCAAGCGGCAATATGGGTGGCAACACGGAGTCCTTTCGTCCCATTTTGACGGAAGGATTCTTTTATTTATTTTTGGCTGATATAAGGAGGCAGTTATGCTTGATATCAAATTTCTGCGTGAGAATCCCGAAATCGTCAAGCAGAATATCCGCAACAAGTTTCAGGATGCGAAGCTCCCGCTGGTCGATGAAGTGATTGCGCTGGACGCAGAAAAGCGCCGCGTGATCCGTGAGGCGGATGAGCTGCGCGGAAACCGCAACAAGTTTTCCAAAATGATCGGTGCGCTGATGGCACAGGGAAAACGCGACGAGGCGGAGGAAATGAAGCGGAAGGTCACGGAGCAGTCCGAAAAGCTCGCCGCGGACGAGGCGCTGGAAACGGAACTGGACGAGAAGATCCAGAAAATCATGATGGTGATCCCGAATATCATCGATCCGTCTGTGCCGATCGGTAAGGACGACTCCCAGAACGTCGAGATCGAGCGCTTCGGTGAACCGGTCGTCCCGGATTTTGAGATCCCCTATCATACCGATATCATGGAGCGCTTCGACGGCATCGATCTGGATTCCGCCCGCCGCGTTGCCGGAAACGGATTCTACTATCTCATGGGTGATATTGCCCGCCTGCACTCTGCGGTGATCGCGTATGCGCGCGATTTCATGATCGACCGCGGCTTCACCTACTGCGTTCCGCCTTTCATGATCCGCTCGAAAGTCGTTACCGGCGTCATGAGCTTCGCGGAAATGGATGCCATGATGTATAAAATCGAGGGAGAGGATCTCTATCTGATCGGTACGAGCGAGCATTCCATGATCGGCAAATTTATCGATCAGACGATCCCGGAGGAAAAGCTCCCCTATACGCTGACGAGCTATTCGCCCTGCTTCCGCAAGGAGAAGGGAGCGCACGGCATCGAGGAGCGCGGCGTATACCGTATCCATCAGTTTGAAAAGCAGGAAATGATCGTCGTCTGCAAGCCGGAGGAAAGCAAGATGTGGTACGACAAGCTCTGGCAGAACACGGTCGATCTGTTCCGTTCCATGGATATTCCGGTCCGCACGCTGGAGTGCTGCTCCGGTGATCTGGCGGATCTGAAGGTCAAGTCCTGTGATGTGGAGGCATGGTCTCCCCGTCAGAAGAAATACTTTGAGGTCGGCAGCTGCTCCAATCTGGGAGACGCGCAGGCACGCCGCCTGAAGATCCGCGTTTCCGGTCCGAACGGAAAATATCTGGCGCATACGCTGAACAATACCGTCGTGGCTCCGCCGCGTATGCTGATCGCCTTCCTTGAAAATAACCTGAATGCGGACGGAACGGTCCGGATTCCGCTTGCCCTTCGTCCGTATATGGGCGGCAAAGATAAGCTGATCCCGAAGCACTGAGTACCCTGACCCGAATCAAAAACAGCCGGCGATCTGTTTGATCGCCGGCTGTTTTTTATGTTTTGTGAAATATTATTTTTTGTAGAACGGACCGTAGGCGGCGCATGCGCGGTAGTCGGCGCCTTCCTTATCCATTCCGAATGCGTTCCATGCCGCCGGACGGAAAATCTTGTCGGCGGGTACGTTGTGCATGGCAACCGGAATGCGGAGCATCGAACAGAATGTGATGAGATCGGCGCCGATGTGTCCGTAGCTGATGGCGCCGTGGTTTGCGCCCCAGTTGTTCATAACATCGTATGCCGTGCAGAACGGGCTTCCGGTTACGCCGTCGCAGCGCGGAGCGAACCATGTGCAGGGCCATGTATAGTCGGTGCGCTTCCAGAGGATATCGTTTACCTCATCCGGCAGCGCGACCGTCCAGCCCTCCGCGATTTGCAGCATCGGTCCCAGACCGTCCACCAGATTCAGGCGGATCATCGTGCAGGGCATCTCATACTTTGTCACGAAGCGGGAGGAGAATCCGCCGCCGCGGAAGTAGCCGCAGTCCGCGTAGTTCCACGTCGTCGCCGCGAGGATGTTTTTCTGATCCTCTTCGGTGACCTTGTACCACGGCTTCATGACGTGCTCCCCGCACTTCGCGCATACAGCTTCTCCGCTGGCGTCCAGGCAGGCGGCACCCGAATTGATCAGATGGATAAATCCGTTTGCATCCTTGGCATGTCCCTCCAGCTCATAGCCGGTGCAGCGCTTGACCGCCTCGCCGCTCCAGTAGGTGCGCACGTCGGCGAAAATCTGCGCACGGTTCGTCAGCAGCTTCATGAACAGCATCCCGAGACCGTTCAGAACGTCGTTTTCCGTTGCAAGAACATACGGCTCGCGCGCCCCGTTCCAGTCGAAGGATGTGTTCAGCATGGCCTCGGCAAAATCGGCGTTCGGATAGAAATCCGTCCACTGCCGCTGCCCCTGGAAGCCGGCGGCGATCGCGTTGTGACCGACCATCTCTTCCTCGCGTCCCTTCGGGAGCTTCGGATTGCCGTTCATCAGGTCCTTGATGATGACCATCATCTTGACGACGAATTCCCAGTCCTTTTCCTTCTGCTCCGGCGTCTTTTGCAGGAAATCCGGGTTTTTGTCGAAGCCTTCCTTGCAGTTCGCTTTGGTCCATGCGAGCGCTTTTTCGTATTCCACCGGATCGTAGATGCCTTCCGTCATGCGGCGGATGATCTCGACTTCGTCGATGGATTCCACGCGCATGCCGAGATATTCCTCAATAAATTTGGAATCGATGATCGAGCCGCCGATGCCCATGCAGATGGAGCCGATCTGCAGATAGGACTTGCCGCGCATCGTGGCGGCAGCCACGGCGGCGCGTCCGAAGCGGAGCAGCTTTTCGCGTACATCCTCCGGAATTTCCGTAGCATCCGCGTCCTGCACCTCATGTCCGTAAATACCGAATGCAGGCAGTCCCTTCTGTGCGTGGGTGGCGAGAACGGAGGCAAGATAGACCGCCCCCGGGCGTTCTGTGCCGTTGAATCCCCAGACCGCTTTGATCGTGTTGCGGTCCATATCCATTGTTTCCGCGCCGTAGCACCAGCAGGGCGTTACAGTCAGCGTGATGGCGACACCTGCGCGACGGAATTTCTCCTCGCACGCGGCGGCTTCGCCCACGCGTCCGATCGTTGTGTCCGCAATGATGACCTTGACCGGTTCGCCGTTCGAGTAGCGGAGATTCTCCTCAAACAGTCTGGCGGCGGATTTCGCCATGTTCATCGTCTGCTCTTCCAGAGATTCGCGGACTTTGAGCGCGCCGCGGCGTCCGTCGATGGTCGGGCGGATGCCGATTGCGGGATACTCGCCGATGTATCTGTTTTCTGCCATGGTATATATCCTCCTGAATGAAAATCTATGAGCCGCTGTGGGAACCAGGAGACAAGCGGCAAATGCGCCGCCGTCTTTTCCCGCCTCCATTATAGCACAGCCGCAGCAGAAAGACAACGATAATTTGTGCGCTGCAGAGCAAACTCCGTAATAAATTTACATTTACCGAAGCCTTGTCTGACTCCCAGAAATCCAACGCGCACAACAAAACAGATTATTCACAATTTATTTATAGCGACAGCTTGAAAGAAAGCGCGCAGACAGCTATAATAAACCATTATGACAACGGCGCTGCGAGACAGCGAACCGGAGCTTTCAGGTGAGGTATGACGGTATGAAATGGGCAGAGGAATACAGGATCAACGTTCACGATACAGATCTGAACGGGATTGTCAGTGCCAGCGGCATTCTGCGGTATATGCAGGATACCGCCAATCTTCAGATGGCAGGGGAAGGTCCGTCGTACGACGAGCTGTTTCAGGAAGGGTATTCCTTTATATTGAGCCGCATTGGAATGAGCATCTACAAACCGCTGCATGCTCATGAGCACATCCGCTCCGAAACGTGGGCAGTTGCCAGCCGCGGCGTTACCTATAACCGCTGCTATCGGCTGAGCCGGGATGGGGAGATCGTGGCGGAAGCAACGTCCGCGTGGGCTCTTGTGGATCTTCACGACAGAAAACTGCGCCGGGTTGGAGACATTCCGCTGCATTATTCCGAGGATGAGGCGCTGGAACTGGATCTGCCCGCGCGCTTCCGGATCCCGTCGGAGGCGTCGATGAGCCTCGTCGGAGAACGCTCGATTCTGTACGCGGATGTCGATCAGAACGGGCATCTGAACAATACGCATTATCCGGATATACTGTGCTCGTATCTGCCGAATATGCATCACAGCCGGGTGATTTCCATGGTGGTCAGCTTTGTGTCCGAGGCGCCGCTTGGCGAGTCCGTCAAAATCTACTGCGGCGAGTACGACGGTATGTATTATGTACGTTCCGTCCGTGCAAACGGAGCGGTGAATGCCGAGGCGGAATTCATGCTAGAGACGGTGTGAGTGACGGACGCGCGTCTGTGCGCGGGTGGCAGATCCTTTCGCTATAGAAGATATGTGTTGATATGCGTCCGAACGGACAAAGAACTGGAGGAGTTGAGATGCTGAAACTCGCAGTGTTGGCTGACATCCATTTGCCGTCGGCGGAGAATTCCGTACAGGCGGACGCCCTTGGCTTCGCGGTGGAAAGCATGGAACGGGAAAAGCCGGATGTGATCGTGTGCGTCGGGGATATCACGGCAGACGGGACTCCGGCGGTGGGAGAACTTTTTCAGCGGAAGCTGGCGCATCTGACGCAGCCGCGTCTGATCATTCTCGGAAATTCCGATATCAGAACCCCGGCGACGCGTGCGCAGATGGAGGCGTTTGAAACGCCGGATACGCTGAACGCCGGCGGCATCCCGTTTTTGGGAATACATACCGCAGCCGGAACGATTCCTGCCCGCGACCGTGCGCGCCTTCTCGCGGCTGAGAACGGTACCGTCGTAATTCTGCATCATCCGCCGCAGTCCCTGCGCCGGGACGATGCGGAGTTTCTGCAGCGCTGGCTGGCAACGGACACCTGCCGCCTCCTTATCTGCGGGCACTGGCATGAGGAACTGCGTTCTGGAAAGCTCCTTTCCGTACGTGCGCTGGATCCGGATAAAGCGATCGGAGGACCTCCGGCAGTGACCTATGTGACTCTGGACGACGCCGGCGGATGGGAGGCGGAGACGGATTTCTTTCCTGCGGCGCCGCCGGACGGGTGGCGGTCGCTCCTCGGATTGTCCTGCTTTGATGCTGTCGGAGATATCGGGTTCGCGGCGCAGCAGAGAATATGGAATATTGAACTGCGTCCGAATGCGGCTGCGGCAGACCGCAGCGCGCTCAGGGAAGCATTGCGCCGGTGGCGCGGAGAAGGCGGACGGTATGTATCCGTCCATCTGCCGGATTACGGATGGCGTGACGGCTCTTTGTCCGGCGCACAGGCATTTTCGGATGCTATACGCTTTGCGTGTGATATCGGCGCGAACGGCGTGACAACGCATGTTCCGCGTGCTTCGCTGGATGAGATGCAGACAGACGCCCGGCAGGTGCTGCTCGACTTTTTCACCCGGAATCTCCGGGAGCTTCCCTCCGAGTGTGCGGTGGGAATTGAGAATATGCATATGACGGAAAAGGAGCGTCCGGACGGCAGCCGCCGCTTTGGATATACGCCGGTGGAATGCCTTGCCTATATGGAGGAGGTAAACGGCGTATTCGGCGCGCCCCGTGCAGGCATTCTGCTGGATGTCGGGCATGCCCGCAACAATGCGCCGTACTCGCAGAAATACCCGCTCGGCGCGTGGTACAGTATGGTGGGCGAATATACAGTCGCCTATCATATCCATCAGGTCGTTCAGAGGGACGGCAGGATGGAAAACCACATGCCTCTCACGGACGTCTATGGTCCTCTGATCTCTTTCTGCGGCTTCGCACATGCGTGGAATCGGGGGTTGCTTGCGCACAAGCCGTTGTTCCTTGAGATCCGCGGGGGCAGGGAGCAATACGAAAAAGCGCTCGCGTGTCTGCGGGCGGAGTGGGAAATGAGTGATTGAGATACAGTAAAGCGGCAGAAACCGTATGGCTTCTGCCGCTTTTTGTCGCATTTTATTTGTCTGATGGGGCAATCGGGGCTGTCTGCGCCGCTTCACTCGCTCTGCGGCGGCTTTTCCTTCTGTGCGCCAGCGCCCGCCGGTATGCGTTTTCCTGTGCCGGGGAGGCAGTCGAGAGCGCAGAGACGGCATCCACGCCGCCAAGCTCCTCGTTTTCCCGCCAGTGCAGCTTCCAGAGAACGGAAGCGCCGCAGGAACAGGACGCGAGGGTTATACGTTTTCCGGGCGCGCGGCGGATCCATTTTCCGAATTGGAGCGGCGCGCCGCATTCCGGACAGCTTTGCACTGAGGCGGCGGCATGGCGCATCATCTCGGCGCAGGAAGCGTAATGAACAGCCGGTGCGGAGGCGGGAGCAGGGGCAGGCTGCGCAGGAAGCGGATCATTATAGTGGAGAATGGCTTCCTCAAGTGGAAGCCTCGCGCAGATCCGCGCGGTATTCAGCGCGTCATTGAGTGCGTCGTGCGGCGGAAAGATATCGGTGATGTCGAGCCGTGAGAGCGCGTCGGAGAGAGAAAACTGCTTCTTTTCGCCTGTCATACGGCTGAAAATCTTCTGCAGATCGTAGAAGGGAAACAGAGACTGCGTACTCAGATTGTGCAGACGGAGATTGCTTTTGAGCATCGGCAGATCGTCCGGTCCCCACGTCAGAAAGGCGCAGTCCTCACCGCACCAGGCACAGAACTGTTCGTATGCTTGGGGAAAGGGGATCCCGGCGGAAAGACTTTTTGTGCTGATTCCGGTCAGCTTGCGCACGCTCCAGTGCATTTTCTTGTAGTACCGCGGGGCGACCGCAAGGCGGAGCGTGTCCGCGGGGAGAAACTCCGGCGTCAGGCGGACCGCGCCGATCTGAATGATCTCACCGGTCAGCGCGAAGCCCTTTTTTCGGACCAGCTCCTTGGTGAGCGCCTGATTCCATTCCAGATCGAGAACAATATACTGCATGTTTCCGTCCTTATATTCTGTCATCGTCCATTATTATACCAAATCCGGCGCGCGCAATCAATCCTTCGACATAGGATTTACGCAAAAAAACAGACCGGCAGCAGCGGGGGGAGAAGCACAGAGCACACCCGCCTGCCGGTCGTTCGTTTTCGGCTCACGCTTCGGGAGAGAAGGACAGTGGATCCGGATCGACGAAATCGGCAGGAAACGCGCTGACGGCACGTCCCACGCACTGATCCAGAATCGGAACGGCGTCAAACTCATGAACAATCAGATGCTCGAGCAGCCGCAGTCCGCATGCGCTCAGGCTGTCAAACAGAGCGGCAGTCAACACCAGATCCTCCTCGGAGGGGAGCATGACGCCGTCCTGATGATTGTGCAGCAAAACGACTCCGGATGCATGCGCGTCTTCAGCCGCCTGCAGGACAGCTTCGTGATAGGAAGGAGGAATATGGGCTACGCCGGAGGCGATTGTCTTGACGGACAGCAGCTGCTGCTGCTCGTCCAGCAGAAAGACTGCCACCGTCCTGGGCGCTTGACCGGCGTACCATTCGATGGCTGCGGTGCGCAGCTGTTCCCAGGTGCGCAGGGGAGCGGCGGTGATGCGCCGGAAGCTCGCCTCGCGCGCTGCGCAGAACATGGTGTGCAGCATGGCGGCGCTGGCAGGACCGACGCCGCGGACTTGGCAAAGCTCGTCCGGCTGTGCGGTCAGTACGCCGTACAGGGAACCGAAGCGCCGGATCAGCTCATGCGCAATCGGATTGGTGTCGGCACGCGGGATGGAGTAGAACAAAAGCAGCTCGAGAATATTGTGTTCTTCAAAAGAGTCAAAACCGCTGCGCTCAAAACGGGCAAGCAGCCGCTTTCGATGTCCCTCGTGGAGATTCGTCCGTTTTTTGTCCTCCTTCATCCGGGGATACCGTCCTCCAGATTGATCTGGTTGTCCCGTGCAGGCGCCGCATAGGGGATACCGAGGTGATCGTATCCGAGCTTGGTGACGCAGCGTCCGCGCGGCGTGCGGCTCAGAAAGCCGATCTGCATCAGATACGGCTCATAAACGTCCTCCAGCGTGATCGCTTCTTCCCCGACAGTCGCGGCAAGCGTTTCCAGACCGACCGGTCCGCCGCCATAGAAATCAATGATGGTGCGCAGCATCTTCCGGTCCACATTGTCGAGTCCAAGCTCGTCGATCTCCAGCATGCCGAGCGCCTCGCGCGCGGTCTGGAGCGTAATGGTTCCGTCGCCGCGCACCTGTGCGAAATCGCGGACGCGCTTCAAAAGACGGTTGGCAATGCGGGGCGTGCCGCGGGAGCGAGATGCGATCTCCATGGCGCCGTCCTCCGTGAGCGGCACATGGAGGATGCCGGCACTGCGGTGAACGATCTGGGAGAGCTCCTCGCAGGTGTACAGCTCCAGCTTCAGAAGGACACCGAAGCGGTCGCGCAGCGGCGTCGTGAGCTGACCGGCGCGTGTCGTCGCGCCGATCAGTGTGAAGTGGGGGAGGGGGAGACGGATGCTGCGCGCGGACGGACCTTTCCCGATAATGATGTCCAGCGCAAAATCCTCCATGGCAGGATACAGGATTTCCTCCACCGAGCGTGCGAGCCGGTGAATCTCGTCAATGAAGAGGACGTCTCCTTCGCCCAGATTGGTGAGAAGCGCGGCAAGATCGCCCTGCTTTTCGATGGCGGGACCGGAGGTAACGCGCAGATTCACGCCGAGCTCGGCGGCGATGATGGCGGACAGCGTCGTTTTTCCGAGTCCGGGCGGACCGTACAGGAGAACGTGATCGAGGGATTCTCCGCGCAGCTTTGCCGCATCGATATAAATTTTCAGGATCTCTTTGGATTTTGTCTGGCCGATGTATTCGTCCAGCGTCCGCGGGCGCAGGGTATTCTCATTGTCAGCGTCATCCGGCGTATACTCGGTCGAAACGATGCGGTTTTCAAAATCGAATTCGTTGTCATCCATGTGGGACTTCTCCTGTTCGGGTTACTGTTTCATCAGAGCGGTGAGCGCCGCGCGTATGATCCCCTCAAGAGGCGCTTCCATGTCCGCTTTTTTCAAGGCAGCGGCAATTTCCTGCTTGGAATATCCGAGTACAAGCAGCGCCGCCTGTGCGTCGGCAAGCTTCCCGCCTGCTGCCGGGGCGCCGGGCTCCATCTCGATGCCTGCCGCTGCATCCTCCGGGGAAGGATATGCTTTCGCGAGCTTGCTTTTCAGATCCAGAATGATGCGGGCGGCGGTCTTTGCACCGACGTTCGGCGCCTTGGAGATGCCCTTGACGTCCTCCTGCGCGACGGCACGCGCCAGCTTTTCCGGCATCATCAAAGAAAGGATCGAGATCGCCGCTTTCGGTCCGACACCGGAGACGGAGATCAGCATCCGGAACATGGAAAGCTCCTCCTCCGTGCTGAAGCCGAACAGCTCAACGCCGTCCTCGCGCACCTGCATGTGCGTGAACAGGCGGACACGCGGGGAGCGGTCGGTGACCGGCGGCAGCTTTGTCAGCGTGTTGGCGGAAATCGTGACCTTGTAGCCGACCCCGGCGCATTCAATTACGGCGCTTCCCGTTAGCGCATCGGTGCAGAGAAGCTCTCCGTTCAGTGAGTAGATCATGCGGCAACGTCCTTTCCGGCATTATTGTTCTTTTTCACAGCTTTTTTCCTGTAGACAGCTTCACCGATCCATACGGCGGCAAAGACGGCAAGTCCCGCTCCGGACAGAATCAACCCGTACCGGACGCAACTCGGCCGGTATTCCATTTCCAGCGTATGCTCGCCGGGAGTCACCCGGAAGGCCATCAGAGCTTCGAGCACCTCGAGCGTTTCCACTTCTTCGCCGTCTACCGTAACGACCCAGCCTGCGTCATAGGGAATGGAGGTGAACACCAGCTCCTGCCCCTCAGCGACGCAGATGGTTCCGGAGAAGGTGTCTTCCGTATAGGTGTCGATCTGGAACTGGGAGGCGGAGAGACGTTCCATCGCGTCCCGGAACACATCCTCATCCAGATAGTAGAAGAAGGTTTCGTTTGTCGCCAGATACAGCTCGTCCTTTTCCAGAGTGACCGTAACGGTGATTTCCTCCCCCGGCTCAAAGGAGCCGATCTGCTTGATGGCGAACGTTTCGTTGCCGAAGAAATTGCCGATGCTTTTGCCGTTTACGCGCATGCTGACCTCACGCGGGTATTCGCTGGGGAAATAGCAGTACAGCATTTCCGAGCTTTCCGCTGTCAGCGTGTAGCGGATGTTGGCAGCGGCGCCGGATCGTTCCGGCGTGTATTTTTTGTGTCCGACCACCATGGAAATGTCGCAGTTGTCGTATTTCACGTTATCCGTTTTCGCTTTCCGGAAAACCTTGACAGTTTTCTCCTCGCCGAGCATTTCCGTAATCAGGTGATTCATGCGTTCAAACGGCGTGGCGTCCTGGGAGTCGCCGAAATCAAAGTTGTAAAGCGCAGGATCGACGCCGAACGCAAGGGAGAGCGCATACGGATTCTCGTAAGCCTTCAGATCCTGATCGGAGGAGAGAATTTCATGATACAGCGGGGAGACCTGCTCGTCCGCTTCGGCAATCAGGTATTTGATGCCCGTGATGGAGTCCAGAACCGGCGTACCGCCGTAGTATTTGGACCAGTGTGATTTGGAGGACAACCCAGCCCGGTTCAGAAACTGAATGACCTTGGCGTTCAGGGTGGAGGTGGAATTGGACAGCCCGCGCATGCCGAGCGTCAGATTATCGTTTGTTTTGCGGTGCAGTGTCTTTTCCATCCGGTAGAAGGAGCTGTCCTGCGCCTGCACCTCCTCAACGAGCGGCTGCACGCGGTCGATAAAGGAACGGTAGGAGGTGCGCGTGGAGATCACGACGTCTGCATCGAGAGAATTCATATTGGCAAGCCCGCCGCAGAACATTTCCAGCGAAACCACAATGGCAAGTATAAGCGCTCCGGTCTGCGCCGTATCCGGGTCCGGCATGGTGCAGGCGCGCAGGACTGCCAGATATATCCCGATAAAGCAAAGAGACGCCCAGACGGCGGTGAAATCCGGGAGGTTCTTGTAGTCCAGCTTCTGCAGGAGAATAAGAAGCAGAGAAATGAAACCGGCGCTGAGTATCAGGTACCGGTAGCCGATTTCGCGCAGCGACTCGAACGCTTTGTACGCCATCAGCACGAACAGAAAGCAAAGCATGAAGCTCTGCCGGTAATTGAGCCAGTTCGGACGCTGGAAGCCGTGCCAGACAAGGTCGAGCGTGCTCGCATTGAAGGAGAGAACAAAGAAGGTCACCAGAAGTCCCGTGGCGATCTTCTCGCGCGTATGAATACGCGGCGAAAGAAAGTACAGCGGAAGCAGCAAAAATGTCAGCATGCCGCAGTACAGAAAGGGAAGTCCCTCCGGACGGACGGTGTCGTAGGAACCGAAGTACATCTTCGTAATCATGTCCAGAAAATCAAATTTCTGGGACAGTGCGAAGGAGGGATCGGAAAACGTCGTCTTGCCGAACGTCAGAGAATAGTATGCCGGCAGGATAATCACGGAAGCGATGCAGACGACGATGGCAGAGAAGAACGCGATCCTGCCAAAGGATTTGAGAAAATGCCGTCTAACGCCGAGCGGATTTCGCTCCGCGGGCGTGCAGCTGAAATAGTAGTAGAAAAAGTACACCGCGACGAAAATGCACGTCATGTAGCCGATGTAGTAATTGCTTAAAACGGCAAGGGACAGCGTGATGACAAACAGCTTATAGCGGCCGAAGCGGATCATGTGCTCGATTCCCAGAAGAATCAGGGGCAGAAACAGCATATTGTCGATCCACATCGTGTTGTGCTGCTGCACCACGGCGTAGGCGCACAGCGCATACATCGTGGAGAAGATCACGGCGTTTATGGGATTCCGTTTGCGGGTGGCGTCCAGATATATGCCGAAGTTCAGTCCGCACAGCCCGGTTTTCAGGAGAAAGAGAACGAGCAGCGCCTCCGTAATCATGCTCTGCGGAAACAGAGCGACCAGAAAGGAAAACGGACTGGCAAGGTAGTAGGCGAATATCCCGAGAAACTCTCCGCCGAGCGCGCGTCCGAAGGAATACAGAATACTACCTTCCCCATGCAGAAGCCGGCGAAGCGCTTCAAAATAATAGACGTACTGACCGTTCAGATCCAGAACGAGCACGGAGCTTTCGCCGAAAGGGTAGGTTTTCAGAGCAATGTAAATGAGCCACATCAGGGCGGCGGGAACAAAAAAGCACAGCAGCAGGTACTTCTTTTCGGAAAAAAGCGCCTTCAGGGAAGACCGCCGGGCAGCGCGTGGCGCGGATACGGCGCATTCTCCGTCGTCGGACGTCCCGGCGTTTTCCGGCAGGAATTCGTTGTCCTGCGGGAGAAGAATATTTTCATCAGCGTGCATGAGTATCCTCCGGAGGGGTAATATTTTTTATGGATTTCTCCAGCTTGACGCGCTCCATCGTCATATCGCGGCCGCATCCGGCGCACACAATGCGGATGTCGCTGCCGACGCGGAGCACCGTGAATTTTTTGGAACCGCAGGGATGCTGCTTTTTTAGTTCCAGTGTATCTCCGACGGATATTTTCGGTATGGAGATCATCGATCGATCCTCCTCCGTTTCTCTTTTCGGATTGGCGTACCGTCCGATTCCCGCGCCGCCGGCAGTGCGGCGGTTTCAGCGGAAAACACGGGGACAACAAGCTCATTATACCACATATCCGCAGCAAAGTAAACAATATGAAGCGATTCTGACAGTAAAAAGGGTGCGCTTTCCAGGAGCGGACGCCTGGCGGATAGCTTTATGGGAGATACAGCTTTTTGGGGAACTCTGCATTTTTGTGGCGTGTGGTGAAAGCCTCACAGACACAGACACACGCAGGATGCAGTACACACCGTTTGTGTGTTAAATGTATATAAAGACCGATAACGTTGTTTGTAAAAATAGTCAAATTGCCGGATATACTCTTGTCTTTTCTATTTTGCTGTGCTATACTATAGGCGTTGAGGTGAAAAACATGATTCAAAAGACAACCGCTCATGCGGATACCTCGTATCCGCTGTATCTTTTCTGTCAGGGAACCAACTTTGCCTCCTATGATTTTCTTGGCGTACATCGGCTTCCGGACGCCGTGCCCGGGATGTATGAGTACGTTTTCCGCGTCTGGGCGCCGAATGCCGACGAGGTATGGGTGACGGGGGATTTCTGCGCGTGGTCGTACGACTGGCCGATGACGCGCATCGCGGATTCCGGCGTCTGGGAGACGTGCCTTGCAAGCGACACACCGCTGGAGGGCAGCTTTTACAAATACGCCGTCCGGCGCGGCATCCGTACAGTTCTGAAGGCGGATCCGTACGCTCGCCTCAGCCAGACGCTCAAGGAAACCGCGTCCGTGATCTGGACGGACAGCGCGTACGACTGGCACGACGGCGCATGGCTTGCGCAGCGCTCCAAAGCGATGGGACTCCGCTCACGCAGAAAGAAGCCGCATTTTTATCCGTCTCCGATGAATATTTACGAGATGCATCTCGGCTCATGGCATACGCGGGACGATGCATCGACCCGGGACGGACAGCATTACCTGAGTTACCGGGAGATCGCGGACAGGCTTGTGCCGTATCTGCGCGAAATGGGATACACCCATGTGGAGCTGATGCCCGTGATGGAGCATCCCTTTGACGCTTCGTGGGGATATCAGGTGTGCGGCTATTACGCTCCGACCTCGCGCTTCGGGACGCCGGACGACTTCCGGTATTTTGTGGATACGCTACATGCTGCCGGTTTCGGCGTGATTCTGGATTGGGTGCCCGCTCATTTTCCCAAGGATGCGCACGGACTGTATGAGTTCGACGGCGGTCCCCTCTATGAGTATCAGGGAAAAGACCGTATGGAGCATGCCGGCTGGGGTACGCGCTGCTTTGACGTCGGACGGAACGAGGTCCAGTCCTTTCTGATTTCCAATGCACTGTTCTGGCTGCGTGAGTATCATGCGGACGGGCTGCGCGTCGATGCGGTCGCATCCATGCTGTATCTCGACTTTGACCGCGCTCCCGGCGAATGGGTCCCGAATGTGCACGGAGACAACCATAATCTGGAGGCTGTCGCCTTTTTTCAGAAGCTGAACAGCGCCGTGTTCGCCGAATTCCCGGATGTGCTCATGATTGCCGAGGAATCCACCGCGTGGCCTATGATTACCAAGCCGACGGATCAGGGCGGACTCGGCTTCAACTTCAAATGGAATATGGGCTGGGCAAACGATCTGTATGATTACGTCCGGACAGATCCGCTGTTCCGCTCCGGAAAGCACACGCAGCTCACGTTTCCATTGATGTATGCTTTCTCGGAAAACTATATCCTGCCGGTATCGCACGATGAGGTCGTGCACGGCAAGCAATCGCTGATCGATAAAATGTTCGGCGCATACGACGATAAGTTCGCCACCATGCGCGTGTTTCTCACCTATATGATGACGCTGCCGGGGAAAAAGCTTATGTTCATGGGCTGTGAGTTTGCACAGTTCCGCGAGTGGGACTTCGAGAACAGTCTGGAATGGTTCATGCTCCGCTATCCCCGACATGCTGAAATGCAGCGTTTTAGTGCGTATCTCAATCATTTTTACCTCGATCACCGTGAGCTGTGGGAGATCGACGACGGATGGGACGGCTTCGCCTGGATCGATCCGGACGACGCAGCCGAGAGCATTCTGTCCTACCGCCGCCTCGACGCGGCGGGACATGAGCTGATCGTCCTTCTGAACTTTACGCCTGTGCGCCGTGACGGTTTTCGGCTGAACGTACCGAAGAGCGGTCGCTATCGTGAAGTGCTTTCCACCGATTCTGTGCAGTTCGGCGGCGGCGGACGGCTCAACGCGCCGATGCGCACCACCGCTGAACGAATGCCCGACGGAACGAAACGCTATTCGCTTTCTCTGACGCTTCCTCCGCTGAGCGCTCTGATCCTCCAAAAATACAACCCGGCGAAAGACAATCCTTCAAGTGAGGTGTAAACATGTATAAGAAAAAAGAGTGCGTCGCCATGCTGTTAGCGGGCGGGCAGGGATCCAGACTGTACACACTGACGGAAAAGACCGCAAAGCCGGCAGTGCAGTTCGGGGGAAAATACCGGATCATCGATTTTCCCATGTCCAACTGCGTCAACTCCGGTATTTATACCGTCGGCGTCCTGACACAGTACCAGCCGCTTGTGCTCAACGAGTACATCGGAAACGGCGAGCCGTGGGATCTGGACCGCGCCGCAAGCGGCGTTCACGTGCTGCCGCCGTATCAGGGCAAGGATGGTGCGGACTGGTATAAAGGCACCGCAAACGCCATTTATCAGAATATGAACTTCATCGACCGGTATGATCCGGATTATGTTCTGATCCTGTCCGGAGACCATATCTACAAGATGGACTACAGCCTGATGCTCCGTCAGCACAAGGAGACAAAGGCGGACTGTACGATCGCCGTGCTGGATGTGCCGCTGGATCAGGCGAGCCGCTTCGGCATCATGACAACGGACGACACAAACCGCATCACGGAATTTGAGGAAAAGCCGCCGCATCCGAAGAGCACCAAGGCGTCGATGGGCATCTACATTTTCAACCGGACACTCCTTGAGGAGTATCTGTGCCGGGATGAGGCGGATCCCGGTTCTGCCAAGGATTTCGGAAAGAATGTGATTCCCGCCATGCTGCAGAACGGCTGCGCCATGTACGCCTATCCGTTCACCGGCTACTGGAAGGACGTCGGTACGATCGGAAGTCTGTGGGAAGCGAATATGGATCTTCTCGGAAACGATCCGAACTTCAAGCTGCACGATCCGGAATGGCGCATTTATTCGCGCAACAATGCGGAGCCTCCACATCTCATCGGCGACTACGCTCGTGTGACCAACTCCATGATTACCGAGGGCTGCGAAATATATGGCATCGTGGAGAATTCCGTCCTTTCCAACGGCGTCCGGGTCGCCCGCGGCGCTTATGTGAAGGATTCCGTGATTATGAGCAACGTGACCATAGGAGAGGGTGCAACCGTCAACTACAGCATCATTGACAGTGACGCGGAGATTGGCGCGGGAGCCGTCGTCGGACGCACCAGAAGCACGCCGGACAAAATCACCGTGATCGGCAGCGGTATTACCGTGAAGCCCGGCGCGGATATTCCCGGCGGCGCGATGGTCAACGACAAGTATCTCGCGGACAAAGCATAACGCAGAAAGGAAACGGTGTACGTATTATGGCGGTCACAGGTATTATCTTCTCCAATATACATGACAACAACTTGTCGGATCTCACCAGACTGCGCACAGTTGCGTCCGTTCCGTTCGGATGCCGCTATCGCTTTATCGATTTTACCCTCTCCAATATGGTGAACTCCAATATTTACAATATTGATGTAATTACGCATTATAACTATCAGTCCCTCATGGACCATATCGGAAGCGGAAAGGACTGGGATCTCGCCCGTCGTTCCGGCGGTATCAAGATCCTGCCGCCCTATATCACCGCTTACGCCAACAACCGCAACGCCCTCTATTCCACGCGTCTGGAGGCGCTGAAGAGCGTCCATAACGCTATCCTCCATATCAAAGACGAATATGTGATTATGAGCGACTGCGACGTGATCTGCAACGTCAATTTCAACGATATTCTTGAGGATCATATCCGTTCCGGCGCCGATATGACGGTCGCCGTCAAGCATATGGCGCTGACGCCGGAACGCGCACGCATCTGTCTCCTCTTCAGCTCGGATGAAAACGGACGGGTAACGGATGTTCTGCCGTACCCGACGGATTTCAGCGGGGAAGCGGACGTCAGCCTGAATATCGTCGTGATGAGCCGCGACTATCTGCAGCGCATCGTACTCGACTCCATCGCACACGATTACAAGAGCCTGACGCGGGACGTCATCATGCGCAATATGACGCAGATGAACTTTCATGTGTACAAGTACGACGGATACTTCGCCTGTATCACGTCCATGGAGGACTATTTCCGCTGCAATATGGAGCTTCTGAACAGCGACTATGCACGGCAGTCCCTCTTCGGGGTGCGCAACCGCCCGGTCTATACCAAGGTGCGCAACTCCACTCCGACCTACTACAGCGCATCCTCCTGCGTGAAAAATTCCATGATCGCCGACGGATGCGTGATCGAGGGGAATGTCGAGAACAGCATTCTCTTCCGCGGCGTGAAAGTAGGGCGCAATTCCACCGTTAAAAACGCGATCCTGATGCAGGATACCTTTACCGGGGAAAACGTTTTTCTGAACTATGTCATCAGCGACAAGAACGTCATGATCCGCGACGGACGCATGCTCTCCGGATGCGAGCAGCAGCCGTACTATATCGCCAAGGGCAAAATGATCTGAGGTTCATACAGCGGAAAAGAATACGTACCCGCATGGCGGGATAACGGGAGGTTATTCATGAAGATTCTGTATGTCGCGTCGGAGGCGCTTCCGTATGCGTCCACCGGCGGACTGGCGGATGTCGTCGGTTCACTTCCGATCGCGGTTCGCCGGGCGCTCGGGGATTCGGCGGACGTCCGCGTCGTCATTCCCATGTATCCGACGATCAAAACGAAATTTGCGGACGTCCTGAAGCTGGAAAAGGAAACGACCGTCCGGCTCTCATGGCGGAATCAGTACTGTGGGATATGGAGCACGCAGCGGGACGGCGTGACCTTCTACTTTATCGACAACGAATACTATTTCAAGCGGAAAACGCTGTACGGCAGCTTTGATGACGGAGAACGCTTCGCATTTTTTGGCAAGGCGGTGCTGGAGCTGATCTCGGCTGTCGGCTTCTATCCGGATATTCTGCATGCGAACGACTGGCAGAGCGCTCCCGCCGTCATATACCTGAAGCGGAAGTTCGGGCTGGAGGGAGGATATGCGGATATCCGTGCGCTGTATACGATCCATAATATCGACTATCAGGGCATCTACGATTTTTCCATCCTCAGCGACGTGTTCGAGCTTGCCGAGTGGGATCGCCCGATCGTGGAGTACAACGGACTGATTAACCTGACCAAGGGCGCCATCGTCTGCGCGGACCGCATCAGTACCGTCAGCCCGCGGTATGCCGCGGAGATCATGACGGAATACTACTCAAGCGGACTCCATCATATTCTGAACCGGTATTCCGGAAAGCTCTCCGGCATCATCAACGGAATCGATACGGAGTATTACAACAGCGCGACGGATCCGGAGATCGCAGCGGTCTTCACGGCGGAGGATCTCAGCGGCAAGAAAACGGATAAGCTCGACTTGCAGTCCGTCTGCGGCTTTGCGCCGAATCCGGACGTTCCGCTGATCGCGATGGTCTCTCGCCTCGCCGCGCACAAAGGCTTCGATCTGGTCCGGTATATCCTCGAGGAATTCATCTCGAAAAACAACGTGCAGTTTGCGCTTCTCGGTACGGGCGAGTACGATCTGGAGGACTATTTCGGAGATCTTGCCCGCCGGTATCCGGATAAGGTATGCGCGCGTCTGGAATACAACAAGCCGCTCGCCAAAAAGTTTTACGCAGGTGCGGATATGTTCCTGATGCCGTCCAGAAGCGAGCCGTGCGGACTTGCTCAGATGATCGCTTCCCGCTACGGAACCGTTCCGATTGTGCGGGAAACGGGCGGGCTGTTTGATACGATCAAACCGTACAATCAGTATACCGGCGCCGGAAACGGCTTCTCCTTCGCCAACTACAATGCGCATGAGATGATGCACGTCATGGAATCCGCGCTGCAGCTGTACCGCAACCGCGAGGCGTGGGAGGCGCTTGTCCGCAACGTGATGCAGGTCGATTTCTCATGGAATTCCTCCGCTGAGAAATATATCCAGCTGTACCGCTCCATGCTGGAGTTCCGCTGAGCCGTATGTAAAAAACGCGTCCCGTCCCCTTTACTGCGGCAGCGGAACGTGGTATAATAGTAAAATATCAGAGTAATCTCTGACAAAACACAAATCCCAAGAAAGGGAAGTTATACAGATGAGCAATCCCGCATATGACCGCGAAAGAATCAAAAAAGAGCTGACGGAAAAACTGGCGCGTTATTTCGGCGTCACGCCGGACGAGGCAAACCGTGAGCAGATCTATAAGGCAACGGTTCTGACGGTCAAGGATATCCTCGCACAGAAGCGTGCGGACTATAAGGAAAAAATCAAGAAGCAGCGCCCGAAGAACGTCTATTATCTCTGCATGGAGTTTCTGATCGGCCGTTCCCTGAAAAACAATCTCATGAATCTGGAGCTGGAGGGCAGCTACCGGGACGTTCTTGCCGAAATGGGACAGGATATCGACGTTCTGTATGATATGGAGCCGGATCCCGGACTCGGAAACGGCGGACTCGGACGCCTTGCCGCATGCTTCATGGATTCGCTGACAACGCTGGATTACCCGGCAACCGGCTTTTCCATCTGCTACGAGTACGGACTCTTTGAGCAGAAGATCATCGACGGCAATCAGGTGGAGCTGCCCGATGTCTGGATGCCGTACGGCGACGTCTGGCTCGCCCCCCGCACGGATAAGGCATGCACAGTCCGCTTCGGAGGTCATGTGCAGGAAAGCTGGGCGGACGGACACTGCACCATCACGCATACGGATTACGACGAGGTGCAGGCGGTTCCGTACGACATGTTCATCTCCGGCAGCGATTGTCAGGCAGTCAATAAGCTGCGTCTGTGGCGTGCGCACAATACGACCAACTTCAATATGAATCTGTTCTCCCAGGGGCAGTATGTGCAGGCGCTTCAGAAGAACACGGACGCGGAGGTGATCTCCAAGGTGCTGTATCCCTCCGACGATCACGACGAGGGAAAGCTCCTCCGTCTCAGCCAGCAGTATTTCCTTGTTTCCGCTTCGCTGCAGAATATCATCAGCGATCACTTGAACTCCTACGGCTCTCTGTATAATTTTGCCGACAAGGTTGCCATTCATATCAACGATACCCATCCTGCGCTCTGTATACCGGAGCTGATGCGGATTTTGATGGATGTATATTCGTATTCGTGGGAGTCAGCGTGGAGCATCGTTACCCGCGTTGTATCCTATACGAATCACACTGTCCTCCCGGAGGCGCTGGAGAAGTGGAATGTCGATCTCTTCCGGCTGAAGCTGCCGCGCATCTATATGATCGTCGAGGAGATCAACCGCCGGCTGTGCGCCGATCTGTGGAACATGTACCCGGGCGACTGGGACCGTATCTCCCGCATGGCGGTGGTCGGCTATTCCCAGATCCGGATGGCAAATTTGAGCGTCGCCGGTTCTCATACGGTGAACGGCGTCTCCAAACTCCATTCCGAGATCCTCAAAAAGAGCGTGTTTCACGATTATTACAAGGCAATGCCGTATAAGTTCACGAATGTGACGAACGGCATCGCGCACCGCAGATGGCTTTGCTATTCCAATCCGGGGCTGAGCGCTCTGCTGGATGAAACGATCGGGACAGACTACCGGCACGATCCGGAAAAGCTGAACGACTTTGCTACCTTTGCGGAGGACGCATCTGTCCGCGCGCGCCTGCGCGCCATCAAAGCGGAGAACAAGCGCACGTTTGCCGCAAAGCTGCTGGAAAAGCGCGGCATTACGGTCGACCCCGCGTCCATCTTCGATGTACAGGTCAAACGGATGCACGAGTATAAGCGCCAGCTCCTGAACGTTCTGAAAATCGTCGCTTATCTGAATGAGCTCCGCGATCATCCGAACGCCGATGTCGCGCCGACGACGTTTATTTTCGGCGGGAAAGCCGCTCCCGGCTATTACATGGCGAAGGATATCATCAAGCTGATCTGGAGCCTCGGTCAGGAGATCGAACGCGACCCGAAGCTCCGCGAGATCATCCGCGTTGTCTATCTGGAAGACTATAACGTCAGCACGGCTGAGATTCTGATGCCCGCCAGCGATATCAGCGAACAGATCTCCCTCGCCGGGAAAGAGGCAAGCGGTACGGGCTGCATGAAGTTCATGATAAACGGCGCATTGACGATCGGAACGATGGACGGCGCAAACGTCGAAATGGCGGATGCTGTCGGTATGGAGAATATCTATATCTTCGGTCTGCGCGCCGAGGAAGTGGACGAGCTCTGG
Source organism: Eubacteriales bacterium (assembly GCA_051867895.1). Taxonomy (GTDB): domain Bacteria; phylum Bacillota; class Clostridia; order Oscillospirales; family CAG-272; genus SIG701. The sequence goes on from JBJDZH010000027.1 coordinate 60,775, forward strand.
AAAAACGGATATTCCTCGCTTTCCTATTATCAGGGGAACGAGCGCCTGCGCGGCGTGATGGATACGCTCGGACGCGGATTTGCCGGCAACTCCTTCTCCAACATTGTCGGGTATTTGCTGTATGGACACGGCATTTCGGATCCGTATATGTGCCTGGCGGATTTTGATTCCTATTTTGCCACGAGTGAAGCCATGCGCAGGACGTATGCCGATACGGAGAATTGGACGAGAAAATCGCTCATCAATATCGCCCGTGCAGGACACTTTGCCGCAGACCGCAGTATCCGCGAGTATGCGGAGAATATCTGGCATATCACGCCCATTTTATGATGCACAATCGGGATCCTGAAGAATCAAAATATCAGATACTGGAAGGCTCAGAGGAGTTCTCTCCCCTGGGCTCTTTCCCGTTTCATGCATCTGTCCGCTTTGAGCTGACTCTCCCCGCCTCCAGCCGTACGGTGACCGCTGTGCTTCGTATCCACCGGGATTCGGACGGACACATGCTGACATTCCCGATGGAAAAACAGGCGGAGGGTGACACGCACCGCTTTTCCTGTACGCTGGCCATGCGCGCCCTGTGCGGCGCGGAGGAAGACGGACTGTTCTACTATTGCTACGATGTGTACTATCCTGAGCGCTGTGTCACCTACGGCGGGGAATCTCCGTCCATCCTGACGGCATGCAGCGAGCAGGAAAAGCGTCAGTTGCTTGTATACCGTATGGATTACAGGACGCCGCAGTGGCTGCGCGGCGGAATCATCTACCATATTTTCGTCGACCGCTTCTGCCGCGCAGGCATCTGTCCCCTGAAGCCGGGCACGGTTCTGAACCGGGACTGGGACAACGGAATCCCGCAGTTCGGGGCATATCCCGGCGCGGAGCTTGCCAATAACGAGTTTTTCGGCGGAACGCTTTATGGCGTCGTACAGAAGCTGGATTATATCGCCTCGCTTGGTGTGAGCTGTATCTATCTCAGTCCTGTGTTCGATGCTGCCTCCAATCATAAATACGACACCGGCGATTATGAGCATGTGGACAGCATGTTCGGCGGGGACGATGCGCTCGATCTGCTTTTGCGTGAAGCCGCAAAACGGGAGATTCGCGTCATTCTGGACGGCGTTTTCAATCATACCGGAGCGGACAGCCGGTATTTCAACCGCTACGGACACTATGCAGATTCCGGCGCGTATCAGTCGCCGCAATCTCCGTATTATCCGTGGTACACTTTCTCGGAGTATCCCGACCGTTATGATTGCTGGTGGGGCGTTCCGATTCTGCCGAAGGTCCGCTGTGACGAGCCATCCTACCGGGAGTATATTCTCGGGGAGAACGGGATCGTTGCCCGCTGGATGCGGCGCGGTGTCGGCGGATGGCGTCTGGACGTCGCGGATGAACTGAGCGACGGCTTTCTGGATGCGTTCCGGGCATGGGTCCATGCCGCTGCTCCCGACGCCGTGATCTACGGGGAGGTCTGGGAGGATGCAACCGATAAGATCGCCTATTCCCGCCGCCGCCGGTATCTGCGCGGCGCGCAGCTCGATTCCGTGATGAATTATCCGCTGCGCAGCGCGGTTATTGCGTACCTCCGGGACGGGGACTGCGTCTCCCTGACGCGCTGCGTCAATACGGTCTATCGCCGCTATCCGAAGCAGTCCGCGGATCTTCTGATGAATTTTCTCAGTACGCATGATACAATGCGCATCCTAACCGCGCTCGCCGGGGAGAAGCCGGACGGACACACGAATGCGGAATTGTCCGTCATGCGGCTGAATCCGGAGCAGCGGACGCACGGGGAGCGCCTGGTCAAGCTGGCGTACCGGCTCGTGGCGGCGATGCCCGGAGTGCCCTGTATTTTTTACGGAGATGAAGCGGGAGTAGAAGGATACGGCGACCCGTTTTGCCGGGCTCCTTTCCCGTGGGGAAGAGAATCGGAAAACCTGGAGAGTTTTTTCCGGGAAACCGGACGAATTCACCACGAGAATCCTGTGTTCCGCGAGGGATACGTGAAGCTGCTTCACTGCACGCCGGAGTCGGCGGCGGTTCTCCGGTATGACGGAGTGAATCCATCCGTTCTTCTGCTTCTGAACCGTTCGGAGCATCCGCTTTCGTATGCGCTGTCCTGTTCGGTGGAAGGATTGGATACGCAGTACACGGGCGACCATCCTGTGCTGGAGGCGGAGAGCGGCGGCTTTTACCGCTGCACTGACAGCATGTGCACGGCGGAGGTGCCTCAGATACAGAAGGGAGAGAATGGATGAAGATTATCATTGTCGGCGGCGGGAAAGTCGGCCTCACGCTGGCGGAAAGCCTGCGCAATGAAAATCACGATATCGCCGTGATCGATCCGGATACGGCGGTGATCGAGTATGCTGAAACGGAGTACGATGTTCTTGGGATCGTCGGTTCCGGCGTATCCTGCGCGGATCTGCATGCGGCGGGCGCGGAGAAGGCTGACCTTCTGATTGCTGCTTCCTCGCAGGATGAGATCAATATTCTTTCCTGTGCGGTCGCTGAGAAAATGGGGACCAGCCGCTGTATTGCCCGCATCCGCGACCCGAAGCTGACGGTGCAGTTCCCCTTTCTCAGCTCGGAACTCGGTATTTCCGCGATGGTGAATCCGGAATACGATGCCGCATCCGAGATATCCCGCATCATTCGTATGCCTTCCGCGATCAAGGTGGATTCGTTTGCCAAGGGGAGAATGGATCTGGCAGAGATCAAAATTGAGGCGAATACACCGATGGACGGGCTTTCGCTGTATATGCTTCCGAAGGTGATCGCTTCCAAGCTGCTGATCTGCGCTGTAACGCGCGGCAGCGATGTACTCATCCCGAGCGGTGATTTCGTCCTGCATGCGGGCGACCGGATTTACGTGACTGCGCCGCACGCGGATCTGACCGCTTTCTTTAAGAATCTCGGAACCGCCGCCCCGCGCATCCGCAATGTACTCATCATCGGCGGCGGACGCATTGCCTATTACCTGACACGCCAGCTCCTTGAGTCCGGTATTTCCGTCAAGATCGTAGAGATTGACCGGGAACGCTGCGAGGAACTGAGCAGCGCTTTTCCGAGGGCGAAAATCGTGTGCGGAGACGGAACGAATCAGGAGCTTCTGATCGGGGAGGGACTGTGCTCGGCGGATGCATGCGTAGCGCTGACCGGGATCGACGAGGAGAATATCATTCTCTCCATGTTTGCTTCCTCCCAGAGCCGTGCAAAGGTGATTGCAAAAGTCAATAAGCTGTCGCTGAAAAAAATGGCGGCGAGCGTCGGGCTGGACAGCCTGATTTCGCCGCGCCTTCTGACGGCGAATACAATCATCCAGTATGTCCGTGCGGTTCAGAACTCGGAGGGAAGCAATATTTCCACACTGTATAAGCTGGTGGACAACCGCGTGGAGGCGATCGAATTCGCCGCCCGTTCCGGCAGCAGGATATTGAATATCCCGCTGCGGGATCTTTCCCTGAAGAAGGATGTCCTGATCGCGGGCATTATCCGCGGCAGCAAGGTCATCATTCCCGACGGCAACGATTCAGTTGTACAGGGCGACAGCGTGATTGTCGTGACGACGAACCGCTTTTTCCGGGATCTGGACGACATCATTCGGTAAACATACGGAAAGGACTGCATGCTTTGAATAAACGCGTTGTCTTGTACAGCATGGGGCGCATCATATTGGTTGCGTCGCCGCTGATGCTGTTTCCGGCGATGATCTCTCTTGTGTACCGGGACGGATGCTTTTTCTTCTTTCTGATTCCGGCTGCACTGATGGCACTGTGCGGACTTGCACTGCTTTTCTGCAAACCGGCGGATAAAACCTCCTATGCGCGCGAGGGCTTTGTAACAGTCGGCGCCATGTGGATCCTTTTCTCCCTGTTCGGCGCTCTTCCGTTCTGGCTCAGCCGCTGCATTCCTTCCTTTGTCGACGCATTCTTTGAGACGGTTTCCGGCTTTACAACGACCGGTTCGACCATTCTCCGCGATGTCGAGGCGCTTCCGCCGAGTATGCTCTTCTGGCGCAGCCTGACGCACTGGGTAGGCGGTATGGGCGTTCTTGCGCTGGCGATTGCCGTTATGCCGGGGGATTCCGGAGCGGATACCTCCGACCGTACGGCGCTCCATCTGCTTCGAGCCGAAACGCCGGGTCCCACCTTCGGTAAGCTGGTCGCCAAGCTGCGCTACAATGTGCGCATCCTGTATGCCATGTACGCGGTCATGACCGCGCTGGAGATTGTGTTTCTGCTGATCGGAAAGATGCCGCTCTTTGACAGCGTGCTGACTGCATTCGGCACAGCGGGAACCGGCGGCTTCGGCGTCAAGAATAGCAGCATCGCATTCTATGACAGCGCTTATCTGGATACGGTGATTGCCGTTTTCATGCTGCTGTTCGGCGTAAATTTCAATATTTATTATTTCCTTTTGACGGGAAACCTGCTGAAAGTGCTGAAGAGCGAGGAACTGCGCTGCTATCTGGCGATCATTGCCGCGTCCACGGCGCTGATAACCGTCAGTATCCTGCCGCAGTACGGTGGATTTTCGTCTGCGCTGCGGTATTCGTTCTTTCAGGTTTCCTCCATTATCACGACGACAGGATTTGTGACGGCAGATTTTGAGCTTTGGCCTGTGTTTGCACGCATCATTCTGGTGATCCTGATGTTTATCGGTGCCTGCGCCAGCTCGACCGGCGGCGGACTCAAGATCGCGCGGCTGATTATTCTGGTCAAGACGTCCGTGCGCGAGATACGGAAGCAGATCAATCCGCGTGAGGTACGGGTGATCCGCTGCGACGGCGTTCCGGTCAGTCAGAGCGTCGTATCCGGCGTCAGCTCCTATTTTGTCCTCTATATTCTGCTTCTTCTTTTTTCAACGCTCCTCATCTCGGTGGACGGAAAGGATCCTGCGACGACCGCCACGGCGGTGATCGCCTGCCTGAACAACATCGGCCCCGGACTCGGTGAGGTCGGCGCCACAGGCAATTTCGCCGGCTTCTCGATCTTTTCCAAACTGGTGCTTTCGTTTGATATGCTGGCGGGAAGATTGGAGCTTTATCCGCTGCTTGTCGCGCTCTCTCCTTCCATTTGGAAAAAGAACATATAAAAGCGCGTCCCCGGTCTGCTTTTTTGGCAGACCGGGGTTTGTTTTACAGCTTTTCAATGGTATACAGTGCGTTCAGCACCAGCCAGAGCTGCGGAAAATAGCGCATGATGTTCCAGATGCCCGTGCCTGTAAGTCCGTTTTCCTGTATCAGGCGGAGCTTGGCATCCATGCTTCTTGCATCGTCAAACCACACGACATGCTCTACAGGTTTGCCGCCTTCCGGTGACGGCTCATAGTAGTTGAAATACGGGGTCTGCGAGCGTTCGTCAAACTGGATTTCCGCATGCTTTTCGGACGCCAGCTGTACGGCTTCCGTGTTGGAGAGCGGCTGTGCGCGGCTCTTGCCGCGTACATACGGCAGCGCCCAATTGTAGGCGTAGTTGGGCATTCCGAGCAGGATCTTATCCCGCGGGATTTCACTGACGGCATAGTCGATCACGCGCTGCATTTCCGGAAGCGGCGATACCGCCATCGGTTCGCCGTATGTATATCCCCATTCGTATGTCATGAGCAGAACCAGATCCGCAATCGCTCCGATCGCAGGGTAGTTATGCCCCTCGTACAGCAGTCCCTGCTGCGTCGCCGATGTTTTCGGCGCGAGGGAGGATAATAGAATATAACCTTCCTGTGCCAGGGCGGAATGCAGCCTGTCAAGAAATGCAAGGTATGCATCGGCGGATTCGGCGGGAATATACTCGAAATCCACGTTTACGCCGCCGTAGTTTTTCTCCCGGACTGTGCGGAGCGTGTTTTCAATGACCCTGTCTGCGAGTGCCTCGTCCGACAGAACCTGTGTCACCAGCTCGTTTGAGAAAGTCCCCTGTTCTGTCAGCGAGGTAAGGATCATGAGCGGTACTGTCCCGTATTCGCGCGCGATGGAAATAAGCTCATCGTCGCCGCCGGTGGGCGGAATCAGAGTTCCGTCCGGCTTCATGCCGTAGGAGAAGATCGAGAGATATGTAAGATAGGGAAGCGTCGTCCTCAATACCTCGCGGTCGATATACGGATATGCGTATCCGTCTGTCCGAATGCCGCCGAGTGGCGGCGCTTCATAAGAGATATTCAACGTCTGTCCCGGGTAGATGTACATACCGCCGGCAAGCTGCGGATTATTCTGCCACAGCTCGTTCAGCGTGACGCCGTATTCCTGCGCAATGCCGTTCAGCGTATCGCCGCCCCGTACCGTATGCGTTTGCGTTGGGTACAGGAGGACAAGTGTCTGCCCGACGGAGAGCTTTCCCGGATTCTCCAGATTGTTGTCGATGATGATGCGCGAGGGAGTCGTGTCATACCGCCTGGCGATGGAATACACGGAATCTCCGTTTTTGACCGTGTAAATAATCATAGAATTCCTCCGTATGATGGATTTCAGTATACAGTGTATGTGCCGTCGCGCGAATTGCTCCTGTGTGCATAGATTGCGGCATATACGGGGAAAAATAAGATGCATGCAGTCATGCTATTCACGGAAAGCGCAGCGTATGCGCGGAAACGGAGACAAAATGAAAATCAGCAATGTTCACGGGCGGGAAATCCTGGATTCACGCGGCAATCCGACGGTTGAAGCAACGGTTACTCTGGACGACGGTACCTCGGCGTCGGCATCGGTCCCTTCCGGCGCGTCGACCGGGATATTTGAAGCGCTTGAGCTTCGGGATCGGGATAAGTCGCGCTATGGAGGCAAAGGAGTTTTGCGGGCGGTGAAGAATATCAACACGACGATACGCTCCGCGCTGATCGGGAAAACGCCTTCCTTTTATGCCGTGGATCGGATCCTCCGGGAAGCGGACGGTACCGACAGCAAATCAAAGCTTGGCGCCAATGCGATGCTTGCCGTGTCGGCAGCAACGGCGAAAGCGGCGGCGATGCGTCTGAGGCTGCCGCTGTACCGCTATCTGGGTGGGATGAACGGCGTTCGCCTTCCTGTCCCGATGATGAATATCCTGAACGGCGGCACGCACGCCTCCAACAATCTGGATATTCAGGAGTTCATGATCGTTCCGGTTGGTTTCAGCTCCTTTGCGGACGCGCTGCGCGCCGGAACGGAGATCTATCATGCGCTCGGCGCGCAGCTGAAGAAGGCGGGGAAAAGCAGCGCCGTAGGAGACGAGGGAGGATTCGCGCCGGATCTTGCGGATGAGAAAGAAGCGATCGAGGTGATCCTGGAGGCGATCCGCTCGGCGGGTTACGATACGGATCGGGTCAAGCTGGCGCTGGACGTCGCTTCCAGCGAATGGATGGAAAAGGAAAAATACCGTATGCCGAAGCAGAAACGCACGGCAACAACGGAGGAACTCGTGCATATGTGGGACGAGCTTTCGGCACAGTATCCGATAGTCTCCATTGAGGATGGCGTTGGAGAAACGGATACGGAGGGGTGGAAGCTCCTGACAAAAACCCTCGGCAGGCGCGTCATGCTGGTCGGTGACGATTATTTCGTCACGAATCCGGGGCGGCTCCGGGAAGGGATCCGCAGCCGCTGTGCCAACGCCATTCTGGTAAAACCGAATCAGATCGGAACGCTGAGCGAAACGCTTGAGGTGATCCGCACGGCGAAGGAAGCGGGCTACAGCACTATCCTCTCGCACCGCTCCGGCGAAACGGGAGAGACCATGATTGCAGACATCGCCGTCGCCGTGAACGCTGGCTTTATCAAGACAGGAGCGCCGTGCCGATTTGAACGGATCGCAAAATACAACCGTCTCCTGAAAATCGAGGAAGAGCTCGGCGAGAACGCCGTATACGGAATACCGGAGAAAAAAGCGGGATTCTCTGAATGAATTCATAAGTTTCGCTTGCAAATACGGCGGATCTATGATATAATCAATAAGCTATCGAAAAGCCGCAGAATAAGACCATACCAGCCGGGGGAGCAGCGGGTCCTTGTACCTGAAATCCGCTACAGCAGGGGTGGATTCCTATTTTGAGGGTTGTATGTGTGTGGTCTGCGCCGCAGCAGGCTGTGTTGATGAATGGGTCTTGCGCGATCAGCGGCTGTGAACCATGTCAGGTGGGGAACCAAGCAGCATTAAGCAGTGCGGCTGATGCGCCGCGAGGCAGCCTGTTCTGAGCAGACTCTGTGGAATGCGCACATGGATACACACTCGATCTTTAGGTGTATGGTCTTGTTCTGCGGCTTTTTTCTGTGAGGAGACGCTGTGTATCAGGCACTGTACAGAAAATACCGTCCTGCTGTTTTTGACGACGTTTGCGGTCAGCAGCATATTACATCGATCCTGAAATATGAGACGGCGAACGGCCGCGTATCGCATGCGTATCTGTTCTGCGGTTCGCGCGGCACGGGAAAAACGACCTGTGCCAAGCTGCTCGCAAAAGCAGTGAACTGTGAGAATCTGCAGAATGGTAATCCCTGCGGTGTCTGCGAGGCATGCCGCTCGATCGATGCCGGCACGGCGCCGGACGTTCTGGAGATGGATGCTGCATCCAACAACGGCGTGGATTATATCCGCGATATTCGGGATGCGGTGGTCTATACCCCTGCCGCCCTGAAGAAGCGCGTCTACATTATCGACGAGGTTCACATGCTGTCCGTGAGCGCATTCAATGCGCTGCTGAAAACGCTGGAGGAACCGCCGGAGCATGTTGTCTTTATTCTGGCGACAACGGAGCTTCATAAGCTGCCCGCAACCATCATTTCTCGCTGCCAGCGCTTTGATTTCCGGCGGATCCCGCTGGATATCCTGAGCGGACGGCTGCATTATATTGCGGACAAAGAGCATATCCGTCTGGACGAGGACGCCGCGCGCTGCATTGCGCGTCAGGCGCAGGGAGGAATGCGGGACGCGATCAGTCTCTTTGAGCTGTGCTGCGGAGGCGGAACGGATGTCACGCTTTCCCGTGTTCAGGAGATGCTGGGGCTGAGCAGCTGCGACCGCATGCGGGAAACTGCCGCCGCGCTCGCCGCAGGAGATATGAAAACGCTGTTCGGTATTCTTTCCGAAACGGCGTCGTCTTCGCGCGATATCGCGGTTTTCTGGCAGGAGCTGATCTCCTTCTACCGTGATATGATGGTCGTCAAGTACTGCGGCGATTCAGCAGGATATCTCGACCTGACGGAGCAGGAATTGCAGCTTACCGTGGATACCTCCGCACTTTTTTCGATCCGGAAGCTGGTGTATCACAGCTCCGTTTTGGATTCCGCTTTGATGGAAATGCAGCGCATGCCGCAGATGAAGCGCGCGATCGCGGAATTCGCCTGCCTGCGCATGTGCGAGCCGCAGCTGGAGTGTACGCCGGAAGCGCTGTCAGAACGGATCAGCGAACTGGAAGACCGGCTTGCCATGCTTGAGAGCGGCGTTCCGCAGCAGCCTCTTCCTGTGCGCCCCGCAACAACGGCTGACACAGACGGCGCTCCCGTGCCCCCGGCTCCCAAACCGCCGGCGGCGCCGCAAACAACGGAGGAAGAGTGGCATACCCCGCCCGATCTGAGCGAGTTTCACGAAAAGCTCTCGCGGATGGACAAGCAGGCACAGAGCTTCATGGCAAATGCCGAGTTGTTTCTCTCGCAGGACGGCACGCGGGTTCGTATTGTTTGTCCCAATGAGTTTGCTGCGCGCATGCTTTCCGCGGAGAGCGCCAAAGCCTCGATTGTACGCGCGCTGACCGTTTGCCGCATGACCGCCGGACAGCCGGATATCGCGGTCGAAACGCAGAAACTCAAACCCGCCGCCAATGATGCGGCGGAGGAACTATATCAAAACAGCCTATCATAACGATCGGAGGACAGATATGAAAGCAAGATTGCCGAAGGGAATGGGCGGAGGACCGCAGAACATGCAGGGAATGATCCGTCAGGCACAGAAAATGCAGGAGGATATCGCCGCACTGCAGGAGGAGCTCGACGCGCGGGAGTATTCTGTCTCTGCGGGCGGCGGCGCCGTAACGGTGACGATTACCGGTAAGATGGAGATCAAAACCATCGAGATCAAGCCGGAGGTCGTAGACCCGGAGGATATCGAGACGCTGTCGGATATTCTGGTCGCAGCGGTCAATGAGGCGATTAAAAAGGTCAGCGATACCAATAATGAGGAAATGTCCAAAATCACGGGATCGATGAATATTCCGGGCATTCCCGGCATGTTCTGAAATGGCGGATTATATTGAACCATTGCAGCGGCTGGCGGATATGTTCCGGCGCCTGGATGGAATCGGGGCAAAGACTGCCGTCCGCCTGGCTTTCTGCGTGCTGAATTTCACAGAAGAGGAGGCGCGCGAGTTTTCCGATGCCATTATGGCTGCGAAAACGGATATACATCTGTGCAGCCGGTGCCAGAATATTACGACGGAGGAGCTGTGCTCCATCTGCGCATCCGGCGACCGCGACGAGGGTGTGATCTGCGTCGTGGAGGACCCGCGGGCAGTGATTGCTTTTGAGAAAATGCATGGCTACACCGGCGTGTACCATGTTCTGCACGGCGCGCTTTCTCCCATGCGCCACATCGGTCCGGAGCAGCTGAAAATCAAGGAGCTGCTCGCCCGGCTGGAGGCGGGAGGTGTCCGCGAGGTGATCCTCGCTACCAATTCCACCGTGGAGGGGGAGGCGACCGCCATGTATATCGCCCGCCTGCTGACTCCCTACGGCGTGAAAATCAGCCGTATCGCAAACGGCGTTCCGGTCGGCGGCGATCTGGAATATACCGATGAGATTACGCTCAAGCGCGCGCTGGAGGGTCGCTACGATATGAATTGACGGCGGCTTCGGAAAACGAAGTGCAGCACTCTCCATGAACGAAGCGCATACCACGGCATGAAAAAATCCCTGACCGAATCGGTCAAGGTTCCTAAGCACAGTTATGTTTTTTAAGAACGCCGCGCATTCCGACAGGCAGGAGAATTGAGAGAAGTTTTTACGCTTCTCTCTTTTTTTTCCTATTTCTTTTTACGGTACATCCGGGTATTACGCCGCCTTTGAGTACAAGTACCGGGGAGGGCGACACGGTAACATTCTCCTTGCCGCCGAATATTTCAAAATTATAAACTGCACTGAAATCTGGATTTAGCAAGAGATGTTTATTTGTTTTCATTTTGTGTTGCTTTTGCTGTCAGAATTGCAGGAATGGAAACACGATAGATCAACAAAAGGTTTTGCAAAACGGTTTCTCTGTCTTGTGCAACCCGGTTTTTAATCCAGTCGATCAGAATCCCTGCCGCTGCTTCCGTGTAAAACCGTGCAAGGAACTCCGTAAAGGACTCGTCAAGCGATATCCCCAGTTTTTCTTCACCGTTTTTGATTGCGCCATACAATATACCATTGAAATCCGTATAAAAGAAGCGTTTCAGCTCCTCATGTCCCATGGAATCGTAAGCACAGTTGATAATGTGTTTATTTTCCTCTACATAATCCATGACGAAGCGGAACGCTTCTTCTGTGTTTACAACCATATCAAATTGCTTCACAACTTCAATGGCTTCTTCTTCCAGCATCCATTTCAGCAGTGCATAGATATCCTCAAAATGATAATAAAATGTCTTTCGGTTGACATTACATTCGGCAATCAATTCACTTACCGTGATTTTTGAAAGCTTTTTGGTTTCCATGGCTTTCTTCAAAGCGGCGGCAAGTGATTTTTTTGTTTTAAGGGATAATTCCTCGTTTGTCATGCGCAATTACCTCGCAAATTGGATTACACACATCTTTATTATACATCTGACCGGTATATAACACAATGGACAATACAGGTATGAATGCCCCATATCCTGTAAAGTACAAGAATCCTTCAAAAAGCGATACCTATCGGCAGCGCTTTGGGAAGTTTTTTCAGTTTTTCGTTCTGACTTGCTTTGGAAAATCCGGTGGCAGCACATGAAATGGAGAGCAACATACCGGTCAATCACCTTTTATTTGTCCCATATGTACCACTGAGGGGCTGATTGACCGTTTTATCTATCGGGAATGTATCGTAAAGTTATGATACTGCAAATTGAAAAAGGAGGATTTACCATGCCTGCACGCACAGAAAGAATGTTCGATATGGATGAAAACGAGGATCATGCCTTGGCTTTTGATGTTCGTATGAGAACACCTGTCGGTATCCGATTCGGCCATATGACCGTATGCCGAACCCTTGGCAGGGTCAGAGGTCATTTGGATATTCTGAATCATTGTGAGCCATTTGACGGGACGATTGATGACGGCGGCAATTGTAAACTGTCCGGCAGGATCATTACCTTAATGAGAACGATAAACTATGAAGCAACCGGGACAATTACCCCGGACAGTCTTGAACTGTCTATCACAGATGACCGACATATTCTTAAAATCATTGGAACTCCCTGTCGGCCGTAAAAGGAGCAGCGATCCATGCGAAAAATCTATTCCTTGGTTGTAAGAAACCCTAAAAAAATACTGGTCTTTTTCTTTGTATTGGCGATTTGCGGCGCCATTCTTCAGAATTTGGTTGAGGTCAATTACGACATGGCAGATTATCTGCCGGAGGATTCCCATTCGACAGTTTCACTGGACCTTATGAACGAAGAATTTGACGGCGGCATTCCCAACGCCCGCGTTATGATTAGGGATGTGTCCATAGCCGAAGCATTGGAATACAAAGATAAGCTGAAAAGCTGTAAGGGCGTGACCGATGTGATCTGGCTGGACGATACGGTCAGCATCTATCAGCCTTTGGAGATGGCAGATTCCGATACTGTCGAAACCTACTACAAAGACAACACCGCCCTGTTTACCGTTACAGTGGATGAAGACGATACCGTTGCCACAGTGGACTGTATTCGCGCACTGATCGGCGAGGAGAACGCCATGACCGGTGACGCTGTTTCCACAGCTATCGCAACTACGGGTACGGTGAAAGAGATTCGCATCATCACCATATTTGCCGTTCTCTTTGTTTTGCTGGTGCTTTTGATTACTACCACGTCATGGCTGGAACCGCTTGTGGTACTGCTGGGCCTCGGCGTTGCCATTATGATAAACAGCGGCTCCAACCTGATTTTCGGTGAAATATCCTTTGTAACCAATGCAGCGGGCGCTATTTTGCAGCTTGCCGTATCGCTCGACTATTCGGTATTTTTGCTTCACCGATACGAGGAATGTCTGCGGCAGAATCCCGACAGAAGAAGTGCCATGGTGGACGCCCTTTGCAAATCCACCTCATCCATTGCTTCCAGCGGACTGACCACCGTGATCGGTTTTCTGGCTTTGGTGTTTATGCGCTTTGGTATCGGTCCGGATCTTGGGCTGGCGCTTGCAAAAGGCGTTGCCATCAGTCTGATTACCGTGTTCGTCTTTATGCCGGCACTGATATTAAGCGTTTATCCGCTGATTCAGAAAATGCGCCATAAAAAGCTGATGCCGGAATTCAAACGGTTCGGCAGATTGGTAAGCCACATTATGATCCCGATGGCGCTGGTGTTTATCATTGTTGCTGTTCCGTCGTATATGGCTTCCAATTCTAACTCTTATTATTACGGCTCCTCCAAGATATACGGCGCCGATACACAGTACGGACGGGATACCGCCGCCATTGAAGAAACCTTCGGTAAAAATGATACCTATGTGCTGATGGTGCCCAACGGGGATGTACAGGCAGAACAGAACCTGTCCGATGCCTTGCACGACCTTCCCGAGATTACGAGTATTCTTTCCTATGTCGACACCGTAGGAGCAGAAATTCCCCATGAATATCTGGATGCCGATACGCTGTCGCAGCTTGTATCCGACAACTATAACCGTTTTGTACTGTCGGTCGAAGCGGAATACGAAGGAGAGGCAACCTTTGATTTGGTGGAACGGATCCGCCAGACGGCAAATGAATATTATCCCGGTGCGTATTACCTGGCCGGTGAAGGCGTATCTACATACGATCTGATGGATACGATTACGGCGGACACACTGAAAGTCAACCTGATCGCTATTGGCTCCGTATTCGTGATTTTACTGCTGACCATGAAATCTCTCACACTGCCCATTATTCTGGTATTTGCGATCGAGGCAGCTATCTGGATCAACATCGGTATCCCGTATTTTGCTGATTCTGTCGTGCAATATATTGCCTACCTGATTATTTCTTCCATCCAGCTCGGTGCAACGGTAGACTATGCGATCCTGTTCACCGACCGCTATCTGGAACACCGGCAGACGATGCCGAAGAAGCAGGCGATTGTGGAAACAGTTTCTTCCGTTACAACCTCGGTTCTTACCTCCGGCACGGTTCTGTCCGTCGTCGGATTCCTGCTGAGCTGTCTTTCCAGCCACGGAATCCTGTCACAGCTCGGTCGTTTTCTCGGACGAGGAACGCTGCTTTCCATGACAAGCGTGTTTTTCGTATTGCCCGGTCTGCTCTACCTGTTTGACGGACTGATTCAGAAAACCACGCTGAAACTCCATTTTTATAATCCCCGAAAGGAGCAAAACTCCCATGAGAATCAAGAAATACATGCCTGAGCACGCCCGGAAAAGATCGGCGAATCTCGCAAAAAGAGTATTGCCGCTCATCCTGTCGCTTACACTGCTGATCGCCGCCGTTACCCCTGCCTTTGCCGTGGGAACATCCTCCCCAAAGGAAGAGGTCATTTATATTAACCTTGCCGCCGATGGCTCAGTCAAAGATGTGTACGCAGTGAACATTTTCGGCAAGGGAGATATTACCGATTACGGAGATTATTCCGCTGTTGAGATGCTCAACACTATGGATAAAATCACGCAAAACGGAGATACTATTACATTTTCCTCCTCTGCCGACAGAGTGTATTATAAGGGCAAGATGACAAGCACTGTCATCCCGTGGAATATCTCAATCAAATATTATATTGACGGTATGGAATATTCTGCCGATGAAGTCGCGGGAAAAAGCGGTAAGCTGGAAATCAAATTTAAGGTAACAAAGAATGCATCCTGCACCGGCAGTTTCTTTGACGATTTCGCTTTGCAGGCTTCTTTTACTCTGGATACCAAGAAATGCAGTAATATCGGGGCCACCGGCGCCACCCTTGCCAATGTAGGAAGCAAAAAGCAGATTTCCTATACCATACTGCCGGGCGAAGGAATCGATACTTCCATTACAGCCGATGTAATGGATTTTGCAATGGCGGCCGTATCCATCAACGGCGTCCCTCTTTCGATGAATATAGAGGTGGACGACAAAGAACTGATGGATCAGGTGACCGAACTGCTGAATGCGATTGGAGAGCTTGACGACGGCGCCGGTGAACTGAAAGACGGCGTATCGGAACTGCAGGATGCCGCTAAAGACGATTTGCAGTCGGGCGTGCAGGAACTGGTTGACGGCGCTGCCGAACTCCGTGACGGTGCCGGAAAATTGAAAGATGGCGGAGAAGCCCTGAAAGACGGTACGGAGGAATTGAAAAATGGCGCAGCTGAGCTGCATGACGGCGTTAAGTCCCTGCATGACGGTATTGCTTTGGTGCAGTCCGGTCTTGCAGAGCTAAACGGAAAATCGTCGGATTTAACAAACGGTTCCGCCGAAATAAGAAAAGCTTTGCTTGCCATTCAGAAAGGATTATCTGCTGTTTCCGCCTCGACGGAACAGATCGATCAGCTTGTTTCCGGGTCTTCACAGATCAAGGCGGGAATTGATTCTCTGTCAGAAGGTGTAACGGCTCTGCAAAACAATGTCAGTTTCGCGGCCTACAAAGCGGCTATGAATCAGAACGGCTTGAATATTGACGATTTGCAAAGCGCCAATGCGCAAGCGATGGAAACGATGACAGCGCAAATTACCACTATAAACGAACAGATTGCATACCTTGAGCAAATAGGCGGCGATCCGGCGCAGATTGCACAACTGAGAGCGTCTGCCGAGCAGCTGCAAGGCGTTGTTACACTTTTGCAGGGCAACAGTGCGGCAATGAACGGTATGGACGCCTACCTTACACAGATCAGTGCAGGTATTAGTGAAATTGCAACAGGCGTTCATGACCTGAAAATCAATTACGCCACGATTGACGCAGGTATCCATGAACTCGCCAATCAGGTAAAGGGGCTTCTTGTCGATATGAACGAACTGAAAGCCGGAATTGATACTCTTGTCATGGAATACGGAAAGCTGGATATGGGTATTAACGAATACACAGGCGGTGTGGCGCAAATCGTTGCCGGATATGCGGAAATTGTCACCGGCAGTGGCGAATTGCTCAGCGGAAGCAATGATTTGAAAAGCGGTACCGCCGAGCTTTACAGCAAGACAGGCGAGTTGCTAAGCGGTATCGTGGAATTCTACGAGGCCACCGGCACGCTCAGGGACGGCACGTGTGAGCTGGCCGACGGTGTTGCCGAGCTGATTGGTGGGATCAAAGAGCTTTATGACGGCACTGCCGAACTGAAAGACGGCACAGCTGAAATGCGCGAGGAAACCGAGGGAATGGAAGGTGAAATTTCCGACAGGATTGATGAAATGCTCGAAAGCATTACCGGCGGCAGCGCCGAGGTGGTTTCTTTTGTCAGCGAGAAAAATACAAGCGTGGAGGCTGTTCAGTTTGTGATTCAGACGGAAGCCGTGGAGATCGATGACACAGAAACCGTCGCGCCGGTTGTCAAAGAAGAGTTGACATTCTGGCAGAAAATTTTAAGATTGTTCGGATTATTTTAAGGAATAGCGGCGGTGGGGATTCTCCCTGCCGCCGTTAACTTTATCGGTGTGGGTGTGCAGAAAATCCCCGATGGCAAGCTCCATGAAACCTATGCAGGGATCCGTAAGAATACGCTAATCGTGGCGTGAAAAGAAAAATACGGCGTAGCCTGAACCGGCTGCACCGTATTCCTACATGCCCCGACTGTCCTTTGCCACCTCTGGCAAATCGGGCAGGAATTTCATTTCTGTACGCGTGAAAGACTTCTTGCCGGAAGATCAGGGCGTTTCTACGCGGATGTATCCCTGCCTTATAAAATAACGGAGATACCGATTTTTCTGAGGAGCGATCATTTTGTCTGAATGAACAAACCTGACAAAATCCGGCTCCGTTATCCACCGGCAGGAGATGGTTTCGCCATCCTGGAGCGTAACCGACGCTTTGTCACAGTCCGTTATGCCAAGTAAGCTGAAATATATGGTGTCGCCGGAAACAGAACGTCCGATTTCCTCAAGAGAAATGTCCGAAATGCCTGTTTCCTCCCAAAGCTCTCTTTTGACGCAGCTGATTTTGTCCTCGCCCTTCAGTGCGGAGCCGCCTGCGCTCGCTTCATACCAGCCGCCGTACTCACGCTTCCTGAAATCTCTCTGCATGAGCAGATAATCGCCGTCTGTATGCCGGACCAGTATCTCGCAAACGAGGTGATACAGTCCTTTGGGAATAGGTTCACCGCGGATCAGATCGCACTCTGCTGGGGAACCGTCTGCATGGTATCCGTCCCAGAGCTCCATCATTCTCTCCTTTCCTGCTTCGGTCATGAGGAAAACGCTGCGGGAATGAACGTTATTTCTCCCCGGATGGCGTAAATCGGCATGGCGATTCGTAAAACGCCTGTAAATCAATCGCCATCTGTCCCTCTGGATTCTTTCGGAATCCGAGCGCGCCTGCCAGCTCCTGCGGAGCGGCATCCGGAAGGATAACGGCGGTTTGAAAGCCGCAGCGGACAAGAAAGCTCATCGCGGCGCGCGCCATAATCATCAGTGCCTCCGTGTCACAGACGCCCGGAACGCACCGGAGCACATCGATCACGCCTGCTTCGCCGTGAAGCGAAAACTGGCAGATACCGATCGGGTGCAGGATGGTTTCGCCGTCATCGGCACATTCGTTTGCTATGTAGGCAAGAGCGGCTTCGTCATATGCGCCGCCGCAGCGGAGAACCATGTCGCGCTGCAAGGATTTTTCCTGAATTGGCTTGATAACGAGCATTTCAGGCCTCCGTTTCGATGGATTTCAGATATTCGATTTCTTTCTGCGTCAGAAATCTCCACTTTCCGATCGGAAGCTCGCCCAGCGAAAGCTCCCCGACGCTGATACGGCGAAGACGCAGCACAGTAAAACCGAGGATCTCGCACATCCGGCGGATCTGCCGGTTTCTTCCTTCGTGCAGTGTAATTTCCACCACAGAAGCATCCATTCCGTCGGAAAACCGGACGTTGGAATCGAGAAGAACGGCTTCCACAGGGCGCAGGGGATATCCGTCCAGTGTCATCGGTCGGGTGAAGCCGGCGGCGTTTTCGGGACGCAAAGCTCCGCGTATGGTGACAAGGTATTTTTTTGCGATATTATGAGACGGGTGTGTCAGACGATTGGTA
The DNA here is from genome assembly GCA_051867895.1 of Eubacteriales bacterium. Taxonomy (GTDB): domain Bacteria; phylum Bacillota; class Clostridia; order Oscillospirales; family CAG-272; genus SIG701. The sequence continues at coordinate 79,092 of JBJDZH010000027.1, forward strand.
AGAGCGCCGTCGTCCGTGAAGAGGAGCAGCCCTTCCGAGTACATGTCCAGCCTTCCGACCGGATAGACGCGGCGGTTCAGACCATGCAGAAGAGACGCAGCCGTGGGACGGTGCTGCTCATCCTTCATCGTGGTCACATAGCCGGCGGGCTTGTTGAGCATAATGTATGTACGGTCGGCACGACCGCACACCGGCGACAGACGCTTGCCCCGGTAGAGCACTGTGTCCGTCTCCGGATCGATTTTCATGCCGAGCTGTGCGGTCTCTCCATTGACAGTGACGCGTCCGGCAAGGATTTCCGCTTCAGCTGCACGGCGGGAGAGGATTCCGCGGTCGGAAAAGAATTTTTGCAGTCGGATATTTTCCATAGTTGAGTCCATTCAGATACGTTCAGGTTACGCGAAGCAGCTCCTTCAGACGATCCGTCCAGCCGCTTTTCTGCTGAACCGCGTCGGCAGCCGAATCCGCATACAGCGGGAGACGCCCGAGTTCTTTTCCGTCGGAGGAAAAGACCAGTTCACCGACCTTGTCGCCTGCCTGAATCGGTGCGCAGAGATAGCGGTTCGCTTCCGTGCGGACTGTGATTTCCCCATGGCTGTTCGGCAGCACGACGGAAAAGGCGTCGTGATTGGACACGGGAACGGCTTCACAGGCGGCGCCAAGGCAGGGAAAGGTGTACCGGTATTCTCCGGGCTGTGCAACGGATACAGAGGTGTACAGGGAAAAACCGTAGTCCAGCATGGCGGTATGATCGCGCCAGTCATCAGGGGCGGACAGGGTAACAGCGATCATGGTAACGCCGTCCCGCTCCGCAGCGGAAACAAGACAGCGACCGCAGCGTTTGGTGTATCCGGTCTTGACGCCGATGGAGCCGCTGTAGTATTTCAGCATTTTATTATGGTTAATCAGGACGCGCGTTCCTTCGCTTCCGTTCAGAGGGATCGTCGTTTTGTAGGTGGATGTGATTTTCTGGAAATCCGGATTGGAGAGAGCATAGCGGGTCAGAAGCGCAAGATCATACGCACTGGAATAATGCTCGGGATCATCCAGTCCGTGCGGATTGGTGAAGTGCGTGTCCGAAAGCCCGAGACGCGCTGCCGTTTCGTTCATCATCTGCGCAAAGCGGGGAAGATCGCCCGCGACCTCGATCGCAATGGCGGCGGCAGCATCGTTTGCGCTTTCCAACAGCAGTGCATACAGAAGCTGCTGCATGGTCAGCACTTCGCCCGTTTTCAGATAAATGGAGGAGCCCTCGATTCCGACGGCGTCGGCGGAAACGGTGACAGGAAGGGAAAGATCAGGGCAGTACTCCAGTGCGACCAGCGCCGTCATGATCTTGGTCGTGCTTGCCATCGGCATTCTTTTGTGCGCCTGGACGTCGAGCAGAATATCGCCGCTTGCAGCTTCCATCAGAACGGCGGTTTCCGCCGAAAGTTCCGGTGCTGCATGCACATTTTCGGTGAATGGCAAAATCAAAAGGAGCGCTGCAAAAAGCAAAGAACAAACTTTCTTCAAAGGAATCAACTCCGTTCGCATGGGATACGGATATCATATCCCGCAGCCGGAGCAATATGCGCGGAAAAAGTATACAGAGGTCAGTCGCCGGCAGAATCCGGCGCAGCGGACGGCTCGCTTTCCTCCGGTTCATTCTTTTTGGCAAAAACAGCTTTCAGGCGTTCGATCAGTTCCGGAGAGCGTTCCAGGAGACCGACGATCTGTGAGATTGGATCGCTTTTGTCCCGTGTCGGCTCGTTGACATTCAAAAGCTCTACATTTCCGTCCGGAGCTACGATCAGAAAGGCGACCGGAGCGACGGTGAGACCGGTACCGCCGCCTCCTCCGAAATTGTTCGGATTGGCGGAGGCGCCCTGCTGTGCGTTCTTGCCGAGATAATCGATCCCGCCGGAGGCAAAGCCGACGAAAACCTTGGAAACCGGGATGACAAGCGTTCCGTTGGCGGTCGTGATCGGCGTTCCGATCACCGTATTGGAGTCCACCATGGAACGGATACTGTCCAGGGAGGTTTGGATGATGTCGTTCAGTTTGTTATCACTCATTTTTTCACCTCATGATACCGGAGCTTTTGCATTTTCCGGCGGATTTTTCTTGCAGGAAACGAATGACGAACGAAAGTCCGACTGAGAGAAGATCGATCGCACGGATCTGAAAGCGGATCTCGATGTCGGCGGTCGTTTTTGCGGCGAGAAAATCCGGAACCACCGAAACGGAGCCGGACGGAATGGGGCTTGCCTTCGTTTTTTGCCGGATCAGTTCCAGAAGGTAGGCGACGCTCTGCGAAACAATGCCGCAGGTCATCGCGATGCGGGCGGCGTCCGGCCCGCCGACCGTGATATGCAGGCGCAGAACCTTCACGCGCAGCTTACCGAAGAACTTCTCAAGAATGCCGCCGACAATGCGCAGAAGTATGCGCAGCATGGAGGGTTCGTCGGAAACCTCCTCGGGCGGCAGCCGTTTTTCCTTGTTTTTTTTCGCTGTTTCGGCGTTTTTTTTCTTTTTTTCCGCATTCTCACGTGCGGCAAGGAGCTTCTTTTCCGCCCGCCTGCGCTCCTTCTGCCGAAGCTTGCGGTAATTGCGTACAGAGAAGCGGCGCAGATTGATTTTTCTTTTGCGCTTGGGCAGTATGGGGAAATACAGACCGAGCGCACCCACGGCAAGCGTGACGCTGTCCCGGAAGCCGATCCGGATGGAGACCGGCAGACAGAGAAGCAGAAGCAGAAACAGCAGGATGCCGAGCAGAATCCAGAGCCAGCCTATGACTACCACCTCCCCGGGCGGATGTTTTTCAGGAATCGGGATCGCTGTGCTGCGCCTGTGGGGGCGCGTCAGACGATGCTTGCTGCACAACCGCAGCCTCCGGCTGCATTTTCTGCGGCAGATCGAGCGGCGGGAGATCAGAGAGAGACTCCATGCCGAACACGCGGAGAAAATCCGGCGTCGTACGGTAGAGCAGCGGGCGTCCCGGTACATCCAGTCTGCCGCACGGTTCGATCAGATGTTTCTCACAGAGCGAGGAGACGCCGTAGCTGGAGTCGACGCCGCGCACCGTATCAATATAGACACGGGTGACCGGCTCATTGTACGCTACGATCGCGAGTACTTCCAGAGAGGAAGCGGACAGGTTTCCGCCGCGCCGTATGCCGAGCGCCTCCCGGATGCAGGAGCCGTATTCCTCCATGGTGCAGAGCTGGCAGGAATCGTCGAATGTCAGCAGAATGATTCCGCGCGGCAGAGGGGAATCCGGACTGTTGTAGGCGGCAGCATATTCCTCCACCGTCCGGCGGATGGAGCTCGGGGAGCCGCCGAGAACCTGCGCCAGTTTTTCGTATGTTACGGGATGTCCTGCGGCGAACAGAATTGCTTCGATGGCTTTTTGCGCGGCAGCATCTCCCACGAGAGAAAGCTGGGATAAATTAGTATTGGTATCCATGTACGCTCCGTATTCACTCGGATGCAAAATCCGGATGCTCCTTCAGGATTTGGGCGATATTGTTTTCATCGGCGGAGGGGTTCAGGGAGAGACATACGTCCTCCGTGGCGCGGATGATTCCGTCCGGCGCAAACTGCGCTTCCGTCAGCAGTACGGCGCCTGCTTTCAGCAATTCGAGAATCGCCATAAAGGAGGCGATTCGCGCAGAGCGCGAGGTGAGGGTGGTGAAGAGGCTGTGGAGAGTACAGGCTGTGTCGGAACGAAGCCGCTGGAGGATCCCGGCGGCGGCGGAAGCGACGGACACAGCCGGCTTGCGGAGAAGGGGATCAAAGCGGCTGATGACTTCCTCGTCGGAAACGCGGACCTCAGACAGCATCCGGAGCATCGCTTTCGTCAGCAGATGCATATCGTGCTCCGCGATCACGGAGTTGTCCGCCTTGATTTCGTCCGTATCCTTGGTCATGCGTCCGCCGTACTGCGCATACAGCTGCGCGAGCTGCGCGGCGGCTTTCTTGGCGCGCTGGTATTCCAGCATGGCAGCGGCGAGAGAAGCGCGCGGATCCTCCTCCGTTTCTTCATTGCGCGGAAGCAGCATTCTGCTTTTTATCAGCATAAGCTCGCTTGCCATCACGATGAATTCTGCGGACAGCTCAACATCCATTTCCTGCGCCGCGCTGATATATTCCATATACTGGCTGCACAGGAGAGAGATCGGGATATCGTCGATGTTGATTTTGTTTTTTTCGACAAGCGACAGCAGAAGATCGAGCGGTCCTTCAAAGCGGTCGAGCTTGTATTTCGGTTCCTGCACTGTGCTCATAGAAAGGGGAGGAGACCGACCAACCGGAACATACCATTCAGCAGCGAGGAGACAAGGAATGTGAGAGGACGGTCAAACACGCCGATATAAAGGAGAACGAGCATGCCGAGCGCGATATAGCGCTCATATTTCATGATGTTCCAGGAAATGCGCGGCGGCAGAAAGATGGAGATCAGCCGCGATCCGTCCAGAGGCGGAATGGGAAGCAGATTGAATACGGCAAAGGAGGCGTTCAGCTGGAAAAAATAGCTGATAAAGGACATGAGAACCCAGCGCGCGTTGCCGGCAAAGGAGTCAGTGGAGAGGGCGGCGCCGTGCGGGGCAAAGACAGCGTTCAGAATGCAGAAAAGCAGCACGCCGAGCAGAGAAAGAAGAATGTTGACAAGGGGACCGGCAATGGCGACGAGCGCCATGTCACGGCGCGGCTTTTTGAAATAGCGGGAGTTGATCGGGACAGGCTTTGCCCAGCCGAAGTGGAAAAGCAGCATGCACAGGGCGCCGATCGGATCCAGATGCTTGAGCGGATTCAGCGTCAGGCGTCCCGCGTTCCGCGCGGTCGGATCGCCCAGGCGGTAAGCGACATAGCCGTGGGCGTACTCATGAAAGGTTATGGCGATCAGTACACACGGCAGGGAAAACAGAATGGAAATCAGCTTGGATGCAATCACAGACGACATGGACTTGTCCTGCCGGGTAAGCCGGCGTCTCCTCATTCAGATAATCGGTGTGCGCTCTCCTGCGGAGGCAGTTTTACGACAATCCGGCGTATGAGAGGATCTCGTTCCAGAGCTCGCTGCGTCCGGCTCCTGTCTGAGCGGAATACAGGAGAATGCAGTCGGCTCCCTCTGTGTCCGGATCGCTGCGGATCGCGTCCGCAAAAGCCTTTTTCTGCGTTGTGTTCAGCTTGTCCGCTTTGGTTGCGACAATGATGAAAGGAAGCGAGGCGGCGCGCAAAAAGGAGAGCATGCTGCGGTCGTCCTCAGTCGGACCGATCCGGCTGTCGATCAGCTGGACGATCAGATGCACCAGATCCAGGTTCGGATTGGCGGTAAAATAGCCGTCCGTCAGTGCGGACCACTGCCTCTTTTCGTCGGCGGTGCGCTTGGCATAGCCGTAGCCGGGAAGATCGACCAGAAACAGCTTCCCGTCCACATTGTAAAAATTGATGGTAATGGTTTTGCCGGGCGAGGAGCTGACGCGCGCCAGCGACTTGCGTCCGAGCAGGGAATTGATGAGAGAGCTTTTTCCGACGTTGGAACGCCCGGAGAAAGCGATCTGCGGTACCGGGGCGGTGGGAAACTGACCGGGAAGGCCGGCGCTGATCTGCAGCTCGGTGCGATTCAGATTCAGTTTCATGCTCGTATCCTTTCTCAGATTGCGGCGGGGACGCGCGGCGTTTCCTTGGGCAGTATGACGCCGAGCATATCGCTGCTTTCCGACGTGCGTGTGTCTTCGGCGGCGGTTTCCGTCCGGGCGGCGGGAAGCGGGCAGAGGGCGGCACGAAGAACCTCATCCGCGCTGCGGCACGGAACGAACAGAAGTCCCTGCCGGACAGTCTGGTCGATTTCGGCGAGATCGTTCTGGTTGTCGCACGGAATGATGACGCGGGTGACGCCGGCAGACCAGGCGGCAGTCGTCTTTTCCTTCAGTCCGCCGATGGCGAGAACGCGTCCGGTCAGCGTCAGCTCTCCCGTCATGGCAATATCGCGGTGGACTGCTCTGCCGCTCAGGGCGCTGGTCAGGGAGGTCAGGATCGATACGCCGGCGGAGGGACCGTCCTTCGGCACGGCACCTTCCGGAACGTGAATATGAATGTCCTTTTTCTTGTAAAAATCGTCGGGCACGCCCAGCTCCGCAGCGTGGGCGCGTATGTAGCTGAGCGCAAGGCGGGCGGATTCCTTCATTACATCGCCGAGGGAGCCGGTCAGCTCCAGCTTGCCGCTGCCGTCCATAATCAGCGTTTCGATGCGGAGCAGATCGCCGCCGGATTCCGTATAGGCGAGACCGTTGACAACGCCTACCGGATCCGAATCAAAGATGCGGTCCTGAATGACCTTGCGCGCTCCGAGAAACTCAGACACATTTTCACTCCGGACGACGACGGATTTGTCGCCCGTTTCCACGATGCGGCGCGCCGCCTTCCTGCATACGGCGCCGATCTCGCGTTCCAGATTGCGGACGCCGGATTCTCTGGTGTATCCGTCAATGATCTCCGTGACGGCGTCGTCGGTGATGCGCAGCGAGCGGCGGGTGAGACCATGGCGCTTCAGCTGCTTGGGAATGAGGTGGTTTTTCGCGATCGACAGCTTTTCGTTCTTCGTGTAGGTAGTCAGCTCGATGATCTCCATGCGGTCGATCAGGGGGCGGGGAACGGTGTCCAGCGTGTTGGCAGTAGCGATGAACAGGCATTCGGAGAGGTCGATCGGCATCTCCACGAAGTGGTCGCGGAAGCTTTTGTTCTGCTCGGAGTCCAGAACCTCCAGCATGGCGGAGGCGGGATCGCCGTGCGCGTCGGAGCACATTTTGTCGATCTCGTCCAGAAGGATCAGCGGATTGCGCGTACCTGCCTGCGTCAGAGCCGTCACGATTCTGCCCGGCATGGCGCCGACATACGTTTTTCTGTGACCGCGGATATCCGCTTCATCCCGGATACCGCCCAGGGAAACGCGGACGTATTTCCGTTTCATGGCGCGTGCGATCGAGGCGGCAAGCGATGTCTTGCCGATGCCGGGAGGTCCGACAAAGCAGAGAATCTGACTTTTCAGCTCCGGGGAGAGCTGACGCACGGCAATGTATTCCAGAATACGGTCTTTGACCTTCTGCAGCCCGTCGTGATCGGCGTCCAGAATCTTTTTGGCGGCAGCCACATCGATGCGGTCATGGGACAGCCTGGTCCACGGGATCTCGAGACAGGTGTCCAGATACGTGCGCAGAACGGCAGCCTCCGGCGAGCCGTACTGCGTCTTGCTCAGGCGTGCGACTTCCTTTTGGAGCTTTTCTTCGATCTCCTTCGGCAGGCGGAGCTTTTCGATTTTCTGGTAATAGTCCTCAACCTCGTCGCCCGTATCCATGTTCAGCTCGCCCTGGATGACCTTGAGCTGCTCGCGCAGATAGTAATCGCGCTGGTTTTCGTCGATCTGTTCACGGACTTTCTGATGGATTTTGGCTTCCGTCCGGAGCAGCTCCGCCTCGCTGTCGAGAAGCACCGCCAGCTTTTCCAGCCGGCGCAGCGGCTCATAAATCTCCAGGATCGACTGCTTGTCCTCCAGCCGAACGAGAACGTTCGAGGCGATGAAATCGGCGAGCAGTCCCGGATTTTTCAGAGATTTGGCAGCGAGCAGAAGCTCGTCCGAGGAGGAGGGAACGTACTGGACCATGTTCTCAAGGGCGTTGACAGCCTCGCCGATCAGCGCCTCCACCTTCACGTCTCCGCCGAGCGATTTGTCCAGAGAGACAGTCTTGGACATCACCTCGGCGGTCAGATGTCCGTCGTGCGTGGCATAGGAAACAACGCTTGCGCGGCAGATGCCCTCGGCAATCACGCGCAGATGTCCCTCGGAGGTTTTCAGCGTCTGGCGGATCTTGGCGACGGTGCCGACCGTGTACAGATCCTTTGCTTCCGGTGTTTCGGTGTCCAGCGCCTTCTGCGCCACAAGAAATATATACATGTCCGCTTCCGTCGCGGCGCTGCATGCGGAAATGGAAATATCGCGGACAAGTTCAAAATTAAGCGGAAGAGACGGGAAAGCCACCAGACCGCGCAGCGGAACTACCGGCAGCGTGAGCTTCTCGATCTTCTCGATGAATCTCGGCATAGATAAACTCCTTTTCGGGTGGAATCATTCTATTATAACATATATTTTTTAACAAATCTATAACAGGATGTATATTTCGGGAAGATAATTGTGAACATGTCAGAACTGCTTCCCGGTTCTTGACAGCCTTGCGCCGCGGTGGTACAATGAAAGAAAAAGCGCATGAAATGCGGCTGCGGAAAATGCGGGCGGTTGAATATGAGAGCGAATGGAAAAAGTAAGCGCAGGGAAACGGCGGTTTTTCTTTTTGTTGCATGTTTTCTGGAGGCTTTTTTTCTGCTTTTTTGTACGACAGACGGTCTGGAGCTTTTGTATCCTCTGTGCGTTCGCGCGGCGGAGTCTGCCGTTACGCCGGGGGATAATTCCTATACGGAGTATTTTCCGCTTCGCGCGCCGGCAGCCGACGCGGACGTCATTGTGCTGGGCGTCGATTTTTCCGCGGAGGGGACCTGCGAGCTTTTGGAAGATTTACTGACCGCTCTGAAGCATGAGTGCAATATCGGGTCGGTTTTTGTAGAACTTGCGCCTGAGGCTGCGCAATACGCAGCGGCGGCTGTCTCCGCCGCGTCGCAGGATGAATTGGAGGCGAAACTGATCCTTCTGAAGGAGAAGGGGGCGTCTGAGGGACTATGCCTTTTTCTCGAGCGGCTGAACGCGATGAACGAGAACTATCCGCCGCAGCGAAAGCTGTCCGGCGGTGTCGCGGACGAATCTGCGGACGGAGATCCTGCGGAGGCTCTTATCCGTTCGGCGGCGGCGGAGTACCGCCGTTCGGGCAGACCGGCGCTTGTGATAACCGGTACGGAGATGCTGTGCACCGGCTCCAGTTTTCTGCGCGCGGTGCAGTCGATGCCGGAACGGATGCTGCTTGTCCAGTTTCTGTATGAAGGAGGGACTGCGGCATCCTCGGACGGCGCGCACTCCGTTTTTCTTGTCGATTCCGACCGGCTTGCACTCTTTGACGATCTTTATGCGGCGGCGGAGCGGAAGATCGGCGGCAGCTATCCGTCCGAGAGCTACACGTCAGGATATTCGACAGAGATTTTCTTCGTACTGAGAGACTGAATCGTGACGCGCCGCGGTATACGCGGACAAAATGCATATGTCTGACGGAGGAGAAACAAATGATACATCTGGAAGATGCGGACCTGGAGCAGTTCTCTTTGCAGGAAGGGGATATTGCCGTCCCGATGGATATTTATTTGCCGGCAGGCGAGGGGGAACCTGATATAACGGTCTACTCCGCGTTCCTGGAAACGGCGCGGGACTTTCACCGCATGTATGGGCAATCTCCTTTTTCCGAGGAAGCGTTTTCTTTTCTGCGGAACAGGCTGGGACCGGAGATGGCGCGGCGCGGCTTTGCGCCCTCGCGGGATGCATGTGTCTGTATACGGGAGTACAGAATGGAGACGTCCGGACAGCTGCGGCGGGAATGGATTTTGCCGGATACGAAAATCGTGCGGCGCGAGGCGGATGTTGCGGCTCTGACCAACTGCACCACGCATGCGCTGTTCAGCGAAGAAGAAGACGAGGAGCCACAGCGGCTGTGCGCTGTCCACACAGTCGGTGATAAGATTGCGGCATATGCAGCGGTCAATGACACGTCGTTTGAAGACGATTCCGTCGAGATCAGCGTCGAGTGCGCGCCCCCGTTCCGCGGACGTGGCTATGCCGCCTCCTGTGCGGCGCTTTTAGCGGATACGCTTCTTTCGGAGGGATGTCCTGTCCGTTACCACTGCCGTTCTGCGAATGCCGCGTCGCGCAGGGTGGCGGAGAAAACCGGATTTCACCTGCTCGGGGTTCGATGCAGCTATGTCTGCTACCGCCGGGGAATGTGAGAGACAAAGCGGAACTGAGAAATCAAAACTGAGAAAGGTACCCGAGGGCTTACTGTTATGGCTTTTGATGCCGGAATGCTTTCCTGTGTGCTCCATGAGGTCGGCGGCGAACTGACAGACGGGAAAATTGAAAAGATCTATATGCCGCAGAAGGATATGGCGGTGCTGCAGATCAAGAAGGGGCGCGAGCCGCGCAGGCTGCTGATCAATGCCGGACCGACCTCGCCGCGTATCTGCATCACTGCGGAAAAAGCGGATAATCCTGCTGTTCCGCCCATGTTCTGTATGATGCTGCGCAAGCATCTGAGCGGCGCGAAGCTGACCGGAGTGGAGCAGCTCGGCTTTGAGCGCGCCGCAAGGCTTGCTTTTGAGACATATGACGAAATGGGGTTCCGGACGACAAAATATCTGATTGCCGAAATCATGGGAAAGTACAGCAATCTCATATTGGCGGATGCCGAAGATAAGATGATCGGAATTCTTCACCCTGTGGATTTTTCGACAAGCCAGAAGCGCCAGCTTTTGCCCGGTATGCGCTATGAAGCGCCGCCCAAGCAGGAAAAATCCGATCCTCTTGCTGTATCGCACGAGGAATTCCGCCGTCTGATGGCGCTCTTTCCTCCCGAAATGGCGGCGGATAAAGCAATTCTCGCTTCGTTTGCCGGGATTGCCTCACCGACTGCCCGGGAAATTGTATACCGTACGGCAGGCGCCGCAGATGCGTCGCTCGGAAGCTGCGGAGAAAAACTGTGGGACTCGTTTTCTTCATATGCCGAATCCATTCGCACCCATACAGCAAAGCCTTTTCTCTTGCTTTCTCCGGAGGGATCGCCGCGTGAGTATTCCTATATGGAGATGCGCCAGTATGGCGATTCATACCGGAATGTGCGTAAGGACAGCTTTTCCGAGCTGATCGACTCCTATTTTGCAGAGCGCAGCAGGCAGGATACGCTCCGCCAGCGCGCGTCGGATGTTCTGCATCTGCTCGGAGCGGCGGAGGCGAGAATCCAGAAAAAGCTCGCGCTGCAGACAAATGAGCTTGCAGACTGTGATGCGGGCGAAAAATACAGGCTGTATGCGGATCTGATTACCGCAAATATATACCGCCTGTCCCGCGGAATGCAGAAGGCGGCTGTCGAAAATTATTATGATGACGGTGCGATGCTGGAGATCCCGTTGGATGTGACGCTGACACCTGCACAGAACGCGCAGAAGTACTATAAGAAATACAACAAGTCCAAAAGCGCACGCCTTCATCTAACGGAGCAGATGGAGCACAGCCGCGCGGAACTGACGTATATTCAATCGGTCCTTGATGCATTGACACGCGCCGAAAATGAGCGCGATCTGAACGATATCCGCGATGAGCTGTATCACAGCGGGTATGCCTCCCGAATGAAGAGCTATGCGGTGCGCAAAAACAGCGCGCCGTCCTACCTGCGCTTCCGGACGGACAGCGGCAGAATGGTGTATTGCGGCAAGAACAATACAGCCAACGATTATGTCACGACGAAGCTCGCCGCCCGTTCGGACTGGTGGTTTCATGTCAAAAACCAGCCGGGATCGCATGTCATCCTCCAATGCTCCGGGGCGGAAGATGAGCCGTCGGAGCTGGATTTCACACAGGCGGCTGAGATAGCCGCCTGCTATTCCAAGGCCGCTGAGGGAGCGATGGTTCCGGTCGATTATACGCTCGTCCGTCACGTCAAGAAACCGTCCGGCTCCAAGCCGGGATTTGTGATCTATACTACCAACTGGACGGCATATGTTACGCCGGATAAAAACGATGTGGAGAGAATGCGCATAAAATGAAAACGACAGCGCTCATCTGCGAGTTCAATCCGTTCCACTACGGACATGCCTATATTCTCTCTGAGATCCGCCGCACGTCGGATTTCGTTCTTGCGATCATGAGCGGCAATTACGTTCAGCGCGCGCAGGCGGCGGTATTTGATAAATATGCGCGTGCGCGCGCAGCGGTGGACGCGGGGGCGGATCTGGTGATAGAGTTGCCGTTCCCATGGTGTTCGGCGAGCGCAGAATATTTTGCTTCAGCAGGCGTTGCACTTGCAAACGCAATGGGGGCGGATACGCTTGCTTTCGGCGCTGCATACGCGGACGGCTCGCTCTACCAGAGGATCGCCGGCATTTTGGCATACGCGGAAAAAGATGCTGTTTCTTTCGTTACCTCTCAGGACAACGACCGATCTGCCGGAGCGGCGGTACTGCGCGAGCAATATCTGCGCCGGCTTCTGCCTGACCTGCCGCAGGATATTATGCGAACGCCAAATGATATTCTCGCTGTGGAATACTGCAAAGCGATCGAGAAAAGCGGCGCACGGCTGACACCGCATCCCATACCGAGAATCAGCGGGAACGCGGGTGTTCCTCTGCCCGGCGCCTCTGCTTTGCGCGAGCGATTGGAAGCGGAAGGGGTATCCGGAATCGCGGATGCCGTTCCGGAGGCTGCATACCGCGTTTTTTCCGATGAGTACGAGGCAGGTCGCTGCGCGCAACCGGATGCGTTGCAGGAATACGAATTTCTTCACTTCCGCATGTATGCTGACAGGACTTTACAGCCAGTGGCCGACGCCTCCTTTGGCGTTTATGAGCGCCTTTCTCGTGCTGCAGCTTTGTCTGCCTCCGGGCGGGAGATGTTTCAGCGCGCCGCCACGAAGAAGTATACCAATGCCCGTTTCCGCCGCGCCGCGCTGTTTGCTCTTTTGGATGTTCATGCGGACGTCTTGCGGCAGTCCCCGGCTTATTCACTCCTTTTAGCGGCGGGAGAGAGAGGACGCCGGTTCCTTGCGGACAGGCGGCGTTCCGCGGTTTTTCCGATTGTGACAAAGCCTGCCGACTCCGCTCTGCTTCCTTGCACCGCGGCTGCCCAGTATGCGGTTCTTTTGCGTGCTGACCGGCTGTATACGCTGTGCCTGCGCACCCGGATGCCGTCCGGGTATTATCTTACCCGCCGTCCGTATATATCCTGACAGCTTCTTTCTCTGAGAGACGGGCAGAAAAAGCGTGCTGACGCTTTCCGCGCCGCAGGGATGCCACGCCGTATGCGGTGGGCGGCACGGGTCACCCGTTCTGCCGCCGACCGCTCTTTTTTCCCTTGTTTTCCGTGCATACGTCCGCCTGCTCTTTGTTTCCGATATGAAAAAAGGCGGCTTTACTCCGCCAAACGGCGGTGTGAAGCTGCCTTTTTTGCCAATTGCTACTTCGTCAGTTCTTTTTTCAGGCTGGCGAAGATTTTTTTCTCTTCGCGCGAGATCTTGACCTGCGTCAGTCCGAGCGCCTCGGCGGTCTGCTGCTGGGAGTATTCCCGATAGAAACGGAGAATCACGATTTTCCTCCATAATTCCGGCAGCGAATCGATGGCTTCCAGCAGAGCCAGCTGATCGGTTCGTTTTTCGATCGGATCCTCACCGGAAAGCGTTTTTTCCAGAGAGAAGCTGTCGTCTCCGTCTCCGAGCGCGTCGGAGATCGAGTGGACGGGGGAGATCGCCTCCAGGGAGAGCGCCGCTTCCGCGTCCGATACGGCAAAGGCCTCGGCGAGTTCGTGCAGCTGCGGCTCCCTGCCGTTTCGGGTGGCGAATTCTTCCCGCGCACGGAGAAGCGAAGCGCCCAGCTTTTTTTGGCGGCGTCCTACCTTCACAAGACCGTCGTCGCGCAGATACCGCCGTATCTCGCCGATTATGAGCGGAACCGCATACGTGGAGAAGGCGGTGCCGCGCGATGGGTCAAAGCTGCGGATCGCCTTCAGCATGCCGATGGAGCCGATCTGTATAAGGTCTTCGATCTCAACGCCGCGTCCGCGAAATCGCCAGGCGATTCCGCGGACAAGTCCTGCGTTGTTTTCCATCAGGTTCGCAAGCGCTTCCTCGTCTCCCGATTGCGCCTGGGCGAGATACAGAAGGTTGTCCGCATACCGCGCGCTGCTTTTTTCCTCTGCCATTTTTTATTTGGAAACGCGCGGGAGCGGGGCGAGTTTTTTACTCATGACGACCTTGGTGCCGCCGCCCGGCGTCGAGCTTACCCGCAGCGTATCCATGAAGTTTTCCATGATGGTGAAGCCCATGCCGCTGCGTTCGTTTTCCTTGTCTGTCGTGAAGAGCGGCTGCATGGCTTCCTCCACATTGGAGATCCCGCACCCCTTGTCCTTGATCTCGATTCGGAATTCACGGTTCTCGTACAGGCGCATCGTTATGTAAATGCAGCCGATCATATCCCTGTACCCGTGAACGATGCAGTTTGTGACCGCTTCCGAAACAGCGCATTTGATATCCGATATCTCGGAGAGCGTCGGATTGATCTGTGAGAGGAACAGCGCGGCGGCGGAGCGCGCGAAGCTTTCATTTGCGGAGTGGGAGGGCAGGATGAGACGAACTTCATTCAGCGTTTTTTTTCGTTCTTTCATGTGCGCTCAGACCTTCTTTCAATTTGTATCAGCCTTCCGATTCCGGCAACATCCAGAATCCGGGAGGCGTTTTCGTTCGGGTTCAGCAGAATGAATTCCGCGCCGATTTCCGTGGCTTTGCTGAAGCGGCCGAGGATCAGACCGAGTCCGGAGCTGTCCATGAATTCCACGCGGGACAGATCCAGTTCGAGGCGAAGCGGGCGTTTCAGATACAGCGCTTCGTCGATTTGTGTCCGTACGGTGCGCGCGCTGTGGTGATCGATGTCTCCCGTGATGACGCATCTCATCACGTTATCCTGCAGATGCAGCGTTACCCCGGCTGTTTTGGTATACATGATTTTCACCTCGCATCCTGTGATTGATACCATTATACACATTTATCACATCGAATTCTGTCAGAATGGGATGTTACATATGATAATAAATGCACGAAAAAGGTCTCCGCACTTGACACTGTGCGCAATTGCATATATAATAGTCCGTGAATTTCAGAAATATTCAGTGGAGCAGGCTGTTTCAGCCGGAAATGTATATGAATCAGAATCAATGGATAGGAGCCGCAGTGGTCGGACAGTCCGGAGGACCGACGGCGGTGATCAACGCTACGCTGGCGGGGGTGATCCGCCGCTCCCTCGGTGCGGATGCACGCGGGAGAATTACGGAGCTGTACGGAATGCGCAACGGGATCGAGGGATTTCTCGAGGGACGGCTTCTCAGCCTGAGCAAGCTGTTTTCCTTGCCGGACGGCTCTCCGGATGAGGAAAAGCTGCAGCTGCTTACGCAGACGCCGGGCGCCGCTCTCGGCTCCTGCCGGAGAAAGCTCCCGGATCCTGCGGCGGATGAAGCGTTTTACGAGCGGATGATCGAACGGTTCCGCGAAAAGAATATCCGGTACTTTTTCTATATCGGCGGCAATGATTCCATGGACACAGTTGCCAAGCTCAGCACCTATCTGCAGACGCATGATTATGGGATGTGCGTGATCGGTCTGCCGAAAACGATCGACAACGACCTGCCGGGAACGGATCATGCGCCGGGCTACGGTTCCGCCGCAAAGCTGATCGCGGCGGAGGTGCAGGAGATCGTCCGTGACTGCGCCGTGTATACGGTGCCTGCCGTGACCATCGTAGAGATCATGGGAAGAAACGCCGGCTGGCTGACTGCCGCCGCTGCGCTGCCGCGCATTGCCGGAGGATATGCGCCGGATCTTTTGTACCTGCCGGAACGCACGTTTTCCATGCGTTCGTTTCTGAAGGATATCCGCACGGCGTTTCAGAAAAAGCCGAATATCGTGGTCGCCGTGTCCGAAGGACTGCGGTATGACGACGGGAGATATGTCGGCGACAGTACGCAGAGCGGAGCCGTGGATGTGTTCGGGCACCGCTATCTTGCCGGAACGGCAAAGACGCTGGAGCACGCCGTCAAGCAGGAGTTCGGCTGCAAGGTGCGCTCGGTGGAATTGAATCTGCCCCAGCGGTGCGGCGCGCATTTTGCTTCACTTACCGATCTCCGGGAGGCGGAGGCGGCTGGCTGCGCAGGACTGGAGGCTGCGCTGTTCGGCGCAAGCGGATGCATGATCTCCATCATCCGTGCGCCGGAAACCTCCGGATATTCCGTCTCCTATGAGACTACGGATATCTCTCAAATTGCCAACGGAGAGCGACTTGTTCCGCCGGAATTCATCCGGGCATCGGGCAACGACGTTACGGACGAATGTCTTGCGTACATTCTTCCGCTGATCCAGGGAGAGCCTGAACTCCGTGTAAAGGACGGGATCCCTGTGCATCTTGTGCTCTGAGCCGGAGAAGCTCATAGAGTATCCGGCGCTGCCTTCCTCGGAAAACAGAATCCATCAAACAGGCATCGGACGAAAGGAATGTCTTTCGCCCGATGCCTGTTCTGCTTTTCGCTTTACGCCGGAGCTGCTGGCGAAAAAACCTGTACGATGGCGGAAAAACTATTGACAAATGTCTTTGCTTGCTGTATACTGACCGTAGACATTTGTCTGCGGTGGAGGTTGGAATGAAGAAATGGGAACGTCTCCCGGATGCTGAGCTGGACGTCATGATGACGCTGTGGCATGCGCCGGCTCCGATGACGGTGGGAGAGATCGTGCGGGAGCTGTCCGGTACGCACAGCTGGAAAGCGGCGACGGTGCATGTCCTCTTGGACCGGCTGGAGGAGCGCGGTTTTGTAACGGTGGACAGAAGCGGATATGCATACCGCTTTTCTCCTGCCGTCCGGGAGGCAGAGTACAGCCAGAGAGAGGCGCATTCGTTTATCCAGCGCTTTTTCAGCGGTTCGGCAAAAAAGATGATCGTGTCCATGATCGATGCTGACGGATTGGACAGCGAGGATATCGCCGAACTCACAGCGCTGCTGAATGAGCAGAAGGAGAAAAGGAGGAAGCCATGATCCGTTTCTTTCTCGGAGTCGTTGAGATCACACTGAGCATGAGCGCAGTCATTCTGCTGGTTTTTCTGCTTCTTCGTCTCGCGGGGGGCAGATTCACGGCGAAATGCCGGTATATCCTGTGGGTCCTCGTATTTGTGCGTTTGTGCATCCCGTGCGGCGCCCTGTTTTTTCCGGCGCTCTGGGAGGTGGAGGTGCTTCCGGAAGGGACGGAAACAACTCATGTACAGGCAGTGATCTCCCGGCAGGGAGAGTCGGATTCCGCTTACATGACCGCTCCGGCGGAGCCTCCTGTTTCCTCCGTTTCGCCGGATATGCTGCCCGCGGCGCTCCCGGAGGCGGAGAAGTCCGGCGCGTTGTCTGTGGATTCTGAGCCTGCCGCTTCCCGGCCGGCGCCGGAGACGGAGACAGAGACGGAAAGTACGCGCAGCGGGGAGTCTGCCGCGTGGAAGCCGGACGCGGCGCTTGTGCTGCGGATCCTTTCTTGGGCGTACGCGGGGGGAGCAGCCGCGTACTTTCTCTGGCATCTGCTGTCCAGCCGGATACAGACGGCGCATATTCTGCGCGGCAGCCGTTCGCCGGATGCGCAGACGATGCGCATTTTTGAACGCGTCTGCGAGGTGAGAAATCTCAGGCGCAGACCCCCCCTGTATGTCTCGTCCGCGGTGCATGGACCGATGGCGTTCGGCGTGATCCGCACGAAAATCGTCCTGCCGGATATGCCGCTGGACGAGAACATGCTTGCCGCGACGCTGATGCATGAGCTGACGCACTGCCGGCGGGGGGATCTTTTTGTGAAACTCCTGCTTCTTCTGGGACGCTCACTGCACTGTTTCAATCCGCTGGTCCATTTTGCCGCCGCTCGCTGCGAGACGGAAATGGAGCTGTCGTGTGATGAAAGCGTACTGGGCGGCTGTGGCAGCGAGACACGCCATGCGTATGGTCAAGTCATGCTGGAGCTTCTGCGCCGCGGAGGCTCGGGCGGCGGAACATTGACGACGCACTTCAATCCGCGCGGAAACGCTGCCAGGGCGCGCCTGCGGAATATTCTTTACGGCTCAGGCAAAAGAAAAGGGTGGGGGATCATCGCGCTTTGCGCCGTGCTCTGCCTTCTGGCGGGAGCGGTCGTTGCCTGCCGCGTCGGGGAGAAGAAGCAGCAGGAGTCCGTCACCTCTTTGTCGGACGTTTCCGGGGAGATTCCCGGGGACGCGCAGAAGATACCGCTTCGCTTGACGCCCGTTCCGTATGATGACTTTTCCGGCATCGGCAAAATAGAGCCCCTGGCAGCGGCGGATATCGCCGGCGGCGTTGCGGACGATTATCCGGAAGCGGCGGAGCTTCGGGTAGGCGATAAGACCGTATGGATCTGCCGTATGACCGACGGCTCGGTGTGCGCCGCCTATACGGACGGAGAATACCGCATTGGCTCGCCGGAAGCGGCTCCTCTTTTCCGCTTTCAGACGCTCAAAAGCGGGGAGGACGCCGATTTATCTGCTCTGCAGCTGATACCCTTTACGGATATTCTCGGCGTGAATGGCTTTTTTATCACCAGCGGCTGGACGCATCTTGTCACGGTCTATTACTGCTTTGATGAAACCGGTGCGCTGCGCGTGCTGGACGCGTGCGGTGCTCCGGCGGAAGCGGCGGACATCGACGGAGACGGCGTTCGAGAACTGGTGAGCCAGAGCTCCGGCTCCGTTCAGATCACGGACCGGACGGACACGGGAGAACTCTGCCGTGTGGAGCTTCTATCCCTCGTTCGTGAGGAGTCTCTTGGGAATTGGGTCGAATACCGCGCGCAGCAGAACGATTTTCTGATCTCCGGGGAGGAGAATAACGGTCAGGAGCGCTCCTACCGGATCGGCAGGATTCAGGGGGATGCGCTGTATGTGTGGGAGAACGAGAGCGGATACACGCTGCTCCGTGACGATGGAGAGGGCGGCGCGTTGCTCTTTGTGCGCACCGGTGAATCGACGCTCAGCACAGCGAGCGGCTTCTGCCTGTCCGCAAACGGATGGGAGAAAGAATTCACCACGTCCGCTCCTGCATGGATTGGCGGCTCCCGGCAGCCGCGCGTAAGTGCGCAGGATGTGAGCGCTCCGCACGGATACGACGCCGCGCCGGACGCCGTGGCGATTTTCACAACGCTGACAGAAGCAGGCGAACGCACCGAGGAAATGTTCGTTCTGGACGGCGCGGACGGCTCTCTGTCCGCTGTTCCCACTCCGTATGAGATCCTGGAAGCGTCCGCTGTCACAGAGGAAGACGGCCGGTGGATCGTCACGTCGTCCGGGGAGCGTATCCGGGTGTCGGGGGACGCGGATTTCCGCCGCTTCTATACGTTTGATATTGAGAACGGCGTGATTTACGCCGAGGTACGGCTAGGAGCCGGAGAGCTTACCCATGCCGGCGGGAGCTTCCGCATCCGGTACGCATACAAAGACGCCGGATTTGCTGCGGAATCCGTTTCGTATCTGCCGGGCGCTGACGTGGGGCGCGTTTTCACCGATGAGATGACCGTTCCGCTGCAGATATACGGGAGCGATACCGAAACGATCGGCGAGGTGGAGGTGACGCTTCTCTGCAATGAGAGCCTCTGCGGCGGGGAGTACGGTCACTTCACCGAGACGGCTGGGCTGGAACAGGTGACGGCTGTCCGGTGCGACACCGGCGTCACGGAGGAAGAAATCTTCAACTGGTGCTACTCCGGCTTTGCACGTGAGTACAATGTACACGAGTACAGAGACTATACGCGTGAGGACGGGTGGTACTGCAGCGGGAAGCGGTATTATCACGGCATGAACGACCGTGAGATCGCCGCGTACGGCAGGGAGAAGGACGCCGAATATCGCGCGCGCCGTGAGTATATGTATCTTCTCCGCATTGCCGACTGCACGTATCTGATGCTCGATTTCCGGGTGCCGCAGGATGCCCCTGCGCTGGAAAACGAGGGCGTGTACTACGACCGTGCCGCCGGACGCACGCAAACGACGATACGACTGGATACGGAAAAATTCGGCGCCTATATTTTAGACAGTCTCACGGAAATGCTGCGTACAGAGAGTACCTTTTCAGTACAGACGGAAAAGGGCGTTCTGTATCCGACGGACGCGCAGCCGTATCTGGATGCCATGCAGGCGGAAACATGGATCCCCGAACCGCCGGACAGTGAATACACGGCGGACAGCGGTTCCTTCATGCTCAGCGTAAATCGCCTCCTTCTGTGCGCCTCGGATGAGGAGCATATGATCCTGATTGCGCCCGGCAGTACGGACGAGGGGATCATGACCGTGTTCCGCACGCCGTCCGGCACAGCGGAGCGGCTGCGGGAAACGGCGGCGCAGCAGCTCAAGGAAGCGGAGGCGGAGCGTCAGACTGCGCTGGATCAGATGAACGCCTATATGCCGCCCGAGGCGACGGAACTTCTTTTGACCCACAGGATTTTCTGTTCCAGCGATTATCTGCTTGCCTACCGGACGGAGCCGCGTTCTGTCTGCCTGTACCGTGCGGAGAATCAGGGAGAGAGGTATGTGCGCGTGGATGTCCCGCTGCCAAAGGAGCGCGTGTATGACTCGGCGGAGATCGCCGGGATCACCGGGGGCGGAGGCAGCGGGGAATACACCCTCTATATCGCGCTCTATCGGGACGGCGTGCCGGAATATGTGACATATGTCGGTGTTTTCCGCGACGTTCCGTACCTGTGCGAAACGGGGATCGATGCGGTGAGCCTGATGGCTGTATGCGGTAAGAATGCAGTTTTCCCGAACCGGACAACGCCGCGCGCGATCCGTGACCTTGCCGATTGGGATGAGCTTGGCATGGAAAAGGCGCCCGAATACGCGGGCGTCGATGAGGATATCCGCATCGGGTATCTGCGCGCCTTTCTTTCCGGCGATACACAAAAGCTCGAGCAGCTGTGCGGCGTGCAGGCGGGAATGTATGACAGCTACCGCGGTATGCATTTCCGCGACTGGGTGATTTATGTCAAAAGCGACGGCACCGGCAGCGACCGTTTGTTTATCAGCTTTGTCCTTTCCGGCAGCACCTCCGACGCATTCCCGTATACGGGGCAGTGCCTCACCTATCAGGTCGGCGAGGGCATGTTCGGCGCCGTGATTACAGAGGAGGGGAGCGAGACGTACGACCGCTGGTTTTCCGATAAGGAGGCGGCGAACACACTGCGTGCCATTCTGCGAGATGTGAATACGGCGGAGCTTCCGATGTCGGACGAGATCGAGGACGGCGTACGCTGGCAGCTGACGGAGTATATCTGTGGCGCGCTCGGCGGCGGAGAAAAGCACACGTGTGAGGAGGTCGCAGCCTATGCGGAAAAGTATTTCGGTATCGCGGGCTTTACGCCGGATCCGCTTCATGTGCGGGACGGCTACTGTACGACGCTCCCGCATGGCGGCTCACATATTCTGTACCGGATCGTCGGATATGAGGAGAACGACGGGCGCGCAACGCTCACAGTCCGGTTTTTTTCGGACCCATCCCGCACCGTTCTGAGTGATTGTGTCGAGTATACCATGACGAAAACGGAAGGCGGAGGCTGGGCTCTGAGCGGCTATGTCGTTTCCGAGCGGGGAAAATACCCGCCGTTTGCCTGGTCGGTCTGAGCTGACCGCGCTTCTGCCAACAAAACGTCCGCGCCCGTTTTGCTGTAAACGGGGAGAACTTCACCAAAGAAAAACCGCCCTGCCTAAGGGCGATTTCCTGCCGTACAGCAGATCATGAAAACGAAAAAACGGAGCAGGCATTTTGGCAACGCCAGATAAGGAAGTTTTTATGTAGGGTACGGTGTAACTCAGTAAAATGGGTTACACCGTATTCTTTTTTCTCTTATGCTACAAAGCGGAAGTCCTGCGGGTTTGCCCGTATTTCCTCCATCATAGCAAGAATTTCCTGTTCGGTTGGAATATCTATCATACCAACCGCAGTAAAGTAAATATCTACCTTTACATAGCAATGACCGCTGGATTTGTCGTTGTTATGGACTTCGATACGCTCAATCAGAGAATTTACAAGTGTTGGAGTGAGTTCGTTTATTTCGGTCATTTCACGCAGAGTACGGAGTAAAAGCCTTAAATCCGTTGCTTTCTGCTTGGCTTCCTCTAAGGTCTGCCTGCTGTCGGCAACTTCCTGTGTTAATGCTTTCTGCTCTTTCTCGTAGCTTTGAAGCATTTTAGAAAAGCGTTCATCGGAGAGTATGCCGCTTGCGTTTTGCTCGAAAACCTTTTCAATCAGCCTGTCGATTTCGGCGATTCTCTTTGTGCCTTGTTCAACCGCCAGCTCAAGCCTTTTGTATTCTTTCTGACGCATAGCATTGGTTTTCTTTGCAAGCATATACAGGAATACTGACTCATGGCATTTCACAAATTCCGCTAAGCTGCTGATTGCTTCAAGCACTATTCTTTCAAGCACAACGTCACGGATATAATGGATTTGACAAGTCCCTCTGCCATCCTTGTAGTTGGAACATCTCCAAAATTCCTGATTACGTTTCAGGCTCTTTGCAGCACAGAAATGCAGCTTTGCACCGCAATCGGGGCAATATACCAATCCCGAAAACAGGCTTGTTCTTCCTGTTGCTGTAGGTCTGCGGCGGTGTTTGCGAAGTTCCTGCACCCTCAGCCATTGTTCTTCGGATATGATCGGCTCCTGCATATTCGGTATGATTTGGTAATCTTCTGTGGCATTATGAATTTTCTTGTGAACCTTGTAGCTGACCGTAGTGCTTTTGAAGTTCACCGCACAACCCGTATACTGTCGGTTTTCAAGAATACCTACAACCGTTTTCTGATCCCAACTATACGGATTAGTTGGTACTTTCTGTGCGTGGCTTCTGCCGACAGATTCATAGTAGGCAGAAGGAACAAGAATTTTCTCTTTCTCCAACCGTCTTGCAATCTGTGACGGTCCTCGCCCGGCAAGACATAAAGCATAGATTTTGCGAACCACTTCGGCGGCAGGCTCGTCAATCAGCCATTTCTCTTTATCATTAGGGTCTTTCATATATCCAAAAGGAACAGTCGGTGAGACACGCTTTCCGTTTTCTGCTTTCGACTGCCATACTGCACGGATTTTCTTAGAGGTTTGTGCCGCATACCACTCGTTGAATATGTTGTAAA
>JBJDZH010000028.1:0-202405 GCA_051867895.1 Eubacteriales bacterium
CTGTGCCTGATGAAAGGCCCCGAGGAGCAGAATGACTACACCCTGCGCAAGCTCAATCAGTTTATGGAGGAAAAGACCTGTCCGGCGTGCCGCGGACGGCGGCTGAATGAAAAGAGCCTTTCCTGCAAGGTGGCAGGCTACAGCATCGACGAGATGTGCGCCATGGAGTTTACGGAGCTGGTAAAGGTTCTTGGCACCATCGACGACCCCAGAGCTGCCACCATTGTGGACGCCCTGACGGCCTCCCTTACCCGGATGATCGACATCGGTCTGCCATACCTGTCCATGGATCGGGAATCTTCCACGCTATCCGGCGGCGAAGCCCAGCGGCTCAAGCTGGTGCGCTACATGGGCAGCTCCCTCACCGGCATGACCTACATTTTCGATGAGCCGAGCACCGGTATGCATCCTCGGGACGTGTACCGCATGACCCGGCTTCTGCAGAATCTGCGGGATCGGGGCAACACGGTGCTGGTGGTGGAGCACGACAAGGACGTGATCTCTATCGCCGACGAGGTCATCGACGTGGGTCCGCTGGCAGGAAAGCGCGGCGGCGAGATTTTGTTTCAGGGCAGTTATGAAGCCCTGCTGCTCTCCGGGACACGTACCGGCGAGGCTATGAAGCATAACACCCCGCTGAAAGCTGCACCCCGCACACCAGAGGAATTTCTCCCGGTGCGCAGCGCCTGCGTCCACAATCTGAAAAATGTGTCCGTGGACATCCCGCTGAACGTGCTGACGGTGGTCACCGGGGTGGCAGGTTCGGGCAAAAGCTCTCTGATCCGGGACGTGTTCGCCAGGCAGTATGCTGAACGGGTGGTGCTGGTGGATCAGTCCCCGGTAACCGCTACCGGACGATCTACCCCCGCCACTTTCTTAGGCTTCTTTGACGAAATCCGGAAGGTGATGGCGGCGGAAAACGGTGTGGACGCATCTCTGTTTTCTTTCAACAGCAAGGGCGCCTGCCCGGTTTGCGGCGGGCGGGGCATGATCGTCACGGAGCTGGTGTTTATGGATCCGGTCACCACGGTCTGCGAAGCCTGCGAGGGGAAACGGTACAGCGAGGAAGCCCTGTCCTACCGGTATCACGGCAAAAACATCGTGGAGATTCTGGACATGTCCGCCGGGGAAGCCTACGAGTTTTTCAAGGAAAACAAAAAACTCCGCAAGGCACTGGGGGCAATGATTGAAGTAGGGCTGCCCTATCTGTCTTTGGGACAGCCTCTCTCCACTCTCTCCGGCGGCGAGCGCCAGCGGGTGAAGCTGGCGAAGGACTTGGACAAGAAAGGGAATATCTATGTGCTGGATGAGCCTACCACCGGTCTGCACGCTTCCGATGTACAAAAGATCATGGCGCTGCTGGACAGCCTGGTGGACCGGGGCAACACGGTCATCGTCATTGAGCACAATCTGGATGTGATGAAGCAGGCAGACTGGCTGATCGATGTGGGACCGGACGGCGGCACCGCCGGTGGTGAGATCGTTTTTACCGACACGCCGAGAGAAATGGCAGAGCACGGCAAAACAATCACGGCGGAATATCTCAGAAAATCGCTGTAAAGGGCATGGAATAGAAGTCTCCATACTGTTTCTTTCTCTGAATTCAATCTCAGATAGAGTGAGTTCTTCTGGGAGGTTTACAATGAATCTCCCCGCGGTTCATCAAATAGGTGCAGCTTCCCCCTGACGGGGAGGCTGCATTTTTGTGCTTGCGTCACTGGATGAAATACAGATTGGAGGTGCTGCTCCCATTGTCTCGGTCCGGGGGAGCTTCTTCAGGTATCCATGCTGTTCCAGATCTGTCAGTGTCCGCTTGACTGTGGAACGGGACAGCTTCATATCTGACGCAATCGTCTTGATACCGGTCAACACTTGCCCTTGGCATCCGAGCGCTCATGCAGGTACATATAGACTGCCCTCGCTCTGGAGGGCAGTTCGGTGTCCGCGTATATTGTTCCGACATAACTCATAGATCCTCCTCTGCGTAAGTTTTCCTCTGATTGCCTTTCTTTCTGGACTTCTCCTGCGCAGGTGTATGAGCAGTGCCGCCATGTTGCGGTCGGACATTCGGTCATAGCGGTCACGCCAGTGCTTCCAGCGTTTCCAATGGGTATCGCCCGGGAAGAAGCTGACGGAGTGGTGGTTGAAATGCTCCTGCAGGCGGCGCTGGAGCTGCAGTCCCATCTCAGAGCAGAAGCAGTCCCGCACAAACTCGGTCAGGTCAGGGGCTCCTGCTTCAATCCGTTCCTCCAGGCAGATGCATTGGTGCAAAGGGCAGGGGTGCTTACGGTTTCTTTTCCTCCTTTTGGGCTGCGCCCTTTTTGATAACCGCTGCTTCAAAAAGGACGCTAAAGCGTATTGCTCTTTCCGACTTTATTTTTCCTTATAGAAAGGCAATTTTTTTAAAATAGCCCTTGCTAAATGGCTGTTCCTACTGGGAATAAGTGAAAGGCTCTTCAAAAAGGCATCTCTTTTGATGCCATGGGTGGAATTTGGCGCCAAAATGGCGCCACCAAACCAAAACAAAAAACAAACTTAACGGTAAAACGTCGGAGGATGATTATTATATTCTCTTCCGTGAGTACGCCGAAGAACGCGAGCAGTTGAAGAAGAAAATCCTGAATCTGCGCAGGAAACTGACGGAAATGAATGAACGGGAAAATGAGCGTGAGGGATTTATCCGTGCCATTCGCAAGTTTTTGGAGATGAAAACGCTGACCAGACAGGTATTGAACGAGCTGATCGATCACATCGACGTGTATGAGGTCAGGGTACGGGCAAAAATAAAACCCAACGCCTTGTTATCTACAACAAGTTCGTCGGGTATCTGGACATCGACCTCCGCGCAGTGGCATCCAAACTACACCGCCGATATCCGCGAGGGTGTTGCCGTTGAGTATGTTTCCTGCGAGCAGTCGGAGAATCTGAAAGAGTTGGTTCCAGAGAAATGCGGTGATGAATATGAAGTCCTCGAAGATGAGAAAACGGAGCAGGCGTAAGCCTGCTCTGTATATAGGGGTTATTCGTGATTATTATGCCGTTTGTAGCATTCATTGATGGTTTCGGCATAAAGAGATCGGGAATGCTTATCGGGATTGTCGTTGCAGTTTTTCTTATCAAGATAAACTTCCAACACTTCATTCCAATGACCGTTTTCTTTTAAGTAATCGGCGCGGGATTCAAGTTCTTTATATGGTTGAGTCTGAAATTCCCACGAGAAGTAATTGCGTTCTTTGTTGAACCGAATGTATTGCTGACATTCACACCCTTCATGGACAACGGCAAAATCACAGCTATGATTAACACGCGACCACCACGGATCAACAGACTTAACGGTTATTACGCGTGTGGACTGCTCACATTTGTTATAATCGTAAGCGTCCATGAAGCGTGAGAAAGCATTATGAAGGATCGTTCTGATTTCTTCAGGCGAGTAGTTTCCTTCATCATCGTTTACAGTGATGTTGACATCAAAGTCAAAACCGACATTCGTATTGGGATCGTAAGTAATCATATTGCGGCTTGAACTGCCAATGAATGTGTACTGAAAAGTGAACTCGTCTCTGACATAGTCCTGAACTTTGTTGATGAGTTCAATCAGATTAGCCTTGTATGGTGCGGCTTCTTTTTTGGAAACGTATTCGAAATGATGCATTTTTCGTTACCTCCTCAAAATAATCCCAAGCCGTCCATTCAGCGTTTCTCGCTAAATCACTAAATTATACTCACGGATGATACTTTTGTCAATATGTTTACCAAAAAAAGAAGTGGATGTAACATAAATTCGTTACACCCACTCGACATGTAATATCGAAACAGTATAGATGTCAATTACTTTGTATTATTCTTTGCAGTGTTGATGGAAGCGATCAGGATCTTCTTGATTTCAATGCATTGTTCCAGAATTGTCCGATCGTTATAGTACCCACTTTCGATCAACAATTCCAACCAATATTCACTCTCAGAACATTCTTTCAGGGCAATTTGCAGCTTCGCAATAAAATCCGCTTTCCCGTGGGCATAGAACGCCTCTCGGATATTGGCTCCAATGCTGGTTCCTGAGCGAATCAATTGGTTAGTCAGGACAGACTCCCGCTTCTTCTTTTTCACTTCATTACAAACTTTGATAATCTGCAATGCAAGCGTCTTTGATTTCTCTTGCAATGGGCTGCCCATAAAACCGCACCTTTCGCATCCTACTTCTTCACTGTTCACTATTACCTATTACTTCCAAAAATCGGTCCCGCATATTTCAGTGAAGAGTGAATAGGGAATAAGTAATAAGTAAAATCGGCAACCTTCTGTCGAAGATTGCCGATTTTATGGTTGCGGGGATGGGATTTGAACCTCATGACCTCCGGGTTATGAGCCCGACGAGCTACCAGACTGCTCTACCCCGCGATATACGCTTTCAGAAAAAGAGTGGTGCCGGAAACCGGGCTTGAACCGGTACGCGATTTTCATCGCACAGGATTTTAAGTCCCGGGCGTCTGCCAATTCCGCCATTCCGGCATATGACCGACTTCCGATGCTCTTCATTGCTGAATGCCTGAGTAGTATAACACACTTTGCAGGCGATGTCAATAGGTATTTCAAAAAAAGTGCGCGATTTTCCCGCGCGAGGAGTACGCATGCGGGGGTTTGTATTGATTTTTGTCTGATTCGGTGGTATAATAGGATCCAGTGACTGAAAAGCCGGAGCAATGTATGGACGAGAAAAATATATCCCTGCAGACGCTGCGCCGTCTGCCGGTATATCTGCACTATCTGCGGACGGTGCAGCAGCAGTATATCAATATATCCGCGACCTCGATCGCCGAAAAGCTCGGGCTGAACGACGTGCAGGTCCGCAAGGATCTGGCGTCCGTGAGCGGTAGCGGCCGCCCGAAGACCGGCTACAACACCTGTGCGCTGATCGATCAGCTGGAGCGCTATCTCGGCTGTACGGAGCGCTCTCCTGCGGTGCTGGTGGGCGCCGGCAATCTCGGAAAAGCGCTCCTTTCCTATGCGGGCTTTGACGATTATGGGCTGGAGATCATTGCCGCCTTCGACAGCGATCCCTCGCTGATCGGGACGAGTGTGAACCGGAAGCCGGTCCTGCCGCCGGAACGGATGCGGGAGGTCTGCGAAGCGTCTCATGTCCGTCTGGGGATCATTACGGCACCCGCCGCGGCGGCGCAGGGCATCTCTGACGAGCTGATTTCCTTTGGTATCCGCGCGCTGTGGAATTTCGCGCCGACCATTCTGCGCGTGCCGCCGTATGTGCAGGTGGAAAACGAAAATCTGGCTTCCTCGCTGGCGGTGCTCTCCAGGCATCTGCGCGCCGGACAGGAAGCGGGAGGCGGAACAGCATGAATCTGCTGCATCTGAAATATGCCGTTGAGGTGGCGGAGGCTTCCTCGATCACCAAGGCGGCGGAAAAGCTGTATATGGGACAGCCGAATCTCAGCCGCGCGATCCGTGAGCTGGAGGATACGCTGGGGATCCGGATCTTCAAGCGCACCTCCAAGGGAATCGTGCCGACGCCGCAGGGCGACGAGTTTCTCCGCTATGCCCGCAAGATCCTGTCTCAGGTGGACGCGGTGGAACAGCTATACCGGGGAGAACGTGCGCGTGCGCAGCGTTTCTCCATTACCGTGCCGCGCGCCTGCTATATTTCCTGCGCATTCACGCGGTTTGTCAATAAGCTGCAGCGGGACGAGACGGCGGAGGTCTTTTACATGGAGACCAATTCCATGCGTTCCGTCGGCAATGTGGCAAACGACGATTACAAGCTCGGCATTCTTCGCTATCCCACCGAAAGCGACCGCTATTTTCGGGAAATGCTGGAGGAAAAAGGACTGCGCGCCGAGCTGATCTGCGAATTCCGCTATACGCTGGTGATGTCCCGGGAGCACCCGCTTGCCGGAAAAGACGGGATCACTGCCGAGGAGCTTTCCCGCTATATCGAGGTGGTTCACGCCGATCCGAATGTTCCGTCTCTTCCTGCCGGAGAGCTGCCGAAGGAGACGGGCGGGACGCCGGGAACGCGTGTGAATCTGTTTGAACGCGGCAGCCAGCTGGAGCTGCTGGCGGACGTTCCGGATTCATTCATGTGGACGTCCCCCATCCCGCCGAAGATCCTGGATCGCTTTGGACTGGTGCAGCAAAGCTGCGGGCTGCGGCGCACGGTGTATCGCGATATGCTGATCTGCAAGGAGGATTACCGCTTTTCACCGCTGGACACGCTGTTTATTGACGAGCTGACGGCGGTGAAGCGCGAGGTCATGGGGTCATAGCCGCACACCGCAGGGGAAGCGGCGTATGGAACGGAGGTAGGCATGAGTATCTCGGCGGACAGAGTGATCGCCGTGCGGACGACAAAGACTGTCTACCGCGACGGCGAGACGGTGCTGAAGGTGTTTCTGGAAAATACGCCTGCCGCATATGTGATGCGGGAGGCGATGAATCAGGCTGCCGCCGAGGAGGCGGGACTTGCGGTGCCGCACCTGTGCGAGGTCATCCGCATTGACGGAAAGTGGGCGATCCGTTCCCGCTATATCCGCGGCAAAACGCTGCGGCAGCGGATGGAAGCGGAGCCCGCGGAGGCGGAACGGTATCTTTCGCTGCTGGCTCGGATCCATGCAGGAATCCACCGCGTCAGCGCCCAACCGCTTTTCAGCCTCCGTGAAAAATGGATCCGCCGGATCCGGACGGCGCCGCTGCCCGATACGGTCCGGGAGGAGCTGCTCTCCCGCGCGGCAGAGCTTCCGGAGGCGGATACGCTGTGCCACGGGGAGCTTTCTCCCTCCAATATTCTTCTCTCCTCCGAGGACGGACAACCGTATATTCTGGACTGGGCGCATGCCGCGCGCGGCGCGGCGGCGGCGGACGCCGCGATGACGTATATCCTTCTGTCGCTGCACGATCCGTCCGGGCTTCAGCCGCAGGCGTATCTGCGCGCCTTCTGCTCCCGGCACGGCGCGTCCATCGGGCAGGTGTCCGCCCTGCTTCCTTTTGCCGCCGCTTCCGTGATCTCCAGGTACCGGGACGGCGACAGGGAGCTTCTCTGCCGCTTTCTGCATTCGGAACTGACAATACAGGACAATCCATAATTTTTATATATAGGAGAAGATCTATGAAGATCACAATTTGTATCGGAAGCTCCTGCCATCTGAAGGGCTCCCGGCTGGTCGTCGAAAAGCTCCAGAAGCTCGTACAGGACAACCAGCTGACGGATAAGGTGGAACTGGCGGGCACCTTCTGCCTCGGCAAATGCCAGACTGGCGTGAATGTGAATGTGGACGGACGGGATCTGTCCGTTTCCCCGGAAACCGTCGACGCATTCTTTCAGAAAGAAGTACTGGAAAAGCTCCGGTAAAGAGAGGAAGCATCTGACATGGCTGAAATACTGCGGCTGAAAAAGTCCAACTGCAAAAACTGCTATAAGTGCATCCGGCACTGCCCCGTGAAATCGATCCGCTTTTCCGGGAATCAGGCGCATATCGTGGGGGATGAATGCATCCTCTGCGGACAGTGCTTCGTCATCTGCCCGCAGGACGCGAAGGAGATCGTGGACTCCACGGAGGCGGTCTCCGTCCTGCTCGCGGGAGAAGCTCCTGTGATCGCCAGCATCGCCCCGTCGTTCATTGCCTATTTTGAGAACGCCGGCATCGGCTGTGTGCGCGAGGCGCTCATGCGGCTCGGCTTCGCGGATGTGGAGGAAACGGCGCTCGGCGCAACGATCGTCAAGCGCGAATATGACCGTCTCCTCTCAGCGGGGGAGCGGGATATCATCATCTCCTCCTGCTGCCATTCCGTGAATCTGCTGATCCGGAAATACTATCCGCATCTTGCGCCGTATCTGGCGCCGGTCGTCTCGCCCATGGAGGCGCACTGTCAGGATATCAAGCGCCGCCGCTCCGAGGCAAAGACGGTATTCATCGGTCCATGCCTCTCCAAAAAGGAAGAGGCGGGGACAGGCTCGGTCGACGCGGTGCTGACCTTCAGTGAGCTTGCGCAGATGCTGGAACGCGCCGGTATCCGGCTCGATCCCAAGCAGGATGAGGAGCCGTGCAGCCGTGCGCGCCTGTTCCCGACGGTCGGCGGTATTCTGAAATCGATGGAGTGCGCAAACGACGCATATACATACCTGACCGTGGACGGCGTGGAGAACTGCAAGGCAGCGCTGGAGGATATCGAAAAGGGAAACATCGGCCGCTGCTTCATCGAAATGTCCGCCTGCCCCGGCAGCTGCATCGGCGGTCCTGTGATGGAAAAGTACAGGAACTCCCCCGTGCGTCATTACAAGGCGGTCACCGGCTATGCGGGAGCGGAGGATTTCAGAATCGAGCAGCCGGCGCCATCGGTGATTTATAAGGAGCGCATCTACACCGGGCAGGAGAAACCGCAGCCGAGTGAGGAGGAGATCCGCTCCGTGCTCCGCAAAATGGGAAAGAACAAGCCGGAAGATGAGCTGAACTGCGGCACCTGCGGCTACGATACCTGCCGCGACAAGGCGATCGCCGTGTGCCGCGGCAAGGCGGACGTCAGCATGTGCCTGCCGTACCTGATGGAAAAATCGGAGCATTTTTCCGCCAACATTCTCGGAAACACCCCGAACGGCATCGTCGTTCTGAACGAGGATTACGAGGTTCAGCAGATCAACCGCGCCGCCATGGATATGCTGCATATCCGCAGCGCGTCCGATGTGCTCGGCGAGCAGGTCGTGCGCATCATGGATCCCGGTCCCTTCATCGACGTCCTCCAGTGCGGGAAAAAGATCGTCAATCAGCGGGACTATTACGCCGAGTACGGGAAATATCTGGAGATGACCATCTCCTACGATCCCGCCTCGCACCTGCTGATCGCATTCCTGCGCGACGTGACGGAGGAGGAAACGGAGCATCAGAAAAAGGAACAGCTGATGCAGCAGACGGCGGAAACTGCGGACAAGGTCGTGGACAAGCAGATGCGTATCGTACAGGAGATCGCGTCCCTTCTCGGCGAAACCGCGGCGGAAACGAAGATCGCCCTGACCAAGCTGAAGGAGTCCATGGGACATGAGAATGATGAATAATCTGTGCGCCGACATCGGCTACATGAGCATCAACCATGTCGGCGAGCAGCTCTGCGGCGATCATGTGGAGATCGTGCAGCAGGATGAGAATTCCACCGTGATCGTCCTGGCGGACGGTCTCGGCAGCGGGGTGAAGGCGAGCATTCTCTCCACCCTGACCGCAAAAATCATCTCCACCATGATGGCAGCCAACATGAAGCTGGAGGACGCCGTCGAAACGATCGTCGCCACGCTGCCGGTGTGCTCCGTGCGCGGCGTCGCGTACTCCACGTTTACGATTTTGCGTATTGTCAACAACCTGCGCGCTGAGATCATTCAGTACGATAATCCGCGCGTCATTCTGCTGCGCGACGGAAAGAATTTCGAGATCCCCACCACCAGCCTGTCCATTGCGGGCAAGGAGGTGCTGCGTTCCGAGATCACGCTGCGCGAAAACGACGTGTTCATCGCTATGAGCGACGGCGTTGAGCACGCCGGCGTCGGCGGCATCTACAATTTCGGCTGGAAGCGGGAGGATATCATCTCCTTCATGGAGGTGTTCTGGAACGTCGGCTTTACCGCAAAGACGCTGACGACGATCCTGCTCGACGAGTGCAACAAGCTCTACGACGGCAAGCCCGGCGACGACGCGACTGTCTGCACCGTCCGCGTTCGCGCACGGCAGCCGATGAATATGATTTTCGGACCGCCGTCCAATCCGGACGACTGCAATAAAATGATGTCGCTGTTTTTCGGCAAGGCGGGCAAGCACATCGTCTGCGGCGGTACGACCTCGACGATCGCTGCGGCATATCTGAAAAAGCCGCTGCATACGAGCTTCACCTATCTCGATCCCGATATTCCGCCAACGGCGGAGCTGGAGGGCGCGGATCTGGTGACGGAGGGCGTGATTACCGTCAGCCGCGTTCTGGAATACGCGAAGAATTATCTCGCCGACAATAAATCCTACGAGAGCTGGTGCACGAAGCAGGACGGCGCGTCCCGCATCGCACGTCTCCTCTTCGAGGAGGCGACGGACATCAACTTCTTCGTCGGCCGCGCCGTGAATCCGGCGCATCAGAACCCGAACCTTCCGATCAATTTCAATATCAAGATGAACCTCATCAAGGAACTGACGGAATGCCTGACCCAGATGGGAAAGCACGTCAAGGTAAGCTATTTTTGAGTAAACAGAGGAACAGCATGAGAAAATTCGACACAAAGGTACAGCATCTCAAGTACAAGGTCCTCCGCGAGGTGGCGCGGCATGCGTGGAAGGGGGATCTGACGGAAAAGCTGCTCGACATACCGACGGAGATCATTCCCGGCAAGACGCCCACCATGCGCTGCTGCGTGTACAAGGAGCGGGCGATCCTTGCCGAGCGCGTCAAGCTGGCGATGGGCGGAAACCGCAAGAACCCGAACGCGATCGAGGTCATCGATATCGCCTGCGACGAGTGCCCGGCGGGCGGCTATATGGTGACGGAATCCTGCCGCGGCTGTCTGGCGCACCGCTGCGAGGATGTGTGCCCGCGCGGCGCGCTCACCTTCGACGAGCATCAGAAGGCCCATATCGACAAATCCAAATGCATCAACTGCGGACGCTGCGCACAGGTGTGCCCCTACAGCGCCATCGCCAACCGCAAGCGTCCGTGCGAGAACGCCTGCAAAATCAAGGCGATCTCCATGGCGCCGGACGGCAGCGCGGCAATCGACAACAGCAAATGCATCTCCTGCGGCGCGTGCGTGTATCAGTGCCCGTTCGGCGCCATCTCCGACAAATCGTTCATTCTGGACGCGATCCGCATCCTGAAGGAAAGCGACGGAAACCGCAACTATAAGGTATACGCCGTCGTCGCGCCGAGCATTGCCAGCCAGTTTACCTATGCCAAGCTCGGACAGGTCATCTCCGGTATCCGTGAGCTGGGCTTCTATCATGTGGTGGAGGCTGCGCTCGGAGCGGATATGGTCGCCGATTCCGAGGCGGAGGAGCTTGTGCAGAAGGGCTTTTTGACCAGCTCCTGCTGCCCTGCGTTTGTTTCCTACATAGAAAAGACGTTTCCAAGCCTGAAGCAGTTCGTTTCGCACAATCTTTCCCCGATGGCATCCATCGCCAAATACATCAAGGAAACGACGCCGGGCGCCAAAATGATCTTCATCGGCCCCTGTACGGCCAAGAAAATGGAGTATCAGAGAGAAGAGGTCAGTCCGTGGATCGACTGCGTTCTGACATTCGAGGAATTGCAGGCGCTCTTTGACAGCCGCGATATGGATATCACCACACTCGGCGAGTATGCGCTCGACAACGCTTCGTACTACGGCCGCATTTTCGCGCGCAGCTGCGGACTTACGGACGCGGTGGCGGAAGCGCTCAAAGAACACGGCACGGAGAATTTCGATCTGAAGCCCATCCCCTGCGACGGAATCGAGGCGTGCCGCACGGCGCTGCTCAAGGCGTCCAAGGGCAAATTGGACGGGAATTTCGTGGAAGGCATGGCGTGTATCGGCGGATGCATCGGGGGGGCGGGCTGCCTGACGCACGGCGAAAAGAACAAGGCGGACGTCGACCGCTACGGCATGGAAGCATATGAAAAAACAATCGCCGACGCCATTTTCGTTCTGAAGAACAAATAATTATCGATATACAGATATCGATATGGAGGCATATTATTTTCGCATTTCACAGAGTGCCGTTCTTGCTGTATAATTGTATTGCAGCGGATGAAAGTGCTGCACATAATGAAAAGAAAAAATATGTTTCAATAGGGGGAACGGAATTATGGCAAGATTTACTCTTCCGAGAGACGTTTATTTCGGCGAAAACGCAATGGAGAACCTCAAGACCCTGAAGGGAAGCCGCGCGATGATCGTAGTCGGCGGCGGTTCCATGAAGCGCTTCGGCTTTTTGGACAAGGCGGAGGCGTATCTGCGGGAAGCAGGCATGGAAGTGCGCCTTTTTGAGGGCGTGGAGCCGGATCCGTCTGTGGAAACCGTGATGCGCGGCGCTGCCGCCATGCGCGAGTTTGAGCCGGACTGGATCGTGGCGATCGGCGGCGGTTCTCCGATCGACGCGGCGAAGGCAATGTGGGCGTTTTATGAATATCCGGACGTGACGTTCGATTCGCTCTGCATCCCGTTCAACTTCCCGACGCTCCGCACGAAGGCGAAGTTCTGTGCCATTTCTTCCACCTCCGGCACGGCGACCGAGGTGACCGCTTTCTCCGTAATTACCGATTACCAGAAGGGCATCAAGTATCCGCTCGCCGACTTCAATATCACGCCGGACGTCGCCATCGTGGATCCTGAGCTTGCTCAGACCATGCCGGCCAAGCTGGTTGCGCATACCGGTATGGACGCGCTCACGCACGCGATCGAGGCATACGTGTCCACCGTCGCATCCTGCTATACGGACGCGCTCGCCATGAAGGCGATCGAGATGGTGACGGCGTATCTTCCGTCCTCCTACCGCGGCAACCGTGAATCCCGCGCCCAGATGCACAACGCACAGTGCATGGCGGGAATGGCGTTCTCCAACGCTCTGCTCGGCATCGTGCATTCGATGGCGCACAAGACAGGCGCTGCTTTCCACGAGGGCGCCATGGCGAACCAGCACATCCCGCACGGCTGCGCCAACGCGATCTATCTGCCTTACGTAATCCGCTATAACGCGCATGACGTGAGAGCCAGCGAGCGCTACGCGGATATCGCCCGCATGCTCGGTCTCTCCGGAAACAGCGACAAGGCGCTGACGGAAAGCCTCTGCGATCTGATCGACCGTATGAATACGGAGATGAATATTCCCCACACGCTCCGCGAATTCGGCGTTGAGGAGAAGGAATTCCTCGCAAAGGTGGACGAGATCGCCGCCAATGCCGTCGGCGACGCCTGCACCGGCTCCAACCCGAGAGCGATCACGCCCGAGGTCATGGCCAAGCTCCTGACCTGCACGTACTACGGGACGGAAGTCGACTTCTGATTCCGAACCGCTCCGTCGGGTACACGGCAATTCCCCATATTTCTGGAAAGGATATTCCCATTCATGTATAAGATTGTTCAGAAACGCATCCTGAACCCGACGGTTACCTTTATGACCATCGAAGCGCCGCTGGTCGCGGCGAAGGCAGAGCCGGGACAGTTCATCATTCTTCGTCCGGACAGCGACGGTGAACGGATCCCGCTGACCATCGCCGGCTATGACCGCGGCGCGGGTACGGTCGATATCATCTTTCAGATCGTCGGCGCGACGACTGCCAAGCTGAACCACAAGCAGGCGGGCGAATACATCTCCGATTTTGTCGGTCCGCTCGGACGTCCGACCGAAACGGCAGGCGTAAAAAAAGTCTGCATCGTCGGCGGGGGCGTCGGCTGCGCGATCGCGCTGCCTGTCGCCCGGAAGTTCCACGCGCTCGGCTGTGAGGTCCATTCCATCATCGGCTTCCGTTCGCGCGATCTTCTGATCCTGGAGGATGAATTCCGCGCTGTCTCCGACCGTCTAACCGTCATGACGGACGACGGCTCCTTCGGACGGCAGGGCGTCGTGACGGTACCGCTGAAGGAAGCGATCGAGAGCGGCGAGAACTACGACGAAGTCGTTGCCATCGGTCCCCTTGTCATGATGAAATTCGTTGTCGCCACAACCCGACCGTACGGCATCAAAACGACTGTCTCGATGAATCCGATCATGATCGACGGAACGGGCATGTGCGGCGGGTGCAGACTGACTGTCGGCGGAAAAACGAAATTCGCCTGTGTGGACGGTCCGGACTTCGACGGCTTCGAGGTCGATTTTGACGAGGCCATGCAGCGCGGCACCATGTACCGTGACTTTGAGCGGCACGCATACGAGGAAACCTGCAATCTGTTTGCCAAGGAGGTGCGGTGAGATGGCAGTGAACATGAATCCGAAGAAAAATCCCATGCCTTCTCAGGCGCCTGAGGTGCGCGCGCACAACTTCCTGGAAGTGGCGACCGGCTACGACCGCGATACTGCCATGGACGAGGCGATGCGCTGCCTGAACTGCAAGAATATGCCCTGCGTCTCCGGCTGTCCGGTCAATATCCATATCCCCGCATTCATTGAGAAAGTGAAGGAGGGAGATTTTGAGGCGGCATACCGGATCCTTACCGCCTCCTCCAGCCTTCCGGCTGTCTGCGGACGCGTGTGCCCGCAGGAAACGCAGTGCGAATCCAAATGCGTGCGCGGCATCAAGGGAGAACCGGTCGGCATCGGCAGACTGGAACGCTTTGTGGCGGACTGGCACAATGAACACTGCACGGAAGTGCAAAAGGTGCCCGAGCCGAACGGACATCGCGTCGCCGTCGTCGGCTCCGGACCTTCCGGACTGACATGCGCGGGCGATCTGGCAAAGAAGGGGTATCAGGTGACCGTGTACGAGGCGCTGCACCTTGCGGGCGGCGTGCTGGTGTACGGCATTCCGGAATTCCGTCTCCCGAAATCGATTGTGCAGAAGGAAATCGATTCGCTGAAAGCGCTCGGCGTCGATATTCAGACGAACGTCGTGATCGGGAAGACGATCACGGTGGACGAGCTGTTTGAGGACGGCTTTGAGGCGGTCTTTATCGGTTCCGGCGCCGGTCTGCCGCGCTTCATGGGGATCCCGGGCGAATCGCTGAAGGGCGTGTATTCCGCCAACGAATTCCTGACGCGCAGCAATCTGATGAAGGCATACCGCGAGGATTCGGATACGCCGATCCTCCGCGCAAAGAATGTCGCCGTTGTCGGCGGCGGAAACGTCGCCATGGACGCGGCGCGCACGGCGCTCCGCCTCGGCGCAGAGCATGTGTATATCGTCTATCGCCGCTCGATGGAGGTGCTTCCCGCACGCCGCGAGGAGGTTGAGCACGCCATGGAGGAGGGAATCGAATTCCGCCTTCTCAACAATCCGGTGCGCATCCTCGGCTACGAGAATCCGGAAGACCGCCGCGATCCGAAGAACGGCTGTGTCACCGGCATCGAATGCATCCGTATGGAGCTGGGCGAGCCGGACGAACGCGGACGCCGCAGACCGGTGGAGGTTCCCGGCTCCGAGTTCACAATGGATGTTGATGCGGTCATTATTGCCATCGGCACCTCCCCCAATCCGCTGATCAAATCCACGACGGATGGACTGGACGTCAACAGCCACGGCGGTATCATCGTCGAAGAGGAGACAGGCGCGACGACCCGTGAGGGCGTGTACGCCGGAGGAGACGCAGTGACCGGCGCAGCAACGGTGATTCTGGCGATGGGCGCCGGGAAAACGGCTGCCGCCGCCATCGACGCGTATCTGCAAAAGAAAGAGAACTGATCCCTCAAACAGAATAAAAAAGCTGCCGGCTTTTTGTAAGCCGGCAGCTTTTTTGGATGAAAGGGGGAGCAGGCGGCAGCTATGCCGCGCTTACGCTTTCCAGAGACCGTGCAGATTGCAGTAGGCAAAGACGTCGCCGACCTCTTCACCGTCTGCAAGTGCAAAGACCGCCTCGGGCGCGTCGTCGGGCGTCAGATACTGGATGCGGAAGCCATTGCTGGTTGTGACCGCGATAAAGGAGATGTTGTGCTCCTTCGTCATCGGATGGGACACAGAGCCGACGCAAACGCGGACGGCATGCTCCAGACGCTCCACAACGGGAACGTGCTTTTCCTGCGCGGCGTCCGTGGTGTTCGGAACGAGCTCCGCCATCTTCTCGCCGCAGCACACGACGGGAACGCGCTTGTCTTCGATTTTGGTTACGATATTGCCGCAGTGACCGCAGCGGTAGAATTTCAGATCCATTGTATCTATCTCCATTTAGAATAAGAATTTTTCTAAATATATTATACCCCATCGGATGTGATTTGTCAAGAGCGCGCGTCAAATTCTTTGTGCCGCTGCACGGATATAACTGGAAATCATGTAGCAGCATTGTCTCATCGAGTGCTATATTTGCGCCTCGATACACTTCTGTTTCTATTTGAGAACGATATAATTCCATCCCGTTTTTAGCACTTTGGCAATATGAGTGCTAATGTTTACATTTTATAAATGGAATATACTTTTTCCGTTCACAATCTGAGGGTATAATATTACTCGTAAAGGAAAAGAAATTCCGATACGATTTCAATCCATGTAACGGAGGATGAATGATTATGGAAATGATCCCTTATTACAAAGGCGGCCGTCGCGCGGCGGTAAACAATCCGTTCCGTGATATAGAAAATTTTGAGCGCGCCTTCTTCGGCGGCAGCGCAGCGCGCTCTCCGTTTGCGGTGGATATCCGCGAGACGCCGGATGCGTTCCTGATCGAGGCGGATCTGCCCGGCTTCAAGAAGGAAGACATTCATGTCGAGGTCGAGAACGATATCCTGACGATCCGTGCCGAACGCCACAACGCCGCGGAGGAAAAGGATAAAGAATCCTCGTATCTCCATCAGGAGCGCAGCTGGGGCGTGTACGAACGTTCCTTCGATATCTCCGCCGTCAGCGCGGACGATATCCATGCCGCCTATGACAGCGGGGTTCTGACGCTCACACTGCCGAAGAAGAGCAAGGCAGCGTCCGGCGCCCGCCGTCTTGAGATCCAGTAAGCTCTTTTGCCCCGGAAAGCAGATCCGCTTTCCGCAGCATAAAAATGAATCGGATCAGAAAAAACAACAGATTTGATTGGAGGAATTTTTATGTTGAGACTTGTTCCCTTTGCATCGAGAAATACTCTTGGAGCGTTCGATCCGTTCTTTGACGCGGATCCCTTCTTCGCTTCCGACTCGCTGAACGCGTTCCGTGCGGATGTGAAGGATACCGGCAAGGCCTATGAGATCGAAATGGATATGCCGGGCTTCAAAAAGGAAGACATCCATCTGGATGTGGAAAACGGCTTTCTGAAGGTCACGGCGGAACGCCGTGCTTCCTCGGAGGAAAAGGATAAGGACGGAGGCGTTCTGCGCAGTGAACGCTTGTTCGGCTCTTTCAGCCGTTCTTTCGATCTGGCAGGCGTGCAGGAGGCGGATATCACAGCGTCCTATGACGGCGGTGTTCTGAAGCTCGTCCTTCCGAAAAAGGAAGAGACGCTGCCCGCGTCGCGCCGCGTCGAGATTCAATAAGGTATAAGACAAGCTCCTTTGCAGACGGCTCTGCAAAGGAGCTTTTTCGCGTCAGAGACTGTTTTTCTTTTTCTTTTGCCGCTTGGCGACGTTGATGCCGACGCTTGCCGCGATACAGGCGCCCATAAATACCGGTGTCATCCATGGATTGGCCTCGCCGGAGCTGAGGATATTGGTCCACAGGCTGTCCAGCAGTGCGGTCGTGGCGGCAGGCAGCGCGATGAAGGCTTCGGAGTTCTGCAGCACCTCGTCGCTCGGGTAGGTGACGGAGGTCTGCGTTTCCTCGTCCATCTCCGCGTAGGCGGCTGCGTTCGGCGTGGCGTAGCCGACATATTCCGCGTTGCGGAGGGAGACGAGCGTTTCGCACATGAAGTTGATGTACAGTTCCGCCGCCTCTTTGTTTTTGGAGGTCGCCGGGATGCACATCGCGTCCACGAACAGATTGGTTCCTTCCTCGGGAACGGCAAAGCCGAGGTCCGGGTTGTCCGCCATCATAACGATGGCGTCTCCGGCGTAGTACGGGGCGAGCGCCGCCTCTCCGCCGATCATCTTGTCGAAGATCTCATCCATGACATACGCCTGCACGATCGGCTTCTGTTCAATGAGAGACTCTGCCGCCGCGCGGATCTGCTCCTCGTCTGTCGTGTTGAAGGAGTATCCCAGCCGCTTCAGCGCGATCCCGACCGTATCGCGGGAATTGGAGAACATCAGGATGTTGTTCGCGTATTTCTCATTCCACAGAATGTCCCAGGAGGCGACGTTGTCCTCCGCATCCACCAGCGTCCGATTGTAGATGATGCCGACGATGCCCCACAGATACGGGACGGAGTAGGCGCCCTGCGGATCGTAGTCGGAGGTGCGGAATTTTTCATCGATATTGGCGATGTTTGGGATGTTGTCGAAGTTCAGCTCGGCGAGCATCCCCTCGTTGATCATGCGGGAAACCATATAGTCGGAGGGAATGATGACATCGTACTGGCTGCCGCCCATCTTCAGCTTGGCATACAGCTCTTCGTTTGTCGCAAAGTTGGAGTACACCACCTGAATTCCGGTCAGCCGCCGGAATTCCGCGTTTACATCGAACGCGCCCTCCTCGCCGTCGTCCACGGAGATATATTCGCCCCAGTTGTAGACGTTCAGCGTGATGTTCTGCGAGCGGAATTTGTCCCAGTCCACACTGTCCGAGTAGTCGATCTCATATCCGCTTTCCACGGCGGATACGGCGGGGAACAGGGGCAGCGTGAGTGCGCAGAGCAGGAAAAGGACAAGGAGCTTCTTCATCTTTTCGCCTCCTTTTTGTGCTTCTGGATATCGACGAGATTGATGACGAGCAGCACGGTGAGGACTACGACAAAGATGATGGCGGACAGCGCGTTGACCTGCGGGGAAACCTTGCGCCGCGTCATGGAGAAGATTGTGATGGACAGCGTCTGCGACTTGGCGCCGTAGGTGAAATAGCTGATTACGAAATCGTCGATCGAGTACGTCAGCGACATCAGAAAGCCCGTAATGATGCCCGGCAGGATCTCCGGTATGACGACCTTGCGGAACACCTGCAGCTGATTGCAGCCGAGATCCATTGCCGCTTCGCAGAGACTGCGGTTCATCTGCCGGAGCTTCGGCATGACGTTCAGGATCACATACGGCACGCAGAACGTGATGTGGGAGAGGATCAGCGTGACAAAGCCGAATTCCAGCTTCATAAAGACGAACAGGAGCATCAGCGAAACGCCGGTGACGATCTCCGGATTGAGCAGCGGCATATACGTGATGTTCATGATGACCTTCCGGGAGATCGACTTCATGTTGAAGATGCCGATCGCGGCGGCGGTGCCGAGCAGTGTTGCCGCGGCGGAGGCGATGAGCGCGACGATCAGCGTGTTCAGAAGGCTGGAGAGGATCACCTCATTGTGAAAGAGCTTGTCGTACCAGTCCAGAGTAAATCCTGTCCAGACCGTGCGGCTTTTGGAAGCGTTGAAGGAATTGACGATCAGCACGAAGATCGGAATATAAAGAAACAGAAATACGAGAGCAGTGAAAATTTTGGAAAATGTGAGTTTTTTCACAGCAGCGCCGCCTCCATATCTTCGTTATCGAGGGAATTGGTGATGCTCATGCAGAGCAGGATGAAGACCATCAGAACGAGGGACATTGCCGCGCCGAGATTCGGGTTGTAGGCGTTGCCGAGGAACTGCAGGTCAATGAGGTCGCCGATGAGCATATTGGTGCCGCCGCCCAGCATGCGGGAAATAATGAAGGTGCTGACGGCGGGGACAAAGACCATGGTGATGCCGGAGGCGACGCCGGGCATGGAGAGGGGGATCAC
Organism: Eubacteriales bacterium; assembly: GCA_051867895.1. Taxonomy (GTDB): domain Bacteria; phylum Bacillota; class Clostridia; order Oscillospirales; family CAG-272; genus SIG701. The sequence continues at coordinate 19,441 of JBJDZH010000028.1, forward strand.
GACGCGCGTCATGACCTGAAGGCTGTTTGCGCCGAGGTCCTGTGCCGCCTCGATGGAACGGACGTCGATCTTGGTCATGACGGAATAGATCGGCATAATCATGAAGGGAAGGTAATTGTACACCATGCCGAGCACAACGGCGCCGGGGGTGTTGATCATCTGGAGCGGACCGATGCCGATCAGTCCGAGAAGCTGATTGATGATTCCGTTTTTCTCAAGAAGCGTCATCCATGCGTAGGTGCGGAGAAGGAAGTTCATCCACATCGGCAGCATGACGAGCATGAGCATCATTTTCTGCCGGCTGAAATGGAGGCGTGAGATGAAGTACGATACCGGATAGGCGAGCACCAGACAGATGACTGTCGCGACAAGCGCAAGCCAGATGGAATTGAGCAGGGTCGTCATATAGCGGCTGACTTCCAGGATATTCGCCCAGGTGAAGACGGTTTTCTCAAAGAGATGTCCGTCCTCCAGATTGCCGTCCTCATCGCTGAATTCGTCTTCAATGGCAAGGATCTCCTCGTCGCTGAGAATGTTGCCGTCTGCGTCGGTCGTGACCGTGGTGGTAAAGGCGAAAACGGCAATCAGCGCAAGCGGAACGATGATGAAGACAGCCATCCAGAGAAGATAGGGGGAGGCGGCAAGTTTCGCTTTCTTATTCAATGCATTGCTCCGTTTCTCCGCCGGAATCGAGTTTTTTGCAGGCACAATTACGGCGGATATGTGCTCTGACTCGGGATTTTATTCGTCGGGGGAGCTTTCGGCGTCTTTGCGCGGCGCCTCCGCGCTGGCGCGTATATCGTCCGGATACCGGTGCATGATATGGATGTCCTGCGGCGTGAAGGTCATGCCGACTACGCTGCCGACCTCGGGCGCTCTGGTCGAGTGAATGATCCAGTCGACGGAGCATGCTTCCACAATGATCTCGTAGTGGACGCCCTTGAAGGTCACGCGGCGCACGATCCCGTTGATCGTCTCCTCTCGCGCATCCACGATGCTGATGTCCTCCGGGCGGATGACGACGTTGACCGGTTCCATGGGCGCAAAGCCGCTGTCCACGCAGGCAAAGTTATTTCCGGCAAACTCCGCCATGAAATCGCGGTGCATGATGCCGGGAAGGATATTGGATTCGCCGATGAAAGTGGCGACAAAGGTGTTGGCGGGCTCGTTATAGATGTCCTGCGGGGTGCCGATCTGCTGGATGACGCCGCCGTTCATGACGACGACGGTGTCGCTCATCGTCAGCGCTTCCTCCTGGTCGTGCGTCACGTAGATGAACGTGATGCCGGTGCGCTGCTGCAATGCCTTCAGCTCTGTCTGCATTTCCTTGCGCAGCTTCAGATCGAGCGCGCCGAGCGGCTCGTCCAGAAGCAGGACGCGCGGATTGCTGATGAGAGCGCGCGCGATGGCGACGCGCTGCTGCTGACCGCCGGAGAGGTAGTTGACGCTGCGCCGCTCAAAGCCGCGCAGATTGACCAGTTCCAGCATCTCCGCGACGCGCATGCTGACCTCCTTTTCGGGCGTTTTGCGCAGGCGGAGGGCAAAGGCGACGTTTTCGTAAACGTTCAGATGCGGAAACAGTGCGTATTTCTGAAAAACGGTGTTGACGTGCCGTTTGTGCGGCGGGACGTCGTTGATGCGCACGCCGTCAAAAAATACGTCGCCGGAATCGGGCGTGGCAAAGCCGCCGATGATGCGCAGCGTTGTCGTTTTGCCGCAGCCGGACGGTCCGAGCAGCGTCATGAACTCGTTGTCATGGACGTCGAGGTTGATGCCGCGCAGCACCGGTTCTCCGTCAAATTCCTTGATGATGTTTTTCAGCTCGACCAGCTTGTTTCTTTCCATTTCCTTCCTCGTTTCTCCTGATTTTCAATGGGGGAATAACAGCGTAATTATATCACCGGATGCATATCTTTGCAATATGTATTTCTTCGGAATCCTGCATGGATTTTCAGTTTTGCTTCCATTTTCCATAAAAAAGGCCGCCTGCCGGTTCAGGCTCCGGCAAGCGACGTCAGCATATAGACAGATATGAGAAGAAGCGACAGGTTTCCGCCGCACCGCAGCTGAACGGCGGCGGCGCACATCCAGAGCAGGACAGTGCATAAAGGCGAGAGAATTCCGAGTATTTTTTCACTTTCTTCCGTACCCCGCCACTGGGAAAGAAGCGCGGAGAGGATCACGCCGCCGTCCAGTCCGCGGACCGGCAGAAGATTGAAAACAGCGAAGGAGAGGGAACAGCTTCCGAACAGTATGCAGGCGCGGCAGCAGGGACCCAGCCACAGCGCGGCTGCGCCGATCAGACCTGCCGCCGGACCGGCGGCGGCGATCAGCGCTTCGCGCGGATAGGAAACGGCACACGGATCATAGCCGATGACGGCGCCGGACGGCGAAGGACGGAAAAAACGGATCGGAACGCCAAGCGCGAGACAGGCAAGCGCATGTCCGGCTTCATGCAGCAGCGCGGCGGCGAGGATCAGCAGCGTGTCCGGAATGCCGTTCAGAAGCGTCAGAAGCGCCGGAAGCGCGAGCATTCCGCTCAACGGTCCACGCCGAGCAGCATCTCAAGCGCCTCCCGCATACAGTCGCCGAAGGAACGCGTGTCCGTCACGTATTCCCGGTAGCGTTCGTCCCCCCGATTGCCGAAGGTGCCGGCGTATACGGCATCTTCGGGAAAGCGCTCGTCGATGCCGAGAACGGCGGAGAGCGCGGCGTGCTCCCGCTGAAACGCCCCGAGCGCCGCCTGCGCCAGAGCAGGGGGACACTCAGGCGGCGCGCCGGTCCCGGTGACGGCGGCGCAGAAAAAGACGGTGCAGGCAAGACTGCCCGCAATCATGACGGCGCGCGCCGCGCCCGATGGGCTTTTTTTCTCCGTATATGCGCCGGAACGACGGCTGCTTCTCCCCCACCGCATGAAATCACCCCCGCAAACGGCTTCTGCTTTCTATTGTATCGCGCCCGTGCGGGAAATATGACGCTTGCGCGGGAAAAGAGAATGTGCTACAATGGAGAAAATACGGATATATCCGGGAGGTACACGATGACGGCAGAGGCAGCGGCAGGCAGGGATATCGGAGAGATCGCGCGGCTGGATGCGCATATTCCCCGCGCGCGTCTGGAGGCGTGCATCCGGGATGGATTCGTCTACGTTCTGCGGGACGGCGCGGCGCCGGTCGCCGGCGTACTGCGCTACAGTCTGTTCTGGCAGACGATCCCGTTTCTTGAGCATCTGTATATCGATGCAGCGTACCGCGGCAGGGGCTTCGGACGCGGAATGATGGAATACTGGGAGGGTGCGATGCGGCAGAAGGGATATGCCCACGTCATGCTGTCGACACAGGCGGATGAAACGGCGCAGTTCTTCTATGAGAAGCTCGGGTATCGCCGCACGGGTTCGTTTCTGCCGCCAGGGCAGGAGGCGCTGGAGCTTATGTATGTAAAAAAGCTGTAAAACGCGCGTCAGGACAGGCGTCCGGAAACGGAACGCCTGTCCTGACGGATTTTGTTCATGCGGCTTTTCCGCCGCGTTGAGGACGCTGCCTTGCGGAGAGCCGTCCGTTATATAAGCTCGTATTCGCCGTCCGCATTCATGCGCAGCGCGGACGAGTACAGCTTCCGCATGGCGGCGATCATGTAATCCGTGTCCGCAGCCCCTGCCGTTTCATAGGAGGAATGCATCGCCAGCTGCGCGAGACCGATATCCACCGTGTTCAGCGAAACGTGCGTGTTGGAAATGTTTCCAAGCGTGGAACCGCCGGGCATGTCGGAGCGGTTGGCAAAATACTGGACGGGAACGTCCGCCGCGGCGCATACCGAGGCGAAAATCGCCTGTGAAACGGCGTCCGTCGTGTAGCGCTGGTTGGCGTTGTGCTTGATGACGATGCCGCCGTTCATCCGCGGCCGGTGATTCGCATCCGCGAATTCCGGATGATTCGGGTGGACAGCGTGCGCGTTGTCCGCCGATACGAGAAAGCTGGCGGCGACTGCGCGGCGGCGGTCCATGCCGAGCGCCTCGCATATGCGTGCCAGAACGTCAGAAAGAAAAGTAGACGCCGCGCCCTGCTTCGTCTGGCTGCCTACTTCCTCATTGTCGAGCACGGCGAGGACGGAGACGGCGCCGCACGGCTCGGCGGAAGCAAAGCCTTCCGTGGATGCAAATGCGCACTGCAGATCGTCCAGCCGCGGCGCGGAGACGAATTCCTCCTTTGCCCCCCAGACGGTGCCGCGCATCCGGTTATAGAGATACAGATCGGCGCTGAGAATGTCCTCTGCCTGCACGCCGGCAGCGTCTGCCAGGATCGCGCGCAGCGAGTCCTTTGCATCGGTGGAACCGAGGAGCGGGAACATGTCCACGTTGGCATTGTAGCTCATGCTGTCGTTGGCGTTCCGCATCATGTGGATCGCCACGTTGGGGATCAGGAGCAGATCGCGCGGTACATCGACGAGACGGGAGAGGATTCTGGTTCCGTCGCGGACAACGAGCCGTCCCGCGACGGAGAGCGGGCGGTCGAGCCAGGTCGAGCAGAGCATTCCGCCGTAGCGTTCCGTGTTCAGCCGGACGTACATGCCCGCGCTTTCCGCCTCCGCATGTTCCTTGAGCTTGAAGGTCGGACTGTCGCTGTGCGAGGCGCACATCATGAAGCCGTTCGGCGTTTCCCGGGGAACGGCGAACGCAATGACGGAGGACTGGTTGCGGGTCACGTAATACTTTCCGCCACCGCGGATTTTCCATTCCTCCGCCTCGGAGAGCGCGCAGAAGCCGCACGACTCCAGCCGCGCGGCGATGGCGGCGGCTGCGTGGAAGCAGCTCGGGCTGCGGGCGATGAAATCGATCAGACGACTGTTCGTGTCCATGTGAAAACCTCCTGATATGATTTATATGTTATGGTTTCCGGCGGCACAGGCGCGTGCGCAGAGCGGCGAAGAAGGAGGCGGGCAGCTGCGCCAGCAGAATGGCAAGGAATACAAGCGCGCAGCCGGTCAGCTCTTTTGCCGAGAGCGATTCATGCAGGATCACCCATCCTGCCAGCGCGGAAAAAACGGATTCCAGACTCATCAGCAGGGAAGCGACCGTGGGCGGTACGTTTTTCTGCGCGACGATCTGCAGGGTGTAGCCGACGGCGCTGGAGAAAAGACCGGCGTACAGGATCGGGATCCATGCGTCCGAGATCGCCTGCCACTGCGGCTTTTCCCAGAGCAGCATGGGAAAGAGGGAGAGAAGTCCGCAGGTATAGAACTGAATGCAGGACATCCGGATGCCGTCCGCGTGCGGCGAAAAGTGATCCACCGTGAGAATATGGACGGAGAAGCAGACGGCGCACAGAAGCATGAAGCCGTCACCCCGCGAGACGGTGAAGCCTTCGTTTATGCAGAGAAGATACATTCCGCATGCCGCGATGAGCACGGCTGCCCAGACGGAGAGCGGGATCTTCTTTTTCAGAAATATGCCGAACAGCGGCACGATGACGATGTACAGCGCGGTGAGAAAGCCTGCCTTGCCGACCGTGGTGCCGGCGATGCCGATCTGCTGCAGGGCGCTTGCCGCCATCAGCGCCGCGCCGCACATACAGCCGCCCAGCCACACGCCGCGCCCGGAGGAGGCGCCGCGGGGGATGCCGGCGGAACGGCGGCTGCGCAGCGCGATCACAGGCAGCAGCGCCGTGCCTGCGATCATGGAACGGCAGCAGAGAAAGGTGAACGGACCGACGCTGTCGCTGCCGACGCTTTGCGCGACGAACGCCACGCCCCAGATCAGAGCAGTGAGAACGAGAAGAAGAGCGGATACGGTAGTTTTCCAGGCGGAATTCATAAACAGTCCTCGAAGGTAAAACGTGAATTTCTCATGCGACTGCGCTCCGGAGAGCCGCAGGCACAGCCGATATTATAACACACTTTTGTGGAAAATGGAAGAGTTCTCCGAACAAAAGATATAATACCGACGGTTGCTGACGAATTGATAGAATTCAGGCGGATTATTGTGAATTTTAACAAAAAATACGGGTTGATTCTTGGAGAGCACTTCAGCAGAATGAATTGACTTTTTGCGGGAAATCGGGTATAATTGATTACACATAATGAACGGTATGCACCTCTCGGGTACAGTACCGTACAGAAAATGAGGATGAACTTATGAACGAAAAGACAAAAAAGATTCTTTCGGTCCTTCTGGCAGCGCTGACAGTTTCGTCCACTCTTGCTCTCGCCTCCTGCTCCGGGGAGAAGAAGCCCGGCGATGATACGAGCGCTCCTTCCGTTACCTCGGGCGACGATACGTCCGCTCCCGACACGACGGAACCTGAGACCACGCAGGATCCCGCGACTCTGGATGAGCTTCCGACGGATATGAAGGATTACGAGGGCTACGAATTCGTCGTTCTGAGCCACGACCACAATGCGGGCGCGATCGCATGGAAGGTCGTCGATATCTACACGGAGGACGAGACCGGCGAGCGTATCAACGACGCCGTGTTCGCACGCAACCTGATGATGGAGGAGCGCTTCGGCGTCAAGGTAAAAGATAACCTCCAGGCCGATCCGATGACGCCCGCCCGTCAGGCAGCGATGTCCTCGGACGATTACACGCTTCTGCAGACGACTGTACAGAATCAGAGCGGACTTGTCCTGCAGGGATATCTTCTGGACATGGCGAAATTCGAGTACATCAATCTGGACAAGGCATGGTGGGACAACTCCGCAAACTCGAGCCTTGCGATCGCCGGACGGTATTACTATGCCATCGGCGACAGCCAGCTGAATGCAAAGAAGGCAACGTGGGCGGTGCTCTTCAACAAGAAGCTCGCCGCGGACGCCAACCTCCCGGACCTGTATGCGGAAGTTGACAACGGCACCTGGACGATCGACAGCCTCAGAAAATACGGTCAGGCGATCGAGAACGACGTCAACGGCGACGGTCAGATGAAGTGGGGCGAGGACGTGTTCGGTCTCGGCATCCAGAACGAGGTCGTTCTCCCGCTGATGCTCGGCACCGGCGAGAAGATCGTCAAGATGAATCCCGACGGTACATACGAATACAATCTCGGCTCCGAAACCAACATGAACGCGCTTGAGCGCATCTGGAACTTCATCAATACGGATAACTCCTTTATCCTCAACTGCAACAAGTACGACGGTATGACGAACCAGTGGATCGAGTTCCGCAATCTGTTCATGGCGGATCAGATCGGCTTCTACATGGGTCACCTTGGCACCGTTACGCTGGTCGGCGGCGATATGCAGTCTGACTTCGGTATCCTGCCGTTCCCGAAGGTTCTGGAGGATCAGGAGGGCTACTACTCTACCTTCCAGTATAACAATGCGCACGCGGTCTCCGCACTGAAGAGCACGCAGAATACAAAGCGCACCGGTCTTCTGACGGAAGCGTACGAGATGTTCTCGCACTCGACTGTCCTTCCGGCATACTATGACTACACGCTGACGCTGCGCAGCGCCCGCGACACCGAGTCCGGAAGAATGCTCGACATCATTTTCAACCACCGCAATCTGGACGTTTCTCTGGCGTTCAACTCCCAGACCAGTATGCAGACGCTGCTGCAGAGCGCCGGTACTACCGCCTCCTTCACGTTCGCATCTACGGAAGCTTCCAAGAGAAAGGCGTTCCAGACGAATATCGATAAGGTTATCGATGCTGTGCTGAAGCTCGGCGACTGATCGTCCGCTTCCTGCCCGCTGTTTCCAAGAGCCCTCTGCGCTTTGTGCGCGGAGGGCTCTTTTCTGCCTGCGAGTCTCAAACGGATCTGCCGGAACCGCATACGCTGATACCGCTGTTTCTGAAAAGGGTCTGCCGCGTTTTTGGCGCATCTCCATGGTATAGGAGCTGTACGGATGAGAAATCCTATGCATTGGAAATAATTTTTCCGGAGGTGCATCGTATGGATTCAGTATGGCAGTCGGGGACGGAAGGAATGGGTTTTCCGAGCCTTACAGCGGATATCAGAACCAATGTGCTGGTGATCGGCGGCGGAATGGCGGGAATCCTGTGCGCATACATGCTCCATCAGGCGGGCGTTGACTGCGTTCTGGCGGAAGCAAAGAAAATCTGCGGGGGCATTACCAAAGATACGACTGCCAAAATCACAGCGCAGCACGGGCTGATTTATGATAAACTGATTCGTGAATTCGGCTTGGAGAAAGCGAAGAGATATTATGACGCGAATGAGGCGGCGCTGCGTCAGTATCGTCAGCTGTGCCGCAGTATTGACTGCGATTATGAAGAAAAGGACGCTTTTGTCTATTCTGTCGGCAACAGGAAAATAATCGAGAAGGAACTGGATGCGCTGGAAAGACTGGGCGTTCACGCGGAATTCGCCGAGGAGCTTCCGCTGCCTTTTCCTGTGGCGGGGGCTGTACGGTTTCCGCGTCAGGCGCAGTTCCATCCGCTGAAATTCGCGTCGGCTGTTGCGGCAGGACTGCGCATATACGAAAATACGACCGTTCGGGAGCTGATCGGGACAACGGCGGTTACGGACCGCGGCAGGATCGCGGCGGATAAGGTGATTGTTGCCACGCATTTTCCGTTTATCAATAAGCATGGCAGTTATTTTCTCAAGATGTATCAGCATCGCTCCTATGTGATCGCCTTGGAAAATGCTCCGGATGTACACGGTATGTATGTGGATGAGGCGCAGAAGGGGATGTCTTTCCGCAATTATAAAAATCTGCTGCTGATCGGCGGCGGGGATCACCGAACGGGCAAGCAGGGCGGGAATTGGCAGGAATTACGGTCGTTTGCTGCACGATACTACCCGGACGCGGCGGAAAAGCATGCATGGGCGACGCAGGACTGCATGACGCTGGACGGCGTACCGTATATCGGGCATTATTCCGCCAGAACCGAAAACTTATTTGTTGCTGCCGGATTCAATAAATGGGGGATGACGTCCTCTATGGTTTCTGCGCTGCTTCTCACCGATCTGGTGCTGGGAAGGAAGAATCCATATGCCGCCGTCTTCTCGCCCTCCAGAACGATTCTGCGTCCGCAGCTGGCAGTCAACGCCTTTGAAGCAGTGATCCATTTGCTGACGCCCACCCCCAGGAGATGTCCGCATATGGGCTGTGCGCTGAAATGGAATTCTCATGAACACACATGGGACTGCCCGTGTCATGGCTCGCGTTTTACCGGAGAGGGGCATCTGATCGATAATCCGGCAACCGGGGATATACAAAAGAAATGAGGCGGGACAAGCCACGAAAAAGAGGGAAAATCCCCAAAAGGTATTGACAAACGTACAGCGGCATATTATAATATTGAACATCTTCATAAGCACCTGATAGAGGATGCGGAAACGATCAGTACCCTGCGCGATGTGCCGGCAGGCGGCAGGGGAAAGGCAATTCCGCCGAAGCTGTTTTGCGGCTGCCGCCGCAGGGCGGCTGGGGCTGCGCTGAATAAGCACAGCACTGTCACATGTCACCCATGTGGAGCGCTATCGACGGTTTTTGTTCCATATACGATGATTACAAAGCCTGTGATACCGCTTCGGTTCACAGGCTTTGTCTGTCAAAATTTTTTATCAACGGAGATGTATTATGAACAGAGTGAAAAGGATCCTGACCGCTGTGCTGGCGGTTCTTCCCTGTGCAGCCATGCTTTCCGGCTGCGGCGGAAAAGGCAGCTCGGTCGATATTTCAGGCGCCAAGAGCCTTGCCGATCTGAAGGGCGCCAAGATCGCCGCGCAGGCGGGCACCTTCCATGCCGACGCGCTGACGCAGATTGAGGATGTCAAGTCCTCCACATATCCGGAATTCGCCGATCTTCTGACCGCGCTGAAGAGCGGTGCCATCGACGGCTACATCGCCGAGGAGCCGACGGCTCTCGCTATCTGCAAGTCTGACGATACGCTTACCTACATTCCGCTCAAAAATAACGATACCGGCTTTACCGCTACCGCTGCCGATGTCGGCATCGCGATCGGTCTGAAGGAAGGCTCCCCGCTGCGCGATCAGATTAACGCTGTGCTGGCAGGAGTGACTGAGGAACAGAAGGCGGAGCTGATGAAGCAGGTCGTCGGCATGGTGGCTGGCGAGACGGTGACGGAGTTCGCGCTGCACTGCGATGCGCCCGCTGCTGTGAACGGCACGCTGAAGGTCGGCATGGAGTGCGCCTACGAGCCGTTCAACTGGACGGACATGTCGGGAAGCTCTTTCGGCGCGGTGCCGATCAGCGGCGAGGGCAAAGACGGTCTGTATGCCAACGGCTATGACGTGCAGGTCGCGCAGTACGTCGCCAACAAGCTGGGTATGAAGCTCGAAATCTACGCCACCGACTGGGAATCGCTTCTCCCGGCTCTGGAGTCCGGCACGATCGACGCCATCGTCGCGGGCATGAGCCCGACTGCGGAGCGTGAGGCGGAGATCGACTTCACCGCTACGTATTACGAATCCAATCTGGTCGTTATTATCCGTAAATAAGGTTCAGGCGGCGGCATATGAGCTTTTTGAACGACGTAATCCAGATTTTCGTCAAGTATTATCCGCAGCTGCTGCGCGGCGTCGGCAATACCATGCTGATCGCGCTTACCGGCACGGTAGTGGGACTTTTCATCGGACTTCTGACCGGCGTCGTCCGTACCGCTCCTCTCTCCGCCAACCCGGTGCTGCGCATCCTTCATAAAATCCTGAACGGCGTGATCGCCGTGTATGTGGAAGTGTTCCGCGGCACGCCTATGATGGTGCAGTCCATGGTCATCTACTGGGGCTATGCTTTTGCGACAGGCGGTTCTACGCTGCCGCTGATCCCCTCCGGCATGTTCATCGTCTCCATCAATACCGGCGCGTATATGGCGGAGATCGTCCGCGGGGGCATTATCTCCATCGACCGCGGTCAGACAGAGGGCGCATTGTCCATCGGTATGACGCATGCGCAGACAATGGTCAAGGTCATCATTCCGCAGGTAATGCGGAATATCCTTCCGTCCGTCAGCAATGAATTCGTCATCAACATCAAGGATACCTCCGTATTGAACGTCATCGGCGTGACCGAGCTGTATTATTTCGCCGGAATCATCAAGCGGCAGAATTTCCAGACCTTCCAGACCTATCTGGTCGTCTGCATTCTGTACTTCATTCTTACGTTTACCGTGACCCGCCTGCTCCGCTATGCCGAAAAGCGTCTCGACGGCAAGGACAGCTACACCGTCTTCGGCTCCCAGACCGACGCCGATGCCGAGATCCATGTCACGAAGGAGAACTGAGCCATGGCAGAAAAGGTGATCGAACTCAGACATCTGCAGAAGCAGTTCGGGGACAACGCCGTGCTGCGCGATATCAATCTCAGCGTGGAGAAGGGCGAGGTCTTGAGCGTCATCGGCGCGTCCGGCTCCGGCAAAAGCACCATGCTCCGCTGCATCAATCTTCTGGAAAAGCCCTCGGGAGGAGAGGTGCTCTACCACGGGAAGGATATCACCGCGGGTGATTTCAAGCTGACGCAGTACCGGACGAAGGTGGGCATGGTATTCCAGAGCTTTAATCTGTTCAACAATATGACCGCGCTCGGCAACTGCGTTACAGGGCAGGTGTCTGTCCTGAAGCGCAGCCGCAGGGAAGCGGAGCAGATCGCGATGAAATACCTGCAGAAGGTCGGCATGGCGCCGTATATCCATGCAAAGCCGTCTCAGCTTTCCGGCGGACAGAAGCAGCGCGTGGCGATCGCGCGCGCACTGGCGATGGAGCCGGAGGTGCTGCTATTCGACGAGCCTACCAGCGCGCTGGATCCGCAGATGGTCGGCGAGGTGCTGGAGGTCATGCGCACGCTGGCAAAGGAAGGACTCACCATGATCGTGGTGACGCACGAGATGGCGTTCGCACGGGATGTTTCCACCCATGTCATCTTTATGGCGGACGGCGTGATCTGCGAGGAGGGAAGTCCCCGCGACATTTTTGAGAATCCGTCCAGCCCCAGAACAAGGGATTTCCTGTCCCGCTTTCTTGCCGGCTGAGCTTCCGGGTATGCATGCAAAGGAGCCGGGCATTCATAGGAATGTCCGGCTCTTTCGCGGACGGCTCTGCGTCGGGGGTAAACGGGAGCATCCGACAAGTAACAGCGGCGTGCGGCTTCCGTCCGGACGCCGGTTCTGCCGGAATGGGGCGCGCATCCGACCGCATTTGCACACTTTTCGGACAGATGAAAAAGGAAGAGGCGGCGCTGCCGCTTTTTCCGTATTATTTGCGCTTCCGTACTTGATTTTTGCAGACCGCTGTATTAAAATATGTATATTCTTGTATAAACGTGTAACCCTATAAAGAAATAAGGAGTCCGGATATGGAGAGAAAATTCAGAAAAATCGGTGTTCTGACGTCGGGCGGCGACGCACCCGGCATGAATGCGGCGGTTCGTGCCGTCGCACGCGCAGCGCTTGCACGCGGCGTGGAGGTCATGGGTATTTACGGCGGCTACAGCGGGCTGATCAACGACCGTATGATCGAGCTGAAGGCGCGCACGGTTTCCAATATCATCGGCCGCGGCGGCACGATCCTGTATTCCGACCGCTGCCTGGAGTTCAAGACGGAGGAAGGCATGCAGAAGGCGATCGCCGTCTGCCGTGCGCATGAGATCGACGGGATCGTCGCCATCGGCGGCGACGGAACCTTCCGCGGCGCGACCGATTTGTCCGTACGCGGCATTCCGACCATCGGACTCCCCGGAACCATCGACAACGATATTACCGCGACGGAGAATTCCATTGGCTTTGATACGGCGATGAACATCGTCCTTCAGCTCGGAGACCGTCTGCGCGACACCTGTGAATCCCATGCCCGCTGCGAGGTGATGGAGGTCATGGGACGCGGCGCGGGAGACATCGCGCTGAACACGGCTATGGCGCTCGGCGCTGTCGCCGTCGCGATTCCGGAGGTCCCGTTCGACGAGGCGGCATGCATCGAGAAGATTCGCCGCCTGCGCGAAGACGGAAAGCGCAGCTTTATGGTCGTCGTTTCGGAGGGCGTACAGAATTTCGCTGAGGGACTTGCCAAGCGCATTCAGGAGCAGACCGGCGTGGAGACGAAGTTTGTGCGTCCGGCGCACATCGTGCGCGGCGGTGATCCGACGCTGGGCGACCGCGTGCTTGCCACCAAGATGGGCGAATATGCGGTGGACCGCCTGCTCGCGGGCGAGAGCAATCTGGTCATCTGCCAGCAGAACAGCCAGATCGTGGCGGTGGATATCCTGTATTCCCAGTGCCTCGACCGTATGTACAAGGGAACGCTGAAGGAGGGCATGCTGGACAAATTCAGCGCAGAGCAGATCGCGGAGATGGAAAAGACAATTGCAGAAAAGAAAGAGGAATTCAGACGCCTGTACGCTATGGTCAACGACCTCGCGCGGTGAGTTTCCGCTCTGATTCAAATAAAAAAGAACGCGGCGCTGCCGCGTTCCTTTTTTATTCTCTCTGGGCGAGCGGAACGTATTCCTTTTCCGCTGCAACGCTGAGATATGCCGGGCGAATGATCTTGCCGGCGTTCTGAATTTCCTCCATGCGGTGCGCGCTCCAGCCCGCAATGCGGGATACGGCGAAGATCGGCGTGTACAATTCGTACGGCAGCTCCAGCATCCGGTAGATCAGCCCGGAGTAGAAATCCACGTTTGCGCTGACGCCTTTGTACATCTTCCGCTTTTCCGCAATGACTTCGGGGGCGAGCTGTGCGACCGTTTCGTAAAGCTCATATTCCTCCTCACAGCCTTTTTCGGCGGACAGCTCCTTCGCGCACCGGCGAAGAATATCCGCACGCGGGTCAGAGAGGGAATAGACCGCGTGCCCCATGCCGTATATGAGCCCTGCCCGGTCGAAGGCTTCCCGATCCAGAAGACGCGCCAGATAATCGCGGATCGCCCCCGGATCCTTTGTGTTGATGCTGCTTTTCATATCGTCGAACATGCGGACGACTTTGATGTTGGCGCCGCCGTGACGCGGGCCCTTCAGGGAACCGAGCGCCGCCGCCATGACGGAGTAGGTATCCGTGCCGGAGGAGGTGACCACGTGCGTTGTGAAAGTGGAATTGTTGCCGCCGCCGTGTTCGGCGTGCAGTACAAGAGCCAGATCGAGGATCTTCGCCTCCAGATGGGTGTATTCACCGTTTTTGCGCAGAAGATGCAGCAGGTTTTCCGCAGTGGAAAGCTCCGGACGGGATCTTTCGATAAACAGACTGTCCCCCTGATGATAATGCAGGAAGGACTGATAGCTGTACACGGACAAAAGCGGCAGCACCGCGATAAGCTGCATGCACTGACGCAGCACATTGGGGATGGATACGTCGTCCGGATTGTCGTCGTAGGCGTACAGGGCAAGCACCGTCCGGGAAAGAATGTTCATCATGTCTTTCCCGGGCGCTTTCATAATCATGTCGCGTACAAAAGAGGAAGGGAGACTGCGGTATTCCGCCAGCTCGCCGCGAAAACGTGCCAGCTCCTTCTCAGAGGGCAGCTCGGAGAAGAGCAGCAGATAGACCGTTTCCTCAAAGCCGAAGCGGTCGTCCTTCATAAATCCGTCGACCAGATCCCGGATATTGACGCCGCGGTAGAAAAGCTTCCCGTCGCAGGGGACTTCCTCCCCCGAGGCATTGCGTTCCTTTGCCTGGATGCGGGAGATCTCCGTCAGTCCCGTGACGACGCCGTTTCCGTTGACATCCCGCAGTCCGCGGTATACATGATGCTGCGTGTACATCTCCGGGAGAATGTGATTATTGCGGCAGGAAAGCTCCGCCAGCGAGCGGATGTACGGGGTGATTTCCGAGTATGACTTTTTCATTCCGTGATTCTCCTCAGTGACGGCAGGACGGCCGCGCTCTCTTCTGCCGCGTCGATAATATATTCATTATAGCAGAAGCGCGGCGAAAGAACAAGAAAGGAAAAATCAACGGATTGTGTAGAAACAGTAAATTTTCGCAGGAGACGCCATCCGGTGGTAGAGCGAATCACCTGGCGGCTTACGCCATGGGCGGGCAGCGTCCCTCCAGAAGCATGCCTATGCGTTCGCACATGCGGTCCGTTTCCCGGCTCACACCGTCGAAGTCCATCTCGGACTTGTAGATTTTCTCCAGAGCGAAGTGACAGACGCCAGCTTCGCGCAGTGCGTCCAGCGCGCCGTCCAGAAGCATGCCGCGGCAGCGGTCGGCAAAGCGCAGCCTGGCGCGGCGGCGCGCCACCTCCTCGCGGTTCAGAAAACGCTGCATGTTGATATGACCTGCATCCGTTTCCGCTTCCTCCGCGTGAGGACTTACCGTTCCGAAATACATGCCCGAGGCGGGCAGCAGCAGCTCTCGCAGCAGCTCCGGCGACGCAGGCGAGGGGGAAAGCTCCAGGGAGACATACCGCTGCAGTGCCGCGCGGCGGATCGCCTCCAGATAAAATTCTGCTGCTCCGTGCCGGTCCAAAAGAAGAAAGCATTTCCCGGCGCGCTGCATCTGCGTCGTCAGATGATATGCGCCGGTCATGGAGAGGGCGTAGGTGTGCCGCAGTTCCTCCCGCGCGGCGCTTTCCGCTTTCAGCTGTGCGACGGCGCGATCGGCGGAGGCGTTCATTTTCTCCCACAGCATGCAGGGCGCGAGAAGCTCCCGCCGGATCAGACTCGCCTGGCGGTAGGCGCTGAGAAAGCGGTACGCGCGCGCGTAGGCGGCTTTTTTGGCGGCTGCCAGAGAGGCGATCTCCTCCCGCCGTCCGGCAAGCGCGGCTGCGTCCCAGTATTTCCCCACGTTGACGATCTCGCCGACCGCGCCGGGCAGCTCCGGGTCTGTCATATGCGGCGCGGTTCCGTCCAGAATCGCGATGCGGCATCCGTTTTTGCCGTGCAGGAGTACCGCGTCCGCCGAGGACGGATCGGAGGAACAAAGCAGAAGCGTGACGGAGGCGCCCATCTGTGCGGCGAGCGCGGCGCACGCCTTCATCATGGAGCTTTTTCCGGTTCCGCTGCCGCCTTTTATCACATAGAGGCAATGCAGCTCCGCCTCGCGGATCCACGCGGGATAGGCGCTGACAAAGCCGTCCGCGGTATTGGCTCCCGCGAAGTAGGTGAGGGGATAGCTGCCGGAGAGCGGCGCGCAGCGTGCTAATTGATCCATCATACGAAAAAGTATTCCAGCCGGGTGGAATACGCTCCTTTCCGAAATAGATTGCCCGGTAATTATGCTATGACGGACGGCTGTCCTGTGCTACTAAAAAGCCGGATGCGCGCATACACTGAACCAGAAAATCTGCCGAAAAGGAACGTGATGCCGTATCAACAGGGGAAAAAGTATGCCTCAGGCGGGGAAAGCCCTGCGCACGCCGTCCCCGCTTCCCGCGACGCTGCGCTATCATATTTACCGCGGTCTCAGTGAGGAGGAGCTGGAAGGGTCCCGGCGCGATTTCGGCTCCAACGCACTGACGAAAAAGAAAAAAGCCGGATTTTTCCGGCAGTTTCTTGCAAACTTCAACGACCCGATCATTCGGATCCTTCTGGGCGCGCTTCTCATCAATACCGCGATCAATTTCGGACACGTGAACTGGTATGAGAGCGCGGGGATAGCCGCGGCGATCCTGATCGCCACCATGGTGTCTACCGTCTCGGAATACAGCAGCGCCGCCGCGTTTGAAACGCTGTGCGGACGCGCGGAGGATACGCTGTTCAGCGTCCGACGCGGCGGAGCGGTCCGTCAGGTGCATGTGTCCGAGCTTGCCGTCGGCGATGTCGTTTTTCTGACGCCGGGCTTCACCGTGCCGGCGGACGGGATCCTGACCGCAGGCGCCGTGACAGTGGATCAGTCGCCGCTGACCGGTGAAAGCGAGGAAAGGCACAAAGCGCCGGATGCTTTTTTTGCCGCGCATGCAAGCGGTGTGATTACGCCGTCGGAGATCGACTGGAAGCTGGAAAGCGCCTCTCAGCTGTTCCGCGGCAGCCGTGTTTGCAGCGGTGAGGGGGAGTTTCTGGTGATGTGCGTCGGAGACAGAACCTTCTACGGCGGCGTCGCCTCCGGTCTGCAGGAAAGCGCGCGCCCGAGCCCGCTCAAGGAACGGCTGACCGTGCTTGCCCGCAGCGTCAGCTTCCTCGGCTATGTGGCGGCGGCGGTGATTGCGTTTGCCTGCCTGTTCAACGCCTTTGTGCTCCAGAGCGGGATGGATCCCGTCGTGATCCGCGCGCGTCTTACCGATCCGTCCCTCGTCGTCTCGGAGGTGATCCGCGCCCTGACGGTGGCGATTTCGATTCTGGTCGTTGCCGTCCCGGAGGGACTGCCAATGATGATTACGGTCGTTTTGTCCTCCAATATGAAGAAGATGCTGGCGGGCGGCGTGCTGGTGCGCCGTCTGGTCGGGATCGAGACGGCGGGCAGCATGAATATCCTCTTTACTGACAAGACCGGAACGCTGACCTGCGGAAAGCTGAAGGTGGCTTCCGTGATCTCCGCGGAGGGAAGCTACGATTCATTGACCGTTTTGCGGAAATGCCCGCCGCTTGCTGCTGCCCTGGAGCAGAATCATGCCGTATGTGCGGGCGTGGGGCAGGGAAATGCGACGGATCGCGCGATGAGCGCCTATTTCGGGAAGCTGAGCGGAAGCGCGCCGCATATTCTGAGCCGCGTTCCGTTTTCCTCTGCACGGCGCTACAGCTCCGGCTGTATCGAAACAGAGGACGGCGTCCGCACACTGATCCGCGGCGCACCGGAGGTGATTCTGGCGCACGCGGATTCGTATCTGGGGGAGGACGGGCGCATCCACCGCATGACGCCCGCCGTATCCGCGCGCCTGCACAACGTATGGCAGACGCTGGCTTCCTCTTCGCATCGCGTGATTGCGGCGGCGGAGTACGCGGGCAGAAACGAAACGGAGGACGGCTCTTTCAGCGCGCTTGTGTTCATTGCTCTGATCGCCATCCGCGACCGGCTGCGCCCGGATGCGGTGCAGGCGGTGTCCGTCGCGCGGCAGGCGGGCATCCAGACGGTTATGATTACAGGAGACAATCCGATGACGGCGGAAGCGATCGCACGGGAATGCGGGATCATCGTGCCGGACGGACCGCAGCTTGTACTGAGCGGGGAGACGCTGGCTTCCATGCCGGATGAAGAGCTCAGCGCTGCGCTGCCGAACCTTGCGGTCGTTGCCCGTGCGCTTCCGACGGATAAAAGCCGCCTTGTGCGTCTGGCGCAGCAGCGCGGGCTGGTTGCGGGGATGACCGGCGACGGAATCAACGATGCGCCCGCTCTCCGGGCGGCGGACGTCGGATTTGCTATGGGCAGCGGGACGGACGCGGCGCGCGAGGCGTCCTCCATTGTCATTACGGACGACCGGTTTTCATCTATTATGAAAGCGGTGCTGTTCGGGCGCACGGTGTTCCGCAGCATTCGGAAATTCATCGTGTTCCAGCTCACGATGAATCTGTGCGCCGTCGGCGTATCGCTGATCGGTCCGTTTATCGGGATCGAGACGCCGGTCACGGTCATTCAGATGCTGTGGGTGAACATCATTATGGATACGCTGGGCGCGCTTGCTTTTGCGGGAGAGCCGCCGCTGGCGGAGTATATGCGCTGTCCTCCGCTGCCGCGGGACGAGAGACTTCTCTCCCGAAGCATGATCGAGAGCATCCTGTGCAACGGAGGCTTTTCTCTGGCGCTGTGCGTATGGTTTTTGAAATCTCCCGCCATGCACCGCGTCTTTTCCCGGGGAGACGATGTATATTACCTGACGGTGTTCTTTGCACTGTTCATCTTCTGCGGCATCTTCAACTGCCTGGGCGCACGGACGGAACGGCTGAACATTTTCGCGCATCTTTCCGCCAACAAGGCGTTCATTCTGATTATCACCACGGTAGCGGTCGTGCAGCTGATGATCATTTACTTCGGCGGCGAGGTGTTCCGCTGTGAGCCTCTGCGCGTGCGGGAACTGCTCAGGGCGGCGCTGCTCTCCTGTACGGTGCTTCCGGCAGATCTGCTGAGAAAGCTGCTGGTGCGGAGATGGAAGGGAAAGCGGGCGCCGTAACGCCGGAAAAAAAGATCCCTTTCCGCATTTTCTCTGCTGTCTGGGCAGGGGACGAATGCGGAAAGGGATTTTTTTCGGACAATGATCAGAGGAAGTACGCGCCGTAGGCACGCAGGCGGCGGCGCAGCTCATCCGTGTTCACGTCGTGGACGCTGATGCTGTCCGTGGCGGACATGGCTGCGGCAAGTCCGGCAGCCTCTCCGGTGGTAAAGCAGTTGGGCATGACGCGCACGCTGGCGAGCAGATCGCGGTCACAGGAGATGGCGCGGCCGGCGACAAGCAGATTGGAAAAGCCGCGGGGCGTCAGGCAGCGGTAGGGGATACCGTGCGATTCACCCTTTCCGTAGCGTGCGGCGCGTTTTTCGCCGGTAAAGCCGTTCGCGCTTTCGCGTGCTTTCGGACTCATGTGCATATCGATATAATAGCTGTTGCGGGAGATCTCGTCCGGGAATGTGCGGCGCTCCATATAATCCTCGCGCGTCAGCGTGTAATCGCATACGACGCGGCGCGTCTCACGGATCCCCATCAGCGGCGCGGTCTCCAGCATATAGGCATGGCCGAACGCTTCCGGGTATACGTCGGACAGACCGCGGAGCACTTCGTGCGCTTTTCTGCGACCGAGCATATAGGCGGCGCTGAGCGCCTCGGGATCGGTGCCGTCAAGATCATTGATGTGACCGGCGTTAAAGCCGACCGCGCCGTCGGCGATCTTGTTGTTGCAGAAGTGCGAATCGGTAATGTAGGGATACTCCTCCGATTTTGCCAACGCGTGGATCGGGGAATTCGGGTTGGAGGAGTGCAGGCGGACGCCGTGCAGATACGCCTCGTCGTTGACGCCGCCAAGAGAGAAGCAGTACGTCGACGGCTGGAGAGAGCATGCGTCGCCGCCATCTCCTTTCAGAACCTCGGCGCCCGCACGTGCGGACAGGTCGGCGTCGCCGGTACAATCGATATAGATCTTCGCCTGATAAGCGGAAAGTCCTGCCTTGTTGGTAACGATAATGGCGTTGATATGACCGTTTTCCGCATCCGCGTCCGATAGCATCGTGCCGAAAAGAACCTCAACGCCGAACTCTGTGCAGAGATCATCATAGACGCGCTTCATCACCTCGGGATTGATCGGCACCCAGTTCAGGCTTGCCGGATCCACGAACTTCATCTGTGCCTTTCCGGCATTCAGAATGCGCTCCGCCAGACCGCGGTATATGATCTTCTCTTTATCGGAAAACGGGCACCATGCCGGCACAAGACCCATCGTGCTCATGCCGCCGAGCGCGCCGGTTGCTTCGATCAGAAGGGTCTTTGCTCCCTCGCGGGCGGCGGAAACCGCTGCTGCAACGCCGGAGGGACCGCCGCCGACCACGATCACATCGTAGCCGTCGTGCAGAGTCAGCGTGCGGGCCTTCATTTGATAAGCCATGTTTGTTCCTCCATAAATGGATTTGTTTTCATTATAACAGATAATGCGCTGTGCTGCAATATCATAAAATCATCCAGTTATGGGATAAAAGAAACTATTTATGCGCCCGCGTCAGATGGAGTAATTGACCGCAGCATCCCGGATGGAATAGCGGGCAAGCTCCTCCGTATCGACTTCCACGTCGGGCAGCAGCGTGTCCAGATACTGCCGGAAATCCGCATTTTTCGCATCGGAGTCAAAGCTGTCAAAGAAATCCGCGTTTTCGCTGTTTTTGTACGGGGCTGCATCCATCTCAAGACGCATGAGAAAATGCGTGCCGTAGTCGCTTTTCACGCACACGGTTTCCCCGACTTCGAGGGAGAAAGCAGCGTCCACCACTTCGTAGATAAAGTCGGTCGTGCGCGTCAGATAGTAGCCGTTCTTATAATAGTGATCCTCCGAGTAGGTTTCGTATACGGTGTCGAAGGACTGACCGTCCGCGAGCGCCTGCTCGATCGCTGCGATTTTTTCCGCTGCCGCCGCCGCTTCCTCCGCGTTCAGAGCGCGGGTGACCGGCAGACCGGAGGTGCTATATTTGGTGTAGCCGTTTTCATCGGTCTCATACGCGTAGGCGTCGTTGACATAGATGTGGCGCACCCGGACGTAATTCTCACGACAGTATGTCTCAAGTGCTTCGCTGCTCAGGGCTCTCGGTCCGCCGCTCTGATACAGATAGGAAAACAGCTGACTTGTTTTTTCCTCGCAGAGGTAAATCTCCCGCAGCATATTTATATTGATGCCGAAGGAGGCGAGCGTCTGGTTGAATACATTTTTGCTGCCGTTCGCGCGTTCGGAGATCATGTCGTCGATATAGGCGTCGATGGTTTCCGTCGTGTCCTTGCTCAGCTTCAGCCCATACTGGTCAAAGAGCTCCATGCAGACGAGAGTGCGCTTTACGTTTTCGATGACGGCATCGTTCAGATACTGTTCCGCTGTCACATCGTCATACAGGATCGAATTCCAAAACGCATCGGTGTCGCTCATATCGCTGTAGGTGTTCATAAATGTGCCCTTGTAGGTGGAGAGCCAGTAACGGTACATATTGACAGTCACCGAGCTGTCTCCGTAGCGCATGAGCACGGGGGCGGAGCTGCATCCGGCAAGAGGCAGAAGAAAACAGACGGCAAACAGCAGGGAGAGGATTTTTGTTTTCACGGCGGTGGTTCCTTTCAGCAAAGAATGCAGGTGTTCGGCGGGGATACCGTTTCAGTATACCGCATTTTCGGCGCGGCTTCAAGTTCCGCGGGTATCAGAACTGTATATATTTCGTTAAAAGATCCGTCGCGAAGTCGAGCATTTTCTCGCCCTTGCGCGGGCGGCAGAGGAGTGCCGGCTCACCGCCGAGGGACATGCGGATCTGCGCGGAGGGAAAAGCGTTGGACAGCGCAGTCAGCGCCGTCGGATTGACCGTATAGGGAACCAGACGGAGGATTCCGTCCCGCTCCTCGATTTTCTTCATGCCGCCCTGGACGCCGAGCGCGTGCAGAAGCGATGTCCGGCACAGCGTAACGGCGGCGGCAGGCGGTTCGCCGAATCGGTCGCACAGCTCGTCGAGAATGTCCTCATAATCCGCGTATTCCTCGATCCGCGCGATTTTTTTATACATTTCCATGCGCTGCGGCGAGCTGGGAATATAGCTTTTGGACAGGTACGCGTCGGCGCGGATGTCGACGGCGCATTCCTGCTTCGGGGCGGGCGCTTCTCCCTGTTCCTCAAGCACCGCTTCGTTGAGCAGCTTGACGTACATGTCGTAACCGACCGCCTCCATGTGTCCGTGCTGCTGCGCGCCGAGCAGGTTTCCCGCGCCGCGGATCTCGAGATCGCGCAGGGCGATCTTGAAGCCTGCGCCGAACGCGGCGTATTCCTTGATGGCGGACAGCCTTTTTTCTGCGATTTCGGACAGCTGCTTCTGCTTCGGATAGGTGAAAAAGGCGTAGGCACGGCGGCTGGAGCGGCCGACCCGTCCGCGGATCTGATGCAGCTGGGAGAGCCCGTAGCGGTCTGCGTTCTCAATGATGAGCGTATTCGCGTTCGGCACGTCGATGCCGGTCTCGATGATGGTGGTAGAAACGAGAATATCGATCTCCCCCTTCACGAGCGCTGCCCAGATATCCTCCAGCTCCTCCCGCTCCATGCGTCCGTGCGCCGTAGCGACGCGTGCCTCCGGCAGCGTGCGCGCAATTCTGGCGGCGGTTTCATAGACCGCCTCTATCCGGTTGTGCAGATAGAATACCTGGCCGCCGCGCCGCAGCTCACGGCGCATGGCTTCGGTCAGGATGCCCTCGTCGTATTCCATGACATACGTCTGTACGGGAGAGCGCATTCCCGGCGCCTCCTCCAGTACGCTCATGTCCACAATGCCGCCCATCGCCATATTCAGCGTGCGGGGGATCGGCGTGGCGGTCAGGGTCAGAACGTCCACATCCGGCGCCAGCTGCTTCAGCTTTTCTTTCTGTTCCACGCCGAAGCGCTGCTCTTCGTCCACAATAATCAGTCCGAGCTTGGCGAAGGTGACGTCCTTGGAAATCAGACGGTGCGTACCGATCACAATATCGACGTCGCCCCGGCGGACCTTCCGCACGGTTGCCGCCTGCTGCGTCGGGGTGCGGAAGCGGGAGAGCATGTCGACTTCCACGGGAAATCCGCGCAGACGGGACTGGAAGGTCTGGAAATGCTGAAAAGCCAGAATCGTCGTCGGCACCAGCACGGCGACCTGATAGCCGCTCATGACCGCCTTGAAGGCGGCGCGCAGAGCGACTTCCGTCTTGCCGTAGCCAACGTCTCCGCACAGCAGCCGGTCCATCGGACAGGGCGCCTCCATATCCCGGCGGATATCCTCGATGGCGTGGAGCTGTCCGTCCGTTTCCTCAAACTCGAAGGTATCCGCAAACTGACGGCACATGTCGTCGTCCGCGTCGAAGGTGATTCCCTTCGTCCGTTTCCGCTTGGCGTACAGGGCGATCAGCTCCTGCGCCATTTCCCTGGTCGCTGCTTTCGCCTTGGATTTCGCCTTGTTCCAGTCCGCGCCGCCCATCTTGGAGAGACGGACAGAGCCGTCGTCCGCGCCGGCGCCGATATACTTGGACACCATATCGAGCTGATCGACCGGCAGAAAGAGCTTGTCGGTTCCGGCGTAGCGGATCGTGATATAATCGCGCGTCACCCCGTCCACCGTAATGTTCTCGATGCCGGTGTACTGCCCGATTCCGTATATGGTGTGGACAACGAGATCGCCGACTTCCAGATCGGCGTAGGAGAGGATGGTCTCCGTCGCCTTCTTTTTGGAGCGGCGGCGGGTGCTCCGGATGCGCGCGGTCAGCCTCTGCGCCTGTGCGAAGTTCAAAAGTGCGAATTTCGGAGAGAGCAGCTCAAAGCCGGCGGAGCATTCGCCGCACAGAACGGCGACCGGCTTCGGACCTGACGCTCCGGGGCGGAAGAATGTCCAGTCTGCGTTTTCCGCCGAGGCGGCGGTGTAGCCTTCCTCCGTCAGCGAGCGGATCATTTCTTCCGCCTCCGGCTCCGTTGCGCAGACCACGGCGGTCATGTAGCCGTTTTTCACATAGCCAGCGAGATCCTCGCGCAGAAGGCTCCGGTTGCCTGCATACGCCGGAATATGGCTGGAGGAAAAATTGTAAACTGTCGTTGTGCCCGGAGCGGCGAACGAATCCATATGGACGACGGGCATTTCGGCAGCAGCAGCTTCCACTGTGTCCCAGCCGCGCATGTAGCCGTCTTCGCTGCGCGCGGCGGAAAGCTCGCCCGATTCCAGCATGTCGGCGATGTTCTGCGCCAGCAGCGTCCGGCATGCGTCTGCCTTTGCCGCGCACCCCTGGGAGGAGCGGATAACGATCAGCCCGTTGAAATAGTCCATCAGGCAGCTTTTGTCCGGATAGATGAGCGGCAGATACTTATCCGCAAAATCCGGCTCCAGCCCGTTCTCAAGGACGGACAGCTCGCCGCTGAGCAGCTCGCTTGCCCGTCCGGTTCCGCTGCCTGTCTGCGCCAGCTTTTTGATCTGACGGCGGACGGCGCTGAGGATCGCCGTGCGTGCCTCCGGGGAGGGCAGCACCTCGCGCGCAGGCGGCAGGAGAATGTCGCCGTCCAGCATCTCGGAGAAGCGCTGGGATTCGACGTCGAACGTGCCGAGACGGTCGATCTCGTCGCCGAACAGCTCAATGCGGTACGGCGCGGCGGCGGGTGGATAAATATCCACGATCCCGCCGCGGACGGCGAACTGTCCCGCGCCCTCGACCAGCTCCACGCGTGCGTAGCCGGAAGCGGAGAGCGCTTCTGCGAGCCGGTCGGTATCCAGCGGCTTGGACGGGGAGATGCGGATGGTCAGAGAGGCGAGCATCTGCCCCGGCATGGTGAGCTGAAGCGCCGCCTCCGGCGTTGCGGAGATGACGAGCGGCTCCGGATCCGTCTGCAGGGCTGATAGAATGCGGAGCCGCTCGTGTTCATAGTCGTGCGAGGCGGTGATGTTGTTGAAATTGTAGTCGCGCGCGGGGTAGTGCATCGCGCGGATCCCGAGTCCGGAGAGCAGCGCGGCTGCCGCCGCAGCATCCTTTTCTTCCGGAGAGAGGATCAGAATGCACATGTCGCAGAAGTCGCCGACCAGAGTCGGCAGGAAAATGTCCGCGGCGCCGTCCGAGAGACCGGCAGCCGTCACCGTGCGGTAACGACCGGTTTCCAGCGACGCGCGGAGAGAGGACGACATGGTGGCATATTCCCGGTTCGACTTGAAAATGGACGTCAGAAGCGGCAGGTTCATTTTGTTCCCTCGTTTTCCGGGTGAAACCCGTTGCACAGTCCCATCGCCGCGTCTGTCTTTCCGTCAAAAATCAGCTTTGCCGCTTCCTCGATCAGGGGAAAGCACGCAGTCAGCTTGTCGAGATCCGACGGGGGCAGTGTGCCGAGCACCCATGCGGCAAGATCGTACTGCGGATTCGGCTTTTGTCCGACGCCGAAGCGGATGCGCGGAAAACGGTCGGAGGAGAGCTGGTAAATGATGCTTTTCAGCCCGCGCTGTCCGCCGTCCGAGCCGCCCGCGCGTACACGCATTCTGCCGACGTCCTGATAGATATCGTCCACAAGGACAAGGATGTTCTCCACAGGGATCTTATAGAAGTTCGCCGCGTCGCGCACCGCTTCGCCCGACGCATTCATGAGCGTCAGAGGCTTCATGAGGAGAACGCGACGCCCGCCCAGCATCGCATCTCCGCAGAGCGCGTTGAATTTTCCGCGGGATACATCCGCACCCAGCCGCGCCGCCAGAAAATCGAGCGCCATAAAGCCGGCGTTGTGGCGCGTGCGTGCATATTCCTTGCCCGGATTGCCGAGTCCTGCGATGATGTGTGTAGGCGGCGTCTGAGGCGCTGCCTCCTTTTTTTCAATCCGTTTGAAGAGTTCAAAAATATCCGTCATATATCCTCATTCCCGCAACGCACAAAAAGCAGCCTGTTGATCTGCACGCTGCTGAGGGTTGCCTGATTATTCATTGATAGAGCCGGACGAGTGCGTCCGCGCCGAAGCGAAGACCGCCGGCATATTCACATTATAACACATCCGGGACGCGAAAATCTACGAAATATTGTAAATTGCCAGCTTCTCCGCCATCATAAAAGGCGCGGCGGGGGAACCCGCCGCGCCAAAGTGGAATTCATGTGCGTTCCGACCATTCGGAGAGGCGATTCAGACCGTCCTTGCTGCCGGAGAGGAAAAGGATATCGCCTCTCTGGAATACATAGTCCGGACGGACTGCCTCGATCAGGGAGCCGCCGTTCTCGATGGCGATGATATTGAGACCGTATTTTTTGCGGAGGTTGAGCGATTGTACGCTCTCACCGATGATCTTATCCGGAATTGCCAGCTTGGAGATATTCAGCTGTTCGCTGAGCTGGATGAAATCCAGCATGCGCGAGGTTTCGAGGCGGTGCGCCAGACGGATCGCCATATCCCGCTCCGGGTACACGACCTCGGCGCCGAGCTTCTCCAGAATTTCGCCGTGCTCGGAGCTTGCCGCCTTGGCGATCACGGAAGGGATGCCGAGACTGACAAGATGCAGTGTTGTCAGAATGGAGGTGTCCATTTCCTCGCTGATGCAGACGACAGCCGCGTCGCAGTTCTGGATGCCGGTGTCCTCAAGCGACTTGCGGTCAAGGCTTTTTACGACGTAGGCGTATTCGGTATACTCGCGCATCTGGCGAACCTTGTCCTCGTCCTGATCCAGAACGAGCAGATCGGCGCCGGACTGTGCCAGCTCGACGGCAAGTGCAAAGCCGAAGCGGCCGAGTCCGACGATACCGTATGTGTTTTTTCCCTTTTTTGATTTCTTGAACATGCTTTGTTCCTTATCCTATCGCAATATTTCCTTCCGGATAGCGGACGCGTTCGCCGTTTGTGAAATACCAGAGCGAGGCGATCGTCAGCGGACCGAGCCTGCCGATGTACATAATCAGAATGGAGAGCAGCTTGCTGCCGGTACAGAGTCCGGGCGTGATGCCGGTGGAGAGACCCGCCGTCCCGAACGCGCTGGAGACTTCAAACAGCACGTCCATCAGCGGAAGCTCCGGCTCCATCAGCACCATCAGATAGGTGCCGCTCAGGATGACGCCGATCCCGATGAGCGTGATGACCGCCGCCTTGCGGAAAGCCTCGGCGGGGAGAGAATAGCGGAATGCCGTTTCCGATTTGTTGGTCGCCGCAGATTTGATTCCCTGCAGCAGCGCAAAAAACGTGGTGGTTTTGACGCCGCCGCCGGTGGATCCGGGAGAGGCGCCGATGAACATCAGGACAATGACGGCAATCAGACCGGCTTTGGTAAAGCCGCTGAGCGGATAGGTGGCGAAGCCGGCGGTACGGGCAGAGACGCTGAAGAAGAACGCGCCGAGCCAACTGATATTTTCCGTGAGACGGATGAGCAGCGTGCCGGCTGCCAGCAGTACCGCGTTCACGGAGAGAACGACCTTTGCGTGCATGGAGAATTTCCGGAAGCGCAGGCGCTTGCCGAGCATTTCGCGGATCACGGGGAAGCCGAGACCTCCGAGAATGACCAGCGCGCACGTGACAAGATTCAGCAGCACATCGCCCTGATACGGAACGAGGCTCTGCATGTTGCCGAGGATATCAAAGCCGGAATTGTTGAACGAGGCGATGGAGTGGAAGATGCTGATCCAAATCGCCTGAAGCGGCGGAAAATCCCGCCTGAATACAAAAAAACTCAGGACGGCGCCGACAAGCTCAATGACCACCGTGGTCAGAAACACGCTTTTCACAAACCGGATGATCCCCTTGCCGGAGCTGAGATTCATCGATTCGCGGATGAGGGTCTGCCCTTTGAGGTTCAGTTTCTTCCCCATGGCCAGTATGACGCCCGTGCCGATGGAGGCGACGCCGAGCCCGCCGATCTGAATCATGACGGCGAGGATGACCTGTCCCAGCGGGGTGAATGTATCCCGGAGATCCGTGACGGTCAGTCCTGTCACGCAGACGGCGCTGGTGGAGGTGTACAGCGCGTCAATGTAGCGTATGCTGACGCCCTCGCGGAGGCAGCACGGCAGGCTCAGAAGAAGCGAGCCGAGCAGGATGACAAGCAGAAAGCCGAGCGCGATGATGCGCGTCGGCGACTGCCTCTGAATCAGCTTGAACATAATTCTGTAATATACCTCATATCCGACAGGTGCGCCGCCGGAGTCAGTCGATTTCCGAGAACGGAGCAGGACGGCGTGCTGTGCGTTTGGCTGCCGCCGGATCGCGTGCCTGCACAGCGACCCTGTTTGTTTGATTATAATACAATTGGCGCATAAAGTCAATAGATGCGGAAAAGGCGGACGGAGCGCTCGGAAAAATCCGGCGGGACACCGACGGCGAGAGAGGCGCAGGGCAGGCGCGCTTCCACCGTTCGGGAAAAGAGATGCCTGCGCGAAAGAAAAAGGGAGACGGGGATATTTTTTTCACTTATCGCCATACTAACTGTGGAAAAGAGGTGAAAGTATGAAAAATCCGACGGAAAAGATGCTGCATGAGCTGTACGAATACGCGCGCTGCGGCTGCGAGGCGATCAACGGCATTCTGCCGAAGATCACCGACAGCGCGCTGCTTGCGGAAACGACGGCGCAGCTCGAGATGTATTCGTCGCTGGGCGAGAGCGCGCGGCGGCTGCTGGCGGATAAGTCGCTTGCGGATGCTTCGTTCCCCCTGAAGGACAAGCTGACGGTGCGGGGCGGCGTGATTATGGAGACCATGGGGATCTCCGATCAGAGAGAGCTTGCGCGTATTTTGCGCGTCAGCTCCCGCGACAGCGCCAACCGGATGCGCAGTACGATTGCCGATATGAGCGGCAGCGGCTGCGACGCGGACGCACTGGCGCTCGGACAGCGGATGATGGCGTATGCGATCGCGGAAACGGAGCGGCTCGGTACGCTGCAATGCGAGTGAGGAGACGGAAAAACACACGCGGGAGGGTTGCGTCCCGCGTGTGTTTTTGTCATTTCAGCTTGAAAAAGCGGCGTAAAAGGGGAATCAGCAGACGGGGGGATTTAACGACAACGATCTTCATAGGGCTCCTCCTTGGAATGTTTTCGTTACAGTATATGAGAAGAAGCCGTTATTGTGCCTCACCGCTCTCGATCAGCAGAACCGGACCGCCTTCCACGGTAACGCATGCCTGCGGGGAGGTGATCTCGTTGCTGACAGCATACGGAAGGCTGCGTGTCAGCGGCGCGCGGGAGAGCGGATATTTGCAGCCGGTGATCGTTGCGCAGGCGTCCTCCAGCGCAAGCAGCGCGAAATACCGGTAGTGCGTGCGCGTCAGGAGGCAGCTCTCATCCGACAGCAGCCGGATGCGGTTTTCGCCGTCGCAGATCTCTGCGGTAACGCCGCGCCGCCACAGATTTTCCAGCATAAACACATTGGAAAGCGCATGATCCGCGCGTCCGCCTGTTCCGCCGAGGATCCGGATGCGGCGCGCGCCCTCCCGGATGGCGAGGTCACAGGCCAGCATGGTGTCCGTGACGTCCTTCTCCGCGGGAACGCGGATGAGGCGGGCGGAGCCGGCGTTGTCCGGCGGAGCGGAGGAATCGAAATCGCCGGCAATGATATCGGGCGTGACGCCGCACTGTTCGGCGTTCAGTCTGCCGCAGTCCGCGGCAATCACAAGGTCGGCGCGCAGCTCCTCCGGGGAGAGCCGTTCCGTGCGGCAGAAGCCGCCCGTGAAGATCAGCGCGGAGCGAACCGGATTATCCATGGCTGCTTTTTTCCTCCATCTGCTTACGTTTCCAGTCCGGCATTTTTTTGCATTCCGCATACATGGCGCAGTAGCTATCGTGCCGGCGCTGCGAGACGGCGCCAGCCCGGACAGCGTCGAGGATCGCGCAGCCCTCCTCCTTGGTGTGCGTGCATTTTGTATAGCGGCACTGCCCGAGAAACGGACGGAATTCCGGGAAGGTTTCCGCGAGGGAGGCGGTGTGCAGCGCGTTGTATTTTGTGAAATCGAGGAGGGAGAAGCCGGGTGTGTCCGCGATCAGGCAGACAGAATCTCCGGTTTCGTACGGAAAAAGCTCGACATGGCGCGTCGTCTGGCGCCCGCGTTCCGTTTTCCGGCTGACTTCCCCCGTTTTCAGCGAAAGATCGGGAAAGAGCTTCGTCATCAGGGTGGATTTTCCCGCGCCGGAGGCGCCGGCGAATGCGGCGGTCACAGCTGTGCCGCAGGAGGTCAGCGAGACGATATAGGAGCGCAGCGCGTCAACGCTGTCCGCGTCGCCGGCGGAGAGAGAAAAGGCGTCAAAGCCCGCGAAAGCGTACAGGGTGCGGATCTCCTCCGCTTTTTCGGGCGCAAGATCGCGCTTGGTCACGAGAACCACCGCCCGGATCCCGTTTGCCTCGGCGATGGAGAGCAGTACGTCCGCCGTTCGGAGCTCCGGCTCCGGGCGCGCCGCCGGAATGACGAGAAACAGATGCGTCAGATTGGCGAGCGGGGGACGGATGAGCGTGTTTTTTCGGGGCAGGATCTCGTCGATGACATATTCTGCACTCCCGCCCTGTCCGCCGGAGGGCTTTGTGTCGCCGCTTGGGGAAAAGAGAACGGCGTCTCCCGGCAGAGGGGTGATGTTTTCATGGCGGAAAATGCCGCGCGCGCGGCAGAGAAGGATACTGTCGCCTGCGGCAAGCGGAAGCGGGCGGACTCCGTAAAGCCCGCCCACGCCGCGAATGAGTATTCCTTTTTGTTTTGTTGTTTCTGCCATACGGTCAGTTGCCTCCGGAGATCAGCCGGTCGAGCCAGTCGCGAAGTCCGTCCGGCAATTGCGGAGAGGAGGCGCCGGAGCTTCCGGATGTTTCATCGGTAAAGCCGTCCTCCGGCTCCCAGCTGTCATAGGGATCCTGCGTGTCTGTCGATGTGCCCGGGGCTTTTCCGTCGTCGGGGAGGATGGGTTCGTCCGGCGAACCGGTGTCCGGCGGGACGGCGGGATCCTCCGGATCGACAGGAATCTCCGGAGGTTCATCTGGTGGAGCGGAGGGATCGCGGTAGTCCGGACCGCCGCTGACGACGAAATCGATCTTGGTGTTGGCGTGAACCACCTTGAACTCAGGGACGCTCTGCGAGAGGATGGTGCCGGCTGCGGCGTCATTTTTCTCATACGTGACGGTTCCGACGCGAAGTCCGCTCGCAATGAGCTTGCGCAGCGTCTGCACCTCGGTCATGCCGAGAAAGCTCGGGACGACGACCGTGCCGATGGCGGGACCGAGACTTGCATAGATGGTGACGGTGTCGCCGAGCTTCATCACCGTTCCGGCTGCCGGATCGGTGCGGATGACGGTGCCCACCTCAAAGGTTTCGCTGTAGATGTGCTCTACGTGGACGGCGAGCCCCAGCTCCGAGAAAGTGAGCTTGGCGTCGCGGTAATCATAAACCAGAACGTCCGGCAGCATGACCGTTTCGGCGCCCTGGCTGACGGTGAGCGTGATGGCGCATTTCTGCGTGCGTGCGACGACCTTGCGCCGCTCGCCGGCGGATGGGCTCTGTGCGATGATGACGCCGGCATCGTGTTCGGTATCGTAGCGATACTGGAGAAGAAGCGTGTAGTATTCCGACTTGTCAAACCACTGCTGCAGTTCCGGGGAATACGTCGTTCCGACGAAGCTCTTGATGGTGATCGTCTCCGATTTGTCGGAGTCGCCTCTGAGAAACAGCTTGTCGATGGTGTAATATGCGCTGATCCCCGCTACGAGCAGAAAGGCGAATGCTACGCCCAGAATGATGGGGAGCATGGCGTGATTGGCGCGGCGCGGCTTTTTCTTTTTGCTCTTTTCCCGTGCGCTTTTCTGTACCTCGCGGAAGACGATGTTCGGATTTTCCTTCAGACGAGTGACGTGGCGCAGCATCTGGGCGGCGCTTTGGTATCTCTGGGAGGGATCCTTTTCCATCGCCTTCAGGATGATCTGTTCCAGTCCTACGGGAAGGGAGGGGTTGAGGCGGCGCGGAGGGACGGCGCTGGCGTTGACCTGCATGAGCGCGACGGAGACCGGGCTGTCCGCGTTGAACGGAAGCCGTCCGCAGCTCATTTCATACATCAGCACGCCGAGCGAATAGAGGTCGCTGCGCGCATCGATCGGACGGCCGCTCGCCTGCTCCGGGCTGATATAGTACACGGTGCCGATCGCTTTGTCCGTCATGGTGACGGTTTCCGCGTTCGGGAGCTTGGCGATGCCGAAATCCATCACCTTGATGAGACCGTTTTTCAGCAGCATGATGTTCTGCGGCTTGATATCCCGATGTACGATTCCCTTGGCGTGCGCGTGTTCCAGCGCATTCAGGATCTGTTCGCTGTAGCTGACGATCTCGCGGAAGGAGAGGATGCCCTTGTGCGTCATGTAATTTTTGAGGGTGATGCCCTCCACATATTCCATGACGATATATTTCACATTGTCGCGCACCGACACATCGTAGATGTTGACGATGTTTGGATGCGAAAGCATGGCGACGGCCTTGGATTCGTTGATGAACCGCTTGACGCTCTGTTCGTCCGCCGCGATCTCGTCCTTGAGCATTTTCACGGCGACGACGCGGCGCATCAGCAGATCGATCGCCTTGTAAACGACCGCCATGCCGCCGATGCCGATGATCTTTTCAATTTTATACCGGTTGTCGAAAACGACACCGACGTATTTTTCAAATCCGTCCACGTTTGTATGGTTTCCTTTTGGGGAGCGGTCCGTCACAGCTCGATCACAACGGCTGTGATGTTGTCGGACCCGCCGTATTTATTGGCGCGGGAGACCAGCGCGTCCGTTTTGTCGCTGATCGAGGAATCCGAGGTGACGATCTCGGCGATTTCAGCGCCGCCGAGGTGATTGGTAAGTCCGTCCGTACACAAAAGGACGAAAGCAGGCTTACAGGAGGGATCGATCTCCGTTACGAAGACGTCTGCATCCACATTCGATTCCGTCCCGACCGCACGTGTGATGATGTTGCGGTTCTGGGCAGTGCGCGCCTCTTCCTCTGTCAGCCGTCCGGTATCCACGAGATACTGAACGTAGGAATGGTCATGGGTGATCTGTTCGATGTCGCGTCCGCGGATGACGTACATGCGGCTGTCGCCGACATTGGCGGTATAGACGGTGCTGCCGACCACCAGAACGGCGACGAGGGTGGTACCCATGCCGCGCAGGGAGGCGTCCTCCTCGGAGCGGAGATACACGGCCTTGTTGGAGGTGTAGGCGGCGCGGCGCAGGGCGCGGTGAATCTGGGAATCGGTGCATTCGATGGTGTTCTGCTCGGTGATATGGGATTCGACGAAAGAATCCATGCTGGCGACGAAGCTGTCCGTTGCGGTGGAGCTTGCCTCCTGACCGCCGCGCGCGCCGCCCATTCCGTCGCAGACGACGGCGAGCAGAATGCCGGGCGCATATTCCTTGATGGAAAAATGGTCCTGATTCATGCTTCGTTTCATGCCGATGTCCGTTTTGCCGCTGTAGTGCATATTCGGAAATACCTCCCGACCGATGTCAGTAAAGTATATTTTACCATACCAGATGCGATAAGTAAAGTGCGTGCGGAAAAGAAGTTCACGTTCCGGCGCGGCGCAGCCGCAATTGTCCGCAGGACGCGTTGATATCCCCGCCGAGGCGGCGCCGGATTGTCGCGTTGACGCCGCATCGCAGCAGCTCGTCCCGGAATGCCTCTGCGTTTCTGCGCGCCGCTGTGCGGAAGCCTGTTTCGGCGACCTCGTTCAGGAGGATCAGATTGACATGGCACGTCGCGTTCATGCCGTTTTTCAGAAGACGCGCGAGCGCGTCCGCCTGCGCGATCGAGTCATTTTTGCCGTTTATCAGCGTGTATTCAAAGGAGATGCGCCGTCCGGTGCGCGCGAAGTAGTCCCGGCAGGCGGAGAGCAGAACAGCGATGGGGTATTTGTTGTTGACGGGCATCAGGGCGCTTCTGGTCTCATCGTCCGAGGCGTGCAGGGAGATGGAGAGCGTCACAGGCAGCCCTTCCTCAGCGAAGCGGAGGATCCGTTCGGCGAGACCGCAGGTGGAGACGGAGATGTGGCGCAGCCCGATATTCAGTCCTTTCGGCAGGCTGACGAGATGGAGAAAGCGCACCGTATTGTCATAGTTGTCGAGCGGCTCTCCGATGCCCATCATAACGACGCCGCCGATCCGCTCGCCCGTGTCGCGCTGTGCCGCGATGATCTGTCCGAGGATTTCGGATGCGGTGAGGTCACGCGCCTTTCCCTTCAGGGTGGAGGCGCAGAAGCGGCAGCCCATGCGGCATCCCGCCTGGGAGGAAACGCAGAGCGTATTGCCGTGCTCGTAGCGCATGAAAACGCTTTCGATGCATTCGCCGTCGATCAGGGAAAAGAGGTACTTGACGGTGCCGTCGAGGCGGGAAACGTGCTTTTCCTCGATTTTCGGCAGACGGTATTCCGTTTCTGTCCGGAGCTTTTCCCGAAGTGCGGAGGGAAGGTTCGTCATTTCGTCAAAGGAGGCGCCCTTTATCATCCAGTCGTACAGCTGCGCGGCGCGGAAATCGCGCTCGCCCAGCTCCCGCATGACGGCGGTCAGCTCCTCGGGGGTCATGGAGAGAATATCCGGTTTCATCGTTTCTCCTTTGCAAAGCAGAGTGGCGCGCCGTCAGGCTTCCGCGCGGCGCATTCTGGCGATAAAGAAGCCGTCGCAGCCGTCCCGGTGGGGATAGAGAGTCCGCATGCCGCCCTCCGAGCCGCCAGCGGCGCCGAGCCGGAAATCTTCCGGGGAGAATTCCGGATGCGCGTCCAGGAAGCGGGCGGCGAGCCGTTCGTTTTCATCCGGGTTCAGTGTGCAGGTGGAATAAACGAGCACGCCGCCCGGACGGACATAGCGCGCCGCACCGCAGAGAATCTCGTACTGAACCGCCGGGAGCGCGCCGGCGGAGGCGAGCGGCTTATATTTGATATCCGGCTTTTTGGCGATGACGCCCAGCCCGGAGCAGGGCGCGTCGCAGAGCACGCGGTCTGCCTGAGAGAGGAGCGCTTCGTGCGGGATGCGCGCGTCGCGCGCCGCAGTCTCCAAAATCGTGATGCCGAGCGCGTCCGCGGCGCGGCGGATGAGAGACAGCTTGTTTTCATGCAGATCAAAGGAAAACACGCGTCCGCGGTTCTGCATATCGAGCGCGGCGGAGAGGGATTTTCCGCCCGGCGCCGCGCAGGTATCGACAATGGTTTCGCCCGGCTGCGGATCCAGCGCGCGCACGCACAGCCGGGACGCGGGATCCTGAACAAAATACAGTCCGTCGCGGATGCCGTCCGCGATGTGCGCGCCGCCGGAGAGGGAGATCATGTCCGGCGAGAGCGGATGCGGACGCGCGCCGTCCGACTCATGGAGACGAAGAATCTGCTCCGGCGTGGTTTTCATTCCGTTCAGCCGGAGCGTCACCGGCGGACGGCGCAAAGAGGCGGCGAGCAGCGCTTCGGCTGTCTCCTCGCCGTAGCGCTCCGCCCAGAAGCTGCAAAGCTCCGGGGGCGCGGCGTATTCGACGGACATCCGCAGAAGCGGGTCCGAAGCATCCGGCAGAGGATACCGGCAGCCGGCGCGCAGGTGCGCGCGCAGCAGGGCGTTGACAAAGCCGCGGCTCCGCGCCGGCGCGAGGCTGACGGATTCGGATACGGCGGCGTGCGGCGGGATGCGGTCCAGAAAGGTACACTGGTACACGCCGAGCCGCAACGCGCACAGCGTCTCGCGGTCGATCTGTCCGATGGGACGGGAGGACAGCGAGGAGATGATATAGTCGAGCGTGATGAGCCGTTCGATCACACCGTAGACGAGCGCGGTGTACAGCGCCCGGTCCGCCTCGGACAGGGCGGCGGCGCTGAGGGAGGCGTTCACCTCCAGATTCGCATAGCGGCCGCTTTTCTCCCACGCGAGCAGGGAGGCAAACGCAGCGGCGCGCGGACTCTGCGCGGTCATAGGCACGGCGTTTCGAGCACGTCGCCGGCGGCGATGGCGCGTCCGTTTGCGAAATCGGCGGCGCGCATGCGCTTTTTGCCTTCCGGCTGTACCTCGGTAATCAGGAGTACGCCGTCCGCGCAGGCGACGCGAATGCCGGATTTGTTCATGGAGATCACCGTGCCGGGGGCGGCGTCGGTGCGCTCGTTTGTCCGCTGTGCGGCAGCGATCTTCAGCCTGCGTCCGTCGGGCATCTGCGCGATCGCCAGCGGCATGGGAGAAAGACCGCGGATGCGGTTATGCACGTCGGCAAGCGGACGGGAAAAATCCAGCGCACAGTCGGCATTCTCGATTTTCGACGCATAGGTGGCGAGGAAATCGTTTTGCGCTTCGCGGATGACGGTGCCGCTCCGGATGGCGGCAAGCGCCTGCCTGAGCGCCTGACATCCGTCCGCCGCCAGCTGGTCGTGCAGCATGCCGTAATCCATTTCTTCGGTGATGGGCGTTTCGATTTTGCAGAGCATGTCGCCTGTGTCTATGCCTGCCGCCATGTACTGGATCGTGACGCCGCTCACTGCATCGCCCGCCATGATGGCGCGCTGGATCGGCGCGGCGCCGCGCCAGCGGGGCAGGAGGGAGGCGTGTACGTTGATGCAGCCGTATTTCGGATAGTCGAGAATATACCCCGGCAGGATCTTGCCGTATGCGACGACGACGATCAGCTCGGGAGCCAGCTGCGCGAGCGTGTCTGCGAACGCGCCGTCCCGGAGAGTGGCGGGCTGATACACGGGTAGTCCGCGCGACAGGGCGTATTCCTTGACCGGCGGGGGAGCGGGCAGCATTTTGCGCCCCTTCGGTTTGTCCGTCTGCGTCACGACAGCGGCGATATCCTCACCGTCCTCGCACAGCGATTGCAGGACGGAACGCGCGAAATCCGGCGTTCCCATAAACAGAATTCTCACAGCTTTCTCCTTTAGCCGATCTCTTCCCGGATCTCCTCCGGCGTCAGCATGCGGACGGCGTGATCCGTGAACAGAACGCCGTCAAGATGGTCTATCTCGTGGCAGAAGGCGCGTGCCAGCAGTCCCTCGCCGCTGGCGGTATAGATCTCGCCGCGGCGGTTCATGGCGCGTACCGTCACCTTTTCCGGGCGGTCCGTCACGCCCCACTGTTCGGGAATGGAGAGACAGCCCTCAAGCTCATTCTGCTGACCCTCGCGGGAGATGATCTCCGGGTTGATCAGCTCAAAGAGCTGTCCGTTCTCCACCTCGACGATGGCGATGCGGCGCAGAACGCCGACCTGCGGCGCGGCAAGTCCGACGCCGTTTGCCTTATGGAGCGTTTCCTGCATATCGTCGAGCAGGCGGAGAATGCGCGGCGTGATCTCCTCAACGGGGCGGCAGACCTTGCGCAGAACGGGGTCTCCCTCTTTTACAATATTCAAAACTGCCATGTGTATCATACCTTCCTTTTCTGTCAGCTATGCGTGTTACAGAGTATTGGGATTCAAATCGGCAGAAATATGCAGGCGCTTTCCCGCGTTTTTCCCGAATTCCGTCAGAATTTCGGATACGAACTCCCGCAGACGGCGCGTCAGTCGGCACTTGATGACCATGCGGCTGCGGCAGACGCCCTGGATTTTGTATACCGGCGCGTCGAACGGACCGTAGATGACCAGCTTCAGGTCGGAATAGCGTCCGCTGACGGCGTCGCGGATCCATTCGCGCAGCCGGGTGCAGGAGGTGGCGAGCAGCGCCTCGTCGCGGCTGGCAAGCGTGACGACGGCGATATCGCAGAACGGCGGAAAGACAAGCGCGCGGCGCAGCCGGATCTCGCGCCGGTAGAATTCGGGGTAATCCTGATTGGCGGCCAGCGCGAGAATGTCGTTTGTCGGATTGAAGGTCTGCACGACGGCCATGCCGGGTTGGTCTGCGCGTCCGGCGCGCCCGATCACCTGCGTCAGCATGGCGAAGGTGCGCTCCGCGGCGCGGTAGTCGTCCAGATAGAGGGAGCTGTCCGCGTTGATGACCCCGACGAGCGTCACGCGGGGAAAGTCGTGTCCCTTTGTGACCATCTGGGTGCCGAGCAGGACGTCCGCTTCGCCCGCACGGAAGCGCCCGAGCAGCTCTTCGTGGGAGAATTTCGTTTGCGTCGTATCCATATCCATGCGGATCACGCGCGGCTGCGGCATCATTGCCTTCAGCTCTTCCTCCAGCCGCTGCGTTCCGTAGCCGCGGAAGTGGAAATGCTCGCTGCCGCAGCCCGGGCACCGCTCGGGAACGCGCGTGCGGTAGCCGCAGTAGTGGCATGTCAGAAGTCCGTTTTCGGCGCGGCTTTTCTGATAGTCCTCGCCGGAGCCGCCGTCCCCGAGCGCGCGGAAAACGTGATAGGTGAGGGAGACGGAGCAGTTCGGACACTTGAGCGCCTCGCCGCAGCTGCGGCAGGTGATGAAATTGTTGTAGCCGCGGCGGTTCAGGAATATGATGGACTGCTTTCCTGCCTGAATCGTTTCCGTCAGGTGGCGGCGCAGCACCGAG
This sequence comes from Eubacteriales bacterium, assembly GCA_051867895.1. Classification (GTDB taxonomy): domain Bacteria; phylum Bacillota; class Clostridia; order Oscillospirales; family CAG-272; genus SIG701. Next base: position 57,815 of record JBJDZH010000028.1, read on the forward strand.
CCGAGGGGGGAGACGGTGCCGCCGCCCTCCTCGCCGCGCATATCTGTGATGATCACATGCGGCAGTCCTGCCTGTCCGTACCGTTTTTTCATCTCGATCAGCGTATAGCGGCCGCTGACGGCATGATAATAGCTGACGATGGAGGGAGTGGCGGAGGAAAGCAGCATCAGCGCTTTGTGGCGTGCGCATCGGAAGCGCGCGATATCATGCGCCAGATATTTCGGATCGGCGTCGGATTTGTAAGTGTGCTCCTGTTCTTCGTCGATCACGATCAGTCCGATGTCGGCGAGCGGGGCGAACACGGCGGAGCGGGTCCCGATCACGACATGGGAGAGACCGCCGCGGATGCGCCGCCATGCGTCGTAGCGTTCGCCGGCGGAGAGGGAGGAGTGGATCACCGATACGTCGTCGCCGTAACGGGAAAGAAAGATGCCGACCATCTGCGGCGTCAGGGAGATCTCCGGGACGAGTACGATGGCGCCGCGTCCGTCCGCGCGCACGCGGTCGATCATGGACAGGATCACGCGCGTTTTGCCGCTTCCGGTCACCCCGTGGAGCAGCGCCGCCCTGGCTTCCCCGCTTTCGTACAGACCGCAGAGCGTACCGAAAGCGGCGGTCTGTTCTGCGGTCAGGGGGGAGTCACCTACGTCGGGCGGCGTTTCGCGTTCGGCGAAGGGATCGCGGAAATCGTCCTCAAAGCGTTCTGCGACCAGTCCTTTCTTTATTAAAGACGAAAGCTGCGCGGCTGTTGTTCCCGTCAGCGCGCTCAGATCCTCCTCCAGCATCTCGCCGTCTGCGAGCGTGCGCAGAATTTCCGCCTGTGCGTTTGAGCGCTGCCGGGAAAGGGCGGCGCGCAGTGCGTCCGGTTCGGCGAGGGCGGGGACGAGGGAGAGAAAGCGGCGCCGTCGTTCGCTGCGCTTTTCGCGGAATTCCGTTTCGCGCTCAACCAGCCCTGCCTTCACCAGCGCGGCGGCAAGCTGCGCGGATTCTGCGCCGAATTCCGAGCGGAGCCGGGAGGCGGACACGCGTTCCCGTGCCGCGATGAAGGAATAGACAAACGCCGCCTTATCGCCGAGGCGCGCGAGTTTTTCCTCATTTTCCCCGCAGGGGAGCGCGCGGTAGTATTCTGCCATGCGCGCGATGGCGGCGGCGGGAACGACGGTGCGCACGGCGTCGCCGATGGTGCAGAGCGTATGTTCCTTCATAAAGGCGCACAGCTCCAGCATTTCCTCGCTGAGCGTGACGCTCTCACTGAGCACGGACAGAACCGGCTTCAGGTTTTCCAGCTCGGTGAAATCGCTGACGGCGGTGATGACGGCGGTCGTTTTCCGGTTGGAGGCGCCGAACGGAACGCTGACCAGCGCACCGCGTACCGCCGCGCCGCGCAGCTCGCCCGGGATATAGTAGCTGTAGTCGCGGTCAGCGTGATAGGGCGCGTCCAGAATATGGACGCAGGCAAACTGTTCGCTCAAGCGTTTCGCCTCCTCTTCGTGCATTCTACGGAAAAAAGTATACCTGCCGTGTCAAGCGGCAGGTCGGCGGAGATATTAGGCGTTGTTTTCTGCGGCGGCAGCGTTGTCCGCCGTCCCCTCCGCCGGCGCGGCGTCCGTGTCGGCCTTCGGTTCGTCCGGCGCATCCTCCACGATTTCAAACTCGCCCTCATAGAGACGGTTGATGGCGCTCTTGACCGCTTTTTCATCGCGGTATTCACGCTTTATCATGGAGAGAAGGCTTTTGTCCGTTTCCTTGTTGGCGATCAGCTTTTCCGCATATTCGCGCTGCTTGACATATTCGTCCGTGAGGATGCGCGCGCATTTGGATACAGCGATCACGAGGGTGTAGCGGTTATAGCGTCCGTTTTTGGAAAGATCATTGATGGAGGGATAAATCATATGCTTCTCACTTTCTCCCCGGCACGGGGCGGTGGCTCTGGAAAATTCTCATTGAAAAAAGAAATCGGTGACGTGTTTCATGCGGAAGGAGCGGCGGCGTTCCGCGAGCAGGATCGAGGCGATCTCCGAGGCGCATTCCTGCGCTTTTCCGTCGGCGTTCACGACAACGTAGTCGTATTTTCCGCTGACGGCGATCTCCTCCCTCGCACGCCGCAGGCGCGTCCGGATCACTTCATCCGTTTCCGTTCCGCGTCCGCGCAGCCGCTTTTCGAGGGCTGCGCCGTCCGGGGGCAGCAGCATGACGGTCACGGCGTCCGGATAGATCCGTTTGATCTGCATGGCGCCGTCCGTCTCGATTTCCAGAATCAGATCCCGTCCGGCTGCGAGGATGCGTTCCGCCTCTGCCTTGGGGGTTCCGTAGTAATTGCCGCAATACAGCGTATGCTCCAGAATTTCGCCGCGTGCGAGCGCTTCTTCAAAATCGTCGCGCGACATGAAGTAATACTGAACGCCGTCCTGTTCCCCGGGGCGGGGCGGACGGGTCGTTGCGGAAACGGAGAGCGCGGCGTCCGGCAGCAGGCGGCGCAGCTCTGCGACGACAGTCCCTTTTCCGCTGCCGGCGGGACCGGAGATGACGAGCAGAAGTCCTCTTTGCGGTGTATTCATGCGTTTTCCTCCCCGTTTTCTTCCTCTGTGCCGTCGGGGGAGGCGTCGATGCGGGACGCCAGCGTTTCCGGCGAAAGTGCGGAAAGAATAACGTGATCGCTGTCCGTGACGATAACGGATTTGGTTTTCTTGCCGCAGGTGCAGTCGATGGCGCGCCCTTCCTCGCGGCTGTCCTGGATCAGGCGCTTCAGCGGTGCGGAATCCGGTGCGGCGAGAACAACGATGCGCTCCGCCGATACAAGATTGGAAAATCCGACGTTAATAAATTTCATATCCGGTCACTCGATATTCTGGATCTGTTCCCTGATCTTTTCCAGCTCGCTTTTCACGTCGACGACGAGACGGGCGATCTCGGCATTGTTTGCCTTGGAGCCGATGGTGTTTGTTTCGCGGTTCATTTCCTGAAGGAGGAAGTCGAGCCGCCGTCCGGCAGGCTCCGGACTGTCCAGAATCCCCGTCAGGGCGGAGAAGTGGGAGCGGAGGCGGACGATCTCTTCGTCGATGGCGGCGCGGTCCGCATAGATGGCGACTTCCGTCAGGATACGCTGTTCGTCGATCTGGATGGAATAGTCGCCGAGGATCTGATGGATACGCGCGTCCAGCTTGTCCCGGTAGCCGGCGATATCGCCCTCCGAGAGCGTCCGGATTTTCTCGACGCACCCCATGATCTTTTCCGCCTTCCCGAGGATGTCGCGGCGCAGATTTTCTCCTTCGCGCTCGCGTGCGGCGAGAAAGGAATCGACGGCGGATGAGAGCACGGCGCGCACGTCGTTCCAGTCGCTCTCGAGGTCGTCTTCCGTCCGCTTTAAGAGAAAGAGATCCCGGTTGGCGGCGACGCTCATGACGGAGATATCGTCGGGCAGGGAAAACTCATCCCGCAGCGCGTGCAGCGCATCGAGATAAGAGCGCGTCAAAGCGCGGTCCAGCGTGATCTCGGCGCCGTCCTGCGCGAGAACGTCGACGCCGATATTGACTTCGATTTTTCCGCGGACGATGCCGCGCTCGCTCAGATACGCCTTGATTTTTTCTTCCAGAAAGGAGTACGCGCGCGGCAGCCGGACCGTACAATCGAGAAAACGGCTGTTTACGCTTTTGATTTCGGCGGTAATATCCTTCGCGCCGGAGGCGGACAGGGCGCGTGCCCGGCCGAAGGCGGTCATACTTTTCAGCATTATCAGGCAGCTTCCGCAAGGGAAGCGTTCTCCTCATAGGGGCTGCGTGCGCCGTTCGGCGAACGCGCATGGGATTCCGGCAGCAGCGTCCGAAGTCCGGAGCGGCACGGCCGCGCAGAAATCGGATGATACCTCATTATGTTCATTATACCCCACAAGGAGCGTGCTTGTCAACTTTTCCCGGAGAAAATCTTGCAGGGAAGGGGAAAATTGCGGGGCAGAAAACTCCGCCGGCGCAAGATGCGCGCCGGCGGAGTTTTGGTCAGCGGAGCCTGGGAAGATGCAGTCTCTTGCGCAGACGGAGCAGATAAAAGGAAATGAATACGGTCAGGGCGAAGTCATAGATGAGAAAAACGAGATTGTTGAGAAGCATGGCGCCGGCAACGAATTCATAGCCTTCGCCGCTCAGACCGAGGATTTTCTGCGCCAGAAGGATATAGAAAAGCTGTACGGTGTTGAACATGGAGAGCTTGAGCGTCCAGGAAAGCACCGGATGCAGCCGTTCAAAGGCTGACTTGGCGATCGGATACATGCCGCCGAGCAGATACAGCAGAGCGATCTCCTTTTTGGGGAGAAGAAGGAGAGAGAGCGCCGCGGTCACGCCCCAGACGAGCCATGCCCAGCGGACGTCGATTTCGATGACGGGGAACGCGACGCAGAGCGTGGCGAGCATCATCATGCTCAGATCCAGTATGTCCGTGATGGCGCCGATCAGCATGAACGTGACGCTGAGCGCGCACAGGATCCCGCAGGTGACCAGTCTCCGCGTATTCAGCGAGGAGACGGAGAGCACGTTGTTTTTCATGATGGTTCCCTTTCAGCAGCAGCGGATGAGATCGCCGCCGCAGCATTCGCACATGCAGTCGGCGCAGATGAGAGAGGAGCATAGATCGCAGCCGGAGCAGTTTGAGCCGTACTGCGTCGTGCGGTACGGTTCTCCGTAGCCGGATGCCGCGCCGCGCATCTGCTGCTTGGCGCTTCTGTATTCCGCGTTCGACGGATCGAGATAGCAGGCGGTCTCAATGAATTTCTGCGCGTCGAAAAAGAAGCCGCGCTGCATGAGAATGCAGCCCTTGAGGAAATTCCACTCCGCACCGCGGCCGCTCTGCGGCGTCGCGTCGAGGATCAGCTCGGCGTCGGAATACCGTCCTTCGTTAATCATGCGGCGCACCTCGGCGAAATTCGCTGCGCCGTAGCCTGCTCCGCCGTAGGATTGCCCGCCATAGGAGCTGTCGGAGGCGTATCCGCTTTGCTGTGCGGACGGACCTGCGGCGCGCATTTTGCGGATCGCGTCGTACGCCTCGTTGATCTCCTTCATTTTTTCTTCGGCGACGTCGGCGAGATTGCTGCCGGCATAATTGTCCGGATGGTACTTCCGTGCCAGCGCGCGGTATGCTTTTTTGATGTCTTCATCCGATGCGTCGCGCGAAACGCCCAGAACCGTGTACGGATCTTTCATGTATTCCTCTTGCCCGAGGGCATCCTTTCGATGAGCTGATTCATGGCAGCGCAAGCACGCGGCGCAGCTCCGCCGGCATGCCGAGAAATGCGGTGTTTTTCAGGATTCCTTCCACCTCCGGCTGTACGCCGGAGAAATCGATAAGGTTTACGGCGTTCTCCAGCTGGTTCAGCTCGCACAGTGCCGCCGTATACAGCTTTTCTGCCAGCTCGGCGCGCAGGCGGGGGCGCTTGGTTATCCTGCCGTCCCGCCCGGCGTATTCCCGTGTCTCAAATATATCCCTGCCGTAGAGCGCTGTGATGGGATTGTAGCGGCCCCGCGCGTCGTCCTCCGCGGCGTCGTCCGCCGCATCGGTCACATAGATAAAGCGTCCGACCGCGCCGCCTGCCTCGCGCGCGATGCGCTGCGGCGTACCGGTTAGCCCGAATGCGAAGATGCTGCCGAGCAGGCGCCCGAAGCACTGCGCGGGTTCATCGATGGAGGGGGCGTTCTCCGCCTCCAGCGCGGCAAGTCCGGCGAGCGCGCCGGAAATTGTCTCCTCCAGCTCCGGCATGTCCGCGGCGCGCCGGCGCATGGCGGCGGCTGCCGGACGGAGCGCGCGCGAGGCGGTGCGCCGCGCGCCGCGCTCATCGCGGATATCGTCCTGCACCTTGGCGTATGTGAGGAGAGCGGCTGCCTTCGCGCAGTAGGAAAAGACGGCGCAGTCCTGCGCCATCGGACGGGCGCGCAGCGGATGTACAGCACAGCGGTGCGGTTCCGGAACAAAGCAGGCTTTCGTCAGCGCGGCGCGGATGACGCACAGGAAAACGAAATCATAGCTGAGCGTCATGCGCGAGGCGCAGCCCGTATGCCGCCCCATGGCGCGGCACAGTCCGCAGTACACGGCGCGGAACATTTCATTTTCGCGCACCCGCAGCTCGCCGGTGAGCGGCCGGACATACCCGAACATGACAGCCGTTTTCTCCGTTTCTGTGAAAATAATTATATACTATCCTATTCGATATCGTGTCAAAATACAATAAACATTCTGTAAATTCTCGCTTCGGCGCGCCCGTTCCGTGCAGCTGCAGGCGAATCCCTTGCAATCTCCGGGAATCTGTGCTATACTGATTAAGAAAAAACGGAAAGGACAGAGGAGCGCGTCTGCCCCTCTGACGCAGATACAATGGAATACAGGATATCCGACAATCTCGCAGCTCTCAAACCCTCCGCGATCCGCGAAATTTTCAAAAGCCTGACGGATCCGTCCATCATCAGCTTTGCGGCGGGGAATCCGTCTCCGCTTTCGTTCCCGGCAAAGGAACTGGCGGAGCTTTCCGCGGATATTTTCGCTTCGGAGGCGGCTCCCGCGCTCCAGTACGGCATCACGGAAGGGTATCCCCCGCTGCGCCGTGCGGTTGCCGAACGGATCGGGCGCCTGTTTGGGATCGGGCGGGACTTTGACACGACGATCATTACCTCCGGCGGTCAGCAGGGACTGGAACTGACCTGCCGTGCGCTGTGCAATCCGGGCGACGTGGTTCTGTGCGAGGATCCGAGCTTTATCGGTGCGCTGAACGCTTTCCGCGCGGCAGGCGCAAGGACGGTCGGCGTTCCGATGCACGCGGACGGCATTGAGCCGGCAGAGCTGGAGGCGGCGCTGAAAGCGAACCCGCGCACGCGGATGCTGTACGTCATTCCCACCTTCCAGAATCCGTCCGGTATCACGACGTCCGCCGAAAAGCGACGCGCCATCTATGAGATCGCCCGCCGGTACGGGATCATCATCCTGGAGGATAACCCCTACGGCGAGCTGCGCTTTGCCGGCGAGGATATCCTTCCCATCAAGAGCATGGACGAGGACGGCATCGTCGTATATTGCTCCTCCTTTTCGAAAATACTGTCTGCGGGAATGCGCATCGGCTATGTCTGCGCGCCGGAGCAGCTCGTGCAGAAGATGGTCGTCGCCAAGCAGTGCGAGGACGTGCATACAAATCAGTTTTTCCAGATGCTGTGTTACCGCTACATCACGGAGCGCGACATCGACGGTCATGTCCGCGAGATCCGTGCGCTCTACCGCGACAAGTGCGCGCTGATGCTTGAATGCCTGGACCGCTTCATGCCGAAGGAGATCACGTATACGCGTCCCGAGGGCGGGCTGTTCATCTGGTGTACGCTCCCGGAGCGCATTCCGATGAATGATTTTGTCCGCCGCGCCATTGAGAAAAAGGTCGCCGTTGTGCCCGGTACGACGTTCAACTGCGATACGGAGGCGCCGTCCCGCTCGTTCCGGCTGAATTATTCCACGCCGTCCGACGACGATATCCGGCGCGGCATCGAGATCCTCGGCAAGGTGGCGTCGGAGATGCTGTCCTGACCCATCCGCCCGGCGGAAAACGGAAAGGAATCTTTGTATGTTTATTGATAAAATTCAGATCCACGTTCAGGCGGGCAACGGCGGCAACGGCTGCGTTTCCTTCCGGCGGGAGAAATACGTAGCGAAGGGCGGTCCGGACGGCGGCGACGGCGGCAACGGCGGGAGCATCGTGTTCCGCATCGATCCCGGCGCGAACACGCTGCTCGCCTTCCGCTATAAGCGGAAGTTCATCGCCGAAAACGGCGGCGACGGCGGCGGCGCGAAATTCCACGGCAAAAACGGTGCGGATGTGGTCATCCTTGTGCCGCGCGGCACGCTGATCCGCGACGCGGAAAGCGGCAGGATCCTGTGCGATATGTCCGGCAGCGAGGATTTCACGCTGTGCCGAGGCGGACGTGGCGGCTGGGGCAACAAGCATTTCGCCACGCCGACGCGGCAGATCCCGCGGTTTGCGAAGGCGGGACTGACCGGGGAGGCGCGCGACGTCATTCTGGAGCTGAAAATGATCGCGGACGTCGGTCTGGCGGGGCTTCCCTCCGCGGGAAAGTCGTCTTTGCTCGCGGCGCTCTCCGCCGCGCGGCCGAAGATCGCCGATTATCATTTCACAACGCTGGAGCCGAGTCTCGGCGTCGTGGATCGCGGCGAGGGACATGGCTTTGTCATGGCGGATATTCCCGGGCTGATCGAGGGAGCGTCCGAAGGCGCGGGACTCGGGCATGACTTTTTGCGCCACATCGAGCGCTGCCGTCTGCTGGTGCAGGTGGTGGATGTTTCCGGCGTCGAAGGCAGGGAGCCGGTGGAGGACTTTCATACCATCAGCGACGAGCTGGAGAAATTCTCCCGCACGCTGGCGGACAAGCCGCGTATCATCGCGGCCAACAAGATCGATCTGCTCCCCGACGGGGAACAGGATCCGCGGGCGCAGAAGCTGGCGGACGCCGCGGACGCGCTCGGATATCCGATCGTGTTCATTTCCGCCGCCGCGCGGCAGGGCCTCGGCGCACTGACGGAGGAAATCGAACGGATGCTTGCCACACTTCCGCCGGTCACAACGTACGAAGCGGAGATGTCTGCGCCGGATCCGGAGACGGACAGCGCCGGAGCGGAGGCGGTCACGGTGCGCCGCGGAGACGACGGCGCGTTCATCTGCGAGGGCGCATGGCTCGATGAGCTGGTGCGGCGTGTCAACTTCGGCGAGCGGGAATCGCTCATGTATTTCCAGCGGATGCTGATCCGCGGCGGCGTGATCGATAAACTGCGTGCCGCCGGCTGTGAAGAGGGCGATACCGTGCAGCTCTGCGGTGCGGAATTTGAGTTTATGGAATAAAGCTGAGCAGGGATGCGAAAGAGGGAATTCTCTTTTTGCATCCCTGCCTGTTATTTTCGCGGACAGCGGCGCAATTGCTTTGTCAGAGCAAGCATATTTGACAAAGCGGGGAAAATGTGCTATGCTGTGGATACTGCTGCGGAAAGGAGTATCACAGAAGATGGATATCAAAGAAAAGATCACGGAGCTTGTCGAGGAGACGGTCAAGAAAATCAAGGGCGACGCCGGCATGCTTGCCGACTTCAAAAAGGAGCCGGTCAAGGTGATCGAAAAACTGATCGGCAAGGATCTGCCGGACGAGCAGATCGAGAAGGTCGTTTCTCTTGTGAAGGCAAAGCTCGCCTCCGACGATATCGCCGAAAAAGCGGGCGACGTCAAAGAGGCGCTGAAGGGGATCGGCAAGCTGTTCGGCTGAAAACGGCAATAAAACAGCTCCCGCAGTTTTACCTGCGGGAGCTGTTTTGCGCGGAGCGCATTCTGGGGTGAGTGATCGGGGTCGAACCGACGGCCTTCAGGGCCACAACCTGACGCTCTAACCAACTGAGCTACACCCACCATATTGGCGTACCTTGGGGGACTCGAACCCTCGACCTACTGCTTAGAAGGCAGTTGCTCTATCCTGCTGAGCTAAAGGTACAGAAGAATCTTTCTACCCCTCAACGCGAAGAAGAAAATGGAGCGGGTGATGGGAATCGAACCCACATAACCAGCTTGGAAGGCTGGAATTCTACCACTGAACTACACCCGCATGTTCTCCTGAAACATCGCCTGAATATGATACCACAGGCGAGCGGGTTTGTCAATAGCTTTCCGATGATTTTTTTTGCGCAGTGTGCCGATATGCGAATTTCTGCTTGACATGCTGCGGACAATATGGTAAAATAATCGCCGATAAGGGATTAGTCGGCGTCCGCATACGCTGCGGCGCGCACAATCGAAGGACGAGACTTATCTGACCGCTATGGCAGATGAGTCTTTTTTATGTCTGTAATAACGGAGGACTGTAGCCATGAATTTGTGGGAGCTTTTTGTCATCGCCGTCGGTCTGTCCATGGATGCGTTCGCCGTATCCATCTGCAAGGGGCTGTCCGTGGAACGCGTCACCTGGAAGCACGCGCTGATCTGCGGGGCGTATTTCGGCGGCTTTCAGGCGCTGATGCCGCTGCTCGGATTTCTGCTCGGAACGCAGTTCCGCGATCTGATTACGAATATCGATCATTGGATCGCGTTTGTTCTGCTCGCTTTGATCGGTGCGAACATGATTAAGGAGTCCTTCGGCAAGGAGACGGAAGAGCTGAACGCCTCCTTCACCTTCCGGACCATGCTGCCGCTGGCGATTGCCACCAGCATTGATGCGCTTGCGGTCGGCGTAACGTTTGCCTTTCTGAATATCGGCACGCTGATCGTTGCCGCCGTGCTTTTCATCGGCGCGATCACCTTTGTCTTTTCCTTTGTCGGCGTTCGCGTCGGAAGCGCCTTCGGCATGAAATTCAAGTCCAAAGCGGAGTTTTTCGGCGGTGCGGTGCTGATTCTGATGGGAGTGAAAATTCTGCTTGAGCACCTGGGCGTGTTCGGCTGATCCGGAGGCAAGAAATGACGAATTTTCTGGTTCGCACCTTTGTGCGGGATTATGAGGATACGGAAAACGCGCGCGTGCGCATGGCGTACGGTCGGCTGTCCGGGATCGTCGGCATTGTGTGCAACTGTGTGCTGTTTCTCGGGAAGCTTCTGGCGGGCACTATCTCGGGCAGTGTTTCCATCACGGCGGATGCGGTGAACAACCTCTCCGACGCTTCCTCCAGCGTTATCAGCCTGCTCGGCTTCAAAATGGCGTCCAAGCCGGCGGATCCGGAGCATCCGTACGGGCATGCGCGCTACGAATATTTGTCCGGTCTCGTGATTTCCGTCCTGATCCTGCTGGTGGGCCTGGAGGTATTGCGCAGCGGCGTGGAGAAGATCCTGCATCCGGAGACAGTCGCGTTCAGCTGGCTTGCCGTGGGAATTTTGGCGGCGTCCATTCTGGTGAAGCTGTGGATGGCGTTCTTCAACCGTCGACTCGGGCGGGAAATCCATTCTGAAACGCTGCACGCAAGCGCAGCGGACAGCCGCAACGACGTGATTACCACCTCCGCCGTTCTGTGCGCCATGCTGATCTCCCATTACGCGCATATCAATCTGGACGGATACATGGGCGCGGCGGTGGCGCTGTTTATTCTCTACAGCGGCGTCGGACTGGTACAGGACACCATCAGTCCGCTTTTGGGGCGCGCGCCGGATCCGGAAACGGTGCGCTCGATCCACGACCGCATTCTCACCTATCCCGGGGTGCTCGGAACGCACGACCTGATGATCCACGATTACGGTCCCGGACGCCAGTTTGCCAGCGTTCATGTCGAGATGGCGGCGGAGGAGAATATTCTGGAGAGCCACGACGTCATCGACAATATCGAACGGGATTTTCTTGCGCGGGACGGACTGCATCTGATCGTCCATCTGGATCCCATCGTCACCGCCGATTCGGAGGTGGGAGAACTGCGCCGGTGGCTTGCCGGACAGGTGCATGAGATCGATCCGGCGCTTTCGATCCACGATCTTCGCCTTGTGCCGGGACCGACGCACACGAATGTGATCTTTGACTGCGTGATCCCGCCGAAATTCCGCATGAGCCGCGCCGAGGTCTGCGCCGCCATCCGGGCGCGCGTTACGGAAAAGTACCCGAACTACCACTGCGTGATTACTGTGGATGACAGCTTCGCTCCCGTATCACACGAATCCTGACGCTGTCCTGCATCCGAAAACGGACATCTGCCTCTCCGGTTTTTGCAGCCTCTGCTTCTGCGGCGCAGTAGTGGAGTGCTTTGTCCATGCTGCCGGCATCAAAAGAAAACGCCCTTTGTCATGCCTGACAAAAGACGTTTTCGGATGGCCCGCCCTGGGGGATTCGAACCCCCGACCAACGGAATCGGAATCCGGTACTCTATCCAGCTGAGCTAAGGGCGGCTGCTGCCGGTTTCATATTATACACCAATCCACAGCTTATTGCAAGGGCTTTGCGAAATTTTTTTCTCCGGCGCCGCGCGTCCGGACAAAACGTGCATGGGAGAACGCTATGGGGCTTTCGCTGATTATTATACAGAAGATCGCAGTCATGTTCATCCTGGTGCTGGTCGGTTTTCTCTGCGCAAAGGCAGGCATGATCGACCGGGAGACGAACAAGAAGCTCTCCTCGCTTGCGTTGCGGCTGGTCACTCCCATGCTGATCTTCTCTTCCTATCAGACGCAGTATGAGGCGCGGCTGGTGCGCAATCTGCTGCTTTCCTTCGCGATGGCGGCGCTGGCGTACGCGGTGCAGATTCCGCTTGCGCTTTTGCTGATCCGGAAAAAGGGCAATCCGAACTATCAGACGGAGCGCATGGCGCTGATTTTTGCGAACTGCGGGTTTTTCGGGATCCCGCTGATCGAGGGGCTGTACGGTGCCGAGGCGGCGATGTACCTTACCGCCTATGTAACGCTGTTCAATATTCTTTTGTGGTCCGTCGGAACGACCATCATGTCCGGGCGTTTTTCTGCCCGGCAGTTTCTGAAAAGTCTCGCCTCTCCTGCCGTGATCGCGACGGCGCTTGGATTCGGGTGCCTTTTGCTTCGCCTGCAGCTCCCCGCTTTGATTATGGAGCCGGTGCGGCTGATCGCCGGGATGAATACGCCGTTTGCCATGATCGTCGCCGGCGCGACGCTTGCCGAGACGAGTCTGCTGCCCGCGCTCCGGCATGCGGGCACCTACCGGATCATGGTTTTCAAGATGCTTCTGATTCCTGCCGCCGCTGCGCTGGTCCTGAGCCGCGTGCCGCTGCCGGAGCTGCTCGTGATGATTCCGATCATCGCGACCGCCTGCCCGACGGGCGCCGCCTGCACCATGTTCGCGGTGCTGTATGATAAAAACGGACCGTACGCGTCCCAGCTTTTCGCTTTGACGACGCTGAGCTCCATTGTGACGATTCCGCTGATCTATATGCTCGGCGGCGTGCTGACAGCGTGATTCCGGGGACGAGCGCATAAAGGAGGGCAAATGAGTAAGATTCAGTGGAGGGGCGGAGCGCTGCTCGCGCCGATCCCGCCGGTCATGGTCAGCTGCGGCACGATGGAGAAATCCAACATCATCACCGTCGCGTGGACCGGCATTGTGAACACGATACCGCCCAAAACCTATATCTCTGTCCGTCCGACGCGGTATTCCTATTCCATGATCCGCGAAAGCGGGGAGTTCGTCATCAATCTGACGACGGCGGCGCTGGTTCGTTCTGCGGATTTCTGCGGGATTTACACCGGGCGGAAGGTGGACAAATTCGCGCGCTGCGCGCTGACGCGGGAGCCGTCCCCGTCCCTTGCCTGCCCCATGATCGCCGAATCGCCTCTGTCCATGGAGTGCCGTGTGACGGACGTGATCCCGCTCGGCTCGCACGATATGTTTCTCGCCGATATCGTCGGCGTGGAGGTGGAGGAGGAACTGCTCGACCGGGAAGGGAGACTGCATCTGGAGCGGGCAGGGCTTGCCGCTTTCGCGCACGGAGAGTATTATGAGCTGGGACGCCGCCTCGGAGCGTTCGGCTTTTCGGTGCGGAAAAAGAAAAAGCATCCGCCGCGCCGCGCTCCGGAGGGAAAATAACAGATCCTCCGTGCCGCGCGGAGGGACACCTTCCGCTTTCGCAAAAAAAGAAATCCAAATAGCAGGGGAAGCCTTGGAACAGGAAGGCTTCCCCGGTTTTTTGTGATTCGCGCCGCAGGAGACCTTGCAGCGGCACATAAAAAGAGACGTGCTCCGCAGCTGAGAAGTGCGGAGCACGTCTGGTTTTGTCAGAGCTGTTTCTGCGCGGCGGGAGCAGGCGTTTCCTCGGCCGGCGCTTCTCCTGCATGCTTTTTTTTGAAGCGGGAGAAGAGCAGAAGAAAAGCAACGATCTGCAGGCAGATGGTCAGCAGCCACGACATCGGATACGACAGATACAGGACGGTCAGCGTGCGGTGCGCGGCGAAAACGGTGTAGATCCAGACAACGCGGGATGCGCAGGCGCCGACGAGGGAAATAATCATCGGCGTCAGGGAAGCGCCCAGACCGCGCAGCGTGCCGGTGAACACCTCCATGATGCCGCACAGGAAATATGTGGTCGCAATGATGCTCATGCGCGTCGCGCCGTAATCGAGCATGCCGGGAGAGCCGGTTTCGTACAGGGAGAGAAGCGGCTCATGAAACGTGTACATGGTGAGCCCGAGCGTCAGCCCGACAGCGGACACGAGCAGAATGCAGTTCCGAAGGATGCGCGGGATGCGGCGGTACTGCCTGGCGCCGACGTTCTGTCCGATGAAGGTCAGGGAGGCGTGGTAGAACGAGTTCATGGACATGTAAATGAAACTCTCCAGATTGGCGGCGGCTGTATTTCCCTCCATGGCGATGGAACCGAAGGAGTTGATGGAGGATTGGATCAGGACATTGGAGATGGAGAAGATGGAACCCTGAATTCCCGCGGGAAGGCCGATGCGCAAAATGGCGAGCAGCTTGTCGGGATAGATGTGCAGCTCGCGCAGGACGAGGCGGCAGCAGCTTTTCTGCTTCATCAGAAAAAGTACGACGAGTACGGCGGATACGATCTGTGACGCCACCGTGGCAATGGCGACGCCAGCGACGCCCATGTGGAAGCCGATCACGGTGATGAGATTCAGAATCACGTTGATGACGCCGGCGGTGAACAGAAACAGAAGCGGATGCTGTGTGTCGCCGATGGAACGGAAGATGGAGGCGCCGAAATTATAGACCATGCACGCCGGCATACCGAGGAAGTAGATCCTCATGTACAGCGTCGCCAGCTCGATGACGTTGGCGGGCGTATCCATCCAGGTCAGGAAGGTACGGCACCCGAAAAAGCCGATCAGTAGGACGATGACGCCGCCGAGAACGCTTGTGACCATCGCTGTGTGGACAATACGGCGGACAGCCTCGTCGTTTTTCGCGCCCCACGCGTGCGCGACGCTGACGCTGACGCCGACAGAAAGCCCCATGAATACGTTCACGATCAGATTGATGAGGGAGCCGACAGAGCCGACGGCTGCCATGGCGTCCCCGCCGGCGAACCGTCCCACGACGATGGTGTCCGCCGCGTTGAAGCAGAGCTGCAGGATACCGGTCAGAATAAGCGGGAGCGTATACAGCATGATCTTGCCCGCAAGAGGACCGTGACACATGTCGATTTCCTGTTTGCCGAAAAGGGCGGCGAAGCGCCGCAGCCAGCTTCGTTGGTTCATGTTTCATTTCTCCGAAAAAAAGAACGCCGGCAAACATCTGCTGGGCGCACAGAATATAGAACCGCACGGAAGGCGGCGGTTCCGCATGGCTTCCATTATAACACGGATTTGGCTTTTGTCAATAGAGCGGGGGAAAAACGGGCGCAAAAAGGCTTCCCGCAGATCTCTGCGGGAAGCCGTGCATGTTTTTTCAGTCTGCGGAGGCTTTGGAGAGAAGCAGGCGTTCCGCTTCCGGACACCAGAGTCCGCCGGCGGCGGAGCAGATGCGGTCCAGCTCGGCGAAAAGCTGCGCATTCTCGCCGCCCTCGGCCGCCAGTCTGCCGAAATCCTCGATGGCGGTCAGCGGCAGCGTGACGTGCGTGTAGATCAGCTTCTTGGCGCCGCGGATCTTCGGCAGATTGAGCGTCGTCTCGGCGACGGCGTTCAGACCGCCGATGTGCGTGACCATGCCGGCAGGATTGATCTTTTTCTGCTCCATCAGGCGGATGGATTCCAGCATGTCGTCCGTATTGCCGCCGCTCGTGCCGACGATGTGCGTGGAGGCGTAATGCACGTTATAGAAATTGAAGCCGGCGGAGAATGCGGGATCGGTCGGACCGGCAAAGAAATTCAGGCAGCCGTCGCGCGCAAGGAGCGCGTCGCCCATCTCAACGACAGACTTGACCGGCGCATACACGAACACATCGTTGAAGCCGTCGCCGCCTGTCAGTGCGCGCAGCGCGCCGACGGGATCCTCCATGGAAGCGGTGTTGATAAAGAGGAGCTTTGTGCCGGCGGCTGCCGCATCCTCGGCGGAAAGCAGCTGTGCGGCGCGGGCGAGGCGTGCGTCGTCGATATCGGTGACGACAAGAAGGGAGGGAGCGTTCCCGCCGTGGAGCGCGTAGTCCGCCGCGCCGAGTCCCATCGGACCCGCGCCGGCGAGAATCGCCATCGTGCCGTGCGGCGTACAGCCCATCCGGTGCGCGTACACACCGGGAGTGGTGTGATAGTTGGCGTGGAAGCCGCCGACGATGCAGCTCATCGGCTCGGCGAGGCTTCCGTAGAAGAACGCGTCGCCGTCGTAGGGAAGCAGGCAGCCGCATTCCATGACCTCATGCGGAATGACGACATAGGTGGCGTCTCCGCCGATGTACGGATACGAATAGCCGGGAGAGGCGAGAGAGCCGTGGTAGTTGAGGGCGGGCTGGATCACGAATTTGTCGCCTGCCTTGAACTGACCCTGCCATTTTGCGCCGACTTCGATCAGCTCGCCGCAGAATTCATGTCCGATAATGACCGGATTCTCCGCGACGTTGTCCGGGACGCGCTTGTGGTTTTCGCCCTGGGAGGCAGCTTTGTAGGAGGACATGCAAATGCTGTCGGAAATCACGCGTGCAAGGATCTCGTCTTCCCGGATCGCGGGAAGCTCGAACTCCTCCAGACGCAGATCCATCTTGCCGTACAGTCTGACCGCTTTGGTTTTCATGAATGAATCTCCTGCCATCAATTATGAAATTATCCGCGCTTCGGCTCCGTGAAGCCGATTTTGCGGCGAACCTTGGACATGGTGCGCAGCGTGTCGTGCGCAGCCTGCGCCGCGCCGTCCGCCATGATTTTTTCAAGATATTCCTTATCTGCCATCAGGCGTGCGAATTCCGCCTGGATCGGCGCGAGGGCGTCCGCGCAGGTCTCTCCGACTGCTGCTTTGAACTCACCGTAGCCGCGCCCGTCGAACTCCCGCTCGATCTCCTCCATGGATTTCCCGCTGAAAGCGCCATAGATGGACATCAGGTTTTCCACACCCGCTTTTCCCTCGCCGCGGCGCACCTCGCAGCCGGAATCGGTGACGGCGCGCTTGAACTTGCGCAGGATCACATCCCGGGGATCGAGGATACGGACGACGGCGTTTTCGTTTTCATCGGATTTGCTCATTTTCTTTTCCGGCTCGGCAAGGGACATGACCTTGGCGGCAGCCTGGGGAATGAAGCCCTCCGGCACGACGAAGGTGTCGCCGTAGATGCCGTTGAAGCGCTGCGCGATATCGCGCGCCAGCTCCAGATGCTGCTTCTGATCGACGCCGACAGGAACGAGCTCCGCCTGATACAGCAGAATATCGGCTGCCATGAGAGAGGGATAGGTGAAGAGACCGGCGTTGATGTTGTCGGCGTTTTTCGCGCTCTTATCCTTGAACTGTGTCATGCGGCTCAATTCGCCGAACATGGTGTAGCAGTCGAGGATCCAGCCAAGCTCCGCGTGCGCGGAGACGTGGCTCTGTACGAACAGGACGTTTTTGTCCGGCTTCAGACCGCACGCGATGTACAGCGCCAGCGTTTCATAGGTACGGCGGCGCAGCTGAGCGGGATCCTGACGGACGGTGATGGCGTGCATGTCCACCACGCAGTAGTAGCAGCGGTACTGCTCGGAGAAGGTGGGAAAATTGTGGATGGCGCCGAGGTAATTGCCGATGGTGAGCATTCCGGACGGCTGTACGCCGGAGAAAACGACTTTTTTGTCTTTATACATATGTGCTGTCCTTTGGACGGAGAGATATCCGTGTTCCTTAATGGATTTATTATACCCCACCGCGGCGTGTCTGTCAAGAATTCCTTCCGATTTGCGCCGGCTGCCGTACCGGTTTCCTGCGGACAGTTTTGCACGCGCGTGGGTGGTGAAAGCCGAGTAGTCGCTATTTGCTTGCCAAATCAAAATAGGTGGAAATATTCATCTTTAAGTGCTATAATCATATCTTAATAGAGCTTAACGGAGGTGTTGTCATGGACTTATGGAGAAAAATGCTATCAAATATTACAGACGCAGTGTTTCCAACGGATTTGGATGATGACGCGCTTCTTTTGCAGATAAACGAAGCTCTACAAGAAGAAAAAGATTTATGGCTTTTGCGTCAAGATGTACTTGATCCTTGCGTGATCAAGGGTTTTCAAGAGAAATGGTACTCCGCATATTGCGCTGCAAAGAAAAAGACAGGCGGTGTTTTATTCTCAATTGGTCTTTCCGGACGCAAACTCAGTAACTTAGCTCCACAGTTCATCGAAACTTACGAACATCTCCCATCCAAGCTGCAAGCATACAATGATTGGTTGGCAAATAAAAAAGCTGCGGATGCTGCAAGGCTAATTCTTCCCGTAGAAGGGAAAATGCTTGACGAGCAGCAAATGCGGTGTATCACAAAGGAAGTCCGAAATCAGCTAGTTCTTGCGGGTGCTGGAACCGGAAAAACTACTACTATTGTCGGCTATGTCAAATATCTGCTGAAAAAGAAAATTTGTACACCGGATGATATTCTGGTTCTGTCGTTTACCAATGCATCTGCCGCAGAAATGAGCGAGCGATTGAACAAAGAAATCGGAAGACCGATCACTGCGCAGACGTTTCATAAACTCGGGTTGGATATTATCACGTCCGTGCAAGGTAAAAAGCCAAAAATCTATTCCGCGGACATTCGGCAATTCGTTCGGAAACAGTTGGATATCATGACACAAGATGCTGCCTATCTGAGAAAGTTGTGCATGTATCTATCTTACAACGGAGCAGAACAGAAGTCAGAGTTTGACTTTCAAACAGAGGATGAATACCTTTCTTATCTGAAATACAATCCACCTGTAACGCTCAAAAAAGAAACGGTCAAAAGCTATGGTGAGTTGGATATCGCCAATTTTCTGGTGCAAAATGGAATTACATATGTGTATGAGCAAGAATATCCGATTGACACAAGGACATCCGAGTTTGGTCAATATCACCCGGATTTTTACCTTCCCAACTTCGACCTGTATATAGAGTATTTCGGCATCAATCGTCAAGGAGAAGTTCCGCACTATTTCTCTGGCAAAAACGGAATGTCGGCAACGCAAGCTTATCAGGAGAGAATCAAATGGAAGCGCGAACTACACCGACAAAATGGAACGCGCATGATCGAGGTCTATGCGTATGAAAAACTTGAAGAGCAACTCTTGCCAAAATTGGAGGAACGCCTAAAAAAAGCTGGTGTAGTATTTATGCCAGTATCTTCCGAAGAAATGTGGGCTGAGATCAGCGGTACTGAAAATCAAAAACTTGATCGGGTTGCAGAATTGTTCGGAACAGTCATTACCTTGGCAAAAAGCAATGATTGTACACTGAACGATGTACGCAGCCGAAATCACAGTCTCCGGAACTTGCCAAGTATTGATGCTGTGATAGATCTCATTGAGCCGGTTTATAACAATTACCAAACGATGCTCCGCTCCCGCATCGAGATTGATTTCAATGACATGATCAATCTGGCTTCTGCATATGTTCAGCATGGACAGTTTTCCCACTCATATCGTTATGTTATTGTTGACGAATATCAAGATATTTCGCAGGCACACTATCGGCTACTTTATGAAATGCGTCAGCAAAAGGATTACCGCTTATTTTGTGTAGGTGATGATTGGCAAAGTATCTATCGGTTTAGCGGCAGTGATATTGGCTTCATTCTCAATTTTGAGAAGTATTGGGGCACTTCGGAGATCAGTCGCATCGAAACAACTTATCGTTTCCCCCAGAGTTTGATTTCCATGAGTAGCAGCTTCATCATGAAAAATCCAGAGCAGAAACGAAAACAGTTGCGCAGCGCCATTGCAGATCACGGTTTTTCTATGGAGAAAATAACAGGATATACGGATGCCTATTCTGTTGAATTTCTTACTGAAAGGCTAAGAGAACTGCCAAAGGGAAGTACCGTGCTATTCCTCGGAAGATACCGGTCTGATATAAAAATTTTGGATGGACAGCGCCAACTTTCCTATCAGTATAGTGCCGCCCTTGGGCGAATAGAAGTGACCTTTACCAGACGACCTGATTTGCAAATTTCCTTTATGACAGTACATAGTTCAAAGGGATTGCAAGCGGACTATGTATTTCTGCTGAATAACAAGGCATACGGCATGGGTTTCCCAAGCCAGATGGCAGATGCTCCGGTTTTACAGCTTCTGCTTGATAACTGCGATCATTATCCTTTTGCTGAGGAGCGCCGTCTGTTCTATGTTGCAATTACAAGAGCAAAAAAGAAAGTTTGGCTTGTCACGCTCAAAGGAAATGAATCGGTTTTTGTAAAAGAAATTGACGAAGTCTACGGAGAGGATATGCGCAAGGAACAATATACTTGTCCTTTGTGTGGCGGACGGCTTGTACGCAGAAGCGGTCCTTATGGTGATTTTTTTGGATGCTCAAATTACAAAACCAACGGTTGCCGCTATATAAGAAATGTCAGTAAAAGCAAGACAAAGTGCACAGACGGATAAACCCTTTGGGAACAAGGATGCACTTCTCATTTGTGATCTCCGTTTTTTTCGGCAAACGGATCGAAGAGATCTTTCTCTATAAAGGGAGCACGGAACATGAAAAAGCGTGATTTGGCATCCGGCATTGTCTGTGTATGCATCGGCATTGCCTGTTTGCTCACAGCGTTATTCTCTGACACGAAACTGGAAAGCCTGCTGTATGGCTGTGCAGGGGCCTGCCTTGTTCCCGGTGTGCTGATGATCCGCAAATACCGTTATTGGAGTTCTCCCGGCAACAGGGAGCGGTATCAGGCGATTCTGGAAAACGAAAGGATCGAGACGCACGACGAGCTGAAGGAAAAAGTCAGAGATCGCTCCGGCAGACATGCTTATCAGTTCGGGCTGTACCTTGCCGGTATTTCCATCATCGTTTTGGAGGTGCTGCGGGAACTCGAGATCATGGACGGCCGCACGGCGCGCACGATGGTGCTGTATCTGGGCGGATATCTGCTCGTGCAGATTATTGCCGGAAGGGCAATTTTCCATTATTTCATGAAAAAATATTAAAAACGCGCAGCCTGTACAGAAAAAACCTCCGTATGATACATCATACGGAGGTTTTCGTGTTTTACAGCCGCCCGCCGGATCGCGGACGCGCCGCTTTGTTATCAGTAATTTTCGCGGCGGACTTCAAAGAAGCTCTGCGGATGTGCGCACACGGGGCATACCTGCGGCGCCTTCTTGCCGATGACAAGGTGACCGCAGTTGCGGCACTCCCACATCGTCTCCTCGCTCTTCTCAAAGACCTTCTGCATTTCCACGTTGGAGAGAAGGGCAAGGTATCTCTGCTCATGCGCCTTCTCGATAGCGCCGACCATGCGGAATTTGATGGCGAGCGTCTTGAAGCCCTCTTCCTCTGCTTCCTTGGCAAAGGTGTCGTACATGTCGGTCCACTCGTAGTTCTCGCCGGCGGCGGCAGCCTTCAGGTTGGCAGCGGTATCGCCGATGCCGCCAAGCTCCTTGAACCACATTTTGGCGTGTTCCTTCTCGTTGTTGGCGGTTGCTTCAAAGATCGCAGCGATCTGTTCAAAGCCTTCCTTTTTCGCAACGGAGGCGAAGTAGGTGTATTTGTTTCTTGCCTGAGATTCGCCGGCAAATGCAGTCTGAAGGTTTTTCTCTGTCTTGCTTCCCTTGAGTTCCATGATAAAAATCTCCTTACAAAAATATAGTTTATGAATGGTTGTCCGGAGTCCCGGACGGCGCCTGGGATGGTTTTTCCGCGCTGCGGCATTCCGGACAGACGTGATGGATCGTCAGCTCATAGGAGCGGACGTCCTCGCCGGTCTGATCCTGCAGCAGCTTCTGCATTCCGTCGATGACGACGTCGCTGATACGGCCGCACCGGGAGCAGATCATGTGGTCATGCAGAACGAACATCTTGTCGTAGCGGTCTGTCTGATCGACAAAGCTGAGCTTGACAATCATATGGTTCTGCGTCAGATAATTGAGGCTGTTGTAGACGGTTGCAAGGGCAATGGCGGGCATTTCTTTTTTCGCTTCCCAAAAAATCTGTTCGGCGGTGAGATGCTGATCCGTTCCCTGAACGATCTTCAAAACCAACTCGCGCTGCTTTGTCATCCGTCTCTCTTTTTTGAATTGGAATTATTCTAAATATATTATACGCACAAAAGTGCAGTTTGTCAAGAGAAATCTGCGAGTTGAAGCCGGAAATTTTTTGAAATCTCGTCAGGAGCTTTGTTTTTCCATCTGACGGAGCGTGCGGCGGAACTGCGTGGTGAAGGTGATGACCGTCACCGAGACGGCGATGGCGTCGGCGATCGGCTCGGCGAGGAAGACTGCCATCGCGCGTGCGGCGTCCGTTTGGAAGAACGCGGGGAGGATATAAATGAGCGGTATCAGAAGGATGATCTTGCGCAGAATGGCAAGGAACAGGGACATTTTTGCGTTGCCGATGGCGATGAACGTATTCTGGCACGCCATCTGCGCGCCGAAGATCAGAATTGCGCCAAAGTATATGCGCATGGCGCGCGCCGCATAGGCGACGAGGGAAGGGTCGCTGTTGAAGATGCGCACGAAGAACTCCGGAAAGAGCATGATGGCGCTCCACATCAGGAAGGAGTATCCGAGGCAGATACAGAATAAGAGGCGAAACGATTCGCGCACACGCGCGGCGTTTCCCGCGCCGAAGTTGTAGCTGGTGATCGGCTGCGCGCCCTGTGTGAGACCGGTGAGAGGCAGCAGCGCGAACTGCATGAGCGAGGACAGGATCGTCATGGAGCCGACGGCGGTATCGCCGCCGTAGCGGAGCAGGGAGGAGTTGAAGCAGACGGAGAGAATGCTTTCCGTGATCGACATGATGAACGGGGAAACGCCGAGCGCCAGACATGGCGCGAGGATCCGCAGGTCCGGTCGGAGCACGCGCGGCGTCAGGCGGAGCATGGTCTTCTTTCCGCACAGAAAGGAGACGACCCACACGGCGGAGATTGCCTGGGAGAGGATGGTGGCGAGCGCTGCGCCGCGCACGCCCATGCCGAAGGCGAAGATAAAGAGCGGATCGAGCAGAATGTTGGCAGCCGCTCCGATGACGACGGAGAGCATGCTGATTTTTGTGAAGCCCTGCGCCGTGATGAACGGATTCATGCCGAGGGAGCACTGGACGAATACGGTGCCGAGCAGGTACAGGCGGATATACTCCATGGCGTAGCCGATGGTGTTTTCGCTGGCGCCGAACAGCAGCAGCATGTCCTCCGCCCAGACGCTCAGCACAACGGTCAGTATCACGCTGACGGCGAGCAGCGCCGTAAAGCAGCTGCCGAGAATTCTCTGCGCGCTCTTTTCATCTTTTTGTCCCATGCGGATGGAGGCGAGCGGGGCGCCGCCGCCCCCGATGAGCATGGCGAAGGCGGAGACGGCAGTCAGGATTGGTAAGCATACGCCGACGCCGGTCAGCGCATCCTTGCCAATCGTTTCGATATGTCCGATGTAGACGCGGTCCACCAGATTGTAGAGAAGATTGACGATCTGTGCGATCACGGACGGGATGGCGATGCGGAAAAGGAGACGGCTGATTTTTTCCGTGCCGAGATAATCTTTATTCTGCGTCATGGGGAAGCTGTACCTCCGGTGAAACGGTGAAATAGGAATCGGGGACCGTCCCCGTGCCAAGAAGGCGGTCGGTAAAGCAGGTGCGTATCGGGGTGCCGTTTTTGTCTTTAATCAGGCGAACGAGCGGCTGAAGCTCGCGCCGGGCTTCCTCCAGCTCCGGCAGGGACGCTTTTTTCAGGAAGCCGTTGCAGAGGATGCGGTGGAGCAGCTTCTTCTTCTGCGCGATGCGCGGATGGGAGGCAAGAGCGGAGAGCTGTCCGGCGGTGCGGAGGATCACGGCGCTCTCCTCCTCACAGTCGGCGTGCTGCGCCCGGTGGGTGAGCAGCGCATACATCTGCTCGTCAAACGCGGCGCAGGAGGCGTCTGTGCCGTCCGGCAGAATTAGCGGCGCGATCTGCCCGGTCAGCTCGGACACGTCGCGCGGGGTGAGGGCGTCGAACGCCTCCTCCGCGGAGAAGCGCTCGAGCGACGCGAGATGGCGGCGTGCGCCGAAGCTCTCATGGTTCAATTCGGCGATCTGCCGCCGGAGCGCGCGCACGAGTACCGCGCGCATCTGCGCGCAGCTTTCGCTGTATTCCAGCGTTTGCAGCGCCGCGGTCAGGCGCACCTGCCATTGAAAGACGCGGCATCGGACGGGGAGCGGCTCACCGTCGTCCTCCGGCGTATCGCCGGCAAAGGCGCGGAAGTTGCCGCACAGATCGAGCACATAAAAACGCGGCTTGCCGTCCGGCAGCGCGCCGCATCGGCGCATGCCGCGGCCGAGCATTCGCCAGAACATCGCGCGGGACGGCGCACGCAGAAAGAATACGAGATTTTCGACCGGTGGAATGTCGATGCCGTCGAGAAGAAGATCGTGCGAAACGGCGACGCGCGGGAGCTGCCCGACATCGGCGAAGGACGAGACAAGCGACTGCACATAATTGGTTTCCGTGTCGATGACCCGGCACAGATGCGGGTCGGCGGAAGGATACAGCCTGCCCCACTGCTCGTACACCATCTCCGAATGCGCGTGGTTTTTGGTGAAAATGATCGTCTTTCCCAGAACTCCGTCACGGTGCAGCCCGTGCTCCTCGAGGAGCTTCAGCGCCAGACGCACCGTATCCGTGTTGTAGTATTCGACGAACAGCTGCGCGGGACGGATAGAGTTCGGGACATATGCTCCGTCCCCGAACAGCTCTCTGTATGCGCTGCGCTCCGCGCCGCGCAGGGAGGCGGACCGGATCCCGTTTTCCAGAAAAGAAAGATGTGCATCCGTCGCCGTGAAGCCGGCAAGCCAGCCGTCCGTGACTGCCTGCCGGTGGGGATACGTAAACGCGGCGCGTCCGGGCGCGGCGCCGAGCATGTCGCACATCGCCGGATCCATTTCTTCTTCCGGGACGGAGGTCATGGCGAGCAGCGGCGCGTCGAATGCGGCAAAAACATCGGCGTACCGTTCGGAGGCGGCGCGGCTGATTTCATCACAGATCACGAGATCAAAGCGTCCCGCCGTGAAAACGTGCATCCCCGCTTTGTCGAGCGTTTCGTCCGCTTCCGCCAGGATATCGTCGAAGGCGGCAAAGACGGTATCGGCGCCGGACAGATCCGCAGGATCGCCAAGACGCGCGGCGCGCGCGTCGGGAAACGATGCGGCAAACTCCCGCATCGCCTGCGCAGTGAGCAGATCGTTGTCGGTGAGGTACAGTACATTTTCGATCCAGCGGCAGCGGCGCAAGAGTCCGATGAGATTCAGCGCGGCGCGCGTTTTGCCCGTGCCGGGCGCCATGGAGAGAAACACCGTTCTTTCCCGCCGGCGGCAGAAGGCGTCCGCGAGCGCACGCAGCGCGTCTGCCTGATAGGGACGGTCGGTGCGGCAGGCAGCGACGTCCTCCTCCAGCGGTATGCGCCGTGCGGAATGCAGAGCGGCGGCGCGGAGAAGATCCGATTTCGTATAAAAGCCGCCGACGCGGCGTTCCGGCGATTCCGTATCGAACCATACCCGCGTGTCAAAGCCGCTGGAAAGGAAAATGACCGGGCGACGCCCAAACCGTTTTTCCAGGCTGTCGGCATACAGCTTTGCCTGCTGACGCCCGACGGCAATGTCCCGCGAGGTCGCCTGTGTTTCCACCAGAGCAAGCGGAACGCCGTCGTCGCCGCAGAGAATGTAGTCCACATAGCCGACGCCGTTTTTTCCGGGCATTCCGTCCACGCGGAATTCGCTGAACAGATCGACGCCCGCGCGCCAGCCAGCATACGCGAGGTCGGCTTCGATATACATGCGCCGCGTTTCCGCTTCGGAGAGGGGCGGCGGCGCGTCTTCGCTGTCGCGGCGCATGTTCAGCTGCCGCTTCAGGGCGCGGTTTTCCGCAATCAGGCGGCGGATGTCCTCGTTGTCGAACGCTTCCGTTACAAGCTCCGCCTCCGGGTCG
Source organism: Eubacteriales bacterium (assembly GCA_051867895.1). Taxonomy (GTDB): domain Bacteria; phylum Bacillota; class Clostridia; order Oscillospirales; family CAG-272; genus SIG701. Next base: position 83,749 of record JBJDZH010000028.1, read on the forward strand.
AGCAGGGAGACGTCAAATTCCGCTGTGATCTTCCGGGCCGCATAGCGTTCGGAGAGAAAACAGGCGAACGCGTACAGGCTGCGCAGGGCCAGCTCCGCCTGTCTTTGCGTGACGGATTCCGGATTGTGCGCGGCATTGTTTCCGACGCGGCGGATGTAATCCAGTCCGCGCGTGTTGTCGTGACCGACGAGGGCGCGGAATTCCGACGCGCCGGTCAGTGCGGCGAGCTGGTCCCGTTTGGGCGCGGGCAGGGAGGCGTCTGTTTCATACATCCACTTGACTGCCAGCTCTGCGGCGCGCCGCACGTTGACGGCGCATGCGGCAGTATCGATGCCGTAGATTTTCTCCGCGGCTGCCGACGCGCCGGCAAAGGAGGAAAACTTCTTCTCCCCGAACAGAAAATCAAAATTCGTCATGCCGTTCCTCCTCTCCGTCTCCATGATTACGATAATATTATAATATATTGCCCGCAAAAAGTCCATAAGCATTTTCCGGGCTGAGCGGCGATCCGCGCGCTTTCCCCGCGTCAAAGCGCGTGGATACGGTCCCGGGCGCGTCAACAAAACAGTTGCAATATACGAAAAATGGTGCTATAATAAATCAAGTACGCTCCGGCAGCGCGCCGCGTATGCCGCCGTTCGATTTTTCGCTGTACAGCCGAACGATTATCGGAGAGGATCGTCATGAATCTGTATGACTGCCATACGCATTCCGCCTATTCCTTTGACGGACAGGCATCCGTGCGCGAGATGTGCGCCGCGGCGGAGAGGGCGGGCGTTTCCGCTCTGGCGATCACCGATCATTATGATATAGACGGGATTCTCGACGGCTTCTATCCGGATTACGATATGGAGGCCGCCGCGCGGGAGATCGCCGCTGTGCGGGAGGAATTTGCCGGACGCGTCGCACTGTATCGCGGGATTGAGCTGGGACAGCCTGCGCTGCGGCAGCGCGAGGCAGCGGATTTTCTTGCCCGCGGCGCGTTCGATTTTGTGATCGCCTCCTGCCACAATCTGAGCGGCGTGCCTGATTTTGCTTTTCTCGATTACACGGAGATGCCGCAGCCGCTGATGGACAGCCTGTACCGGCGCATGCTAAAGGAGCTGTGCCGCCACGCGGCGATTCCCGGTGTTCATACCGTCGCCCATCTCTCCTATCCGCTCCGCTATATGACCCGGTGCGGCAGAACGCTCGATATTGCCCGGTTTACGGACGACTTGCGGCGGCTGTTCTGTGTCATGACGGAGAACGGCGTCGCGCTGGAGCTGAATACGAAGGGCGTCTGGTCGGGCTGCGTCTCGCCGGAGACGGAGCGCTTTATCCTTCGCCTGTACCGGGCGTGCGGCGGCGAGAATGTCACCGTCGGCTCCGACGCGCACCGCCCCGGCGAGATCGGGCGCGGCATCGCGGACGGCTGCGCGCTTTTGCGGGACGCCGGCTTTGATACGGTCGTCGTTCCGACGCCGCAGGGACCGGCACACTGCCGGATCTGATGCATCACGACTGTTTTTGAACTGATAAAGGGGAAACGTATGTCCGAAAGTGTAGAATACACGGATATCAGCCTGCTGTATCCGGACGCGGAGAGCCTGCGGCGTCAAAGCGTCGCCGGAGGCGGCGCCCGCCTGACCGAGGCGACCGCCGAACAGCTGGAGCTGTATTATCTGATCGATCTGAAAAGCAGCGATATCGGCAGCTTCTTTACCTGCGATCCGGAAACGATCCGATACCGGCAGGAGACCTTTGCCGATATGGCGGAGCATCCGGAGCTGGCGCGGACGCTGCTGAAAATGCTGCCGCTGCTCGGCGATATCACGGAGCTGCGCCGCATGGGCGGGGAGAACGCCGGATCCACCGAGTCGTATCTGTACAGCATCACGGAGGTGGAGCTGTATACCTCGCTGATGGAGCACCTGCGGCAGGGGCTTCTTCCGCTTGCCCCGCAGCTGAAGAGCCGCGCTTTCCGCCGTCTGGCGGAGCGGATCAGCCTGCTGACGGAGAGCGATTATTATAAGAATCTGAACGAAAAGCTGAACGAGCTGACCAAGCGCGTGCGCGAGATCAAGAGCATCACCGTCGGCGTCAATTTGGATGCGCAGCTGCGTCCGGAGCAGGCAGGCGTCCTTTCCATCAACAACGAACGCTTCAAATCCGGCGAGATCCTCGACAAGATCCTGCGGCTGGACTTCAGGGAGGACGAATATACCTGCATCGCGTCGCTTGTTCCGTTCCGCAAAAATCAGAGCGAAAACCAGCAGATGGCACTCTCCTTCGCGTTCAATTCGGCGATCAACGAGGTGTTCAAGTCCTCCATCCGCTCCTGGAAAAAAGTCGTACAGCTGTATGTGCTTGAGAATACCGATTTCCTGATCCGCATGATGCCGGAGATCGAGTTCGTCGTCAAGGCGTCGGAGCTGATGACGCGGCTGCGGGAAAAGGGCTGCCGCCTGTGCCGGCCTGAGATCGCCCCGATGCAGGAGAAAAAATTCACGGCGGTCAATCTCTGCAATCCGGTCGTTGCGCTCAAGATAGATGGGGAGGTCGTGCCGAACGATTTTTCCTTTGACGAGGACGGGATGATTTTTGTCATCACAGGTCCGAACCGCGGCGGAAAATCGGTGATGACCTGCGCCGTCGGACTGGCGTTCGTCATGGCGCAGCTCGGACTGTATGTCTGCGCGGACAGCGCGGTCATCAGTCCCTGCGACTGCATCTATACGCATTTCCCGACAGGCTCCGAGGATACGATCGATAAGGGACGGCTCGGCGAGGAATGCGCCCGCCTGGACGCGATTTTCGATACGCTGACGGAGCACAGCGTCGCGCTGCTGGACGAATCCCTTTCCTCCACCGGTTCCTATGAGGCGTCCTATATTGCGGGCGAGGTGCTCTCGGGCTTCTCTCTGGCACGCTGCCGCTGCATTTTTTCCACGCATCTGCACGATCTCGCCGCCTCGGTGGACCGCATCAATGCGGAATGCCTCCCGCAGGGCGGCGTCAAAATCGACAACATGGTCGCTGCCATCGACGAGGGCGAACGCTCCTTCAAGGTGCGCCGTGCGCGTCCAGACGGGAAGAGCTATGCGCGCGATATTGCGGAGAAATACGGCTTGTCGCTGGACAAGATCATGCAGAAGGTTGAGAAAAACCGCTGACTGTATCCAAGATCATCTTTATCACCCCGTTATTGGACGGGATAACAGATTCCGAGGTGAAATTTATGAATGAACTGCTGACATTGCTGGAGGATAACGCGCGCCTGACGGATGAGCAGCTTGCGCTGATGCTGGGCAAGGAGCGCGGCGAGATCCGCGATATGATCGACAAGTATGAGCGTGACCGTGTGATCCTCGGCTATAAGGCGATCGTCGACTGGGATAAGACGGATAAGGAGTCCGTCAGCGCGCTGATCGAGGTGAAGATCACGCCGCAACGCGACCGCGGATTCGACCGTGTTGCCGAGAAAATCTACAATTATCCGGAGGTGGAGAGCCTGTTCCTCATGTCCGGAGGCTTTGACCTCGCCGTCATGATCGAGGGCAAAACCATGAAGGAGGTCGCGTATTTTGTCGCCATGAAGCTGGCGCCGATCGAGGACGTGATCTCGACCTCCACCCATTTCGTCCTCCGCAAATATAAGGACAAGGGCGTTGTGTACGGCGCAGGCCCTGCGGACGAGAGAGGAAACGTTATCTGATGATCGATTACGAATCCTGTATCCCGTCCCGCATCCGGGAAATCAAGCCCTCCGGAATCCGGAAATTCTTCGATCTGGTCGCAAACCGCCCGGATGCGATCTCGCTTACCATCGGCGAACCGGATTTTGTCACGCCCTGGCATATCCGCGTCGCCGGGATCGAGAGTTTGGAGCACGGGAAAACCTACTATACCTCCAACAGCGGTCTGAACGAGCTGCGTGAGGAGATTTCCGCGTATCTTGCCCGCCGCTTCGATGTCCATTATGACCCGAAATCGCAGATCATCGTCACCGTCGGAGGCAGCGAGGCGATCGATCTGACCTTCCGCGCGCTTCTTGCGCCGGGAGACGAGGTCATTATCCCGCTCCCCGCTTTTGTTTGCTATGAACCGCTGACAACGCTGGCGGGCGGCGTCCCCGTAACCATCGCCACGCAGGAGAAGAACGGCTTCCGGCTGACGGCGGACGAACTGCGCGCCGCCATCACGCCGCGCACCAAGCTTCTTGTCCTGCCATATCCGAACAATCCGACCGGCGCCATCATGACGCGCGAGGCTCTCGAGGCGATCGCGGAGGTGCTGCGCGGCACGGATATCCTTGTGCTTGCCGACGAGATCTATGCCGAGCTGACCTACGGACGCAGACACTGCTCCTGCGCGTCGGTGCCCGGTCTTGCCGAACGGACGATTCTGGCAAGCGGCTTCTCCAAGGCGTTCGCCATGACCGGCTGGCGCCTCGGCTATCTGGCGGCTCCCACGCCCATCGCCCGGCAGCTTTTGAAAATCCATCAGTACGCGATCATGTGCGCGCCGACGACGGCGCAGTTCGCTGCCGTCGAGGCGATGCGCAACGGCGACGAGGATATCGAGAGAATGCGTGCGGAGTACAACCGCCGCCGCCGCTATCTGACAGCCGGTCTCCGCGCCATCGGACTGGACTGCTTTGAGCCGGAGGGCGCGTTCTACGTGTTCCCGAATATCTCCGGGTTCTCTTTGTCCAGCGAGGAGTTCTGCGCACGGCTTCTGGAGGAGCACAATGTCGCCATCGTGCCCGGAAACGCGTTCGGCGCGTGCGGCGAGGGCTTTGCGCGCATTTCCTATGCGTATTCCGTGGAGCATATCTCCCGCGCCCTCGACAGCATGGAGGCTTTTGTCAAATCTCTGCGCCGTTGAGAACAAAAATCAAAAAAAAGCTTGCATTGTCAGAACAGATGTGATATAATAACACTTGCTGATTTTTAGTGAAATATTATCTGGATATAAACGGAGGTGCTTAGAAATGGCTAAGTGCAGCATTTGCGGAAAAGGCGCCGTGTTCGGCGCTCAGGTTTCCCACTCCCATCGTTCCACCAACAGAATGTGGAAGCCGAACATCAGAAAGGTAAAGGCAGTCGTCAACGGTTCTCATAAAACGATTTCCGTCTGCTCCCGCTGCCTGCGCTCCGGCAAGGTCACCCGTGCCGTCTGAGTTTGCGGTTCGTTTCCCGCGGCATGTGAATCCCACCTGTGGTGGGATTTTTTGCTTTGGAGGCGCGGCGTGAAGATCTTCGGCGCCTATACGGCGGTGATCGGCTGTAGCGCCGCCCGCTTCGCGGATGCGCTCGGCGCGCACTGCCATGACGTTGTACTGCTTCCTGCGTGCAGGACGCTGGACGCCCGTGTCGCGCCGCATCCGGATATGCTGCTTGCCCGGCTCGGCGATACGCTGATCGCGGCGGAGGAATATGCGGCGCAGCCGGACGCGGAGCAAGCCCTTTCCCGGATCGTCTCGCAGACGCGCTGTACGCTTTCACTGTCCGCCCATCCGCTCGGGAAACGGTATCCGGACGATGTCGGATACAATATCCTGACAGTCGGCGGATATGTGTATGGACTGGCGTGCCGCCTCAGCCCGGACGTCCGGGCGAAGGCGGCGGAGCTGGGACTGCGTCTCCGTTCCGTGCGGCAGGGCTATGCGGGCTGCTCCGCGCTTGTCTGCGGGACGCTGGTCCTCAGCGCCGATCCGTCCATCCTTTTTGCGGCGGCGCGTGACGGAGCGGAGGTGCTCCCCCTGTCTCCGTCCGGCGTCTCCCTCGACGGCTACAGCTGCGGCTTTATCGGAGGCGCATCCGGATTTGCGGAGAACACGGTCGTGTTTTTCGGGGATGTATCGCTCCACCCGTCCGCGCCCGCGCTGCTGCGGGAGCTGGAGCATCGCGGTATCTCCGTGCTTTCACTCGGAACGGAGCCGCTCGCGGATTTCGGTGGGATCTGCCTCCTGAAAAATCGCACAAGCGGTTGTATCTCCGGGAATGCTGTGGTATAATGGACGGCGGGAGAGCGTACGTCCGGGCGTATTCCGCGCGCCGCCTCCCCGCGGCTGGCGGGCGTTTTCTTTCGCTGCACGGACGCTCTTGCCGCTGGATTGCAGATTATAATGGAAAGGATATATATTCCGATGACGACAGAAACTGTTTATCTTCGGCAGGACGACCGTGACATTACATTGACCACGTACATCTCGGCGGATGAACCGGAGCTGAAAATGCCGCCCCGTCCCGCCATTCTTGTGTTCCCGGGCGGAGGTTATTCCTTCCTCTCCGACCGCGAGGCGGAGCCGATTGCCAAAGCTTTCTTCGGCGCCGGATTTCAGGCGTTTGTGCTCCGCTATTCCATTGGCGAAAAGGCGGTTTTCCCGCGTCCTCTGGTGGATGCGTCCCTGGCGATGGCGCATATCCGTACCCATGCGCAGGCGTATAACATCGATCCCGCCCGCGTGTTTGTGATCGGTTTTTCAGCAGGCGGGCATCTTGCCGCGTCGCTCGGCACCATGTATGACGATCCGATGGCGTCGTTTCCCGGTATGGAGCCTGGCATCAACCGTCCGACCGGCATGATCCTGTCCTATGCCGTGACATGCGTCGATATGAAAAAGATTGTGGCGACCTTTGTCCGTGCGGTCGGCGGAGACCTGACGCGCGAGAAGCTGGACCGGATCTCGCCGGCGGAGCGCGTGAGCGCCGCAACAGTGCCTGCCTTTATCTGGCATACGGCGGACGATCCGGTCGTGCCGGTGGAGCACGCGCTGACAATGGCGTCCCGGCTTGCCGCGTGCGGCGTTCCGTTTGAAGCGCATATTTTCCCGGCGGGACCGCATGGACTGTCTCTGGCGACCGAGCAGACATGCTCGGCGCGCGACGGCTTCGTTTCTCCGCACGTCGCACAGTGGTTTTCCGAAGCTGTCGACTGGACGCGGCGAGTCTGATTTTATTCATAACAGGACGGTTTATATATGACAAGCGAAACGATTTTTCTTCGTCCAGAGGACGAAAAGGTCACACTGACCACGTACATCTCGGCGGATGAGCCGGAACTGAAAATGCCGCCGCGCCCCGCCATGGTCGTTTTCCCCGGCGGCGGATACGCCTTTCTCTCCGCGCGGGAAGCGGAGCCGATCGCGAAGGTTTTCTTTGCCGCCGGTTTTCAGGTGTTCATCCTTCGCTATTCCATCGGACCGAAAGCCGTATTTCCGCGTCCGCTGGTTGACGCGTCCCGGGCGATTGTGCATATCCGCGAAAATGCGCAGAAGTACAACGTCGATCCCGCGCGCATTTTTGTCGTCGGATTCTCTGCCGGCGGTCATCTCGCCGCGTCGATCGGGACTCTGTGGCATGAGGAATATGCCAAGGCGTCGCCCGATATGCCCGCCGGGATGAACCGCCCGACCGGCATGATCCTTTCCTATCCGGTGATCTCCTCCGGTCCGTTCGCGCACCGCGGCTCCTTTGACCATATTCTCGGCACAAAGACGCCGACGGAGGAACAGAACCACGCCTATTCGCTGGAATACCACGTGGACGAGCATACCGTGCCGACTTATATCTGGCATACGGCTTCGGATACCTGCGTTCCCGTGCAGAATACGCTTCTGTTTGCCGCGGAGCTGGCAAAGCATAAGATCCCTTTTGAGATGCGCATCTTCCCCCGCGGACCGCACGGGCTGGCGCTTGCGAACGAACAGACCTGCTCCGGCAATCGCGGATTGATCTATCCGGATGTCGCCCAGTGGATCGACGAGGCCATCGACTGGACAAGGCGGGTGTAAAACGCGCCGCTTCCCGTCCCGGAGCGGATGCATACGAAAAAAGCAACGATCTGTTTTTCGGATCGTTGTTTTTTGCAATGGCGGAGGTTCGGCGCATGACCGGGGAGACGGAAGAAAAACGACAGGCACGGGAAGCGGTGCGGTGAAAGGATGCCTTTCGCCTGTGGACGCTCTCCTTTCTGCCGCGGCAGTTTTCGAGAAAAGGCATTCCCGAAGCGGCATGAACGAATGCCGTTTTTATATGGGGGAATTGCTCTATAAAGGTGATTTTTTGCAATGAGAATTCTATATAGAATTCACATTGAAAAAAACGACGTAAAGTGATATAATACTCGTGTTTTTGAGTTGACGGACCATGCGTCCGCAGACGATATTTCTGTGCATGCGGGCATTCCCGCAGAAAGGCATCCGCTATGATCATGACCCTGCGCTACTTCGGTGAGACGGATCCGATCCCGCTGAAGTATATCCGCCAGATCGCCGGCGTGAAAGGCGTTGTTTCCACTCTGTACGATACCACTCCCGGCGAGGTATGGGAGCGTGCAGCCATCCGCAAATTGAAGACAACCATCGAGGACGCCGGCCTTGAACTGTCCGGGATTGAAAGCGTCAACGTCCATGACGCCATCAAGATCGGCTGCTGTGAGCGGGACCGGTATATCGAGAACTATATCAAATCGCTGGAAGCCCTGGGTGAGGAGGGCGTGAAGCTGGTCTGCTACAACTTCATGCCGGTCTTTGACTGGACCCGCTCCGATCTCGCAAAGGTCCGCGAAGACGGCGCCACCGTGCTCTCCTATGAGCAGGCGAAGATCGACGGCGTGGAGCCGGAGAAGCTCTTTGAGAGCATCAACGAAAACTCGGGCGGTCTTGTCCTCCCCGGCTGGGAGCCGGAACGGATCGAGCAGATCAAGATGCTGTTCAAGATGTATGAGGGCGTGGATAACGAGAAGCTCTTTGAGAATCTGGTGTACTTCCTCAAGGCGATCATGCCGGTCTGCGAAAAGTACGGCATCAGAATGGCGATCCATCCCGACGATCCGTCCTGGTCCGTGTTCGGGCTGCCGCGCATCATCTCCTCCAAGGAGACATTGGTGCGCATGCTGGAAGCCGTCGACAATCCCTGCAACGGCGTGACGCTCTGCACCGGCTCGCTCTCCTCCAATACGAACAACGACGTATGCGATATTATCCCCGCGATGAAGGGACGCATTTATTTCGCCCATGTGCGCAATATCCGCCAGTACGGCAATCACAACTTCGATGAGGCGGCGCATCTGTCCGCCGACGGCTCGCTGGATATGTTCAGGATCATGAAGGCCCTGTACGACAGCGGCTTCGACGGCGTGATCCGTCCCGACCACGGCCGCGCCGTGTGGGGAGAGGGCGGCATGCCCGGCTACGGTCTGTACGACCGCGCCATGGGCGCCTGCTACCTCAACGGTATCTGGGAATCCCTGGAGAAGACGTATCCCCGCTGAGGCGGCGTTTTATGCAGCAATTCCAAGGAGCTTTCGGCGTTTCCCTGACAAACGCCGGAGGCTTCTTTCCATGAATGGAGACTGGTATGAAGAAAATCACATTTTACAGTGAGCTATCCTATGTGTTTGGAGTGATCGTGCTTGCGTTCGGCGCCGCGCTGATGGCTGCGGCGGACTGCGGCGTGTCCATGGTCGTCGCACCGGCGTATCTTCTGCATCTGAAGCTGTCGGAGACGTTTTCCTTTTTCACGTTCGGTATGGCGGAATACTGCCTGCAGGCGCTTTTGATCCTGCTTGTCTGCGCCGTGCTGCGCCGCTTCCGGATCTCCTATCTGTTTTCCTTTGTGACAGCGCTTCTGTACGGCTTCCTTCTGGACGCAGCCATGCTGGTGACGGCGGGCTTCACCGGCGCGCCTTTTCCGGTGCGCGTCCTGCTGTATGGGATCGGAATGCTCTGTTCTTCTCTCGGCGTCTCTTTGCTGTTTCACACATATATTTCTCCGGAGGCATATGAGCTGGTCGTCAAGGAGATCTCCGGAAAATTCGGATTCGACATCCACAAATGCAAGACGGTATACGACTGCATAAGCTGCGCGGTTTCCGTCGTTCTTTCCTTCTGCTTTTTTGGATGGTTCCATTTTGAGGGCGTGAAATGGGGAACGATCCTCTGCGCGCTTCTGAACGGTACCATCATCGGGGGGATCACCGGACTCCTCGAACGCCGGTTTTGCTTCTGCGACCGGCTGCCGCAGCTGCGCCGCTTCTTTGCGTGAAAAAACGTCCCCTGTACCTTCGGGTACAGGGGACGTTTCCATTATTGGAACATGGAGCACCCCGCACGGCGGTAGCGCTCGATCAGCTCCCGCAGCTCCTCCTCGGACACCTTGAACTCCCGGGAGAGGCAGTGAATGCAGCAGAACGTCGTGCTGCCGCGGTTCACCAGCTTCCGGTGGAGTCCGATCTCATCGGCAGAGAGCGGCGTGCCGCATTTCATACAGGTTTCCATCAAGCCTCCACCAGCTTGCAGAGGAAGACCCGGCAGTCGTGCGCCGGAACGTGGAAGTTGATGTACTCCGCATATTTGCCAGCCGGCTCATCGGTCATGGCGTCCGTCAGCTCCAGCGCCAGACCGGAGGACGCGGACAGACCGAAGTTCGTCAGATTCGTCTGGACGGCGCTGTCATTTTCACCGAGATTGAAAAATCCGATGGCGTATTCATTGTCGGAGAGATGCTTGAAGTATACGCGCTTCTCGCCGCCCCAGCCGGTGTGGGATTCCATCGGCGGACGGGCTTCTCTGTCCTGATTGATGCGGAGCAGATTCTTGTTCTTCACCAGAGCCAGCATCTCCGGCGTCAGGGTGCGGATGTCGCAGCCCAGCATCAGGGGCGCGGAGAACATGCACCACAGGCTGAACTGCGTGCGGTAATCTGCGGCGGAGCAGCCGGAGGTGCCGACCAGTCCCTTGCCGAACATGCCGACGGTCAGCATATCCGTGTCGTTGAAGCAGCAGGGCGCACTGTAGCCGAGGAGATTTTCCTGACTGAGGGCGATGTTCTTCATCGACTGGAAGTTGTCCTGAATGTCGCCGGTGGAACGGTACATGTGCGCGCCGGTGGAGCGGATCCACTTATGTACTTCATTGGAGCCCCAGTTGCAGGCGGAGAACAGGATCTCGCGGCCGCTTGCCTTGAGTGCCATACCCATGCGGCGGTACATCAGCGGACCGTTGGCGGTCTCCGGCATGTAGCAGAAATCGTATTTCAGAAAATCGCAGCCGTATTCCGCAAACGTCTTCGCGTCCAGAAATTCGTGATCGAAGCTGCCCGGATAGTCGGCGCAGGTGCGCGTGCCGGCGCAGGAGTACATGCCGAATTTCAGTCCTTTGGCGTGTACGTAATCGCTCACATACTTCATGCCGTGCGGGAATTTCTCCGGATCCGGAACGATCTTGCCCGTCTCCGGATCACGGTCGCGTTTCGACCAGCAGTCGTCGATGACGATGTACTCGTATCCAGCTTTGTCGAGCCCGAGCTGAATGAATGCGTCGGTGTTTTCCAGAATCACCTTTTCGTTGATATCGTGACCGAATGTATTCCATGTGTTCCAGCCCATAGGCGGTGTTTGTGCAAGCATGACAGATTCCTCCTGCTTTTTCATGTCGAATGGATTCCGGAATTATGATAGCATAGATAAAAATGCTTGTCAAGTGCGGAGCGCAGACGGGTCAGACATTTCCTGCGTATCCGGCTGGAGAGTGCAGAAAAATAACAGGCGCGGCTCTGCCGCGCCTGTATGTTATGCGGTGACGATGCTCGCGGCCTTCTCCAGCTTCAGCTTTTTGACGGCTTCCTCGCGCATCTTGAATTTCTGGATCTTACCGGCAGCGTTCATGGGGAATTCCGAGACGAAATCGATATAGCGCGGAACCTTGTGGCGCGCCATATGGCTGCGGATGTAATCCTTCATCTCCGCTTCCGTCATGGTCTCGCCTTCCTTGAGAATGATGCATGCCATGATCTCCTCGCCGTATTGCTCGTCCGGCACACCGATGACCTGCACGTCCTTTACCTTCGGATGGGTGTATATGAATTCCTCGATCTCCTTGGGGTAAATGTTCTCGCCGCCTCGGATAATCATATCCTTCAGACGTCCCGTGATCCGGAAATTGCCCTCCGGCGTTTTGGCGGCAAGATCGCCCGTGTGCAGCCAACCGTCGCGGTCGATGGCGGAGGCGGTCGCCTTGGGCATTTTGTAGTAGCCCTTCATTATGTTGTAGCCGCGCGCGACAAATTCGCCGGTGACGCCGTCCGGAACCTCCGCGCCCGTTTCCGGATCCACGATCTTGCATTCGATTTCCGGCATGGCGCGTCCGACGGTGCTGACGCGCACCTCCAGCGGATCGTCGGTCGAGCTCATCGTGCAGCCCGGCGACGCCTCTGTCTGCCCGTAGACGATGACAATCTCGTTCATGTGCATCTTGTCCACAACGTCCTGCATGACGGAGATCGGGCAGGGACTGCCCGCCATGATGCCCGTGCGCATGTAGGAGAAGTCCGTCTTCGGAAAGTCCTCATGCTCCAGCATCGCGATGAACATTGTCGGTACGCCGTGGAAGGCGGTGATGTGCTCCTGATTGATGCAGGCGAGCGCGGGCTTCGGGGAAAAGTACGGGATGGGGAGCAGCGTTCCGCCGTGCGTCATGGTCGCGGTCATGGCAAGCACCATGCCGAAGCAGTGGAACATCGGCACCTGGATCATCATGCGGTCGGCGGTGGAGAGATCCATACGATCGCCGATGCATTTTCCGTTGTTGACGATATTGTAGTGCGTCAGCATAACGCCCTTGGGGAAGCCGGTCGTTCCGGATGTATATTGCATGTTGCATACGTCATGGATATCGACGGCGGCAGCCATGCGGCGCACCTCCTCCTGCGGCGTGGCATCGGCGCAGGCGAGCGCATCGTCCCAGGTGAGCGCACCGGGCATGGAGAAGCCGACGGTGATGACGTTGCGCAGAAAGGGAAGACGGCGCGCGTGGAGCGGTCTGCCGGGCGTTGTCTGGAAGAGCTCGGGGCACAGTTCCAGAATGGTTTCGCGGTAGTTGGAGTCGCGGTAGCCATCGATCATGACCAGCGTATGCGTATCCGACTGCCGGAGCAGGTATTCCGCCTCGTGAATTTTATAAGCGGTATTCATGGTGACCAGCACCGCGCCGATCTTGGTGGTCGCCCAGAAGGCGATGTACCACTGCGGCAGGTTCGTCGCCCACACGGCGACATGGCTGCCCTGCCGGACGCCGAGCGTGATGAGCGCACGCGCGAAGCGATCCACATCGTCCCGGAATTCGGAATAGGTACGGGTATAGTCGAGCGTGGTGAAGCGGAATGCCAGCTGATCCGGAAATTCCTCCACCATCCGATCCAGCACCTGCGAGAAGGTCTGCTCGATCAGGGCGTCCTTTTTCCAGACGTATTTACCAGTGTGCGCGCGGTTGTCATACAAAACGGAGGCGGCGCGCGAGGTATCGGCGAAGCGGCTCATCGTATTCACGAAGTGAGAGAAGATGATCTCCATATCGCTGATGTCCGGCATCCAGGCGGGATCCCATTCCAGCGAGATGAAGCCGTCGTAGTTGACGGAGCGGAGTGCCATCATCATCTCCTCGATCGGCAGCGTTCCCTCGCCGATCAGACGGTATTCGATTCGTCCGTCCACCGCCTCGGAGTCCTTGATGTGCACATGGCGCACATAGGCACCGAGATTCTGGATCGTCGTTTCCGGCGCTTCTCCCGCGACGCGGTAGGGGTAATGCATATCCCAGAGCGCGGCGAGACTGTCGGAGGCGAAACGGTTGAGCATGTCACGGAGCTTTGCCGTGTCGGCGAAGATGCCGACTGTCTCGATCAGGATCGTGACGCGCTTGGCTTCCGCCAGTTCCACAGCGCGTGCGAGGCATTCCGCGATCTGCTCGAGGTCGCAGCCGTCGGTGGTGTGTTCATACGCGTGTACGCGCACATAGGGGATGCGGAGATTGTGCGCCGCGCAGATGCAGTCCTGAATCTCACTGAGATTGGCGGCGGCGTGTTCTCCGTCCGCAATGTCGCAGACGGAATCAAGGCAGGGAACGGTGAGGCGGCGCTCAAACAGGGAACGGACCGTTGCCGCCGTATTGGCGGGATCGAACGGCGCGCCTCCTTCCGTGAAGGCGGATTTTCCGATATTGTGCAGCTCGATGCCGCTGAAATGCAGCTCCGAGGCGATCTGGCAGAAATCATCAAAGGAACAGCCGTGCCATCCCTTGGTGGAAAATGAAAGCTTCATGTTGTACCCCTTTGATAGACTCAGGCTTCTTCGTGGACGATCTTGTTGAGCGCGTTCAAATAGGCGTGGATGCTGGCGCCGATGATGTCGGTCGAGATCCCGTTTCCGGAGTAGAGGCGTCCGCCGGAGCGGAGACGCACCAGCGCGGAGCCCATGGCTTCGCGTCCCTCTGTGACCGCCTGGATCTGGAACTCGTCCAGCTCATAGTGATGACCGATGATCTGTTCAATGGCGAGAAACGCGGCATCGATCGGACCGTCGCCGATGCAGACGCCGGACAGCGCGCGGCCGTCTTTCTCCAGGGATATCTGTGCGGTAGCGGCGATCACGTTGCCGTTGTTGACGACATAGCTGACCAGACGGTACGCCGGCGGGACCTGCATGGCGCTGGTGGCAACGATCGCCTCCAGCTCCTTTACGCCTACCGTTTTCTTCTCGGCGATCTGAGTGAACGCCTCGTAGATTTTTACATTGTCCTCCTCGCTCAGCTCGTATCCGAGGCGGCGGACGGCGCCTGTCACGTCGGTGAGCGTCGCATTCCGATCCAGCACCATGCCGCCGTCCGGCGCGGCTGCCGGCGCGGCAGGCGCTTTCTGCGTTTTGCTGCCGCTGAGGAGCCACTTGATCTGGTTTGTGACGCGCGAGATCTCCGTCAGATTCAGCGCGCAGGAAATGCCGCAGGAGTCGCCTCGGCTCCGGACGAAAGCGGAGAACTCCTCCTCCGTGGGGACGTCGGCATATTCGGCGGCGCATTTCACCTCGTCTGCGCCCGCGCGCACGGCAGCAATGGAGCAGGCAAGCGCCACGCCGAGACCATTGTGGCATTCGGCGCCGAGGCGGACACCGGACAGAGCGGGAATGTCTGCACGAAGCCGGTTCAGAAAGGCGGTAGTTTCATCGGGCAGCAGCGCGGACGCCGTGTCGCAGACGGTGACTGTGGCGGCGCCCGCTTCGATCGCGGATTCGATCAGCGCGATGAGAAACGGATATTCTGCGCGGGTGGCGTCTACGGCGCGGAACTCCACGTCATCGGTATAGGTTCTGGCGCGCGCGATCAGCGCGGGGATCGCTTCCGCCACAGTCTTCGGCTTCATGTGGCAGAAGAACTCCATCTGCGCGGGCGAGGTGGGAAATGCGATGCTGAGGCGTGCTTTTTTGGCGCCGGATACGGCTTTCCACGCGGTATCCACAGATTCCGGCGTGTAGCCGGCGCACTGGGAGAGTGTGCTGGTCGACACGATGGGGGCAATGGTGCGTACAAGCAGCGCATCCGTTTTTTCGTTAACAATAGGGGGAAGCTCGATGACGTCCGCGCGCATCCGGTCCAGGCTGCGGGCAATCTCCGTTTTTTCGCGGAAGGTCGGTGATGAGGCGGATGAGGTGGGAGTTTGCAGCATGGTCATATCTGCGATTGCAATGTTTTTCATATTTTCCTCCGAAATGTAATGTCTGGTAATAAAAAATCCCTGAGATCCATGGATCTCAGGGACGAAGAAACTCCGCGGTACCACCCTAATTATTCCCGGAAAGGGAATCGCTCTCGAGACTCAGACAAGTCTCCAGCCATGGTAACGGGGCATCCGGAATCTCCTACTCGGTTCAGAGATTCTGCTCAGAAATGAGACCGTACACCGTCTGTGCGCACCGGCTTACACCAACCGCCGGTTCTCTTTGCCGCATTGCCGGGACGTAATTTCGTCGCTGCATTTCTTATATTGCTGTTAGTATACCACATCTGCGAAGCGGTGTCAATATCCATGTGCGACAAAAACACCGCGTTCAGCTCAGCCGATTTTGTGGATCCAGCCGTGCGTATCGGGCAGCTTACCCCACTGGATGCCGGTCAGCGTATCATAGAGCTTCTGCGTTACCTCGCCGATTTTGCCGCCGCTGACGGTGAAGCTCTCGCCCTTGTAGAAGAGCTCGCCGATCGGAGAGACAACGGCAGCGGTGCCGCAGCCCCATGCCTCTGTCAGACGTCCTTCCTTCATTGCGTCCTCCAGCTCCTCAATGCTGATGAGGCGTTCGTTGACTGTCCAGCCCTCGGCGCGCAGCAGCTCAATGCAGGACTTGCGCGTAATGCCGGGGAGAATGGAGCCTGTCAGCTTCGGCGTAGCAATCTCGTCACCGAAGCGGAACATGACGTTCATGGCGCCGACTTCCTCAATGTACTTCCGCTCCACGCCGTCCAGCCAGAGAACCTGCGAGAAGCCGAGCTTCTCGGCGTTTTCGCCGGCGCGGTTGGAGGCGGCGTAGTTGCCGCCGCATTTCGCGTATCCCGTGCCGCCGCGGACAGCGCGCACGTCGTCCGCTTCGATCATGATGCGGACGGGATTGATTCCCTCTGCGTAGTAGCTGCCGACGGGAGACGCAATCAGAACGAACATGGCGTGATCGATGGAGTGAACGCCGAGATGCTGGTCATTGCCGAACAGGAACGGACGGAGATAGAGGGAGGTTCCCGGTGCGCTGGGGACCCAGTCCTGCTCGAGGGAGACGAAGGTGTCGAGGATCTGCATGCCCAGCTCTTCGTCGAACTGCGGCAGGCGGATGCGCTCGGCGGAGTTGTTCATACGGCGGATGTTTTCAATCGGGCGGAAGAGCTGCACGCCGCCGTCCGGACGGCGGTACGCCTTCAGACCCTCAAAAATTTCCGCGCCGTAATGGAAAACGGTCGAGGCGGGATGCAGGGTGAGGTTGTGGAACGGCTCGATGCGTGCGTCATGCCAGCCCTCACTGCGGCTGTATTCCATAATGAACATGTGATCGGTGAAGATCCTGCCGAAGCCGAGCGTCGCGGGATCCGGCTTAGCCTTCGGGGCGTCAGTTCTGATGATTTTGATTTCCATAGTGCGTACTTCCTTTCAGTCGGCGTAATGATAGCCCAGCTCGATAGCCTTGAGATTGTAGTCGAGCATTTCTTTATGGCGGGCGGAGACGACCTTGCCGAGTGCGTCGGAGAGGTTATCGTGGGAAATGGCGTCGCACTCGCGGATCAGTTTCCCGACAATAATCATGTTGGCGAGCGTGGTGATGCCCTCGTCCGACGCCATCTGTGTGGCGGGAACATAGCACGTCCGGATGTCGGTGCGTTTTGTCTTGCGGCCGATCAGCGTGGAATCCACGATGACGAGACCGCCGGGGGCGACGGCGTCCTCATATTTGTCCAAGGACGGAAGATTCATGGCGATGAGAACGTCCGGCTTTGTCACGATCGGGGAGCCGATCGGATCGTCGGAAATGATAACGCTGCAGCTGGCGGTGCCGCCGCGCATTTCGGGTCCGTAGGAGGGAAGCCAGCTTACCTGCCGGTCCTCCATCATTGCCTTATAGGCGAGGAATTTTCCGGAGAAGAGGATGCCCTGTCCTCCGAAACCGGTAATCAGGATCTGCGTCGTCATTTTGCCGCCTCCTCTGCATATTTGTCCTTGTAGACGCCGAGAGGATAGTAGGGGATCATCTTCTCGTCCACCCATTCAAGCGCCTTCTGCGGCGTCATGCCCCAGTTTGTCGGGCAGGTAGAGAGGACTTCGATCATGGAGAAGCCCTTGCCCTCCACCTGATTCTGGAATGCCTTCAGGATCGCGCGGCGGGCGTTTCTGATGTTTTTGACATTGTTTACCGCAACGCGTTCCAGATAGGAAGCGCCGTCCAGCTGCGCGAGCATTTCGCACATGCGGATCGGATATCCCTGCGTTGCGACGTCGCGGCCGTAGGGGGAGGTCTGCGTTACCTGTCCGGGCAGGGAGGTCGGTGCCATCTGACCGCCGGTCATGCCGTAGATGGCGTTATTGACGAAAATGATCGTGATATTCTCACCGCGGCAGGCGGAGTGAACCGTTTCGCAGGTGCCGATGGAGGCAAGATCGCCGTCGCCCTGATAGGTGAACACGATTTTTTCCGGATCGGAGCGCTTTACGCCGGTAGCAACAGCCGGCGCGCGGCCGTGCGCTGCCTGCACCATATCGCAGGCGAAGTAATTGTATGCCATGACGGAGCAGCCGACGGAGGCGACGCCGATGGTGCGCCCCTCGATGCCCAGCTCGTCGATGGCTTCTGCGACCAGGCGGTGAATGATGCCGTGCGTGCAGCCCGGGCAGTAGTGGAGCGGCGCGTCGGTCAGGGATTTCGGTTTGTCAAAGACGATCATTTGCCAGTACCTCCTGCGAGTTCTTCGATTTTTGCGAGGACCTGCTCCGGCGACGGGATCACGCCGCCGGCGCGGCTGACGAGCGTGACGGGGCGCGTGCAGCGGGTGGCGAGCGCCACGTCCTCGATCATCTGTCCCATGGACAGCTCTACCGAGATGAACTCCTTCACGTGCTCTGCCGCTCTGGCAAGAGGCGCCTTCGGGAACGGCCAGAGGGTGATCGGGCGGATCATGCCGACCTTGATGCCCTTGGCTCTCGCGGCGAGGATGGCGTTTTTGGAGACGCGCGCGGCGACGCCGAAGGCGACGATCCCGATCTCGGCGTCGTCCATCAGGAATTCCTCGTACATCGTTTCGTTTTCCTCAATGGCGTGGTAGCGCTGGAAGCGTTCGATGTTCATTTTTTCCAGCTCCTCCGGAACGAGGCAGAGGGAATTGACGATATTGTGCGGACGGGAGCAGCCGGTGCCGGTCAGCGCCCAGGATTTGTCGTATGTATGAAGCTCCGGCGCGCTGAGCGTGACAGGCTCCATCATCTGTCCCATCGTGCCGTCGGCGAGGATCATGGAGGTCACGCGGTATTTGTCCGCCAGATCGAAGCCCTTCATGGTGAGGCTTGCCATTTCCTGGACGGAGGCGGGCGCAAGGACGATCATGTGAAAGTCGCCGTGACCGCTGCCGCGTGTCGCCTGAAAATAGTCGGACTGGGAGGGCTGGATGCCGCCGAGTCCGGGACCGCCGCGCTCAACATTGACGACGAGGGCGGGAAGATCGCATCCGGCGAGATAGGAAAGTCCCTCGCACTTCAGGGAGATTCCCGGGCTGGAGGACGAGGTCATGCAGCGCTTGCCGGTGGATGCGACGCCGATGACCATATTGATGGCGGCGAGCTCGCTTTCCGCCTGCAGAAAGACGCCGCCGATTTTGGGCATGCGCTTGGCCATATACGCCGCGACCTCGGTCTGCGGCGTGATCGGATAGCCGAAGTAATGACGGCAGCCGGCGAGGATCGCGGCTTCTGCGATCGCCTCGTTGCCTTTCATCAGAACTTTATCTGCCATTTTGCTGTACGATTTGCATCACGGTGTGATGAAAATATTCTCCTCTCGGTGAAAATGTGTTATTTCTCGATGGTGATGATGCAGTCAGGGCACATCGTCGCGCAGAACGCGCAGGCGATGCACTTGGATGGATCCGTCATTTCGATGGGGTGATGTCCTTTTTTGTTGATTTTGTCCTTGGAAAGCGCAAGCAGATGCTTCGGACATGCGGCCACGCACAGTCCGCACCCCTTGCAGAGATCCGTCTTGAAAGTCAGAGACGCCATATAGATACCTCCTTCGGATTAGTTCCAGGTATATTTATGCTGCAGCGTGAGCGGGAACAGATCCGGGATCCGTCCCTCCAGCTGCGCAAGCAGATCGGCGCGCACGCACGTCATCTTGACGGGAAGTCCGGTCAGACGTGCCGTTTCCTCCGCATAGCGGACGGAGGAGAGCACATCCTCCGGCGTTGTTGCGTCGCCGAGATTGGAATTGTTGACGATGGCGGTCGCCGGAATACCGCCCGCCCCCTCGATCTCCCGCAGCACCTGCGCCGTATCGGCGGCGGTCTGTGTCAGCGGGCGGAAGCAGTTGATGACAAAGAGCATTTCATAGTTGTCCTCGGCGAGGATGGCGGGGGCGTATCGCCCGAGCGCCAGAGCGCCGCGGTCATCGCCGCCGATGTCCATGACTGCGTATTCCGAGGTGTCGTCGGTGACGGCGTACATCTGCTGTGGCAGGGCGGGGAAGTCCACGTTTGTGTTGGCATAGGCGGAGGAGATCAGCTCGATCCCCGCCGCATGCAGCCGTTCGGCGCTGTCCATGGTGCGAAAGTACGGATTGACGATGTCAAGATCGGCGATCCGGACCGGATGCCCCGCCGCCTTGAGGAAAAGGGCGTAGTTGACGGCGATATTGGTTTTTCCGCTGCCGTAGTGTCCTGCGAACAGCGTGATTCGTTTATGCTGCATGATTTCTCCCGCGTTCAGAGTTTGGAGCGTATGATTTTTCCACTTGTGGTTTTGGGAAGCTCGGTGCGGAATTCGACGATACGCGGATATTTGTAGGGCGCCGTGTGCGTCTTGACGTAATTCTGGATCTCCTTTTTCAGCTCGTCCGTGCCTTCCGTGCCGCGCGTCAGGACGACGCTTGCCTTGACGATCTGTCCGCGCACCTCGTCCGGAACGGCGGAAACGCCGCATTCCAGCACGTAGGGCAGCTCCATAATGACGCTTTCGATCTCGAACGGACCGATGCGGTAGCCGGAGGATTTGATGACGTCGTCTATGCGGCTGACATACCAGTAGAAGCCGTCCTCGTCGCGCCATGCCAGATCGCAGGTGTGATAGAAGCCGTCGTGCCACACCTCGTCGGTTTTCTGCGGCGCGGCGTAATAGCCGGTAAACAAGCCGCACGGAGCGCCGTCCGCCGTTCGGATGCAGATTTCGCCCGTCTCTCCGTCGCCGACTTCGTTTCCGTCCGCGTCGAGAAGGTGGATGTCGTAGATCGGACACGGCTTGCCCATCGAGCCGATCTTGTGTCCCGCCCCGGTCAGATTGCCGAGCAGGCAGGTGGTCTCGGACTGACCGAAGCCTTCCATGATCCGGATGCCGGTCGCGGCTTCAAACTGTCTGAATACCTCGGGATTCAGCGCCTCGCCGGCGGTGGTGGCGTGCTGCAGATAGGAATAGCTGTATTTGGACAGATCCTCCTTGATGAGCATGCGGTACATGGTCGGCGGCGCGCAGAAGGTCGTGATGTGGTACTGTTCAAAGAGCGGGAGGATCTGCGCGGCGTCAAAGCGGTCGAAATCGTAGACGAAAGTCGCCGCCTCGCACAGCCATTGACCGTACAGCTTGCCCCACATCGCCTTTGCCCAGCCGGTGTCGGAGATGGTGAAATGCAGTCCTTCCGGATCGACGCAGTGCCAGTATTTGGCGGTGTGGAAATGTCCGAGCGGGTATTTGTGATTGTGAAGCGCCATTTTCGGGTATCCGGTCGTGCCGGAGGTGAAGAAGGCGAGCAGGGGATCGTCTCCGCCGGGCGCGTCCGGCGTCCGTTCGTAATGGCTGGAGTACAGCTTGTATTCTGTGTCGAAGGAGCGCCAGCCCGCGCGCTGTCCGCCGACAAGGATCTTCTCCCGGAGAGAGGGGCAGCTTTCCGCTGCCAGCTCCGCCTGATGGGCGCTGTCCCCGTCTGCCGTACAGAGAACGGCTTTGACCTGCGCGAGGCGGAAACGGTATTCCAGATCGTGGGCGAGAAGCTGATTCGTGCCGGGGATGGCGATAGCGCCGAGCTTGTTCAGCCCGAGCATGGCGGGCCAGAACTGCCAGTGCCGTTTCAGGATCAGCATTACGCAGTCGCCGCGCTCGATGCCGAGCGACTTGAAATAGTTGGCGCAGCGTGCAGATTCCTTTGCCATCTCGGAGAAGGTGAAGCGGTGCTCGTAGGATTTATCGCCGGAAAGATAGTACATGGCGGTTTTGTCCGGCTTGGCGGCGCCGAGCTCGTCCACGATATCAAAGGCGAAATTGAAATGCTCCGTGTTTTTGAAGCGGATGGAGACGGGTGTACCGTGCTCGTCCTCCGTTACGTCGATGAAGCGGCGGTAGATGCGTTCGTCGCTGCCGCGGTCGATGTGCGCCGGCGCGGCGGGCGATGTGGCGGCGATGGAGAACTCGGGGATCTCCGCGCCGGAAGGATTGAGCACGATGGCGTAGAACAGGCAGTCCTGTCCGTCGAGCGCGATCATGCCGTGCGGCGTGCTGCTGTCGTAGTAGATGCTGTCTCCCTCGTGGAGGATCTCCTTGTGCTCGCCGATCTGCACTTTCAGTGTACCGCTGATGACGATGTCGCACTCCTGCCCCTCATGGGTAGTCATTTCGATGTCGCGGTGTAGCGCTTCCTCGCTGAAGCCAACGCGGACATACAGAGGCTCCGCGATGCGGTTCTTGAAGGGGGCGGCAAGGTTGTAGTACACCATGCCGTGCGCTTCCTGAATCATTTGACCGCCGCCGCGCCGCGTGACCGTATAGCCTGCCAGCGTCGGGCTTTTTCCTTCGATGATATCTGTGACGTCTACGTTGAAGGCGAGCGCGCAGCGGTAGATGAAAGCGAATGTGAGATCGCTCAGCCCTGCCTCGCACGCGGTGTATTCAGCCTCGGTGACGCCTGTTTTCTCCGCCATTTCGGCGGTGCTCAGCCCTTCGATCTCGCGCAGGTCGCGGATGCGTCCTGCCATCTCGCTGATCTTGAAGTCGAGTCCGGTGATCTGCTTTTTCATTCGGTTGTTTCCTCCGGCAAATTCGGGACGAAAAAAGCCCGTCCCAAAGATGATAAAATCCTTGAGACGAGCGAAACATTGTATTCACCCGCGGTACCACTCAAATTGCCCCGGCAAAAGCCGACGCCTCTTTAGGCTCCAACAAGCCCTATGCTTTCACGCAGCAGTTACGGGGAAGTTCTACTTGCAGAACGCTTTCTTCTTCCCGGCTCAGAAGCTACAAACAAAAGAAACGCTTATGATGGCTTGCACCGACCGCCACTTCTCTGGATAAACGGATTTCTCTGTCCTCTTCGTCATCGCTTTATTATCAAGGATTATACCATACGCCGCGGCTTCTGTCAAGAGAAACCGCGAAATTTCAGAAATCGTGCTGAAAAAGTTTTTCCGGAAAAGGCGGAAGCGGCTCAGGCGGGAGTCAGTACGCCGTTCTGCATGGTGAACACGCGGTCGGCGCGCCGGGCGATTGTTTTGTCGTGCGTGACCATCACCAGCGTCTGTCCCAGCTCTGCCCGTGTGGCGAGCAGAAGCCGGATCAGCTCCGACGCCGATTCCTCATCCAGATTTCCGGTCGGTTCATCGGCGAATACGATATCCGGGCGGTTAATCAGCGCCCGCGCGACGGCGACGCGCTGCTGCTGACCGCCGGAGAGCTCGCTTGGAAGATGGTGCAGCCGGTCGTCGATTTTCAGCTGTTTTGCGAGCGTGTCCAGATACGAGGGAAAATGCGTGCCGCCGGCGAGCTTCTGTGCGAGGAGGATGTTTTCCTTTGCCGTCAGCACCGGCAGCAGATTGAACGACTGGAAAATAAAACCGATCCTGCGGCTGCGGTAGTCGGAAAGCTCTTTGTCCGGCATGTCGAACAGATCTTTCCCCGACAGGTATACCTTTCCGCTGGACGGCTCATCCAGACCTGCCAGCATATGCAGCAGCGTGGATTTGCCTGAGCCGGAGGTGCCGACAATGGAGACGAATTCGCCTCGTTTTACTGTCAGATAGCAGTCGTTTACCGCCTTGATGTGTGCATCGCCCTGAAAGTAGGATTTCGTCAGTCCGCGGCATACCAGTACCTGCTCCGGCGGGATCGTGATCTTCTCGGTGCTTCTTTTTTTTCGCATATCGGTTCTCCTTTCCCGGCTCTATTCCGGTTCACGGATGGAGGTGAGAATGGGACGGCAAAAGAAGCCGTGCAGAAACGTAATCAGTCCGCTGTAGACGGAGGGAAGAACGAAGCACGCAGCGCTGAGAACGGACATCAGAAGCTCTGCAAGCACGGCAGCCGCGGACTGCGCGCCCTCCCGCGAGGCTACATATGTTTCGGTTACGAAAGTATTGCTGATCGTCAGATTGATGAACGTCGCCAGCAGCAGAATGGCGGCTCCCTGCATCGTGGCGGTGGGATAGGTGACGCGCCGGATCGTCTGATGGTTCGCGCCGAGGGCGCGGAGAACTGCAAGCTCCGGGGCGCGGGAACGCGCGGACATCCGCGACGCGGCATAGGTGACGCACAGGGTCGTTGCGAGCACCGCGACTGCCTGGAACAGTATGTAGACCCCCTGAACGATATCGGAAGGGGTATTCATGCCGGTGAGCATGAAGATACCGACGAGCAGATAATACATCGGCAGAGGCATCATAATGGCGACGATGACCGCGTAGCGTATCAGCGTAGACCGGGCACGGAATGCGTACAGACGGCTGTATGCGCCGACACCGCGCGCTTTTTCAAAGCGTGAGGAGGTTTTGGAGACAAAGGACACGGTGAAGGTGCCCTCCCCGCGCAGAAGCGACATGATCGTTTTATCCCGGTACAGCCAGCAGACCAACAGCGCGCCGAGCAGCGCGGCAAAAATCAGATATCCGGACAGCACAAGCAGCGTCCGCACCGGTACGTAATCCGTGATGGTGAAATACGCATCCTGTGCCGCGGCGGCGTACGGCGCGGTCAGTCTGTAATACAGCTGCACTGCGCCGGCGGTGAAAAGAATGGCTATAGGGATCGCCGCCAGATTGACGCCGAGCGTTTCGAGAAGATTGATAACGAAGAGCTGCGATTTCCGACAGCCCAGCGCGCGCAGGCTGCCGTATTCCCGGAAGCAGGAGCGGTACGTCTCCAGGATCAGAATCGTGGTCGCACCGCTGAAAAACAGAGCGAACATAAGCAGCGTCGAGAAGAAAGCGGGCTGCATGATGTAGCTGTTCTGCGTTTTGGAAATAAAGTATTTGTTTTTGATGCCGCCGTACCGCAGGAGAAAGGAACGCGCGTTGATGGCGGAGGCCTCCTCGATGGTGGTGCCGCCGTTTTGCGTCTGCCCGTTCCATTTTTCCAAAAATTTCTCGTACTGATCCTGGTATTCCCGGCGATACAGCTCGGCATACGGTTCCCGCTCGAAAAGTCCCCGCCGGAGCATGACGGAACGCGCCAGCGCGACTGCGTCGCCGACATGATCCCATGTGACGCGGACGCGGAAGGAGTTGACGTAGGCTGCGGGAATATCGGGATCGCTGCTGTATATATCGTACGTTGCCTGCACCCAGTCCTGGGAGCGGATGTAGTTTTTGTCCGCCTCGGTAAGATTATAAAAGGAAAAATGATAATTATTGGGCTTCTCCGGCATCACGTCGGCGCGCCATTCCGCTTCCATCCACAGAACCAGCAGGATCATGACCGACATGACGGCGGCGCTGACAGCCGTCAGGGAAAGAAAGCGTTTCGGACGCCGCCGGAATTCGCGGAGCACGTACCAGAGCGAAACCTTCAACTCCTTCACCTCGCCATATACATCACAGGATATTCTGATTCAGTATACCATAAGACTTTACAGTTGTCAAGGCGTTGGCTCCGGGCAGGGAGAAAGGGGGAGAATGTCGAAAGAGGATCGCGGCGGGGAGTCATCTCCCCGCCGGAGGATGCGGCAGGCGTCGCTTTTACAGCTTGTTGCGCTGGATCTTGCCGCTGATGGTCTTCGGCAGCTCGTCGCGGAATACGACGATGCGCGGATATTTGTACGGAGCGGTCTGCTTTTTCACGTAATCCTGGATTTCTTTTTTCAGTTCTTCGGTGCCGACGGTACCCTTGGTCAGAACGATGCTTGCCTTGACGACCTGACCGCGCACTTCATCCGGTGCGGCGGAGACGCCGCATTCCAGAACATACGGCAGCTCCATGATGACGCTCTCGATCTCAAACGGTCCGATGCGGTAGCCGGAGGACTTGATGACGTCGTCCGCGCGGCCGACATACCAGAAGAAGCCGTCCTCATCGCGCCACGCAAGATCGCGCGTGTGATACATGCCGTCGTGCCAGACCTCCTCGGTCATCTTCGGATCCCGATAGTAGCCCTTGAACAGACCGCAGGGGATCTTCTTGTCGGTGCGGATGACGATCTCGCCCGTCTCGCCAAGGCTGACAGGCTCTCCGTCCGGATTGACCAGATCGATGTCGTACAGCGGTACCGGCTTGCCCATGGAGCCGATCTTGCTTGTGCTGCCGACGAGGTTGCCGATCGTCAGCGTCGTTTCGGTCTGCCCGAAGCCCTCCATGATCCGGAGTCCCGTCTGCTGCTCGAACTGACGGAAGACCTCCGGGTTGAGCGCCTCGCCCGCCGTCGTCGCATAGCGGATGGAGGAGAGATCGTACTTGGACAGATCCTCTTTGATCAGCATGCGGTACATGGTCGGCGGCGCGCAGAAGGTCGTGATGTGGTACTGTGCGAACAGCGGCAGGATATCCTCTGCATGGAAGCGGTCGAAATCGTAGGTGAAGACGGCAGCCTCGCACATCCATTGTCCGTACAGCTTGCCCCACAGCGCCTTGCCCCAGCCGGTGTCGGAGATCGTCAGATGGAGTCCGCCCGGATGGATGTTGTGCCAGTAGCGCGCCGTGATGTAGTGACCGAGCGGATACTTGTAGCTGTGCTCGGCGATCTTCGGATAGCCGGTCGTGCCGGAGGTGAAGAACATCAGCATGGAGTCGTCGCCGCAGGGGGCGTCTGGTGTGCGCTCAAACTTTCCGGTGAAGAGCGGATATTCCGCGTCGAAGTCATGCCAGCCTTCGCGCTGCCCGCCGACAAGGATCTTCGTTTTCACGGACGGGCACTGCGCCGCCGCGCGATCCACCTCGGCGGCGGTGTCGCCGTCCGCCGTGCAGAGGATGGCGGAAACGCCAGCCGCGTCGAAGCGGTAGGTGAAATCGTGCTCATGCAGCTGATTGGTCGCTGGAATGGCGATGGCGCCCAGCTTATGCAGACCGAGGATGGCGAACCAGAACTGATAGTGGCGCTTGAGCACCAGCATCACGCGGTCGCCGCGCTGGATGCCCAGAGATTTGAAATAGTTGGCGCACTGGGAGGAGGCGCGCTTGACGTCCGCGAAGGTGAAGCGGCGTTCCGTCTTGTTGCGGTCGAGGTGGATCATGGCGAGCGCGTCCGGTTTCTGGCGGCCGAGCGTATCCACAACGTCGAAGGCGAAGTTGAACTTGTCCTCGTTGACAAAATCGATCTTCTGGAGCAGCCCGTTCTTGTCCGTTTCCGCCTTGACGAAATCCTCAATGACGAGGTGTTCCGCCTGCGGGACGGAGACATAGCCGGGATGGATGGTGTTGTCGCTGTTCGCCTCGCCGGACATGACCATGGCGAGAAACACACAGTCTTTGCCGTCCACGGCGATCATGCCGTGCGGCGTCGAGCTGTTGTAGAAAATGCTGTCGCCCTCGTCGAGGTATTCGGTGTGCTGACCGACCTGCACCTTCAGGCGGCCGCTGAGGACCAGATCGAACTCCTGACCGGCGTGCTTCGTGCAGTGGATGGGCGCGGATTGCAGCGCCTCTGAATATTCATAGCGCACCCAGTACGGCTCAGCGAGCTTTCCGCGGAACATGGGCGCGAGGTCGGCGATTTCGATGCCGTCCTCATGCGCCGTCTGCGCGCCTTTTCCCTTGCGCGTTACGGTGTACGAGGAAAGGTTGGCGCTGTGTCCTTCCAGAATATCGGTAATCTCAATGCCGAATGCCAGCGCGCATTTGTGCAGAAACGTGAAGGGAAGATCGGTTTCGCCCGCTTCATAGCGGATGTAATCCGCCTCCGGGACCTCCGTCTTTTTTGCCATTTCCGCCGTGGTGAGACCGGCGATCTCGCGCATATCCCGGATACGCGCGCCGATTTCGCTGAGTTGACTCAGAGTTGATGCCTGCATAATCTGCCTCCGAAAAAAATATGACCCGTCTCAAAGATTTCTTTGAGACGGGTCTGATATGAACCCGCGGTACCACTCAAATTGCACCGTAAAACGATGCCGCTCTCGGACTCAAGCAAGTCCTATGCCTTGACGCAGCAATCACGGGAAGCGTCTACTTGCGGGCAGCGCCGCTTTCGGGCTTCCGGCTCGGAAGTGATAGGCATATGAAAAACGATCTGCCGGTTCGCACCAAACACCGGCTCTCTGGGGAGATCTCTTTTCTGCCGTCTTCGTCACAGCCTGTTATTGATTTGTTACCGATAGTATAACACTTATTTTTGACAATGTCAAGCAAAATCCGATGGGCATCCTGCACAAATTTTTTCGGGGAACCGCACGCACCGCTGTGGATTGCAAATTGTCCGCCGGGTGTGGTATAATGGAGCTGCGGGAGACCTACCGCAGATCGGGAGCCGGAGTGCATCCGGCAGACGGGAGGACAGTATGAACTGGATCGGATGGACAGGCGTGTTTTTTCTCAGCGGCGGCGCACTGTTTCTGGCGGCGGCGCTCAGCCTCAGCCGCGGGAAACAGGTGTCCCTCGTGGAGGCGAAGGTGATCCGCTGTGAGGAGGACGGGCAGGAAGGGCAGGAGGACGGCGAGGTTGTGACCGAATACGAATTCACCTGTGGAGGCGAGACGATGCGCGCCGTCTGCCATACCGCCGCCTCGGTGCCTGTCGGGGAAACGGAACGGCTGTATTACGACGCGCGCAGCGGCGCGCTGTATCACCGGCGGCTGCTTGGCTCCATGTATACCGCCGCCGCGTTGTTTGCGGCAGGGGGGATTCTTGCCATCGTATTGCAGGGCGTGCTTGGCTGAGATTCTGCGCTTTGCCGCCAGACTTGCCCGGCAAGCAGCCGTTCTGCGCGGCGTTTGTCATCTCGCTGGAACGCAGAAAGAAAGCTCGACACCGCCCATACGGAGGTGCAGCGCAGGAATGTGGCAGCATGTACGCGCGGCGGGAGTCCGGCAAAAACCAGAAACAGCGCGGAGGCGTTTGTCTCCGCGCTGTTTTCACTGGCAAAGTTTTTTCGATGTGCGAAATAACCGACATCTGCCGGGAGTTCGTTCCCATGGTCCGCGTGCCGCGGCTGACGGGATCGCCGGTACTTATCCGCCTGTACGTGCGGCAATGACGAAAACGTCAGCTGCCCGGCAGCTCAGAGCCAGCTTTCGGATCTCCGGAAACCGTGTCCGGTGGCGGGGGCTTCTGCGCGGTTTTTTTGCGGCGGTATTGCGAGAGACGCGTCAGTGCCGCCCATACGGCAGCATCGAGCAGGAACATCCCGGCAAAGGCGGCGACCTGTACGCGCGGCGGGAGTCCGGCAAAATACAGGATCAGCGCAGCGGCTGCTGCGGGAAGCGTCCGCGCGGGCGCGCCCCATTCTCCAAACAGGGCGAGCAGCAGCGCGGCGAGCGCGCACATCCCCCACAGAACCGGCATCAGATCGAGTATGGCAATCCGCATGGCAATCTCCTTCCAAAGGACGGTATGTAAGCACATACGGACTGCGCCGCTCAGGAGAGATACCGGTAGTAGTCGATCGCGTTGATCTTCAGTTCTCCTCCGTCCGGGACAAGCTCAAAAATCAGCGTTTTGAACGCGTCGCTGTCGATGTCGTTGCGGAAAGTGCCGTCGTTGCGGTGGATCGCGTAGGTAACGTCAAAAACATAGCTGTCGCCTGCGGGCGTTTCCGTGCAGTTCAGCTGTTCCAGACAGATGCCGTAGATCATCTGCGGCGCGAAGCGGTCGTACGGCTCGGCGCTTTGGTAGTATGCGTCGGTAAAGAGCGAGTTATACGTTTCCGCGTCGCCCGCAATGGCGGCTTCAAAATAGCGGGAAAAGAACACGATCGCCTCTCCGTGCGCCTCATAGTTACCGTCCGTCACGGCGATGTTCTCCCCGCCGCGCTGGATGTGGATGTAGCGGTCCAGTCCCATGTAGACCTCGTCTTTCGTCACGTCCAGCTCGTAATCCGTCGGATAAAACGCGTAGCTGAGCAGGCGGTCGGAGTACATCGAGGTGATTTGCTTTTCCCCGGAGCTCCATGCGAACAGCTCCGGCTTCTGCAAAAGGAAGAAGCTGAGCGCGCCGAGCAGCGCAAGGAGTATGACCGCTGCCGCCATGCGCCGCTTTTTTCGCTGTGTATCCGTACCGCCTGCACGCGGAGAAGCAGGTGCGCGCATCAGAGACCGATAAAGGAGCGCAGATTGTCGCGTCCGTATTCGATACCGAGAAGATTGTCCTCGATTCCTTCAAACTCGACGGTCACATAGCCGTCGTAGCCGGCTTTTTTCAGCGTTGCGATGCTCTGCGCGATTTTGGCTTCGCCGTGCCCGATGATGGCGCCGCGCAGGTAGTTGCCGGCTCTTGTCTGAAACCAGCCCTTGCCGGGATTCGGCAGCATGCCGCTCTTATAGTGGAAGTCCTTGGCGTGTACATGGACGGCGTAGGGCGCCATAATGGAGACGGAGAGGGTCGGATCCTCATCGGCACACATGAAGTTGCCGAGATCGACGAGCGCGCCGAAGTTCGGGTGCGCGACGGTGTTGATGAGCTTTTCCACGCGCGCGGCGTCCTGCGAGAAGTAGCCGTGGTTTTCCGTCATGGTGCCGACGCCCTTCTGCTCGGCGTACGCGGCGATCTCATAGACGGCGGGCGCGGCGATTTTCAGAGCGTCGTCGTAGCCGCGGCAGATCTTTTTGCCGCGGAAGCCGCCGGTGATGTCGTGGCGCATGCGTGCGGCGCCCATCTCCGCAGCGAAATCCACCATTCCCTGGACGCGCGCGATCTCCGCCTTGGTGTCTCCGCCGCAGCCGTTCAGAAAGTCTGCGCCGACGCAGAGAGAAACGACCGCGAGGCCGCGCTCGCCGGCGCGTTCACGGATGCGTGCGGCGGCGTCCGGCTCCTGCATCCACGGACCCTCGCTGAATTCAATTCCCGCAAAGCCCATTTCCGCCGCTTTGTCGATGATGCCGAGATAGCCGAGCTTTTCCGGCGCGATATAGCGGCCGAAGCTGTAAGAGGTAACGCTGATTTTCATACATTCAGAACTCCTTGTAAATCGGATGAGTGATTCCCGCCGGAGGTGGGAATCCTGCTGTTACAATTATATAAGAAACGAACCGGCAATGCAAGAGATATGCGTTTTTTTCGTTCGGTTTTGCGTTTTTTGGTTCGGTTTTGCGCGCGCGGCAAAAAAATCCTTGACAAACGTACCCATGCATTTTATAATGATACTGTTATTCAGCCGCGACCTGCGCGGCACTTCAGAGATGTACCGTGCCGGCGGCACGGCGGGAGGAGATATCATGTTTGAAAAAGTGAAGGAACTGCTCGTGGATGAGCTGTCCGTCAATCCGGACGATGTTACCATGTCTGCCGAGCTTGTCAATGATCTGGGAATCAACTCGCTGGAACTGGCGGATCTCGTGCTGCTCTGCGAGGAGAAGTTTGATATTGAAATCAGCGACGATGATATTCATAAATTTGTCACGATCGGCGATATCGTGGATTATCTGAGCGCCAGAACGGATACCTGAGAGATGCCGCAGAAGGTTGACGTCCGCGGCGTTCTCTTTGATAATGTGACGCTGGACGAGGCTGCCGCTTTTCTGCGCCGCCGCGTGTCGGAGGGCGAACAGACCCCCGTATTCACGCCGAATTCGGAGATCGTCCAGATGTGCGTGGAGGATGAAACGCTGCGCGACATTGTGAATTCCGCCGGACTTGTGATCCCGGACGGGATCGGCGTCGTGAAGGCGGCGCGGATCCTCGGCACACCGCTGAAGGGGAAAGTCGCCGGGATCGATCTCGGACGCCGTGTTCTTTCGTTTGCGGCGGAGGACGGGAGGACAGTGTATTTTCTGGGCGGAAAGCCGGGCGTCGCCGAGGAGGCGGCACGGCGTCTGACAGAGGAGTTGCCTGATCTGCGCGTCGCGGGCGTGCATGACGGGTATTTTTGTAAGAGCGGGGCGGAGAATGACGCGGTGCTCGCCCGGATCCTTGAGAGCGGAGCGGAGATTCTGTTTGTCTGTCTCGGTGCTCCCGCGCAGGAAAAATGGATCGCGGAAAACCGCGCGGCGCTCCCTTCCGTTCGGATCCTTGCCGGACTCGGCGGGTCGCTGGACGTGTACGCAGGTATGGTGAAGCGTGCACCGGAAATCTTTATCCGGCTGGGGTTGGAATGGCTGTACCGGCTTCTGTGCGAGCCGTGGCGGATCGGCAGGATGATGCGGCTGCCGAAGTTCTACTTCGGCACCTGGAAATACAAGCTGACGAAAAAATAGCGGGCGCGCGGCAGAAACCGTGCGTCCGCTTTATACTGAGCTCAGTCGGGATAGGCAGCCGATGCGTAGTCGGCGATGAGCCGTGCGGTTTTCTCGACGCCAAGCTTTTCCGTCGAGAGGGAAAGGTCGTAGTTTTCCAGCCGACCCCATTTATGCCCGGTGTAATAGTTGTAATAGTTGGAGCGGCGCTTGTCATTCTTGATAATCATATCGCGCGCTTCGCCCTCGCTGACGGAGCTGCGCTCGCAGACGGTTTTTACCCGCGCATCAAATCCGGAATATACAAACACGCGTACGCAGCGGGGATGCTCGGTGAGAACGTAGTCCGCGCACCTTCCGACGATGACGCAGCTTTCTTTGGCGGCGATCTCGCGGATGATCTCCGACTGGATACAGAAAAGCCTGTCGTTGATCGGCACGTTGAACTGATCCACATTGCTGTGATATATGTTGGAGCCCATGACGAGTGTATACAGAAGGCTGCTTGCCGCCTTCTCATCCACATGACCGAGCGCTTCCTCGCTCATGCCGCTTTTCTGCGCGGCGAGGGTAATCAGATCACGGTCGTAGCATTTGACGCCGAGCATCTCGGCGAGCTTCCGCCCAACCTCGTGACCGCCGCTTCCGAACTGGCGCGCTATCGTGATGATGGTTCCCATAATGAGCCTCCTGATTCCACTTAGTATACCTTATTATACACCAAAATCGCAGATTTGTAAATAGTTTTTTGTGCAGAATTTCCAGATGCTTCGGAAGAAAGGGGAAACGCATGATTTTTCTGGGAAGCGCGATCGTTCAGGCGGGGGAGACGCAGCATGCGTGCGCCGCCTCTCTGCGGGCGCGGATGTACCGTGCGCTTGCCGGCGGCGAGGAGCCGCCGCTGTGTGCTGCGCCGGGAGGAAAGCCGTATTATGCCAAAAGCGCCGTCCGGTTTTCCGTTTCGCACTCCGGTAAAATAGCGGTGTGCGCGTTCAGCGTTCCGGGATTGGCGGAGGCGGACGGCTATACCGTGCTGGAAGCGGGATCGAGTGCGCCGGAGGTCGGCGTTGACGTCGAGCTTGTCCGCGCACCGGGCGACGCCGCGCGGCTGCGCAGGATCGCGGCGCGCTTTTTTCCGGCGGAGAAACAAAGGCAGCTTGCGCCGCTCAGCGATGCGGCGTATCCGCGCGCGTTCTGTGAGGCGTGGACGATGTATGAGAGCTATGTCAAAATGACCGGCGCAGGCTTCGGGCATGGCTTTTCGCAGCTGGAGCTGACCGGGATCTGCTTCCCGTGCAGGACGCTGTGCGAGGGCGGCGACGAATACATCGTGCGCGCCGCGTTTCCCGACCGGATTCCGTGAATGCTGCGGAAGGTCCAGCGGCACGTTTCCGAGTGAATCTGGCTGGACGGTATTTCCCGTGTGTTTCTCGCTTTTTGCGGCATACAGCGGCAGGGAGAGCGGAGCTTTGCTCCGCTCTCCCTGCCGCTGTCCTCGTACTGCTTTCTTTTTATTTTTTCAGCTTTGCTTCCGCTTTGAGGCGAAGCTCTGTGTTCAGAATCTTTTTGCGGAGACGGATCGATTTTGGCGTGACCTCGATCAGCTCGTCGTCGGCGATGTATTCGATCGCCTGCTCGAGAGACAGGATCTTCGGCGGCGTCAGGATCAGCGCCTCGTCCGCGCCCTTGGAGCGGATCGCCGTCAGGTGCTTCTTTTTGCATACGTTCAGCGCGATGTCCTCCTGCTTCGGACATTCGCCGACGATCATGCCCTCATAGACGGGGGTCTGCACGCCGATAAACATGGCGCCGCGATCCTGCGCGTTATAGAGGCCGTAGGAAGTCGCCTCGCCGTCCTCGGATGCGATCAGTGAGCCGGTGAAACGGGTAGTTACTTCTCCCTTGAACGGCTGATAGCCGTCAAAGAGCGTGTTGATGACGCCCTCGCCCTTTGTGTCGGTCATGAATTCGCTCCGGTAGCCGAAGAGGCAGCGGGAGGGAATGGAATACTCGATACGCGTGCGGGAGCCTGCCTTGCCCATCTCGATCAGCTCGCCCTTGCGTGCGCCGAGCTTCTGGACCACGCTGCCGACCGCCTCGTCCGGCACGTCGATGGAGACGCGTTCCATAGGCTCGCACAGGCGTCCGTCGATCTCCTTGAAGAGCACATGCGGCATGGAGCAGCAGAGCTCATAGTTTTCGCGGCGCATCGTCTCGATCAGGATGGACAAATGCATCTCTCCGCGTCCCGCCACCTTGAAGGAATCGGTCGTTTCGCCGTCGCGGACGCGCAGGGAAACGTCCTTGAGCGTTTCCTTGTAGAGGCGCTCGCGGATCTGGCGGGAGGTGACGAACTTGCCCTCACGCCCGGCAAACGGGCTGTCGTTGACGGAGAAGGTCATTTCCATCGTCGGCTCGGAAACCTTGACGAATTCCAGCGGCTGCGGCGACTCGGGCGAGGTCAGCGTATCGCCGATCGTAATGTCGGCGGCGCCGGAAAAGCAGACGATATCGCCCATTTTCGCGCTCTCGACCGGTACGCGTTCCAGACCGTCGATCTGATACAGCGCCGCAATGCGCGTGCGCCGCGCGGTTTCCGGATTGTGATAGTTGCAGATGGCAACGTCCTGATTGACGCGGATGCTGCCGCGCTCGATACGTCCGATGCCGATGCGTCCGACGTAATCGTTATAGTCGATGGAGGAAACGAGCAGCTGCAGCGGCGCGTCGATCTCTCCCTCCGGGGCGGGGATGTATTCGAGAATCGTGTCGAACAGCGGGCGCAGGTCGGTGCCGGGCGTGTCCGGATCCAGCGAGGCGGTGCCCTGCCTGCCGCAGCAGAAGAGCATCGGGGAGTCCAGCTGTTCGTCCGTTGCGTTCAGATCGAGCAGCAGCTCCAGCGTCTCGTCGATCACCTCCGGAATGCGCGCATCCGGGCGGTCGATCTTGTTGACGACGACGATGATGCGGTGGTTCAGCTCCATGGCGCGCTGGAGAACGAAGCGTGTCTGCGGCATCGGTCCCTCGGCTGCGTCCACAAGCAGGATGACGCCGTTGACCATTTTGAGGATGCGTTCGACCTCGCCTCCGAAATCGGCGTGCCCGGGGGTATCGACAATATTGATTTTGACGCCCTTGTAATGGACGGCGGTATTCTTTGCGAGGATCGTGATTCCGCGTTCCCGTTCGATGGCGTTGGAGTCCATGACGCGTTCCGCGACGACCTGATTCTCATGATATGCGCCGCCCTGCTTGAGCATGGCGTCCACCAGCGTAGTCTTGCCGTGGTCGACATGGGCGATAATGGCTACATTCCGTAAATCTTCTCTGACCAAAACAGTAAATCCGATCCTTCGTCATAAACTTATTTAACCGAATTAGTATAGCACAAAAAGCGTCATATGAAAACGATTTTTCTGTATTTTTCTGAAGTTTGGCGACATTGCCAAAAACAAAAGGGGATACGGCGGAAAGTGTGGAGATTTTTTCTGTCTCCGGTCAGGCTTTGCCGCTCCCGTTCCAGAAACGGTCCAGAATCACGCTGAGCGTATATGCATCGCCCGTGTACTGCATCCGGCTCCAATGCGGCGGGAGGAGGCGGCGGATCCCCGGGTCGGCGTAGCGGTCGTCGATCAGAACGACGGCGCCGCGGTCCGTTTCGCTGCGGATGACGCGTCCCGCCGCCTGCAGGATCCGGTTCATTGCCGGATACAGATACGCGTAATCCCTGCCGTTTTCACGCGTGCGCTCATAGTAGTCGGCGAGAATGTTCAGCTCGCTCGACAGTCCCGGCAGTCCGATCCCGACGATGACCGTCCCGATCAGGCTTTCCCCGCGCAGATCGATCCCCTCGGAGAAAATGCCGCCGAGAACGCAGAACGCCGCGATGCCGCCGCCCCGTCGGGAGGCAGCGCTGAAGGCGGAGAGAAATTTCTGCCGTTCCGCGAGCGTCATGTTCTGCTTCTGCATGAGAACGCGGCAGGACGGAGAGAGACGCAGATACTGCCGGCATACGGACTCCATATAGCGGTAGGAGGGGAAGTACACGATATAGTTTCCCTCCTTCGCCGAGGTGACCGTTTCGATCAGCTCGGCGATGTCGGCGGCGGAGCGCTTCCGTTCGGTGAAGCGCGTGCTGACGGAATCCACGGTGACCAGGCACAGATTGTCTCGTTCATAGGGGGAGGGAAGCTCCAGGCGGACGGCGTCCCGGCAGCCGCACACATCGGCGTAATACTCCATCGGCGAGAGGGTCGCGGAAAACAGCGCGCATACGCGCGCCTGCTTCATGACTGTGTCGAGAAGCGAGGAGGGATCCAGGCACATGACGCGCAGCGACGTCCGTCCGTCTCCCGCTTCCGCATAAAAGGTAAACGCTTCATCGGCGTTTCGCACCGCTTCGCCGAAGCGGCGCAGGGAGGTTCGCATATCCTCAAAGAGCGGCGCGGCGCTCTCATAATCACGTCTCAGGTATTCGTCGCATACGGCGTGCAGGCGCGCAAGGGTTTCCACGACAAAAACGGGCGGCGATGGCTGGAGCAGATAGCCTGCAGGCCCCTCCTCCGCGTTTCCGTTTTCCGCGCAGAGTGCGTCGAGCATGTCCAGCATTGCCTCTGCCGCATCGCACGCGTCGGAAAGCGGTCGGTCGTCCGGCAGCGCGGCGCGCGCCTCAGCGGCAAACGATTCAAGCTGGGCGCGGGAGAGCGAGGCGGAGTAAGTCTCCCGCGCGCGGTCGGGCAGATTGTGCGCCTCGTCGAACAGGAACGCGTATTCTTCGCCGCGCCGCTCTTCAAAATACCGTCTGAAACGGACGGCGGGGTCGAGCAGATAGCTGTAATCGCAGACGATCAGCTCGCAGTATTCGCTGGCGTCCAGAGACAGCTCATAGGGGCAGACGCCGTATTCCTCCGCCGTCCGCACGATGTCCGCCGAATCGGTTACGCCGCCCGGTGTCAGCATCGCGCGCAGCGCACGGTCGCGCCGCTCCTCATACGAAACGCCGGCGCGCGAGGCGAGCATTTCACACCGTCGGCACATGCCGCGCTCCGACTCACCTGCCGCGCGGCGGGGGCAGAGCCGTTCCTTTGCGGAGATGCGGATGCAGCGCAGCTCCGGTGCCTGCGCGCCGAGGGTGCGCGCGGCGTCGAGCGCCGCGTTGCCGGTCACGGTCTTGGCAGTGAAATAAAAGACGCGGTCTACATATCCGGCGCCCACAGCGCGCAGTGCAGGATACAGGCACGACATGGTTTTTCCGATCCCGGTCGGAGCGCTGACCAGAAGGCGGCGACGCGCACGCGCGCAGCGGTACAGCTCCTCGATAAAATCGCGCTGCCCTTCCCGGATCGAAGGATAGGGAAAGCGAAGCCGGGCGAGCGCCGCGCGCCCGGTGCTTTTCCGGCGCGCTTCCAGCAGAAGAAACGGTTTGGCGCGCTCGAAGAGCGCGTCGAAGGCGCGCGCCAGCACGGCGCGCGCGAACATCGCTTCCCAGCACTTTGCCGCCCCGTCCTTTTCCCGAATGAAGCACAGCCGCAAAGCGACGCTTTCGCATCCTTCGTTTTCCAAAAGCATGAAGGCGGTCGCCATGGCGCGCGCAAGAAACACGGGATCTCCCCCCGGCGCGGCATAGGCGGGATTGCCGCGCACGCGCCGCTGCATTTCGCATGTCAGCGTTACCCCGTCAAAGGAGACGGCGTCCGCCTCTCCGCCGAAAACAAATCGGAAGCCCTCCGCTTCCCGCCCCGCGGAGACCGGAACGCCGCGGCGCACGTCCGCCTCCGCGCCTCCGGCGTCCGCGTCTCCCGCGCTCAGACGGAAGCCGGCGGAGAGCGGCGCCCCTTCCTTTGTGCGGGCAAAGGAAGCGAGCACATCTGTGTCCGCGTAGAGCGTATTTGTTTTTTCATCCATGCGGATGGACACGCGCGCCACCTCCTTTCTCTGGCGGGAAAACGGCGATCGTCCCGCATTGCGGCGCAAAAGCGATTCTTTTTGGGTTTCCGCTGATTCTTTTGTCCGCGCATCCGGTTTGCCGTTTCGGACGATTGACATAAAATGATATCAGGTGGTATAATAACATCAATCACGAATATGGATTGGATTTGCCGATTATGATACTGAATCAGAAACAGACGACGATTGCGTACCGCTGCCCCTCCTGCGGCGCCACGGTGCTCAGCCTGGTCGGCGCGTTTTCCCTGAGCGCCGATATGATCCGGCTGAAGTGCCCCTGCGGCGGCAGCGAGCTGTCCGTCGTATACACAAAGGATAAAAAAATCCGTCTCAGCGTGCCGTGCTTCCTTTGCCCGTCGCCGCACACCTTTGTCATATCCGCACAGCTTTTCTTTACCTCGGAGCTTCTTGCGTTCCCGTGCGCGTATTCAGGGCTCAACATTTGCTTCTCCGGGACGCAGGAGAAGGTCTCACATGCGATGGAGGAGGCGGATGCGGAGCTGCGCGAGCTGCTCGGCGATACGGAGCTGAGCGCGCTTTCCGCCGGAAACGGAAACGCCGGCGTGTTCAGCGATCCGCAGATCATGGATATTGTCATGTACGTGATTCATGAGCTGCAGGCGGAGGGCGAGATTCGCTGCCGCTGTCCGGAGCAGGACGGAGAGTACGTCGTCGATATTCTCGACGACCATGTGCGGATCCAGTGCAGGAAGTGTCAGGCAAAAGCCGAGATCCCGACGGACAGCATCGTCAGCGCGAACGCGTTTCTCCACTGTACGCATATCGACCTTACATGATTTTTTTCGCACGGCAGTAACACACAGAGAACTTTGTCATACTATGGTAGCAGAGACGCGGAGACAACACGCGTCCCGGGAGCGGGTGCGACCCCCGCAATACAATAGAATGAAAAGGAAATACGATTATGGGATGCCTGTGCGAAATTTTTGAGAACGAAACCCTTTGGCTCATTATCCTGACGCTGCTCATCCTGTTCTGCGTCTGCGGTGGTTCTGAACACGGCGGCTGCGGCTGCAGATAAATACTGCCTGCCATAAAAGCGCGGGGGAATGCCGGACGGCATTCCCCCGTTTCTGTTTTACAGGCTGTAGCGCCGGATCTTTTCTGCAAGGAACTGGACCGCCATGCCGATATCGGCTTCCGGATCGGCGCCGACCTCGCGTTCAATTGTTAAGAAGCCGTTGAAACCGGTTTCCTTCAGGGCGGGCAGATAGGTGTCGAAGTTGACGCCGCCCTGACCGAGCGGGAGCTCCAGATATTTTTTGCCCATGTCGATCATGGCGTTGTGCTCCGCCGCCTCGGGACTCAGCTCCACGGCGAGACCCTCCGTGCGCTTGAGCATGATGCCGTCCTTGGCATGCGTGTGGACGATGTACTTTCCCAGCGTCTTGACGGCGGTTTCGGGGCGGTCGCCGGCGACCATGACGAGATTGGCGGGGTCAAAATTGACGCGGACGCCTCCTGCGCCGAGACTGTCCAGAAAATCGCACAGGATCGTCGCCAGCTCGGGACCCGTCTCCACTGCGAACGCGGCGTGCATGGAGTCGGCGTATACGGCAAGCTCATGGCATGCCTCGCGCATGATTTTTTTGGTTTCGTTTTCCTCAGCGGGTACGGTGCCGATGTGCGTTGTCACCACGTCGCAGCCCAGCTCCTTGGCAAGATCGACGACGCGTTTGGACTTTTCCACATAGATCTTGTTCTTTTCCGGATCGGTGAAGCCGACGCCGAAGTCGCCGCAGAGCGCGGAGAAGACCAGTCCGTTTGAGTGGACGATATCCAGCGTTTCCTTGATTTTGGCGGGCGTCATATGCTCCGGCGCAAGCTCGCCGGTCGTGGCGTACGCCTGAATTCCCTCGACGCCGAGTGCCGCCGCCTTTTCCACACCGCCGCGGAATCCCGCGCGGAAAGATTCTACCATAGCTCCGATTTTCATCTCAGTACCTTCGGATCCCGCAGGATCCGCCTTTCATATTGTTATTTCCATTATAGCGGAAAGGGGACGGCTTTTCCATGAAATATCTGCGAATTGCTTGAAAAAATATGAGAATATTTTCAGGAGTTTTTCCGGGTGAGCTTCTGCGCGCGGATATCGCAGCCGACAAAGGCAAGCGGACGGAATTCCCCGAAGAGGCGGCTGGTGATCCGGTCGGCGTAGCGCGCCCGCAGCTCGCCGTGTGTGAGATTGGTGTTGATGATCGTGGAGAGGCGGCGGTTAACGCGCGTGTTGATGACATTGTAGAGACACGAAACGGTGAAGGTGTTCGTCAGTTCCGTTCCGAGATCGTCCAGGATCAATAGATCACACGAGAGATACCGCTCCGCGGCGTTCTCGGACGCATCCCCGCGCCCGAAACGCTCCGCTTCGAAGGCGGCAAACATGCCCTGTGCCGTCTCGTAGACGGCGTCAAAGCCGCCGTCGATGACGGTGCGCGCGACCGCGGTGGAAAGATGCGTTTTGCCCAGTCCCGTCGCGCCGATCAGAAGCCAGCTATCGCTGCGGTGCTGGGCGAAATGCTCGGCAAAATCGCGCAGCGTGCTGTAGTTTCTCTGCATCTGGTTTCTCTCGGAGGGACCGTAATAATCCAGCGAAAAGCTCTCGAAGCTCTGCGTTTGCAGAAGAGCGCCGAGCCCGCTGCTCTCGTATCCGGCGAGGATCAGCTCGCGCCGCATGCAGGCGCACATTTTCGTTCCGACAAATCCGGTGTCGAGGCATTCCTCGCACCGGTAGTGGATGTCCGTGTAGTCGGCGGGATAGCCGTGCTCGCGGAGAAGCGCGGCGCGGCGTGCGCGGAGTGCCGTGTGTTCGGCGCGCATGTTCCGGATCTCTGCTTCCGTGTCGCCGCCGGTGAGAGCCGCCCCCATCGTTCGGACGCCGACGGAGGAGATCTGTCGGTCCAACAGCGCAAGCGACGGGATCTCCGCATACAGGTGCTGTTTTTTCTCTTCGCTTTCCTGCATCGCTGCCAGCCGGCGTCCGGCATAGTCCTCCCGGATGCGGCGTACATTTTCTCGGCTGAAGCCCATGTGTGATCCTCCTCCTTACGATTCCCCGTAGGAACGTTTGAGCGCCGCCTCAAAGAAATCATCCGTATCAAAGCTGCCGGACGCGGGTACGGACGGATTCTGCGCGCGGCGCGCATCCTCCGCCGCCTGCACGTCCGCAAGCGTGCGCAGACCGTCGGCGTGCCATTTTTCCAGGATCGCGTTGGCGTAAGGGACGGACGGCTCGTGCGTGCGGGACACGGTGATCTCATAGGCGTGCTCGATGACGTCGAGCGGCATTTCCCACTCGGCGATCCAGCGGCTGAAGCATTCGCGCTCCCGCTTGAGAAGCGCGCGCTTGCCGATGCCGAACATCTCGCGCAGCGCGCTCTCGGCGCTGTCCGCCATGTCCGTTTTTTTCAGATGCAGCTCCAGCTGCTCATAGGTGACGATCCCGGCGTCATGCAGCGTGATCGCCATCTTTTCTATGTATCGGAGGGAGCGTCGGCTTTTCTTTGCGCAATGCGCGCAGAGAAGGAG
Source organism: Eubacteriales bacterium (assembly GCA_051867895.1). Lineage (GTDB taxonomy): Bacteria > Bacillota > Clostridia > Oscillospirales > CAG-272 > SIG701. The sequence goes on from JBJDZH010000028.1 coordinate 125,309, forward strand.
GATGTAGTCCGGCTCGAGCGAGAGATAGTCGAGAAGCCCGATGATGATCTCCGCCTCCGAGGTATTGAAGATTTTCCCCAGCTCCTGCTGGCAGCAGTCGATCAGCGAGGTGGCGGACGGATTGTGCTCCAGAAAACGCGCTGCCTCCTCGGTGTTGTAGTGCGGCAGCTCCGCTGCGCGCTCCTCCCGTGCCGGTTCGCGCGGCGCAGGCGCGGGGGCGGTGGATGGTTCCCCCTGCGCTTCCGCCTCCATCAGGGTCAGAACGCCCGCGTCCTGCCAGTATTGCAGGGCGTTGTCGATCTGCTCGCGGGTCGCGCCGCTCTTTTCCGCAATGGTGAAATACGAGAAGCTGCGCTCCGTCATCAGCGCGATCAGAACCGCCAGCTGTTCCCGCGTCGCATCGCGCAGGCGCGCAGGATCCGCCGGAACAGGAAGAACGACAACCTGCGTGCCGTAGTGCGGCTCGATTTTTATATTTTTCATTTGCATAACATAATCCTGCTTCCGGAAATGGATGGAAAGGCGGAATCCTGTCGGTTTTGCGAAAGATTTCCACAGATTCCGCGGCGCTGCGCCGGGAAAGAAGAGGGCGCATTTCCGGCTGGAAAACTGCTGTTTTCCACAGTGAGCGCCGGAGTTTTCCACAGCCTGTGGAAAAGGCTGTGGATATTGAGGGAAGTTTTGCACAGGAGAGGGATGACTTTTCTTTTTGCCGACGCCTAAAATCGTTTAATTTTACACAAATGCCGCGTTTTCGTCAGAAGCGTAGGCGTTGAGAGAAGTGTCGGCAGTATTTCCCGCAAGCAGCTCAAAATATGCCTGTGCGGCGATCATGGCGCCGTTGTCTCCGCACAGGGACAGCGGGGGAATCGTGAGGCGTATCCCGTATTCCTCTGCCGCGGCGGAGACGGCGGTGCGGAGATGGGTGTTGGCTGCGACGCCGCCCGCAAGCACCAGTTCACGGATATTCCGCGCTTCCGCCGCGCGGCGCAGCTTGGCGCAGACACCGTCCGTTACCGCGCGGGTGAAGGACGCGGCGATGCCCTCGCGTATTTCCTCGGGAAGGGGATCCGTTTCCGTGAGGCGGTACTGCTGGCGCAGCGTGTGGATCTGATTGACGACGGCGGTCTTGAGACCGCTGAAGGAATAGTCGAAGGTATCGTCCTGCACGGCGGGAGACGGAAAGCGGAACATACCGCCGTGTCCGTGTGCAAATCCCGCGGCGGCGAGGCGGTCCATCGCCGCACCGCCGGGATACGGAAGCCCCATGAGCCGTCCGATCTTGTCGAACGCCTCGCCGGCGGCGTCGTCGCGCGTTCCGCCGATTTCAAGAAAAGAGGTCGGACGGACGACGTCATAGAGGGAGGTGTGCCCGCCGGAGACGACCAGCGCGCAGAACGGCGCGCGCAGCTGCGGCTCTACGAGATAGGCAGCCGCGGCGTGCCCCTTGATGTGATTGACCGGTACGAGCGGTTTATGGTTGGCAAAGGCAAGTGCTTTGGCGAAGCTGACCCCGACAAGGAGGGAGCCAATCAGTCCGGGGGCATAGGTAACGCCGATCGCGTTGATATCGGCAAGAGAGACGTCCGCCTGCTTCAGTGCGGACGCTGTGACGCCGGAGATTGCCTCAGCGTGCGCGCGGCTGGCGATCTCCGGAACCACGCCGCCGTACAGCGCGTGTACATCGATCTGGGAGGAGACGACGGAGGAGCGGATCTGCCGCGTCGTTTCATCCATCTCGACGACTGCCGCCGCCGTATCGTCGCAGGAGCTTTCAATTCCGAGTATCAGCATTTCGGTCCTCCGTACCGCTCAGTCGGAGCGCCATCAGCACGGCGTCCTCTTTGGGTCTGGCGTAGTAGTTTTTTCTGATTCCGGTTTGCGTAAAGCCGAGGGAACGGTAGAGGGCGCGCGCCGCTTCGTTGGAGGCGCGCACCTCGAGAAAAACAGTTTCCGCTCCGTATGCACAGGCGTGCCGGAGCATGCAGCGCATCAGCGCGCGCGCGATCCCGCGTCGTCTTGCGTGCGGTGAGACAGCGACGGTCAGAATTTCCGCTTCATCCGCCGCCGTGCAGAAGCCGCCGTAGCCGGTGAGATTTCCGTCCGCGTCGAGCGCGGCGTAATAATGATTGGCATCCGCGCGGACAAACGCGGCGAATGCGTCCGCGCTGAGGGCATCGGAGAAGCATTCTGCTTCCAACGCGGCGGCAGCGGAGACGGCTGCGCCGTCCAGCGGGAGGATCACGGGCGCGTCACTCATTTTCCGGATGGATATAGGCGGAGAGCAGTTCGCCGATCTCCACGCATCGTCTGGTCGCGCGTTCGTACAGGAATACGCCCTCCTCGAATTCGCCGTAGATCAGGTTCATGTAGATCTGCGGCCAGTCAGAGGAGTAGAATTTCAGCTCGTACTCCAGCTGAGAGCCGATCAGCGGCCAATCGCACGGTTCGCTTTCCGTGAAAATCCGTACGAGACGGTCGATCAATTCCTTATCCGTGATCTCGCAGATGCCGACGGTCGTTTCTCCCGAACGGCAGACAAGGATCTTTTCCGCGTTCAGCTCTGTCAGGGAGGGAAGCGTGATGGAGGGCGCGTGAAAGACTGTCGTTGCACCGCCAGCGTAGTTTTCCGTCAGCCAGAGGGACGGGTCGTTTTTGCCGATGGTATACAGTGTGATTTTTCCTTTTTTGTAGTAGGCGTATTCTTCGCCCTGTTCGGTCGGCTCATAGGTGCCGTTCGCCGGAACATAGGAGAATTCGCCTGAGGAGGAGACAAAGCGTCCGTCCTCATAGCGCAGCTGGAGAAGCCCGCCGCAGCCGGCGAGGGAACAGGAGAGGACGATGGCGGCGAGCGCCGCGGAGAATTTGCGCCTGAGAGAGTATTTCATGACCGCTCCGATCTTCAGTATCCGAATTCGCCGCTGAGGCTGTCGTCGCGTTCGATCCAGTCGGCGACGGGATAGACGGTATAGCGCTCCTTATCCTCGCGGACAACGAGCGTTTCGATGCCGGCGTTGATGAGCATGCGTTTGCACATGGCGCAGGAGCAGGTACCGGGCAGGATCTCTTTCGTCGCCGGATCGGTACAGCACATGTACATGACTGCGCCGAGCATCCGTTCGCGCGGCGCGGCGATGATGGCGTTCATTTCGGAGTGCAGAGCGCGGCACAGCTCGTACCGTTCTCCGCGCGGGATGCGGAGCTTTTCGCGCATGCAGAAGCCGAGATCGCTGCAGTTTTTGCGTCCGCGCGGCGCGCCGTTGTAGCCGGTCGATACGATGGTATCGTCCTTGACGATGATCGCGCCGTAGCAGCGGCGCAGGCAGGTGCTGCGCTCGGCGACCATCTGTGCGATATCAAGATAGTAGTTTTCCTTGGATACTCTGTCCATGTCTGCCTCCTGCGGGATGGTGAATCATTATTATAATATTGTACCAATTCCGCGCGCGAATTGCAAGAGGCGCGCACAGATTCTCCGAAAACTGCACACATAACAAAGCGCCTTCCGTCATAGAATCCTCTCAGAACAGAGCGAGGGGGCGGGCAATATCGGAAGGGCAAGGCGTTTTCTGCTCAATGCGGCGATGCTTGCGTGTGTGAATATTCTGATACGCTTTGTTTCCGTCGCTTTCAACGCGTATGTTTCCGCCAAGGTCGGCGCGGAGGGAATGGGTCTCATCACACTGGTGATGAGCGTATACGGAATGAGCGTGACGCTCGCATCCTCCGGGGTGAATCTTGCCGCTGTCCGTCTGACGGCGGAGACGCTGTCGCAGCTGGAACGGGAGAATGCTGTCGGTGGCGCGGCACGGCTGCGCGCGGTGGTGCGCGGCTGCGTGCTGTACAGTTTGCTGTTCGGTCTGTTTGCCGCTGTATCCCTGTTTGCGCTGTCCGGCGCGATCGGTGAGCATCTGTTGGGGGATGTGCGCACCGTTGCGTCCCTGCGGGCGCTGGCGCTCAGCCTGCCCGCCATCTCGCTGTCCAGCGCGCTGGCGGGCTATTTTACCGGCGTGCGGCGGGTCTACAAAAATGCCGTTGTGTCCGTACTGGAGCAGTTTGCACGGATCACGCTGAGCTGTGCGGCGCTTTTTCTGCTCGCGCCGGCGGGCGTGGAATATGCGTGCCTTGCCGTGGTGGGGGGATCGGCTCTGGCGGAGGGCGCGTCGCTTGTCAGCTCCTTGGTTTTGTATGTATGGGAGGTACGGGGATGGCGCCCGAAGGGAACGCGCGGCAGCAATGATGGGAAAGCTGCGCGCAGCAGCGTCTGGGCGGATACGGGTGCGCTGCGCCGCGTATTTACGGCGGCGTTTCCCGTGGCGGTCGGCGCCTATGCGCGTCAGGGACTTCTGACGGCGGAGCATCTGGCGATCCCGTGGGGACTGCGCCGCTACGGCGGATCGGCGGGGGACGCGCTCGCTTCCTTCGGCGTGGTACACGGGATGGTGTATCCGCTGATTTTCTTTCCGGCGTCGGTGATCGGTGCGTTTTCCTCCCTTCTGGTCCCGGAATTTGCGCAGTGCCGCGAACGCGGGGAGGAGGAGCGGATCCGTGCCATCGCTGCGCGGGTCATCCGGACGTCTCTGCTTTTTTCCGTCGGCGTGGCAGGGATATTCCTCAGTTTCGCCTATGATATCGGAACGGGCGTCTATCCGGGAACGGATGCGGCGGCGCATCTTGCCGTGCTTGCGCCGCTGATCCCGGTCATGTATCTGGATTCCTCGGTGGACAGTATGCTGAAGGGACTGGGCGAGCAGGTGTACTGCATGAAGGTGAATATCGCCGATTCTCTGGTGTGTCTGGTGCTGGTCGTTTTGCTGCTTCCGCGGTTCGGGCTGCGCGGATACTTTTTTGTCCAGTATGCGTGCGAACTCATGAACGCTTCGCTGAGTATCGGCAGACTGCTTGCAGTGACAGGGCTGCGCGTGGAGGTGCTGCGCTGGGTGTTCAAGCCGACCCTGTCCGTGATCCTCGCCGCGTCAGCGGTGCATTTCCTCTCCGGATATGCGGCGGTGCCGCTGATCGGCGCGGGCGGCATTCCGGCGGCGCGGGTTGCGGCGGCGGTACTGCTGTATCTTCTGTTTGCCGCTTTGACGGGGGCGTTCGGACGCGAGGACGTGCGCTGGGCTTCCTCCGTTGTGCGCCGGTGAGAAAGCCCTCCGGAACCGTTCCCGGTTCCGGAGGGCTTTCGGCAGTGAACAGGGGACACGGGAGCTCAGACGCTCCGATCTATGCGGCGTATGGTCAGGCGGCGGTCATCATAGTGAATGGCGTATATGCCGCCGCGAAACGGCAGATTTTCGACGGAGAAATGCGTCCAGTCCGCCGGGATCAGGGGCGAGACGCGCAGTTCTCCCTTCTCGTCCGCGCCGATTCCGAGCAGACCGCTCAGAACCAGATCGCAGAAGAGGGAATGGTTATAGTCTTTGCCGCGCTCGCGCCCGCCCTTGCCCTCCGGCCAGCCCATCGATTCCAGAATGCCGCGCGCCAGCCATTCGCCGCTTTCGGGATGCATGTTTTCGTCGATCCAGTCGACGACGCGTCCATCCGGCAGCGTGCGGTGATGAGAGGCAGCATACTGATGCAGAAGACGTACATAGTCCTCTGCACGGAGCGCGGTTTTGTGTTTGGCGCGCAGTGCGTTGGCAAGAGCGACAAGCGTCTGGGAAACGGCGAACGGCCATACCGGTCCGTTCCACAGGCATTCGTGCGCGTGCGGTTCCATGAAGCGCGGGTGACGCATCGACGCGCTCGTGAGTCCGGCAGGCGCGGCGAAAACGGCGGGATCCGTCAGCCGGTCCAAGGCGCGCCCCATCTCCGGCGTCGGAATGCCGAAATACCACGGCACGTATCCGATCAGCTCGCATACGTCGTATTCCGGCGGGACAGAGGGACGGCTGTTTTTTACCTCCGGCAGCAGCGCGTCCGGAATGGTTTTGAAGAAATCGCCGTCCCAGAGAAGCGTGAGTATCTTTTCGCGCAGCGACGCGGCGAAACGCTGCCAGTGCGCCGCCTGTGCTTTCTCCCCGGCACGGCGGTAAAACTCCGCCAGCGCCTCCGCTTCGCCGAACAGATAGCTGTTGATCGTCGGGCGCAGCCCGGAGCCGCTGATGGAATATTCCATGCCGTCGAGGTCGTCCACTGAGCGGTACAGACCGGTGTCTGTCACCGCGCGTGCGGTATGCGCGGCGAGCATCTGATGCATGCGCTCCAGCCGCGCGCGGCTGAAGCCGTCGTCCCCGCGGATATCGCAGTATTCCCGCACGGCGGCGAGCAGCCAGGAGCTGTATCGTTCCTGACCGTGACCGTTCAGCCAGAAATCGATATATTCGGGTAGGATGCCGTCCGGATCGCGCAGCCAGCGTCCCTCCCGGATATGGAAGGGCGCTGCGCAGTTGATGGTGTTGTACGGACCTGCCCACCGCACCGGCGGCAGAAATTCCGTGATAACGTGACCGGCTGGTGTCGTGCGGATGTGCTTGCGGTACGTCCACCAGCGGAAATAGTAGGCGCGTTCGATCACGGGATCGGGCAGCTCGACGAGCGGAATCTGCTCGGAGAGAAAGGCAAGCGCGTGGTCGTTGTCAAAGTCGCCGCAGGCGGAGGAATCGTCGTTTTCGTTGAACTGCCGGACGTAATTCTCGAGCTTTTCCAAAAGTTTCATGACTGTCCCTCAGAAGTCCAGCGAGGCGCCCTCATGCACCACAAGACCGATCTGCTCGCTGTGACCGGTGCGTCCGTTGTACCAAAGCATCCAGCGTCCGTTTACCTCCATGGCGAACGGCTTATAGCATGCTTCGCCGTCCCACGCGCCCTCCGTCGGCGCGATGATCGGATTGTTTTCATAGCGTTCCCAGCCGGATACGCCGTCGCGGGAGCGCGCCATGCCGATCTGCGCATAGTCCTCGTTATAATAGCCGATGTAGAACATCAGGAAGTCGTTCTGGCGGCGGATCACCTGGCAGCCCGCTACCTTATGCTGCTCCCACGAGCGGGACGGCTCGCACTCAAACACGGGATTGTGCGGGCACTTCGTCCAGACATAGCCGTCGCGGCTTTCCGCGTAGCCGATCGCACGCGGCTCGTACTGAGAGCCGGCGCTGTACCACATGCGGAAGAGCTGCGCCTCTTCATCGTAGATGACCGTCGGGTTCATGATGCTCTGATTCTCCCACGGACAGTCGTGATCGAGCACGGGGCGGTCGCCGGTGCGCGTGAAATGAACGCCGTCCTCGCTCACGGCGTGGAAAATCTGAGAGGTACCCTTGTCGCGCCCGAGCTGGAGCTGCCCGGTGTACCACATATGATAGATTGTTCCGCGGCGCACGACGGACGGACGGTTCAGACCGTTTTCCCACCCTTCAGCCGTTTCACGCGGTTCGATGCAGATCACGGGCTCGCTCCAGTGTATGCCGTCGGAGCTGACGGTTACGGCGATGGATTTTTCCGGACGCCACGAGAAGAACATCCGGAAGCGGTTTTCCTCACGCAGTACGGATACGTCAAAACAGGTGCCAAGCTCGCCGCCAAGGACGGGACTGCCGGGATATTTGACCCAGCCGCCGCGAGTGCCGCGGCATTTTTCATCAGACATGGTGAAGTTCCTTTCCGTTCGGTAAAAAGTGCGGAGCCGGAAACAGACGCTTGCGCCGCGCTCCTGCTGGTATTATAATATATGTATTGAATGAAAACCACGCAAAAGGAAGCAAAAACTGTGCAATTTGATTCATTGGCGGAACGTCTGGACGAAAAAAATCTGCCGGGGGAGTTCCCGGCGGAATGCCTCTCGTATACGCAGCCGCGCGAGGGCGGTACAGCGCTGCATAGGCATGACTGCATGGAGATCGGATTGTGCGTGGAGGGCGGCGGCGTTCTGAGGATCGGCGGGAGAATGTACACGTTTCTGCCCGGCAGCATCGACGTCATTCGCTGCGGCTGTGTTCACGACGCGAACGTCGTACCGCGGACGCCGCGGGAGCAGCCGAGCAAATGGAAGTTCATTTTTGCCGATACGGAGGCGCTGGGGATCGCCGTTTCGGCGGGCAGCGGATTTCTCACGTCCGACGCACAGATGCGGGCTTTGTTTGAACTTATGTTCACGGAGCTGTCCGAGAAGAGAGACGGCTGGCAGGCGGTGTTCACGGAGCTGTTCCGGGCGTTTACTCTGCTCATGCGGCGCGCGGAGCCGGAGGATTCGCCCGACTGTACGGCACTTCCGCCCGAGATGACGGGATGTCTGCGCTATATCGGATGCATGTACGCGAGTCCTTTGTCGGTGGAGGCGCTGGCGCGCGAGTGCCGCATGAGCCGCTCGAGCTTCTGCCGGATGTTCCGGCAGTATATCGGCGTGCCGCCGATGCGCTATATCAGCCGCCTGCGCCTGACTGTCGCACGGCATCTTGTGCAGCACACGGACGAGCCGATCCTGCAGATTTCGCAGGAGTGCGGCTTTTGCACGCTTTCCTCCTTCAACCGGCAGTTTGTGAAGGAGTTTTCCATTCCGCCGCGCGAGATGCGCCGCAAGGAAAAGGACCGGAGCACGTAATGCTCCGGTCCTTTTACCGTTCGGTTTCCCGCCAGCCGTCGATTTCTCCGCGTTCCAGCGCGCCGACGATGCGCGCGTTCAGTCCGCGGTAACGGTAATCAAAATCGCTCAGGTATTTTTTCATGTAGGCGCGCTCTGTGTTTCCGTCCGCCGGACACGGGCTTTGCAGGACGGGGAGCGCGGCGCGGCGTACAAAGGATTTGATTTCCGCCTCCTCTGCGTAGATGAACGGGCGGATCATGACCAGTCCCTTGCGCGTCAGATTTGTGACCGGGGAGAAGCAGTCGAAGCGCCCGACGTAAAAGAGATTCAGCATGGCGGTGATGGCAGCGTCGTCGAAGTGGTGCCCGAGTGCGAGCTTGTTGCAGCCGAGCGCAAGCGTCGCGTCATGCAGCACGCCGCGGCGCATCCGCGCGCAGAGCGAGCAGGGATTCTTCTCCTGCCGCACGTCGAAGATGATGCGGGCGATCTCGGTCCGGCGGACGGTGAACGGGACGTCGAGGCGGCGGCACAGCTCGCGGATGCCGCTGTAATCCGTTTCCGGCTTTCCGGCAGCCTCTGTCAGAGAGAAGCCCATGTCAACCGACAACGCCTGCAGCTCGTATTTTTTCGGATAAAACGCGCGCATTTCCGCGAGCGTGCAGAGCAGCGCCAGCGAATCCTTGCCGCCGGAGATGCCGACGGCGATCCGGTCGCCCTCTTCGATCATATGATATTTATCTGCCGCAAAGCGCGCGCGGCTCAGCAGTTTCTGCAATTCTTTCATAATTATGTTGCCGTTCCGGGCGTCACGCACGTGCGGACGCCGCATATACTGTTCAGTGTAATCCAAAAATCCGGGGAGCCAGGAGGAAAAGCATGGCGACGAAAATCTACATCGATCAGGGACACAATCCGCAGAATCCGAACGCGGGAGCGGAAGGAAACGGCTACCGCGAGCAGGATCTCGTTTACGAAATCGGCGTGCGCACGGCGGCGATATTGCGCGCAAACGGACTGGAGACGCGCCTGTCCCGCCCGACGCCGCAGACGCAGCTCGGTACCTCGACCGCGTCGTCCCTTGCGGCGCGCGTGAACGATGCGAACGCATGGGGAGCGGATTATTTCATCAGCCTGCACGCGAACGCGTCGGAGATCACGTCCGCCTCCGGCTCGGAGGCGTTTGTGTTCTCGCGGGAGAGCGAGGCGTACCCGTTGGCGGAGAATATCCTGACGGAGCTGAACCGCTCGACGGGGCTGGAGAACCGCGGCGTTTCCGTGCGCACGAATCTGTATGTGCTGCGCCGCACGCAGATGCCCGCGACGCTGATCGAGCTTGGATTCATCACAAATCCGTATGACGCCGCCCTGATGGCGGACAGCCCGGAGCTGTTCGCCGAGGGAGTGGCAAACGGCGTTCTTGCCTATCTCGGGATGCTGTAATCAGTCTTTTTTCAAGTCTGGTCGCCGCGCGGCGGTGAGCGCTTCGGACTGCTCGCGGCGCCACCGGTCGATGTTGGCGTGATGACCGGAGAGAAGCACCTCGGGAACCGCACGTCCGTGAAAAACCGGGGGGCGCGTGTACTGCGGGTATTCCAGCAGTCCGTCCTCAAAGCTCTCTTTTTCATGGCATTCCGGAAGCGGCAGAACCCCGTCGATCAGACGGCATACGCAGTCGGCGACGATGCAGGCGGGCACTTCGCCGCCGGTCAGGACATAGTCGCCGACGGAGAGCTCCTCATCGACGATCTCGTCGATGATCCGCTGATCCACGCCCTCGTAATGCCCGCAGAGAAGCACCAGCCGGTCATAAGCAAGAAATTCCCGGGCGATTTTCTGGGTGAAGGTCCGCCCGCGCGGGGAAAGGTATACGACATGCCTGCGTTCGTCCGGCGGCGCGCCGGCGGTGACGGCGCTGTAGCAGTTCCAGATCGGAGGCGCCGCCATCAGCATACCCCGACCGCCGCCGTAGGGCGTATCGTCCACGCGGTGCCGTTTGTCCTCGGAGTAATCGCGGATGTTGACGGGACGGATGTCCACGATGCCGGCGGCGCGCGCGCGTCCGATAATGCTCTCGCCGAGGACCGCCTCGACCATATCCGGGAACAGCGTCAGAATATCGATGCGCATACCGTTACTCCGTCATTCCCTCGATCAGCCGGACGTAAATGCCGGCGGCACGTCCGTCCTCCTCGCCGAGGGAGACTGCTTTCACAAACGCGGGAACCGCCGGGATCATAAACGTCCCGCCCGCCGGCTTCCGCACGACGTAGATATCCTGCCCGGCGGGGGAGATGACCTCCTCCAGCACGCCCGCCTGTTCGCCGCTTTCCGCGTCCACAACGGGAAGCCCGATCAGATCGGCGATGAAATGCGCGCCGGTCGCGAGGGGAATATCGCGCCGGTCGGCGTAAAGCACGGTATCCCGCCACAGGATGGCGTCCTCCAGCGTGGAGATCCCGTCAAACGACGTGAGGACCATATTTTTCTGTACCGACGAATGCAGGACGTTCAGCGTCCGCCATTCGCCGGTTTTTGGTTCCCTGTAATACATGCGCGGAAGGGAAGCGAGGGCGGCGGGCGAGTCGCAGCGGTTTTCCAGCCGCACCGTTCCGCGGACGCCGTGCGTCCCGACGATTTTCGCGCATTCGAGGTAAGGTTGTCTGTTCATAGCATCCTCCTGCATGATGGGATAAGTATAGCATATCCTGCGTGCAAATGCAAGACGGAGCCGCGCCGGAAAATCCGCCGGACGCGGAACAAAGCACCTGTCCGCACCGTCCAAGGGATGATATCTCAGATGGAGGAACAACAGATATGAAAGGTAAACAGTGGACGACTGCTTTTCTGACGCTCAGCCTGCTTGCGCCCGCGTTTGCCGGGTGCGCAGGGAAAGAGATTCCGGATCCTGCTCCTGAGGAGATCGTCACCGATTACACGGCGAGCGGTCTCGGCTCCGCCTCCGGCGCTGAGGGAGAACCGATGAGCGGGGCGTTCGTGTGCGCGGCTGCGGATTTCGGCTTTTCCGCGCTGAATGCACTGAAGCAAAGCGGCAATATGATGCTCTCCCCTGTATCCCTTCTGTACGCGCTCGGCATGACGGCGAACGGAGCGAAGGGCGACACAAAATCGCAGATGGAGAATACGCTTTTCGGCGGAATTCCGGTGGAGGAGGCAAACCGCTTTTTCCGCGGTTTTGCCGACGCGCTTCCCGCCGGAGACAACGGCGTGAAGCTGAGTCTTGCCAACTCGATCTGGCTTAATCAGATGCGCGGAGATTTTTCCGTCAATGCGGAGTTTCTGTCGGTGAACGCGTCCTATTATGACGCAGGCGTGTTCGGACTGGATTTTCAGCGGGACAACGCAGTCGGGCAGATCAACCGCTGGACGTCCGAGCATACGGACGGTATGATCCCGAACCTGCTGTCGGATTTGAGCCCGGACGCGCTGATGGTGCTGGTGAACACGGTGCTGTTTGACGGAAAATGGGAGCAGACCTATGCGGATTACGCCGTGACGACGCGTCCGTTCACCTCCTACAATGGCACGTCGTCCGAGCGCGAGATGCTCTCCTCGACGGAGAACGCATACTTCCGGCTCGGCAGCGGCACGGGCTTTATCCGCCCGTACGCGGAGAAGTACAGCTTTGTCGGCATTCTGCCCGACGAGGGGACGGATATCTACGAGTATGCTGCGTCGGTGGACGGGGCTTCGTTTGTGGACGCTGTGACGCATCCGACAAAGGACGACGTGCTGGTTCGGATTCCTTCGTTTACCTTTGAATATGGTACGGAGATGCAGAACGCACTCAGCGCGCTCGGAATGCCGGACGCTTTTGACGGCGAGAAGGCGGATTTTTCCGGCATGGGCGAATGCGAGGAAAACATCTATATCGGACGCGTGATCCATAAGACAAAGATTGAACTGACGCGCGAGGGGACGAAGGCGGCAGGCGCAACTGCGGTCATTGTGGAGACGACTGCCGCCATGCCGACAAAGGAGCCGGTGCGCGTCTATCTCGACCGCCCGTTTTTGTTCGCCATAATTGAAAACGACACCGGACTGCCGGTGTTCTGCGGCATTGTGAGCGAGCTGGAATAATCGCCTTGGTATACGGGAAAATGCGGCGCATCCGCTTTTTCCCGTATTTTGCTGCGCTTTTTGGCGCATTCTTAAAACAATCTTAAGCATTCTCCTCCTTTTTCTTTCATAAAAAAGCTGCTACAATATAGGCACTGACAGAGTTGTGTGTCCGGAGGAGAAACCATGTACCGAATTTTGCCCGTTCTTTGGGAGCTTGTGCCTGCCGCCGTGCTTCTTTTGCCGCTGACGATTCTGCTGCAGCAGCTGATTCTGCGCCGCCCGAAGCCGCTGCACTGCATCTGCGTCGCGCTGTTTTCCCTGTATTTGTTTGCGGTCTTCTCCGTCACAGGCATGCCGGCGCTCGGCACCGTCGCACCGCAGGCAGAGCTGCATCTGATCCCGTTTTCGGACGCGGCGTCCGACGTGCGCGGCTTTCTGAACGGGTGTGTTCTGAATATTCTGCTCTTTATTCCTCTGGGATATGCGGCTCCGCTGCTATGGCATGAGTTCCGCCGTCTGCCGGTGACGCTGCTACTCGGTTTTTCGCTTTCGCTGTTCATTGAGCTGATGCAGCTTTGTACCTTCCGCCTGACCGACGTGGACGATTTGCTGATGAACACGCTCGGCGCGCTGCTTGGCTGGGGCGCTGCCATGGCGGCGCTGCGCCATCCGAAAATCGCCGCGCTCGCGGGCGGCGCGCCCGCCGGATGCGGGAGGGAAGAACTTACCTTTACGGCGGCGGTCGTGTTTCTGTATAATTTTTTCATTCAGCCGTATGCGAGCCGCCTTTTGTGGGGCTGAGCTTCGTTTGGACTATGTGAGGAGAGATATTATATGTATAACATTCTGATCTGCGACGACGAACGGGATATCGTGTCTGCTCTGGAGATTTATCTGCATGCGGACGGTTACGCCACCTACTCCGCTTATAACGGAAAGGAGGCGCTGGCGGTGCTCGCCGCCCATGAGATCCATCTCGTGCTCATGGACGTTATGATGCCGCAGATGGATGGTCTGACCGCCGTCGCCCGTCTGCGCGAGGAGTACAACGTGCCGGTGATCCTGCTGACGGCAAAAAGCGAGGATACGGACAAGGTGCTCGGGCTGAACATCGGCGCAGACGACTACGTGACGAAGCCATTCAATCCGGTGGAGCTGTCCGCGCGCGTCCGTTCGCAGCTGCGCCGGTATACGAAGCTCGGCGGCACGCAGAGCGCGGATGAGCTGCGCGTCGGCGGCATCGTCCTTGCCGACCGGACGAAAACTGTGACGCTGGACGGGGAGCCGCTCAGCCTGACGCCGACGGAATACGAGATTCTGCATCTGCTCATGCGGCACCCGGGCGAGGTGATGGCGCCGAAGGAGATCTACCGCCGCGTGTGGGGAGACGATCCGTACGGCGCGGAGGGCACGGTGGCGGTCCATATCCGTCACCTCAGGGAGAAGATCGAGATCGACCCGGCTTCTCCGCGCTATCTGCGCGTCGTCTGGGGGCAGGGATATAAAATTGAGGAAGGCGGCGGCAGGAGATGAAGGGAAGGCAGAGCACCGGACTGAAAATACTGGCGGCGGTATTCGCCGTGCTGTTTCTTCTGGCGGCGGCAGGGCTGGCGCTCACATGCGTGGCGGCGGCAGGGAGCGAGTTCTATACCTCCACCTATGAATATCTTGAGAATTCCATGCTGAGGGCAATGGTGCTCCGGCAGCTGCTCGACGTGTATCACGCATACAGCCGCGGCGACGATCCCGCCGCGCTGTACGGGCAAACGAATCTGCTGTTCCGGCTGCGCAATGCGGACGGAGTGATTGTCGCGCAGTCGCAGAACGGGTCGCTTTCCCCGGACGCTGCGCCGCCGGCGGAGACGGCGGATACGGAAGTGGAGTTCATGCCGCAGCTGACGCCCACGGTGGAAGCGGATGACGGCGCGCTCCCGGACGGGGAGGAGGATGGAGCGCAGACTTGGTACACGCGCGAGTTTTTCTTTTATGACGGGACGGACACACAGACCGTTTTCAGCGCGGATGGAGCGGTCAACCGGGAGCTTCCCGTCACCGACCGTTATTCCCTCGCCATCGGTCTTCTGCGGACTGTATACAGCCTCCGTTATGCGCTGCCGTTTCTCGCGGCAGGCTGTGCGATTCTGTATATCGTGCTTCTGGCGTGGCTGATGTGCGCCGCGGGATACCATCGGGGCAGCGAGGAGCCGCGGCGCGGCTGGCCGGAATATATCCCCTTCGACGTTCTTGTTGTGATTTATATCTGTGCTGCGGCGCTGGAATCGGAGCTGTTCTATCTGAGCGGCACAGAAGCTCTGGTGTGTCTCTCGATCGCGGCGGCAGCGGACGCGATCCTGTTGACGCTGTTCATGATGACGCTCGCCGTCCGCGTGAAAACGCGCACGCTTCTGAAAACGACGCTCGTCTGGTATGCCGCCCTGTTCTGCTGGCGGATCGTATGCGCGCTCTGGCGCTGTATCAGTCGGATTTTCTCCTTCATCGGCGGAAGCCTTGCGATGGCGTTCAGGGGAATCCCGCTTGTATGGAAAACGGCGCTGTTCGTCGGCGCAAATCTCCTTCTGGAAATGTTTGTCGGTCTCCTGTGCGCGCCGGATTTCAGCTTTCTCTTTATGTTTATCCTCTGTAAGGACGCCGTTTTGGGGGTGGCGATCCTGTTTACTGCGGTCGTGATGCGCAGGCTTCAGACGGGCGGCGAACGTCTCGCGGCGGGCGCGCTGGATACGAAAATCGATACGCGCTACATGTATGGGGATTTCCGCGAGTTCGCCGAAAACATGAACCGTCTCGGCGACGGAATGAGCGCGGCGGTGGAGGAACGCATGAAGAGCGAACGCTTCCGCGCGGAGCTGATTACCAATGTATCGCACGACATCAAGACGCCGCTGACCTCGATCGTCAACTATGTCGATCTGATCCGGAAGGAGAATGTGGAGACGGAGCCTCTGCGCGGATATGTGGAGGTGCTTGCGCGGCAGGCGGCGCGTCTCAAGAAGCTGACGGAGGATCTGATCGAGGCGTCGAAAGCGGCGACCGGCAGCATTGCGGTCCATCTGGAAACGTGCGACGCGACCGTTCTGCTGGAGCAGGCGTGCGGCGAATATGAGGAGAGGCTGCGCGCCGCGGCATTGGAGCTGATCGTCCGCCGTCCGGAGGAGAACGTGCGGATCACGGCGGACGGACGGCTTCTTTGGCGGGTGCTGGACAATCTGATGAATAATATCGTCAAATACGCCATGCCGTCCACGCGCGTGTATCTGACGCTGGAAGAGGGGGAGAGCACGGCGCGCTTCATCTTCAAAAATATCTCCCGCGAGCCGCTGAACGTGCCGGGCGAGGAGCTTCTGGAGCGTTTCACGCGCGGCGACAGCTCCCGCTCAACGGAAGGAAGCGGGCTTGGACTCTCCATTGCAAACAGTCTGACCGAGCTGCAGGGCGGACATCTTACGCTGCTCGTGGATGGCGATCTGTTCAAGGTAACGCTGGATTTTCCCCGCGCATAATCCCGTATATCCGGGCGGAGGTGTCTCCGCCCTTTTTGCTTGCCGCCCGCCTGTGGAACCGGGGGCGCAGAAAACGGTAGACAAAATGCACTTTTTCTGCTATACTGATTTTGTGTGCTGGAGTGTCCCGGAGACGGCAGCGCACGGAAAAGGAGATACATATGAAAGCGATATACGGCATTCTGATTCCGTTCCTCGGCACGGCACTGGGCGCTGCCTGCGTGTTTTTCATGAAAAAATCGCTGGGCGATATGGTGCAGCGCGCTCTGACCGGCTTTGCCGCCGGCGTGATGACGGCGGCGTCCGTCTGGAGTTTGCTGATTCCGGCATTGGAGCAGGCAGAGGGGATGGGCGTCTGGTCCTTCATCCCGGCGGTCGCCGGTTTCTGGATCGGGATATTGTTCCTGCTTTTGCTGGATCATCTGATCCCGCATCTGCATCAGCGCAGCGAGAAGGCGGAAGGACCGGCAAGCCGCCTCCGAAAAGGGACCATGATGATGCTGGCGGTCACGCTGCACAATATCCCGGAGGGAATGGCGATCGGCGTGGTGTATGCGGGCTTTCTTACCGGCAGCGCGCAGATCACCGCCGCCGGCGCGCTGGCACTGTCGCTGGGGATCGCCATTCAGAACTTCCCGGAGGGCGCAATCATTTCCATGCCGCTGCGCGCGGAGGGAATGAAAAAATCGCGTGCGTTCGCGGGCGGCGTTCTTTCCGGCGTTGTCGAGCCGGTCGCGGCGTTTTTGACCGTTCTGGCGTCCGGCTTTATCGTGCCGGCACTGCCGTATCTGTTGAGCTTTGCCGCAGGCGCCATGATATACGTCGTCGTGGAGGAACTGGTCCCCGAGATGTCGCAGGGGGAGCATTCCAATCTCGGAACGCTGTTTTTTGCCGCCGGATTCAGCGTCATGATGATTCTGGACGTGGCGCTTGGCTGAAACAGCATCCATACGAAAAAAACAGTCTGACTGCTCAGGCTGTTTTTCTTTCCGGATTCCGGAAGCGGAGAGCCGGTCGTGCTCGCCGCGCGGTACGCGCAGGGACTGCATGGAGACGGCTCCCGGCAGGAGGGATGCCGGTCGGCAGTCCTTTCCATCGTCCGAGAGGCGGACACCATCCTTTTTCACGTTTCACGACGCACTGTTGTCTGTTTTTCAAAAAGCCAAGGACAGGTTTCGTGAAAGCGAACGGGGAAAAAGAAAAATCCCAAGGACGATTGTCCTTGGGATTTCTGGTGACCCGTGGGGGAATCGAACCCCCGTCTTCGCCGTGAGAGGGCGACGTCTTGAACCGCTTGACTAACAGGCCGATTGCCGACTGCCCGTATAGTATAACACAGCCGGCTGAAAAAAGCAATACCTTTTTTAATTTTTTTCCGGGAATTTTTCGTCCGCTGTCCCCAGTGTGACAAAGCGCGGCGCATGCCGGACGGCGGGCAGGATTTTTTCCAGAAGATCCGAGGTGGAAAAGCGCAGACTGCTCGTATTGATGCACGGATGGCATACGAACCATTCGCATGCGGTCACGTCGCGGTCGATCAGCAGCTGCACACGGCAGTCCGTGTCGAAGGCGAGACCGAGCACTGTCACGGAGCCGGGCGTCACATGCAGATATTCCTGCATTTTTTCCTCCGGTGCGAAGGAAAGGCGCGTGCTTTGGATCTGTGCGGACAGCTCCTTCGTCCGGAAGGGCTTGTCCCCCGGGATGAGCAGCAGATAATACTGGGAGGCGTTGCTGTTTCTCAGAAACAGATTCTTGCAGATCGGCGTGCCGAGCGCAGCGTCCACGGCGGCACACGCTGCGATGGTGAACATGGGATCGTGATCGATCCGGTCGTAGGAGACGCCGAGGGAGTCGAGCAGCGTATAACATGCCTGTTCCTCGGGACGACGCGCCGGGTCGCAGGGATTGCCGTGACGGAGTTCTGAGATCATCATACTGTATCCTTTCGGCAGAGCGCCGCCTGGTTTTGAGGGATCGCTGCGTGATGCGCGGCGATGGGGAGGGTAACAGGCTGCAGGGAAGAGCGCCTGCCGCCGCTCTCGTTCAGCGGAGGACTGCGACGCGCCGCGCGGGATCGCCGCGTGTCCCGTGCAGTCCGCTGAAGGCGGCGCACAGGGAGGGAAATGAGGGGGGGATCCGCTCGCCGGGGAGCAGCAGGGGGATACCGGGGGGATATGCCCAGACGTATTCCGCGGCAGTCCTGCCGGCAGAGTGCTCCGGCGCTACGGCTTCCCACGGAAGCTCCAGGGCTGTCTCCGGAAGCACGTCCAGGACGGGCGTTCCCTCGGGGAACAAAGGGCAGGAAAGCGCGCGGAATTCGGAGTCCGCCGTGTTGCCAAGCGCATCCGCTTCGCGGAGAATATCCGCGGTTTCCTGCATGGCGTCGCTGGTGTCGCCCGCGCCGCTCATCAGCAGGACGCCGTTGGGCGCCGCCATTTCCGGCTCGACGCCGCGGCGCCGGAGATGCTCCGCCAATGCGTATCCGCTCATGCTGTCGGAGGAGACAAAAATTTTGGAGCGGTCGTAGTCGAAAGCTCCATGCGGAGCCTGCGCCGGCGTACCGTGTCCGGGAATGCGGAGATGCACGGGCGTGCCGAGCCGCTTGTCAAACGCGGACAGGCGCGCCACCCATTCGTCCAGAATCTCCGGGCGTTCCCGCAGCATATGGACGCATTCGTCCAGAGAAGCGAGCAAAAGATAGGAAGGGCTGCTCGTTTCAAACACGGCAAGCTGATGCTCCAGCCGCGCGCGGTCAACACGCGGACCGCACACATGCAGGACGGCGGTCTGCGTCAGAGAGGGAAGCGTTTTATGCAGGCTGGCGACGGTGATGTCCGCCCCCAGACGGACGGAGGAGGTCGGAAAAGCGGGATGCAGCGAAAAATGCGCGCCGTGCGCTTCATCCACCAGAAGCGGGATTCCGCGGCTGTGCGCTTCGTCTGCCGCGGCGCGTACATCGCTGATGACGCCCTCGTAGGTCGGAGAGGTCAGGATGAGCAGCCGTGCCTCCGGATGCCTGTCCAGGGCGCGGCGGATCGTATCCGGCGGCAGGGAGAGACAGACGCCCAGCGCTTCATCGATCGGCGGCATCAGAAAGACAGGGCGAAGACCACACAGCTCAATGGCATGATAGACGGATTTGTGCGCGTTCCGGGAAACGAGAACGGTGTCGCCGCGCCGTGTCAGAGCGCGTATGCCGGAAAGAATTCCGCAGCTTGCGCCGTTGATGAGAAAATAGGTGCGGTCGCTGTTCCAGAGCGCGGCGGCGCGCTCCATGGCGGCGGCAAGAATGCCCTCTGCCCCGTGGAGATTGTCAAAACCCTCGATCTCGGTGATATCCATTCCTGCGCCGAGGGCGGCGAGGGAGGGAAAACGCTCTGTGTTTCGTTTGTGTCCCGGCATATGCATCGGGATGCGTCCGCTCTGTTCGTTCCCGCGGAGCAGTTCAAGAAGAGATTCACTCATGACCCGCTTCCTTTACGTGTAGTACGGCTTTTCCAAAGAAAGGAAAGCGGTCTTCCCGCCGCAAGGGCAGGGAAAACCGCTTCTGCATAAGGTTCGGACGGTTATTCGTCCTCCTCCTCGGGCGGCGGAGTCACCCGCACGCTGACCTTGGTGACGCACAGATCGTCCATTTCGGAGATCACGACGTACAGATTCTTGTACGTAAAGCTGTCGCCGACATGAGGATTGGAGGCGCACATTTCGGTTGCCCAGCCGCCGACGGAGGTGTATTCCGACTCAAAATCGCGCGTGTCCACATCCAGCTGCTCAAAGAAGTCGTACACGTTCATCTCACCGACTGCGTCGTAGGTATTGTCGCCGGTCTGTGTCATTTCGTGAACGATCTCGTCCGTTTCGTCCCAGATGTCGCCGACGATCTGCTCCAGAATGTCCTCCAACGTGACGATGCCGAGCGTGCCGCCGTACTCGTCCATGACGATGGCGAGGTGGATCTGGCGCTTGCGCATTTCATCCAGCGCAGCGGGCAGCTTCATCGTTTTGTGGAAGAAGCACGGCTCCATCAGCAGTGCATGCAGATCGACGGAGGCGGGATCCGCCTTGTCCGACACTTCTTTCAGATAATGATTCAGAAACAGAACGCCGATGATGTTGTCGCGGGTTCCCTCGTAGACGGGGAGCCGGGAATGCGGCGAATCGAGGATCTCGTCGAGAATGTCCTGCGGCTCGTCCTCGATATCGATGGCGAGCATCTCGGTGCGGGGCGTTAGAATGTCCTCGACCGTTGTGTCCGTGAATTCGATGGCGGAATGGAGCAGATCGCTTTTCGCTTCGTCGATCACGTCCTCCTCCTCGGCGGTATCGATCATGGAGACCAGATCGTCCTCGGTGACGGAGGGCTCGCTTTCCGTCTCGTTGCCTTTCCAGAGACGGGAGAGCTGATTGACAGCCGTCACGACCAGATAGACGACCGGGCAGAGAATAAACATCAGAACGCGCAGCGGAATGGCGGCGAAGCGCGCGATCGCCTCCGCGTGATCCTTGGAAATAATCTTCGGAACGATTTCCCCGAAAATCAGGATCAGCACCGTCATGATGGCGGTGGCGATCGCGGCGCCGGAGGCGCCGGGGAAGATGTGCAGCGCGATCACGGTTGCCGCAGAGGAGGCGAGGATATTGACCAGATTGTTGCCGATCAGGATGGTGGAGAGCATCCGGTCGAATTTCTGCGTGATGTCATAAGCCAGAGCGGCGGTTTTGCTTCCTGCCTCTGCCGCCTTTTTCAGGCGCAGCTGATTGACGGAGGTATAGGCGATCTCCGAGCCGGAGAAAAACGCCGAGCAGATGAGGCAGAAGAGAATGCCGATATATGCCAGCATGTCAGTTCACCTCCGTGTGGGAAAGCTCCGGCGTCCGGGGAACGGCGTCCGACGGCGTCTCTGTGTTCATTTTGATATCCAGAGTCTTGATGCGTCCGTTTTCCATTTCATCGACAGTCAGAAGCAGCGTGCGGAAGCCGCACTCCTCCTCTTCCTCCGGCACATGCCCGAAGCATTCGATCGCCCACGCCTGTACCTGCTTGGCAGTCACGGTTTTATCCGTGCAGACAAAGCCCATGCGTGCAAACGCCTCTCCGGTGTTCATCGTGCCGCTGACGCGGAAGCGGTTTCCGCCCAGCTTGATGAAAGACGCGTCCACCACGTCGTCCTCGTCCCATATTTCGCCGACAAGCTCTTCCAGAAAGTCCTCGACTGTAATCAGCCCGAGCGTATGGTCGCTGCCGTCCTTGACGACGGCGAGGCAGATGCGGTTCTGCGTCATACGGCTGAGCAGATCGCCGATTTCCGCGTCCGGAGAGACGAAGAACGGCGGCGCCATCAGCGCGCGCACGTCTGCCGTCCCCTGCCGGATGGTCTCCTTCAGGAATTTCCGGACGGACAGGACGCCGATGATGTTGTCGAGATTCCCCTCGTACACCGGCAGGCGCGAATGCTTGGCGGCGCGGATCAGCTGAAGAACTGCGCCGCTTTCCATATCCGCGTCCACCGCGACGATGTCCCCGCGTGCGGTCAGCACGTCGGAAACGCGCGTCGTCGGGAATTCCATGGCGGACTGCAGAAGCTCGCTCTGTCCTTCGCTCATACCGCCCTCTTCCTCCACGGTCTCAATGATGGTGGAGAGCTCATCCTCCGTGACGGTCGGCGTGTTCTCTTTTTTGAACAGCCTCGTGACCAGACGGCTGATGCCCATGAAGAAGTAGGCGGCGGGGGCGAGCAGCTTCATCAGGACGCGCAGCGAGGACGCAATTTCCAGAGATACCTTGGTGCTGTTCGCTTTGGCGTAGCTTTTCGGAATCATTTCGCTGACGAAAAAGACGATCACTGTGGTGACAAGCGTGGCATAAATGACGGCGCTTTCCCCCCAGAGCTGCGTTGCAAAGAGCGTTGCAATGGAGGAACAGCCGATGTGCATCACATTTGTTCCGATCAGGATAGTCGTCAGAGCGCGATCAAAGTTGTTCGTGATAAACAGCGCGCGCTGGGCGCGCTTGTCTCCGTCCTCCGCCGCGTTTTTGATGCGGATCTTGTTTGCGGCGGCATATGCGCTTTCCGCGCCGGAAAAATACGCGGCGCATACGACGCAGAAGATGAAAGCAATGAACAACTGTAAACTGCCATCGCCTAAAATGGTAAACCAACTCCCGTCTATGTAACAGAATCCCTATTATGCAGGGTATATTCATCAGTATAGCGTATCGGCGGCGAAAAGTCAATACATGACGCTTTTTTTCAAGCGTCAAAATAAGGAAATCTGTCACTGCGTGGATGCGGCGTCTACCGCCGCAGATGCCGGAAAAGAAACAGCCGAACGAAAAAAGGGATGCCGCAGCGGCGGAACACGCCGGCGCGGTATCCCTTGCAGAGATGAGACGCGGACGTCCGGGAGGACGAATGACGCGCGCGGAAAGGATGCCTCAGCGGAGAATCTTTTCTCCGTCGAAGAGGATCACGCCGTAGCCGGAGCCGACGGAACCGCCGGAGCAGACGCGTTCGGCAAAAGCGCGGCGGATGCTGGTATCGCGCGGCCATTTTTCCGGCGGTTCGGCAGCTGCGGCGCCGAATACGCGCCACGCATTGCTGAATTTCTCATCCACCCCGGAGCGGATGATGTCGAAATCTCCCATAAAGGAGAGGATATTGGAGTTCGCAGGAAGGAAATCGGCGTGCTCAGGGTAGAGCAGCCACGACGAGCATACGATCGGGAGAACGCCGGCAGGGAAATCGCGGCGGTAGAAGTCGTACGCGCGGCGGTAGGAATCCATGCGGGATTCCTTTGTCAGCGGTCCGCTGGAGGGAATATGGCAATTGATGACGTCGCTTCCGCGGTGGAGCGTGACGCCGCAGCGGGTATATGCATCCTCCGCAAAGGAGGCGTGCTCATACTGGAGCCGCCCGAGTGCAAAGCGCGTCATGCGGAAGAAGCCGGAATGCCAGGTCCCGACGAAGGTTCCGGGCACGCCGTGTACGGCGAGGCATTCAAAGAATTTGTAGCGCAGATCGCGCATGGAGTCCCAGTAAATTTCCTCGGAGATGCCGGCGCTCCGGTAGCGCTCGAGTAGCGGCTCGCCGCAGAACGCATAAAAGGTCAGGTGCGAGGTGAACCGGTGGCAGAGAAAACGGTCTCCGATGGCGGCGGCAGTGTTCAGCACTTCGTTGATGTCGGTGCAGGCGCCGGACATATAGCGGTCGACAAGCGCGCCCCAGTCCTCCTCGGCGCTGAATTTCCCTGCGTAGTACAGGAGATCGGGCAGATAATCCTCGGGAATCCCGATCCCGCGGTAAAAAGCTTCCACAAAAGAAACGGTCATGGCGCTTTTGTCCTTTACATTTAATAAATTATGGTAAGAACATGGTAGCACAAAGCAGAGCGTATGTCAAGAGGGACGCCGCGGCATGGAAAAAACAAAGGTTCCCGTGATGTTTTTCGCTTCGTACCAGACGCCGTATTCGTCCGTGCGGTAGCTTCCCTCGAACGGATCGCCGACAATGTAGAGATCCGTCGCGCCGTTCAGCACGGCGGAGATATTGCCGCGGCAGTAGTTTTCGGCGAAAACGCGCACTGTGGCGTTTTTGAGCCCGTGTACTTCAATACGGCGGCGGTAGTCATAGCTGACCGGCGGCAGCTCCCGCACGCCGACAATCCCGTCCTCCTGCTCGACAAACACTCGGCATTCGCGCCGTTCCGCCTTAGGAAAATGATAGCAGGCGAATCCGTCGCGCAGCACCGCTTCATAGCCGTCGAGGATCGGCGCGCCGAGCGGAAAGCGCAGGCGTGTTTCCACCGTGGTGGAGGGCAGATGCGCGGAGAAGATCAGCGCGCCGTTGTGCCGGTGCAGCATGACGACGGGCGCGTTCTCCGTGCCGCAGCGGCGGAAATCCAGCTTCCAGCCGAGCATGCCAAGCGCACGCACCGCGAGCGATTCACTGATGAAGAAGCGCGCGGGATCGTGCCGCGTCAGGCGGCGCGCACGCGGCGGAAGAGAAGCGGAAACAGTTCCGCGCAGCCAGACGGCGTTGTGCTGACGCGCCGCGAGGACGCGCCCGCCCGCGAAGGCAAAGCCGCCGCCCGCCGTGTCCCGTTCCTCGAGCGCTCCGTCCGACAGGAGCGGATCGTGCAGGAGAATGCCGGCGTCCTTTCCTTCCAGCTGCACGGGAAGCGCGCCGCTGAGAGGCGGCTCTCCGGCGGAAATGCCGAGCAGGCGGCAGAATTCCGCTGACGCGCCGCGCGCGGAGCCGTAGAAGATCACGCGCCCGCCTGCGCGCACACAGCGCAGGATCGCTTCCTCAAAGGCGCTGCCCGCCGCGGGTACGGGCGTGAGCAGCACGGAGGCAGCGTACAGAGCGGGATCGTGTGCAAGAAAGTGATCCGTTGAGACGACACAGGAAAGCGGAAGCCCCTCGGCGATCGCGTCGCGCACGAACCAGTCTCCGGCGAACATGCGCGCGGCTTCCTCGCCCGATTGAGCATCGGAGTATTCGCAGAACGGATACACCCACACGAGCGGCGCGGGCGCGTCCGGCGCTTCTTTGATCGCCTTGCGCAGATGCGGGATCGCCTCGTCTGCGCACGCGTCCGGCAGTTCGCCGAGAGAATTGTCGACGGAAAGCAGCGCGAGATGATCCGGGGGGCAGCAGCTGCCGGCGGCATCGATGCGGGAAAGCGCCATCGGCAGATAGATGTCGTGCGGCATACTGTTGTAGCGGTCATACCACGGCGAGTTCATCCACCATGGGTCGTGCAGATAGAAACGGAAAAGGTAGCTGCCGTCATGCGGCACCCTGGCAATGCGGGAGAGATGCCCCATCAGCTCGAGGGCGAAGTCGCCGTCGATCGCCGCCCAGGGGGAGTTCGGCGGGGGAAGCATGCCGAAATCTCCGTCGTAGATCGCGCCAAGCGATACGCCGTCCGTCGCCATATCGATGCCTGCGGACATGTTCGTGCCGCGCGTCTCCACCGGGATGTCCGGGCATTCCCGGCGGAACAGCCGCCAGAAGGAAAGCACCTCTTCCCGGATGGCGGGGATCGCGGCGCCGTCGAAATGCTGCCCGTCAAAGAGCGCGCCGGTGGCGGACC
This sequence comes from Eubacteriales bacterium, assembly GCA_051867895.1. Lineage (GTDB taxonomy): Bacteria > Bacillota > Clostridia > Oscillospirales > CAG-272 > SIG701. Next base: position 150,530 of record JBJDZH010000028.1, read on the forward strand.
ACGTGTCGCGTCCGAAGCCGACGCCGTTGGAGAGCCAGAGATAATCAAAGCCCATGTCCGCAAGGAAATGCGCGCACTGCCTGCCGAAGAAGGTGCCGAACGGCGTTCCCTCCGGGATCCCGTCGGGAAATCCTGCATACGGCTCCGCGTCCGCATGCAGGCGCGCATAGGCGCAGACGAAGGAGGACTGCCCCATGGTCGCGGAGGCGCAGATCTCGTTGTGGCGCTTGTACTTGAAGTCCGAGCGGGCGAATTCCGGTCCGGGATCAAAGGTTTCGCCGACGCGGATCGTCTTTTGCGGGAAAAACTCCCGCCCGGTCTCCTTGATGGCGCGGACAATGCCGCGCAGCATGCTGTAGCTCACTTTGGGGGGATTGTCCGTGTACGGATAGGAGCGCGCATGGAGTCCGCGGCGTTCCGGGTCGAGACGGCGGTCCCATTCCTCGCGCGGATTGGCGCCGCCGATGTGGCACGCCCACTCAAAGAAATCGCTGTCTCTGCCGCGGTAATCGAGAATCTCCGAGCCGTCCGCCGTCCACAGAAGAACAGAGACGCACGGCGTCTCGCGCAGAAGCGGCTGCCACTGTGCAAACAGTTTCCTGCATACGTCTGCGGCGTCCTCGCCCGGCGTGCGGAAGAACGGCTTCAGGCTGATTTCCAGCGTGATATTCTGCATGACTGCCATTTATGCGTCCTCGCCGGCACGGAAATCCAGTTCCATCCGTTCTCCGCCGAAGTCGACGGTCACGATGCTGCCGTCCCACGGGCAATTGACAAAGGGACTGCGGAAGCTGTAGGGGATCCGCTTGGCGTAATACGCGCCGTCAATGGTCGAGTTTCCGTCCGCGTCCGCGACGAATACGAAATCATGCCCGTACAGGGAGCGGTAGCGCAGAGTTCCGCCGTCCCATACCGGCGAGAGGGCGAGCACAGCTTTCTCAAAATCATCGCGCGTCGGATAGCGGGAACTGTCCGCGGCTTCCAGGATCACCGGCGAGGCGCCGTCCTCACAGATCACCCATTTTCCCGCTGGCTGCTCCGATATGTCTATATGGTATCCGCCGCGGCAGACGCGGATCGCCGCATAGGCGCCGCCGCATTCCGTGAAGAGCCAGCCGTCCTTTTCCGTGAAGTTACTGACACCGCCCGCGCCGGAGAGCCAGACGCGCATTTCGCCCGTATGGTCGGCGCAGCGCTGCGTAATCAGCGTGCCCTCGCACATCTCGCTCCAGAAGGCATTGTAGGAGATGGTCGGCGCGGTCGACTGCAGCGAGTGCATGCCGGTGGGGCGGGGGAGCGGCAGCACCATCGCGTTCTTTTCAGCGAAGGTAAGTCCCTGCATACGGTTCTGGGAGCTGATGCCGCACCAGTCGCGCCGGGTGAGCTGCGGGCACATGAGCGTGCCGAGAATGAAATGCGGCGTGCAGTACGAATAGCGGTAGATGTGCCCCCATTCCGTGTCAAAGCGGTAGTCCGGATAATGATCGTCGGCGGAGGCGCGTCCGAAGGGGCGGCTTTCCACCGTGTAGACGCCGCGCTGCTGCGGCGAGCGGATCATGCGGACGATCAGCTCCGGAAGCCGGTACGCGCAGTCGAGCAGAATGTAATCCATGCCGCCCGGCTTGACAAAGGAGCAGACGTTTGCGTAATACCATGCCCAGTGCGCGCTTTCGCTGTCGGAGCTGAGTGCGCTGCCGGGGTATACGCGCGCCTGTGCGCCGCCCTGCCAGCCGCCGAGCTGCTCCTGCGCCCAGAGCGCCCAGAACAGCGTGATGAAGTCTCCCGCCATCCGTCTCAGCTGCGGATCGGGGGAGAAGTCGTACAGCGGATACAGATTTTTCATCGTATGTACACCGTAGCATTTGCTCTGTATCTCGACGAACATCGATTTCGCCGCGCGCTCCCGCATCCAGCGGGCGAAAAAACGGCTCCATGCGTCAAAATGCGCCTGAACCGTCGCGCCGTCGCCGAGGATCTCGCCGCCCATGCCGTGCCGGATCAGGATCAGGCAGAACTGCCAGAGCGTCGAGTCCCGCTGTACGTGATGATTCTCGCTTTCATAGATATGCCAGGTCGCCGTGCCGGCGCTTTCCGCATCCCTCAGGCGGGACATGTCGTGACAGTAGCCGAGCGCCATCTCAAGAAATGCTGCCTCCGCCTCCGGCGAGATCAGCCCCGCCTCGTCCGTCCCGAGACTGTCGTAGCGAAGCATCGCGCGGCACAGCTCGCCGATGTTCCAGTAGAAGGAATCGCGGTCGTCCCGGACGTCGGTGTTTTCGATGTAGAAACGGCTGTTTTGGATGATGGCGCGGTTCGCGTCTTCATAGAAATCCGTTTCGCGGTTATGAAAAACGCGCAGCGCGAAGGTTGCGATTCTGTATGAGAAATCCCGCGCGAAACGCGGATGCCCCGCAAACACCGGCGGCTTGATCTCCGCGTAGATCAGCGGCTCTCCCCGGCGGGCTTCCCAGCCACGGCGGATTCTTTCATCCTGTTCTTGGATTTGCATGGTGATGCCTCCCTGTTTTCGGATGCTTTCATTATACAGGCGCGGGCGGGAATGTCAATAGAGCGGCGGGAATTTCGCCGCAGCCTTCCGCCTGTTTCCGCCCGCACAGGTGAAAAATTGAAAAAATCCGGTTAAACCTATTGATTTTGCGCCGGATGTTTGCTATACTGTAAATAAATATAAAGGATGCCGCCTGATGCGGTCGGAGAATCCTTCTTTATTTTCTAAATACAGTATTCTGTAACTCAGGAGCGTACAGCTATGATTTCTCGTGATGTTGTGATAAAGAACAACGTTGGTCTCCACGCAAGACCGGCTACTTTCTTTATTCAGAAGGCGAATTCCTACCGCAGCTCGATTTGGGTGGAGCGCGAGGATCGGCGCGTCAATGCCAAAAGTCTGCTCGGCGTCCTTTCTCTTGGTATTGTCAAGGGTATGACGATTACCCTGATTGCGGACGGCAGCGATGAACAGGAAGCTCTCGACGGACTCGCCGCTTTGATTGATACCGGTTTCAACGAATAAAGAACAGCCGTGTCCGGCGTATGCCGGATATTCACAGCACGAGTCTGCCGGGCCTTTTTCCATGGAGGCTCGGCAGTTGTGTCACTGTGCGGTATGGGACGGAAAGCAGGGAGTGTGCGGCTTTTCGTCCTTTTTTTGAGGAGGGGGTATGGACGTGCAGGAATGCGTCGCGCAAAGCGGGGAGGTGCTCTCGCAGCTGCGCGCAAAGGCGGCGGCGCTGCCGCGCACGCCGGGCGTGTATATCATGCACGCTGCATCCGGCAAGGTCATCTATGTCGGCAAATCCCGTTCGCTGCGCGACCGTGTGTCGCAGTATTTTCACGGCGAACATGATCTGAAAACGGCGCGCATGGCGGGCAGCGTCCATGATTTCGACTTCATCGTGTGCGATACGGAGATGGAGGCGCTCGCGCTTGAGAACAGACTGATAAAGCAGTACAGCCCGAAATACAACATCAAGCTGAAGGACGCGAAATCCTACCCCTACATCCGCCTGAGCATGGGCGAGGAGTATCCGCGCCTCTCCATGACGCGCAAGCGCGAGGACGACAGCGCCCTCTATTTCGGACCGTATTCCGGCGTGTCCACCGTGTTCACCGTCATTCATATGCTGGAGAATACGCTCGGACTTCCGTCCTGCAAACGGGTATTTCCGCGCGATATCGGCAAAGAGCGCCCCTGTGTCTACCGGCAGATGGGACGCTGCGTCGGCGTATGCGCCGGGGACGTTTCCCGGGAGGAATACGGGGAACTGGTGCGCTGTGCGATCCAGATCCTGCGCGGCGGGACAAAGGAGGCGGCGGCTGCGCTGGAGACGCGTATGGAGCGTTGCGCGGAGGAATTGCGCTTCGAGGAGGCGGCGCGCTGCCGGGATGCGCTCGCGGCGCTCGGACGCCTGGGCGAGCGGCAGAAGGCGGTCGGCGCACCGGATACGGAATGCGATGTGATCGCGCTCGCGCCCGGTGAGGCGGGCGACTGCGCCGCGGTTTTCTATGTGCGCGGCGGCTATATCGCAGACAGCGAGCATTTTCTTTTCGCTCCGGAGGAGATCACGGGCGGCGACGGCGCGCCGGATGCGTCAGGCGAGCCTCTGACCGACGCGGATTCGCCGATGAGCTCCTTCATTATCGGGCTGTACCAGAGCCGGGAGTATATCCCGCGCGAGGTGCTTTTGTCTTTCCCGCTTCCGCCGGGCGAGCCGGAGATTCTCTCCGGCTATCTGAGCGAACGTGCGCGCCGCCGCGTCACCGTCCGCACGCCGCAGCGCGGAGACGCCCGTCAGCTTTGCCTGATGGCACAGCGGGACGCAGCACAGCATGGCGAGAATCAGCGCAGGCGCGAGGAGGGCGATGAGAAAATGCTCGTCCGCCTTGCGTCGATGCTGGAGCTGGAGACGGTGCCGGAGCGGATCGAGGCGTTCGACATCTCCAATCTTGGCAGCGAGCACATTACCGCCGGTATGGTCGTTGCGGAAAAGGGAAAACTGAAAAGGAGCGACTACCGGCTGTTCCGCATTCAGGGACTCGGCGCGCCGGATGATTACGCCTCGATGCGGGAGGCGGTCCTGCGCCGCGTCGCGCACCTCTCCGACAAAAGCGGCTCCTATGCCGCGCGGCCGGATCTGATCCTGCTCGACGGCGGAAAGGCGCACGTATCCGTCGTCCGGCAGGCGCTTGCCGAGGCGGGCGTCAGCATTCCCGTGTTCGGAATGGTCAAGGACGAGCATCACAAGACACGCACCGTCGTCGGAGAGGACGAGGAGATTTACGTCGCGCGCGAGCCGGCGGTGTTCCGCTTCCTGTATAAGCTGCAGGAGGAGGTACACCGTTTCACGGTCTCCCGCATGAGCGCGGCGAAGCGCAAAACGCTGCGCACCTCTTCTCTGGAAAAGGTGAAGGGGATCGGACCGGCAAAGGCAAAGGCGATCCTGGCGCATTTCGGAACGCTTGCCGCCGTCCGGCGCGCCAGCACGGCGGAGCTCGCCGCCGTACACGGAATCTCGGACGCCGATGCGGCGAATCTGTACGGATTTCTGCACGAAGCGGACACACAGGAGGAGAATCAATCATGATGCGGATCATTACAGGAAGCGCGCGCGGCACCAAGCTGCTCACGCTGGAAGGAGAAACGACGCGTCCGACGGCGGAACGCGTGAAAGAAGCGGTATTTTCCATGCTTCAGTTTGAACTGGAGGGGCGCGCCGTGCTGGATCTGTTCGCAGGCTCCGGGCAGCTTGCCCTCGAAGCGCTGAGCCGCGGCGCCGCGCGCGCTACGCTGATCGACGAGTCCCGCGAAGCGGTCGGCGTTGTGATCGAAAACGCCAAAAAAACGCATCTGTTTGACCGGTGCCGCGTATCCTGCACGGATTACGCGTCGTTTCTGCGCGGCGCGGCAGGACGGGAGGCGTACGATATTGTGTTCCTTGACCCGCCCTATGCGGCAGGTCTGGTCGCTCCGTCGCTCCGCCTTCTGGCGGACGGGGGGCTCCTTTCCCCCGGCGCGGTCGTCGTGTGCGAGACGGATACCGGAACGGATGCGCGTCCGGCACGCCGCCATATTCCCAAGGAGGAACGCGCTGCGGCAGAGGACGCCGCCGTACTGCGCGACGTGTTCGGCGGAGACGGGACGCTGGCGGCGCGCTACCGCGTGACCAGAACGGTCACGTACGGACGCGCGCGCATCACGCTTCTGCGGGAAGAGGAGAAACAGGCATGAGCGAACGCATCGCCATGATTACCGGCAGCTTTGACCCCGCGACGGCGGGACATGCCGACCTGATCGCGCGCGCCGCCGATCTGTTCGATTTCGTGTATGTCGCGGTCATGTCCAACGGAGAAAAGGACAGTGCCGGCCACGGTATGTTCACGTATGAGGAACGGCTCCGGATTCTGGAGGCGGTCTGCCGCTCTCTCGGTGCACGCGCCGCAGAGCGTGTCAAGGCGGAGCTCTGCACGGGGCTGGCGTCCGAATACGCGGCGCAGCGCGGCGTGCGGTATATCGTCCGCGGCGTGCGCAGCGCGTCGGACTTCGACTATGAATATTCGCTCGCGTCGATCATGCGCCGGTTCGACGCAGGACTGGAAACGGTGTTTCTGCCGGCGCGGCCGTCTCTTGCGTGCGTCAGCTCCACGTATGTGCGCGAGCTTCTGAAATACCGGCAGGAGATCAGAGACGCGATGCCCGGGGAGGCGGCTACGCTGGCGGTCCGCTACCGGGAGGAGAAGCGGATGTGACTTCTTCACGGCTGCATCCGCGGCTGCACTTGTCGGTGAAAAAACGAAAACCGGAAGGGGGCGTTTTCCCTTGAAATACTATAAAACGATCACGCTGAAGAACGGCATGGAATGCTGCCTGAGAAATGGGGAGGAAAGCGACGGACAGGCGGTGCTTGAAAACTTCAATCTCACGCACGCACAGACCGATTATCTGCTCTCCTATCCGGATGAGAACAGCTTTGATGCGGCGCAGGAGGGGCGCTTTCTGAAGGCGAAGGCGGAGAGCGAAAATGAGGTGGAGATCCTTGCCGTTGTCGGCGGGGCGGTTGTGGGAACCGCCGGAATCGACGCGGTAGGACACAAGTACAAGGTGCGTCACCGCGCGGAATTCGGGATCAGCGTCGACCGGGAATTCTGGGGACTCGGGATCGGACGTGCGCTGATGGAGGCATGCATCGAATGCGCGAAAAGAGCAGGCTATGTGCAGCTTGAGCTTACCGTAGCCGCCGAAAACGCGAGAGCGGTATCCATGTACGAAAGCGCCGGCTTTGCGGAATACGGCAGGAATCCCAGAGGCTTTCGTTCCCGCACGGCTGGATTTCAGGAGATCATTTCCATGAGCCTGACACTGTGACACGTATCCTGAACACGCGCCGCCCCGCCGATCGGGCTGCGAACCGGCGCAAAGATGCACAAGCCGCGCATTCCGGAAAAACGTGCGTACATTCCGCTTGAAAACGAAGAGGGCGGAATACAGAAATCCGCATATAAAAACGACCGTTGACACACATTTCCATGTGTAAAGTCGGCGGTCTTTTTGTATGCGGAAATACGCCTTTCCCTGCGGCGCGCAGATTCCGTCTGCCTCTTCTGTACCATGCATCCGGCGCTTTTTGGCATATGGCAAATACGGAGAACGGATGTTTTCAAATTGTCGAAATATCTTGTGGAAAATCGTGGGAAATATGGAGAAATAGTGGGGAATAACCAAAAAAATTTCGGAAATGATTGAAAAAACTATTGTATTTGTTTTTCAAGTACGTTATAATATTGTCAGTGTGGTGGAACATGGGGGAAAGTAGTGCGCAAGACCACAAGGAAGGGGGAACAGAGCCATGCTGATGGGGAAATTCACGCATAATCTTGATGCGAAGAAACGCCTCTTCATTCCGGCAAAGCACCGGGAGCAGCTTGGCGACACGTTCATTATCACCCGGAATGTAGACAAGTGCCTATCTGTCTTTTCCCTGGAGGAATGGGAAAAATACACAGAAAAGCTCGACAGCCTTCCCTCCACACAGGCGCGCGAGATCGCACGCTTTATCTACTCCAACGCAGCGGATGTGCAGCCGGACGCGCAGGGGCGCGTCCTGATCCCCGCAGAGCTTCTGGATTACGCCGGAATCACAAAAAGCGCCGTCGTGATCGGCTGCGGGCGGCATGCCGAGATCTGGGCGGAGGAGATCTGGAACGAAAGAAACAGCTGTGAAAAGACCGACTCGCTGACGGAAAAAATGATCGAGCTCGGCTTCTGATCGGTGCGGAGTGGATGATGGAATTTTCTCATATTCCCGTCCTGGCGCAGGAATGCATGGAGGCGCTGCAGCCCCAGCGCGGCGGCGTCTATGTGGACTGCACGGCGGGGGGCGGAGGTCATTCGTTTGAAATTGCACGCCGCCTCGACGACGGCGACCGACTCATCTGTCTGGACCGCGACGACGATGCGCTGCGGGCGTGCAGTGAGCGGCTTGCTCCCTTCGCCGGCCGCGTCACGCTGATGAAATCGAATTTCTCCGGGATCGGCGCCGTTCTGGATCTGCTCGGCGTGGAGTACATTGACGGCGTCATGTGGGATCTGGGCGTTTCCTCCCATCAGCTGGATGAAAAGGAGCGCGGCTTCTCCTATACGGCGGATGCGCCGCTCGATATGCGGATGGATCAGAGCGCTTCTCTGCGCGCGTCGGACGTTGTCGGAAGCTATTCCGAGGAGGCGCTGACACGCATTCTCCGCGACTACGGCGAGGAACGCTTCGCCGCCCGGATCGCGCGCGCCATCTGCGAGGAACGCGCCGTGCGTCCGATCGATTCCACACAGAAGCTGGCGGAGCTGGTCTGCCGCGCAATCCCCGCGGCGGCGCGCCGCGGCGAAAAACAGCATCCCGCGCGCAGGACCTTTCAGGCGATCCGCATTGAGGTAAACGGCGAGCTGGACGCCATCGCTCCCTCGCTTACGGAGGCGGTGCGGCGGTTGCGTCCCGGCGGACGCGCCGCGGTGATTACTTTCCATTCGCTGGAGGACCGCATTGTCAAGCAGACATTCGCGTCTCTCTCCGCCGGCTGCACCTGCCCGCCGGATTTTCCGGTGTGCGTGTGCGGAAACAAACCGAAAATCAGACTTTTGAACCGAAAACCGATTCTTCCCTCGGAGGACGAGCTGTCCGCCAACCCGCGTTCCCACAGCGCCAAACTCCGGTGCGCCGAAAAGCTCTGAGCGGCGTAGATTTCATGAAGGAGGCTTCTCCATGACGACATACAGAGAGCCAAGCGCGTATGCATCGACCGGCAACCCGCTTTGCGATAAACTGAGACGGGAGTTCCGCGGTCGCGGCGCCGCCGCTGTCCGGCATACGGAGCCTGCTTCCGTCATGATGCAGCGTATCCAGCGCGGGCTGGATCCGTATGAAAACGCACCGCAGGTACAGGTGCAGGTACAGGTACAGGTACAGCCACAGAGACCGCGTCACACGTCTGCCGCCGCGCCGCAGAGAGCTGCACGTCCGAACGGACGCCCGGCAGCCGGGCACGCCGCGCGCACGGCTTCTTCCCGCCCGGGGACAGCCGCAGCTGCGCACAAAGCGGTGCCTGCTTCGTCCAAAAGGACTTCCGATTCCCAGAGAGCGGCTTCTGTGGAGGTGCGCCGGAAGAGATCCGCGGCGGCGGCTGCTGCGCGCGCCAGAGAAAAGGCGGCGGGCGAGGAGATCCGCCTGACGCGCGCTCCGTTCCCGATGGCGGCGGTGTCGCTGCTGGCGATCTTTACAGTGATGGTTCTGGTGATCGTTTTCAGCTTTGCACAGAATTTTGAGCTGACCAAGGAGATCTCGTCCCTGCAGGAGCAGTCGCGCGCTCTTACACAGGCGGAAAAAACGCTCTCTCTCCAGTTGGACGAACGGGACGATATCCGTCTGATCGAGGACATAGCGGTCAACAAGATCGGCATGGTGAAAAACAATCTTGTGGAGAGTCGTTTCGTCTCCGTGTCCGGCGGTGACCGCGTTGAGCTCGCGCAGCAGCCGGAAACCACGGATCAGGAAGCCGGAAGCGGATTTTTCTCAACGATGCTGTCCGCAATCGGCGAAAATCTGGACAAGCTGAGAGAATATATCGATTGACGCGGGCACGTTTCCTACAGTGTCCCGCGTTTTTCCGAATATTCGCGCTGCCGCGCGAGTAGAATAGTATCAGAGAACATGAAATCCGCAAGCATAGCCGCGCGTCATGCAACGGTGCTTGCGGTTTTTCGGCAGATGACTTTTTTGTGCTGAACTGCATATGTCGGAGGAGAGGCTGTGGCTGAATCCGGAAAAAGAATTGACAGAAGAACGCTGCGCCGCGCGCTGCTGATTATGGCGCTTTTTATCGTTGTGGCGTGCGTGCTCGTGTTCGCACTCTTCCGGCTCCAGATCCTGAAATATGATTACTATCAGCAGCAGGTCATCGATCAGATGACCTACGAGACGGAGGTGAATCCGGAGCGGGGCATCATCTACGACCGCAACGGAAACATTCTCGCCGCCAACAAAACGGTCTATCTCGTATTTATTTCGCCGCAGGATATCATTGACGCCATGGCGGAGGCGGAGGAAAAAACCGCAGCTGCCATGAAGGCGGACGGGGATCTGTCCGCGCTGCAGTACAGAACGTCCTACACATGGACGCCGTCCGACGGCTCCGGCGCGTACAGCGTGAAAATGAACGAGCTGATCGCGCATACTCTCTCCGAAATTCTCGGCGTGGATTACGATTCCGTTCTGGAGAAGGCAGCCAAAAACGGCAGGCGCTATGAGGTCATAAAGAAAAACGTCGAGGAGGAGGCGGCGGAGCAGCTCCGCGCCTTTATTGACGAATACGGCTTCACGCGCCAGATTTATCTGCGCGCTTCGACCAAGCGCTATTATCCGTACGATACGCTTGCATGCCACGTTATCGGCTTCACAAACAGCGACGGCGTGGGAATATACGGACTCGAGGCCTACTATAATAATATTCTGGAGGGGACCTCCGGACGGTACATAAAGGCGCAGGACGCGCACAACGGCGATATGCCGTTCGACTATGAAAGCTATATCGAAGCGACGGACGGCTGCAATATTGTCACCACGCTCGATTTATACATTCAGTATGAGCTGGAAAATCAGCTGAAGACCACCTATTACGAATCCGCCGCGGGAAACCGCGTCTCCGGCATCGTGATGGACGTCAATACAGGCGGCATTCTGGCGATGGCGACTTATCCGCCGTTCGATCTGAACAATCCCTATCAGCTGGACGAAGCGTCGCAGAAGATACTGGACGCGATCGATCCGGATACGCCGGAATATAAAGAGACGTACAACAACCTTCTCTACGCCATGTGGAAAAACAAGGCTACGACGGAGCTGTACGAGCCGGGTTCGACCTTCAAGATCATCACGACGGCCATGGGACTGGAGGAAAAGCTCGTGCAGCTGAACGAGAATTTCACCTGCACCGGCTCCTATAAGATTGCCGGATATCCCCATCCTATCAAATGTCATAAAACCATCGGTCACGGGACTCTGCCGTTTTATCAGATGCTGCAGCAGTCCTGCAACCCGACGATGATGCAGCTCGCGCAGCGGATCGGCGCCGATACTTTCTACAAATACTTTCTTGCTTTCGGCTACAATACCGTGACCGGCATCGACCTGCCCGGCGAGAGCTATCCGATCATCAGCTCCCAGAAGAATTTCGGCGGCGTTTCGCTCGCCGTATATTCCTTCGGGCAGACTTTCAAAATTACCCCGATCCAGCAGCTTACGGCGGTATCCGCCGTGGCGAACGGCGGGTATCTCATGACGCCGCACCTTTTGCGCGAGATCACGGACGGCGAGGGCAATATCGTGCAGTCTTATGAGGCGGACGCCGTCCGTCAGATCGTCAGCAGCGAAACGTGCGAGACGATCAGCTGGGTGCTGGAGGACGGCGTATCCGGGAACGGCGGCGCAAAAAACGCCTATGTCAAGGGATACAAGGTCTGCGCCAAGACCGGCACCTCCGAGAAACGGGATAAATACGACGAGAACGGCGAGCGCCCGTACCGTATCGGCTCCTGCGTCGCCTATGCGCCCGCAGACGATCCCCAGGTCTCCGTGATTATCATGGTAGATGAGCCGATGCAGGGGGCGGTCTACGGCAGCACAGTCGCCGCACCGTATGTTTCCAAGCTGCTGTCCTTCGTTCTGCCGTACATCGGCGTCGAGGCGCAGTATACGGATAAGGAACTGGAGCGGATCGAGATCAGCCTCGGGAACTATGTTTCCTCGACCGTGGAAGCGGCGAAAGCCGATCTCGGCTGGCGCGGCATTTCCTACACGATCGTCGGAGACGGGGATACCGTCACGGCGCAGGTGCCGCCGGGCGGCTCCACGATTTATAAGGATACCGGCAAGCTGATCCTGTATACGGGATCGGAAACGCCGAAAAATACAGTCGTCGTTCCGAACCTCGTCGGCAAGACCGCCGAGGCGGCGAACCGGCTGCTTGTCAATCAGGGACTGAACGTGTCCTTGACCGGCGCGACAAACGGCGATACCGCTACGGTCATCAGCCAGTCGCCCGCCGCCGGCGAGAGCGTTCCGCCTGCCACCGTCGTAACCATTGAGGTGCGTCATCTCGGGCTTGCCGACGATTGACGCGCGTCCGGAAGTTGAAAGATCATACAGATCATTTCACTTTCGGAGGGTTCTTATGCAGCTTTCTGCGCTTCTCGCCGGTGCGGACGTCGTGCGTATGCACGCGTCTCCCGAGCTTCCGATCACATCCATCGTTTCCGATTCCCGCAGGGCGGTGCCCGGCAGCCTGTTTCTGTGTCTGCACGGCACCCGCACGGACGGTCACCGCTATATCGGGGATGCCGCCGCGCGCGGCGCTTCCGCCGTCCTCATCGACGCGGACTGTCAGCCGCCCGATCTCCCCTATGCGGCGGTCCGGGATACCCGCGCCGCCGCGGCGGTTGTCTGGAACAACTGGTGGGGCGACCCGACGCGCCATATGCGAGTCGTCGCTGTCACCGGAACAAACGGCAAGACTTCCACGTCTTTTCTTCTGCGCGCGATTCTGGAGGACGCCGGCTATAAAACCGGTCTGATCGGGACGGTCCGCTGCCTGTGCGGCAGCGAGCCGCTTGATATCGGGGGAGGCGGTGAAATCAGCGATATGCCCGCCGCCATGACGACGCCGGATCCGGAATATCTGTACGGCGCGGCGGCGCAGATGAAGGAAAAGGGTGCGGAGGTGCTGATCTTTGAAGCGACCTCGCATGCGCTGGCACAGCACAAGCCGGACGCCGTGCGCATCGATCTCGGGATGTTCACCAATCTTTCGCCCGAGCATCTGGATTATCATGGGACGATGGAGGAGTATCTGCGTGCCAAGGCGCGGCTGTTCACGATGTGTCCGGACGGAATCGTCAATGCGGACGATCCGTATGCCGAGCGCATCATGGCAGCGTCGCCGTCGTGCAGCTTTACCCGCATATCCGCTTCTCCCGGCAAAGAACCGGAGGCGGAGTGCCGCGCGCTCCACACGCGCCTATTGGGCATCGACGGCGTCGAGTATGTGTACAGCGCGCCGAATACGGTTTTCCGGCTGCGCTGCCCTGTCCCTGGGCAGTTTACGGTCAGCAATTCGCTGATGGCGGTCACGGCGGCACTTCGCTTCGGCGTGGATCCGATCACCATTCAGGATGCGCTCCGCTCCTTTCACGGCGTGGAGGGAAGAATGGAGCGTGTGCTACTGCCCGGCGCGCCGTTTTCCGTTTTCATTGATTACGCGCATACCCCTGCGGCGCTGGAAACGCTTCTGCGGACGGTGCGCGCCGCGCGCAGACCGGAACAGCGCATCACGCTGCTGTTCGGCTGCGGCGGAGACCGCGATCCTGCCAAACGTCCCGCGATGGGACACATTGCCTCCGCGCTGGCAGATCGCGTGATCGTGACCTCGGACAACAGCCGGACGGAAAAGCCGGAAAATATCCTCGGCGATATCCTGCGGGGCATCGATCAAGCGAGACCGCATACCGTGATCCCGGACAGACGGGAAGCGATCCGCTGTGCGGTGGCGGAAGCACGTCCGGGCGATATTCTTCTTCTCGCCGGAAAAGGACATGAGAAATACGAGATCCGTGCCGACGGCAAGCATCCCTTCGATGAGGCGGAGATCGTGCGCGCCGCATATGCGGAGCAAAGCGGCGGAAAGCTGCGGTAGTTTTCCGCCGCCGGAAGCCGAAGAACCGGAAATACATGCAGAAAGGAGATTTGCGGCACATCCGCAAATCAGAAAATACAGATGAAAGCCGAACTGACGATCAGAACCTATACGCCGGAGCAGATTGCTGCCGCCGCCGGGGGACAGCTGGTGCGAGCGCCTGCTCCCGGAGCCGCAGTGCGCTCTGTCTGCACCGATTCCCGCGAGGTTCAGCCGGGATCGCTCTTTTGTGCGATTCCGGGCGAAAAAACAGACGGACACCGCTACATGGTGCAGGCGGCACAGGCGGGCGCGTCCTGCATTCTTGCCGAGCAGATGCCAGAGGAGGCGGATGCGCTGGGAGAGTGCGCGCTTGTGCTGGTTCCGGACACGGTTCACGCCCTCGGAGATCTGGCGGGCGATTACCGCGCCCATGCTTCTGCCCGCGTCGTTGCGGTAACGGGCAGCGTCGGCAAAACGACAACGAAGGAGTTTATCGCCGCGGTTGCCGCCGCCTCCTTCCGTACGCATAAAACAGAGGGAAATCACAACAATGAGCTCGGCTTGTCCATGACGCTTTTCACGCTCCGGCCGGAGCATGAGGTGTCCGTTCTCGAAATGGGCATGAGCGGCTTCGGCGAGATCGAGCGGATGTCCCGCCTCGCAAAGCCGGATATCGCGGTCGTTACGAATATCGGGACCTCGCACCTCGCCTCGCTCGGCACGCGGGAGAACATCTGCCGCGCCAAGCTGGAGATCACCGCCGGCATGCCGCAGGACGGCGTGCTTCTGCTCAACGCGGATGAGCCGCTGCTCTTTGAACGCGTGCCGTCGCTGACGCCGAAGCCGCAGCTGATGAGCATCGGGAGCCGCTACGGCGACTACCGCGCCGTCAACATCCGCGCGCTGGAGGACGGCATGCTGTACGATATGATCTGCAAAAATCAGGCGCTGACCAACATCCGTATCCCGGTGATCGGCAGGCATAACGTATACAATTCGCTTGCCGCCTATGCCGTCGGTTTCATCCTCGGCATGAGTGACGAGGCGATCCGCCGCGGGCTGATGCAGTTCCACGGCGCGGATATGCGGCAGAAGATCTATGATCTCGGACCGATCACCGTCATTGAGGATTGCTACAACGCCAGCCCCGAATCCATGCGCGCAGCGCTCGATGTGCTTGCTGCTGTCTCGGCGAAGAGAAACGCGCGCTCCGCCGCGCTGCTGGGCGATATGCTGGAGCTGGGAGATTATTCGCGGCTGATGCACGATCAGCTCGGACAGTACGCCGCGCAGACAAAGGTCGGAAAGCTGTTCTGCTACGGGCTGATGGCGGACGTGGTTGCGGAGGCAGCCATCAAGCACGGGATCCGTGCGGAAAATGTGTTCGTCAGTCTGAACACGCGCGATCCGCAGACGATGGCGGATATGGTCTGCGACGCGCTCGGACCGGGTGACGTGCTGCTCGTGAAAGCAAGCCGCGCCGTGGCAGCCGAAAATGTGATCGAGTGCATGAAGCGCCGCCGCCGGAAGAAAAACTGAAGGATGAATTGCTATGCTGGATTCGATTGATCTGTTTTTGCGTGGGCACAGAGCCGTATTCTTCGTCGTGCTTTTGCTCCTGACCTTCTGCCTGACGGTCCTGATCTCGCGCCGCCTGATTCCATACCTGAAAAGCAAGAAGATGGGGCAGAAGATCCTGGAGATCGGACCGCGCTGGCATAAGAGCAAGGAGGGCACGCCGACGATGGGCGGGCTTGCGTTTATCGCCGCCTCTGCCGTGAGCGCAGCAGCTGCTCTCGCAGCGTCGGCGCTGCTCGGCTGCGTGCGCGAATGTCTGCCGTTTCTGATTGTATTCGGCTATGCGGTGCTCAGCGGACTGATCGGCGTTATCGACGACCGGACCAAATTCAAAAAAGGGCAGAACGAGGGACTGACGGCATCGCAGAAGTATCTTCTGCAGCTGCTGGCGGCGGCGCTGTTCCTCTGCGCCATGACGCTGACCGGTGAGCTGAGCCGAGAGCTGTATATCCCGTATTTCGGCGTGACGTGGGACGGAGGCATTCTGTATTATGTCCTCGCGCTGCTGCTTTTGACTGGGGTGGACAATGCAGTCAATCTGACGGACGGGATCGACGGGCTTGCAAGCAGCGTCACCCTCGTCGTCGGCATCTTCTATACCGTCGTTGCCTTCTTCGCCGCCCTGACGCCGGCTGCCTCGCTTTCCGGGACAGTCCTCGGCGCGCTTCTGATCGGCTCGACGCTCGGGTTCCTCGTGTATAACTATTATCCTGCGCGCGTATTCATGGGCGATACCGGCTCGCTGTTTCTCGGCGCGATGGTCGTCGGCGGCGCGTTCCTTTTGGGAAATCCGCTGATCGTTCTGGTCTGCGGCTTCATCTATATCTGCGAGGCGGCGTCCGTCATTCTGCAGGTCGCCTATTTCAAGCTGACGCACGGGAAGCGCCTGTTCCGTATGGCGCCGATACATCATCATTTTGAAAAGTGCGGCTGGAGCGAGAGACGGATCGTTGCCGTGTTTTCCGCGGTGACGGCGCTGTTCTGCGCTCTCGCCTGGTTCGGCTTCGGCGCGTAAGGCGGCGCTTGTACGGCAAAAGGAGGTTTGTCTGTTGCAGAGTCATGATGACAGGAGCCGCATCCGGCGCGCCGGACGGACGGCATCCGCACCGCAGGAGGCGCAGCAGGCTCCCTCCGTGCCGGCAGGGAAAAGCGGCCGCGCGCCCCGCCGCAGCGGACAGCTTCAGGTGCGCCGGGAAAATCTGACGCCGGCAGTCCGCGGGGCGGAGGAGAATATCGTGCGCGTCCGCACGAACGCCGACCGCGTCATGCTTGCCCTGATCCTCATTCTTCTGGCGCTCGGCTCCATCATGGTGTTCAGCGCCAGCTATCCCTCCGCGCTGGCGGAGAAGGGCGACAGCCTTTACTATATCAAGCGGCAGCTTGCGTTTATCGGTCTCGGCGTGTGCGTCATGTTCGCCGCCAGCGTACTGCCGCCGGCGTTTTACCGGAAGATGGCGCTTCCAGCATACGGTCTTGCCATTCTGTTTTTGCTTCTCGTTTTCGTCCCGGGGATCGGACTGACGGAAGGGGAGGCGAAGCGCTGGATCTGGATCCGCGGCACATCCTTTACGTTTCAGCCGTCGGAATTCATGAAGGTGGCGCTCGTCATGGCGCTGGCGTGGTATCTCGACAAATACAGAGACTGCGTGCTGGACCGCACGGTGAAAAAGAAATACGTCTGGTACGGCGTGTGCGTGCCTTCCGCCTTCGTCGGCGTGGCATGTCTGCTCGTGCTGATGGAAAAGCATCTTTCCGGCACTATGATTCTCGGCATGATCGGCGTGTGCGTCATGTTTATCGCCGGCGTCCACCCGGGTTGGATGGCGGGGCTGCTCGGCGCGGCGGGCGTCAGTGCGGTCAGCGTATTTCTCGCGCTGAATCCGTATGCCCTCAAGCGTATCATCACGTTTACGGACGAGGACGCAGATAAGCTGAACGAGCTGTGGCAGACGACGCAGGGACTTCTGGCGATCGGCTCGGGCGGCGCGTTCGGCGTCGGTCTCGGTGCGAGCCGTCAGAAATACAGCTATGTTTCCGAGGCGCAGAACGACTTCATCTTCACCATCTGGTGCGAGGAGATGGGCTTCGTCGGCGCGGCGGCGCTGATTATTCTGTTTCTGCTCTTTATCTGGCGCGGCTATGTGATTGCCATGCGCGCGCCGGACACCTTCTCTGCGCTGCTCGTGTTCGGTATCGTCAGTCAGGTCGGGATTCAGGCGTTTCTGAACATCGCGGTCGTCACGGACGTTATACCGAATACCGGGATCTCGCTTCCGTTCTTTTCCTACGGAGGGACGTCGCTGGTGATTCTCATGGCGGAAATGGGCGTGGTACTGTCCGTTTCCAAGCATTCCTATCAAAAAAGATAATGCGAACGCGGAGGTTTCTATGCGCGTTTTAATGACCGGCGGAGGAACGGGCGGGCACGTCAATCCCGCGCTTGCCATCGCCAATACCATCCGGCAGAACGATCCGGACGCGGTAATTGCGTACGTCGGAACGCATCACGGAATCGAATCCAAGCTCGTTCCCGCAGCCGGGTATCCGCTGTATTACGTGGAGATCCAGGGAATGCGCCGCAAGCTGACGCTTTCCAATCTGAAAACCGCGTACCTTACGCTCACATCTCCCTACAAGGCGAAGAAGATCATCCGCGAGTTCCGCCCCGATCTCGTCGTCGGAACGGGAGGCTATGTAAGCTGGCCGGTCGTCAAGGCGGCGTCCGGCATGGGCATTCCGTGCGCGCTGCATGAATCGAACGCCGTCGCCGGAGTCGCCGTGCGCATGCTCGCCAGATCCGTCGACCGCATCTATCTGAATTTCGCGGAAACGGGCGAGGCGCTCGGCTGTCCGGAAAAGCTTTTGCGCGTCGGCAATCCGATCCTGCATTCCGCCGTCCGGCTGGATCGTGCTGCGGCGCGGAAAAAGCTTGGCATTCCCGACAAATACAAGTATTTCATCCTTTCCTACGGCGGGAGCATGGGCGCCGAGCGCCTGAACGCCGCCGTGCTGCGGATGATGCGGGATTTCACCGCTAAGCATCCGGAGGTGTATCACCTGCACGCGACCGGCTCCATCGAGTGGGAGCTGTGCGGCGGATGGTTCCGGGAGATGGGGCTGGACCGGTGCGAAAATATCCGGCTGGTCGAATATATCTACGACATGCCGGATCAGATGGCGGCGGCGGATCTGACGATCTGCCGCGCGGGCGCCATGACGATTTCCGAGCTTGCCATGGCGGGAAAATGCGCCGTGTTCATTCCCTCGCCGAACGTTGCGGACAATCATCAGTATAAAAATGCAAAGGTGCTGGTGGACGCCGGAGCTGCGCTGCTTTTTGAGGAAAAGGATCTCGAGGAGTGCGAGGCGGCTCCGCTTACAGAGAAGGTTTCCTATCTTCTCTCCGACGCGGGGGCGGGCGAGCGGCAGGCAATGGCGGACGCGATCCGTCAGTTTGCCGTTCCGGATGCGAATAAGCGGATCTACCTCGATCTGCTGGAGCTTGTGCGGCAGAAGAAAAACTGACAGGAAACGGTATATCCGGGAAAGGAGGGGCTTGTGAATACAGCAGAAAAATTCGGCGTATACGGCGTACAGGAACGCGCGCGCACCATGGAGTGGCATCGTGTGCGCGTAAAAGGTGCGGAAACCGGAGACGACGCGATCCCGCTGCGCTCACGCGCCGCTCCGGAGAGACCGCCGGTCCGGCAGACGCGCAGCGGCGTAAAGAGTGGCTATCGCGTGCGTGAGGCGGCGGCACAGAAGACCGGTGTGTTTTCGGAGGATTTCATGAGCGCGGCGGCGGAGCATCCGCCGGGTACGCTGCGCCGCAAGAGAGCGGCAGCCGGCGATCCTCCCCGCAGCCGCAGAGCCGGACCGGATGCCGCACACAACAGCGATGAGATCTTTCTGAGCCGGAAGGACCGCGACGCAAAACGACTGGAAGCATACCGGCTGGCACAGCGCCGCCGCGCCATGACCCGCCTGCGGCGAGGCATCGCCGTGACGCTGCTTCTTGCGCTGTTTGTCACACTGGCGGGCGCTCTTGCGTACAGGCTGTTTTGCGGGATCCGCGAGATACGCGTGGAGGGCGTCTCCCGCTACAGTCCGCAGGAGATTGTGGATGCCGCGGGACTCGCCCCGGACGCGCACCTGTATTCCTTCAGTTCACGCGTCGTACAGAGTGACGTGACGCTCCGATGCCCGTATGTCCGCGCGCTGGCGGTGGAGAGACAGGCACCGGGAACCGTTCTGTTTACTGTGGAAGAGGATACGGCTGTCTTTTATGCCTCGCTGTACGGCGAATACCGCGCGCTGTCCGGAACGCTTCGCGTGCTGGACGCGGTGGAGGAGGCGCAGGCACAGGAGGAGAAGCTGATCCAGCTGCGTTTGCCGCCTGTGCGTGAGGCTGTTGCCGGACGCGTGATCGTCTTTGCGGATGAGCGCTTTTCCCGGCAGATGCGCCAGATTGTCGGTGAAGCGGCAGCATCCGGACTGCGGGAGCGGATCACAACGATCGATCTGCGCCGGCCGTACAACCTCCGGATGGTATGCGATCATCAGTATCTGCTCGATTTCGGCAATGCGGAGGATGTGGCAGTCAAGCTGCGCATCGCAGAGGCGGTGCTTGCGGACAGCGTATTTCAGACCAGCATCCGCGCGCAGATCGATCTGAGCACTACCTCCTCGACCAGCGTGATCCTGGACGATCAGATACAGCTCGAGGAATAATGCGGCAAAACGACGGCGTCCGCCGAAAATCCGCCCCCATAAATCGACAAATGCATAATATCCAGTTATAAGGAATTAATTCAATATATATCCATATCTTGAAACCGGAAAAGAAAAAATCTCGAAAAATTCCGCAAAACATATTGCAAATTTCTGAAATAAAGTATATCATATTGTAAAAGACAATTGCCGCTTTACGTCCGGAGCGGAGGAAAAGAACAGAACAGTACAGTATCCATCAGGAACAGGAATACGGAGGATATACAAAATGCCATTTGAACTCGACGATAATTATGAAAGCGGCGTCAATATTAAGATAATCGGCGTCGGCGGAGGCGGAAACAACGCCGTCAACCGTATGATTGCATCCAATATCCGCGGCGTGGACTTCATTGCCATCAATACGGACAAGCAGGCGCTTGCCAAGTCCGGCGCGGCGCATAAGATCCCGATCGGGGAGAAGATCACCAAAGGACACGGCGCGGGCGCCAATCCGGAGATCGGCAGCCGCGCGGCGGAGGAAAGCATCGAGGAGATCAAGAATGCGATCAGCGGTGCGGACATGGTGTTTATTACCGCCGGTATGGGCGGCGGCACCGGTACGGGCGCGGCTCCTGTCGTTGCCAAGATCGCGCAGGAGATGGGCATTCTGACCGTCGGCATCGTCACCAAGCCTTTCGCCTTTGAAGGAAAGAAGAGAATGGATCAGGCGGAGGCGGGAATCAAGAATTTCCGTCAGTACGTTGATTCTCTCATTATTATTCCGAACGAGAGACTGAAGCAGGTCTCGGAGACGCGCATCACGCTGCTCAACGCGTTTGAAATCGCGGACGACGTGCTCAGCCACGGCGCGCAGAGCATTTCGGACGTTATCAACGTTCCCGGCTACATCAACCTGGACTTTGCAGACGTCACCTCCGTCATGCAGAACGCCGGTTATGCACATATGGGTGTCGGCGAGGCAACAGGCAAGGACAAGGCGGAAATGGCTGCGAAGGCCGCTATCTCCTCCCCGCTGCTGGAGTCCTCGATCGACGGCGCGCGCGGTATTCTGGTGAATATCACCGCATCTCCCGACATCGGTCTGGAGGATATCGATATCGCCTCCACCATGATTACATCCTCTGCCGCACCGGATGCGAACGTCATCTGGGGTGTTATCTTCGACGCAGATCTTGAAGACAAGATGAAGATCACGATCATTGCGACCGGTTTTGACAAAAAGCCGGAGGATGCGGAATCCGCTCCCGCGCCGAAGCCGGAAGCTGCCGCTCCGGTCGAGGACGAAAAAAAAAATGACGATCTGAGCGAGGAAGACACACCACCCGCTATTTCGGATGATGAATTCAACGAGATCATCAATATGCTGAAAAAGAACCGCAAAAACGATGCATCCAGACCGAACGGCGGTACGCAGGGAATCTTCTGATCCCTTTCAGACAAATGAACGCAGGATAGGAGCGTCCCGTCGGGGCGCTCCTGTTTTTCTGTGTATTCCCATATTCCAATACTGACCGGAGAGACGTATAACATGCTGCGAAGATTCATCGGATATTACCGTCCGCACGTGCGGCTGTTTGCCGCCGATCTCCTCTGCGCCTTCCTTTTATCCATGTGCGACCTTGTCTACCCCATGATTACCCGCACAATGATCAATGATTATATTCCCGGCCGCGCGCTGCGGATGCTGCTGGTCTGCGCCGCCGCCCTCTTGCTTATTTACCTGATAAAAATGGGACTGAATTACTTTATCCAGTATTACGGGCATCTTGTCGGCGTCCGCATGCAGGCTGATATGCGCCGCGACGTGTTCGATCATTTGCAGCGGCTGCCGCTCTCCTATTTTGACGACAACAAGACCGGCACGATCATGTCCCGCATTACCAATGATCTCATGGATATCTCCGAGCTGGCGCATCACGGTCCGGAGGATCTGTTCATTTCGCTTGTGATGCTCATCGGCTCCTTCATCCTGATGTGCAGTATTCATGTGCCGCTCACGCTGATCGTCTTTGCGGCGGTTCCGGCGATGGTGTTCTTTGCCGCCAAAAAGCGGAAGAAGATGGACGATGCCTTCACGGAAACGCGCGTGGAGCTGGGTGAGATCAATGCGAATCTGGAAAACAGCATTTCCGGTATCCGCGTCTCCAAGGCATATACGAACCGTTCCTTTGAAAACGAAAACTTTGAGACGGGGAATCGGCGTTTTGTCGGCGCGCGCTCCCGCGCGTATAAGGTGATGGCGGAGTTTCACTCGGGAACGACCATGATCGGCGATGCTTTGAACGTGCTTCTGTACCTGTCCGGCGGTCTGTTTGTCTACTGGGGGAAGATCAGCGTCGGCGACTTTGCGGCGTTTTTGCTCTATATCAGCGTGTTTATGAATCCGATCCGCCGTCTCGTCGGCTTTGTCGAGCAGTACCAGAACGGTATGACCGGCTTCCGCCGTTTTACCGAGATCATGGACGCGGAGGTGGAGGAGGACGCGCCGGATGCCGCTGAATTGGGCGAGGTACGGGGAGAGATTGTCTTTGATTCCGTTGATTTTGCTTATTCCGATGGCAAGCAGGTGCTGGATTCCCTCAGCTTCCGTCTGGAGGCAGGGAAAACGCTCGCGCTCGTCGGACCGTCCGGCGGCGGAAAAACGACCATCTGTCACCTGATCCCGCGCTTTTATGAAATTGCCGGCGGCGCGATCACCATCGACGGGACCGATATCCGCAGCGTCACGCGCGCGTCTCTGCGCAAAAACATCGGCATCGTAGCACAGGATGTATTCCTGTTCAACGCGTCCATCTATGACAATATCGCCTACGGATGCCCGGGCGCGCCGCGCGAAGCGGTCGAGGAGGCAGCGAAGCGTGCAAGTATTCACGACTACATTCTGACGCTTCCGGACGGCTACGAAACGATCGTCGGCGAGCGCGGACTGAAGCTCTCCGGAGGGCAGAAGCAGCGTGTCGCCATTGCGCGGGTATTTTTGAAAAATCCGCCGATCCTGATCCTTGACGAAGCCACCTCAGCGCTCGATAATGCGACAGAGGTAATGATCCAGCACAGCCTCGAGGAGCTTTGCCGGGGACGCACCACGGTGATCGTTGCGCATCGCCTGACTACGGTGCAGCATGCCGACGAGATCCTTGTCGTGACGGACAGCGGCATCGCCGAGCGCGGCAGTCACGATGCGCTGCTGAAAAAGCAGGGAATATACTATGATTTGTGGAACGGTATCCATACCGTTACGATGTGAGGTGCGATATGATGCAAATGGAAAGAGTCAAGCTGCCGACGCTGCCGTACGAGCTGTCGCGCGTCTGCTTCGGCACCGCGCAGTTCGGCGTGTCGATTTCACGGGAGAAGGCGTTTGCGCTGCTTGACCGCTTTTACGCGATGGGCGGGAATTT
This sequence comes from Eubacteriales bacterium, assembly GCA_051867895.1. Taxonomy (GTDB): domain Bacteria; phylum Bacillota; class Clostridia; order Oscillospirales; family CAG-272; genus SIG701. Next base: position 173,977 of record JBJDZH010000028.1, read on the forward strand.
CATCGATACGGCGAACGTGTACGGTCGCTGGGCGCCGGGAGGTTTGAACCGGGGAGAGCAGATCATCGGCGAATGGCTGCGGACGCGCGGCGTCCGCGATGTGATCGTCGCGACAAAGGGCTGCCATTTTGCGCCGCTTGCGCCGTCTGTCAGCCGTGTAAACGAACGGTGCGCCCGTGCGGATGCCGAGGAGAGCCTGCGCACGCTGGGGCTTTCTGTTCTGCCGCTCTACTGGCTGCACCGGGACGATGAATCCCGACCGGTGGAGGAAATCGTGGAATTCTGTGAGCAGATGCGGCGGGACGGATGGATTCTGCGCTATGGCTTCTCCAATTATCGCGCGCATCGGGTACGCGCGGCGCTCGCGTATGCCGACCGGATGGGATATGAACGGATCTTTGCGGTCTCCAATGAATGGAGCCTTGCTGAGGAGCACGGCGCGCCGTTTACGGATCCCTCCGGCATGGTGCTCATGGACGGCGAGCTGTTTTCGCTTCACCGCACTGAGAATCTTCCGGTCATTCCGTTCACTGCCGCCGCGCACGGCTATTTTGCGCGCCTGGACGCGGGCGCGGCGCTTCCGCCGTCCCTCTCAAGATTCGATACGGCGGAGAACCGCGCGCTTCTTTCGCGCCTGCGCGAACTTGCGGCGGAGACGGGCGCAGATGTTCCGGACATAGCGGTTGCGTATTTGCTCAATACGCCGCTTTCCGCGATCCCGATCGTATCAACCTCCGACGAAGATCATCTTGCGTCATTTGCGCGGATCGCATCGCTCCGCTTTCCAACGGAGGAGCTGCGTGCGTTTTACTGATCCGAAGCATTCCTGCTCCGTTTTGCAGGGAAACTGAAAATCCGTATTGAAACGCGTTTTCTCCTTTATTGAAATATGAAAATCCGACTGAGAGGCGATGGCAGCACGCTGCGTCGCCTTTTCTTTTTTGTGCGGAGCGGGCGGAAAAAACTCAGAAAAAAATATGCATGAGCTATTGACAAACAGGTTTAACGGTGTTAAACTGTACGCATGAAGTTTAATGACATTAAACCAGCGAGGCGAGAGTATGGAAGAGCTAAGACCCGGTACGATGGAATTCCGCTTTGCGGAACTGATCTGGGAGAGAGCGCCGGTTCCGTCCGGGGAACTGGTGCCGCTGTGCGAGAAAGCGTTCGGATGGAAAAAATCCACCACCTACACGATGCTGCGCCGGTTGTGTGAGCGTGGGATCTTTGCAAACGAGGACGGCGCGGTAACTGTGCGTCAGACCCGCGAGGAATTCCTCAGCCGTCAGAGCGAGCGGTATGTGGAGGAGTCCTTCGGCGGATCGCTGCCGCGGTTTCTGACCGCATTCTGCGCGCGCAAAAAGCTGTCGGAGAAGGACATTGAGGAGCTGCGCGCCCTGATCGACGCGCAGAGGAGGTAAGAATGGAAGCATTGTTTCTGCGGATCCTGAACATGAGCGTTTCGGCGTCCTTTGTGATTCTCGCCGTTTTGCTTGCGCGGCTGCTGCTTCGCCGCACGCCGCGGATGCGGTTCCTTCTCTGGGCGATCGTTGCCGTGCGTCTGCTGATCCCGTTCACGATCCCCGTACTGCACAGCCCGGTGCCGGTGCGTGCGGAGCCGATCGCGGTCGATATCGGTATGGTTGCCGTGCCGGAAATCGATACCGGCATTCCCGCGCTGGACGGGGCGGTGAATTCGGTGCTGCCGCCCGCCGCGCCTGAGTACAGCGCGAATCCCATGCAGATCGTCGTCGCCGCCGGCGCGGCACTGTGGCTTTCCGGCGCTGCCGTTTTGCTTGTCATCGACGCGGTGTCGCTGATCCTTCTGCGGCTTCGTCTGCGCGGCGCGGCGCCTCTCCGCGAGAACGTCTGGCTTGCCGACCGGATTCCGTCTCCGTTTGTATGGGGGATCCTCCGACCGCGCATCTATGTTCCGTCCGGTACGCCGGAGACGTATATGTCCTATATTCTTGCGCATGAACGCGCGCATATCCGCCGCGGCGACCCGGTGTGGAAGCTGATCGGCTGTGCGGCACTGACGCTGCACTGGTTCAACCCGCTCGTGTGGATCGCGTATACGCGGTTCGTTTCCGATATGGAGGCGGCGTGCGATGAGGCGGTGCTGCGCGGTGCGGACGGCGACATCCGCTGTGCCTACGGAGAGGCGCTTCTCTCCGTCGCGTCCGGCAGAAACTTTTTCACCGCGCTGCCGCCGGCGTTCGGGGAGTCGGATCCCAAAAGGAGGATCAAGCGGGTGCTGCAATATACAAAAGCGCCGCGCTGGGCGGGGATTGCCGCTGCCGCGCTGACGGTGCTCGTCACGGTCGGCTGTGCGTTCAGCCTGGCGGAGCGTGAGGAGGCGCCGGAGAACGCGGGAGGCACAGCGGAACAGAGTATGCTCTATGACGTGACGTTTCCGGCGTACAGCGACGCGCGGAGTAAACAGTATACGGCTGTCTGCTCGGATACGGCGCCGTTTACTGTGACGCTGGAGCTTCCCGATGGCTGGACGGTCGGCGCGCCGAAAACTTTTGACGCATACGCATTCTCGCCGGTGGACTCCCTGATTTCCCCGGTCTGCTTTTACCTTGACGGAGAGCTGGTCGGCTCCATGGGCTTCTATCCGATCGAGAACGATCTCTCCGAGATTGCGCCGGAACGGGAATACTTCCTCGCCTGCCATCCGCTGATGTTCGGCAACTACAACAGCTGGGACAACGATTATACGGAAGTGAAAGCGGAGGGCACATACAAGGTCGGTACCTGCCATGTCGGGCGGTGTCTGGACGCCGTATCTCCGGAGAGCGCAGGCGATATGCCGGGCGCGGCGCAGCCGGTCTTGTATACGCAGGGGATCACCGCGTATGATACGGAGCTGCTTGTCTGCGTCGGGATCGAATTCACCGGCGGCATACTGACGGACGGCGCGTGGCGGGAGATTGCCGAAAGCGTCTCCATCCATGCCGGCGCAGCTTCCTCCGCGGTGTATGAGGCGCCGACCATGCAGACGGCAAAGATCACCTTTCCGGCGTATCAGGGCGGACGGACGGCATACAATGCGTTTGTATACGACACGGAGCCGTTTACGCTCACGATGCAGATCCCCGTCGGATGGCATATTGTGATACCCGCCGTGGAGGATCAGACGGAGGCGCTGCCGTACACGCCGCTCGGCTTCTATTACGGTACCGAATACAAGGGCAGCGTGGGATTCATGCCGTTTGAGCTCTACGAGGGCGTGAGCCGGGAGGACGGGAATTTCTATCGCATGGTATACAATCAGCTGATGCTCGGCAATGTCGTGACGTGGGACTGCGAGTATACGCCGGTCTTTGAAACGGAAACCTTCTGCGCAGCTACATGTAAGGTGGACGAACCGCTGTACGAGGAGGGAAAGACCATGGCGGAGATGGAGCGCATCCAGCGTCCGGCGATCGTGGCGTACGATACGGAAATGCTGGTGTATGTCGCCATGAGCTTTGCAGGCGACGCGGTAACGGATGCGCAATGGCTGGCGATGGCGCAGAGCGTCCGGCTTTCCCGGGAATAAATGCAGAAGCACCGGCGCGGGTTTGTACCCGTGCCGGCGCTTTTCATTTATCAGCGGAAGGTTTTCAGCTTGGCGAAGATAAAGCCGGCGACAGCGCTGAACGCCGCCGATATGCCGAGAATGATCGGAAAGGCGTGGGGACTGGACGCAAACGGCATGCCGGCTGCGTTGACGTTCATGCCGTATGCGCTGAAGATCATAGTCGGCACCGCCATGACGATCGTGATGATGGAGAGAACCTTCATCACGATGTTCAGATTGTTGGAAATCACCGAGGCGAACGCGTCCATGGTGCCGCTGAGAATGCCGCTGTAGATGTTCGCCATCTCGATGGCCTGCTTGTTTTCGACGATCACGTCCTCCAGCAGATCCGCATCGTCCGGATATTTTTTGATGCTGTCGGAGCGCAGGAGCTTTTCCAGTACCATTTCATTGGAGCGGAGAGACGTTGTGAAGTAAACCAGGCTTTTTTCCAGCTTGAGCAGCTCGATCAGCTCACGGTTCTGCGTGGATTTGTGCAGCTTGTTCTCCACCTCGCCACTGCGGCGGTCGATGCTGCGCAGATACTGCAGATACAGAAGATCGATGCGGTACAGTATCTGCAACACGAACCGGGATTTGAGCGCCGGATTGAAATCGCGCACCTTTCCGTCCGCAAACTGACGGAGAATCGGGGAATCCTGCGAGCAGACGGTGACGACCGCGTTTTCCGTCAGGATCACGGAGAGCGGGACCGTGTCGTACAGCTCCTGTTCGCTTGCCATGGCAAGCGTCGGAATGTTGACCAGAACCATCGTATATCCCTCGTCTGTGTCGATGCGGGAGCGTTCCTCCGGGTCCAGCGCGGCGCGCAGCACGTCTGCTTCCACGCCGCACTGGGCGGAGAGGAGGGCGACTTCCGCCTCATCCGGCGCGACGGCGGAAATCCACGTTCCCTGCCGCGGTTCGTCCGCACCGGTGAGCTTGCCGTTTTCTGCTGTGTAGTAGTAATGAATCATGATGTTGTCCCTTTCCTGATTATGGTTGGTGATGCCTTGGACGCATATCGCAGGCGCAGAAAAAACAAAACGCTTGCGCCGCGGCAAAATCTGTGCTACAATGAACGCGGCATCGTCAGAGCGTCGATCCCGCCGCCGCATGTGGACGGCACGGAGCGCGGCGCTGTCCTGACGGCTGCGCGCCAGAGAATTTATCCGGAATCACGGAGGCTGCCATGAGACTGAAAATCTGTACGTTCAATATCCGCTGCGATGTGCAGGCGGACGGTGTCAACTCCTTTGACGGAAGAAAGAATCTGATCCTGCGTGAGTTTCCCAAATATGAGGCGGATATCATCGGATTTCAGGAGGTACTGCCGCACGTCCGGGAGTGGCTTGAGGAAAACCTGAGCGGCTACGCGGTCGCCGGGACGGGGCGGAGCGCCGATTACGGCGGAGAGCATACGGTCATCGCCTATCGCACGGAGCGGCTGCGGCTTGTATCGCTGGATACCTTCTGGCTGTCCGATACGCCGCGTGTGCCGGGAAGCCGTTTCGCGACAGATCAGAGCGTATGCCCGCGTATCTGCACGGCGGCGGTGTTTCTTGCCCGCGACACGAACCGGCTCCTGCGCGTATACAACACCCATCTGGATCATGTGGGACCGCTTGCGCGCGCGCAGGGAATGACGCTGATCCTCTCCCGCATCGCGCAGGACGACGCGCTGTATCCCGGCGTTCCCGTCGTTCTCACGGGCGACTTCAACGCAAGACCGGACAGCCCGGTCATCGCGCAGACCGCGGCGTTCTCCTCCTGCGGAAGCCCGCTTTGCGATCTGAGCGCGCAGGTGGACGGCAGCTTTCACGCCTACCATCCTGATCGGACCATGTTGAAAATCGACTATATTTTCTCCAATGCCGCGTGTACCGAACCGGCGCGCGCGCTCACGGATACGGAGAACGGCGTGTTTTTCTCCGATCACTATCCGCTTCTTGCCGAAATTGATCTGTAAATACAGCTGGAGGGTGTTATCATGGAATTTTCAAAGGATCTTCTGAACAATTCGGTACCGTCGGCGGGACAGCTTCCGGACAGCGCGTTCGTTACCTTTCATTATAAGGAAAACGCGGTGAAAAAGGTGCTTTTCGTCGGCAATTCCATTACGCTGCACGGGTCGAAGCCGTCCATCGGCTGGACAGGAAACTGGGGCATGGCGGCATCCGCGCCGGAGCGGGACTACGTGCATCTGTGTGTGGCGGAACTGGAGAAGCGCTTCGGGAACGTCAGCTGGTGCATCGCGCAGGCGGCGGTCTGGGAACGCGGCTTTGACGATCCTGCCGTACTGGATACGCATTTCGGGAGCGCCCGGGCATTCGGGGCGGATATCGTCATTGTCCGGATCGGGGAAAACACGGATCGGAAGCTGCTCGCAGAGCACAACTACTGCGCGGCGTTCGCCGGGATGGTGCGGTATTTTACGCCCGCGGCGCAGCGCGTCCTTGTTACCGATCTGTTCTGGCCGTCGCCCGCGATCGATGATCCAATCCGCCGCGCCGTCGCTGAGAACGGCTGGACGCAGGTGAAGCTGGGCGATCTGGGCGCACAGCCGGAGATGAAAGCGCTCGGACTGTTTGAGCACAGCGGTGTCGCTTCGCATCCGGGGGATGCGGGCATGCGCGCGATCGCGGATCGGATCCTCGCCGCGCTCTGACCAAAACAGGGAGTCCCATGCGTCTGTCCGGCGATTCGCTCCCGCAGAGAACGTCCGCAGGAACCGGTTATCCGGCGTCCTCAAAACCAGAGCCGAGGACCTCAGCGGCGTCTGTGACGATCATGAACGCCTTCGGATCGATCTCCTTCACGAGCTTTTCCAGTGTGAAAAGCTCCGTGCGCTTCAGTACGCACATCACGACGTTCCGTTCGTTTCCCGTATACCATCCTGTACCGCGGAGCATGGTTGCTCCGCGGTTTATATTTTGCGTGATGGCGTCGCCGATCTCGGCATAGCGTTCGGAGACGATCAGCGACAGCTTGGCCCGTCCCAGTCCGTACATCACGCCGTCCAGCGCCATGGAATAGGCGATCACCGCCGCCGCCGACCAGATGATCCCGCTGTAATTGCGCAGAAGAACGGCGGAGCCGAGCACGATCACGGCGTCGATCAGCATGATGAGCGTTCCGATCGGGAGCCTGCGTGCGCGCCGGTGGATCAGATACGCCGCCAGATCGGAGCCGCCGGTCGTATAGCCGCGCAGCAGCATGATGCCCGCGCCCGCGCCCATCAGCGCGCCGCCGAACACCGCGCCGAGCAGCGGATCCGCCGTCGCCGCCGGAAGTCCGGCAAGCAGATCGGAAAAAAGCGAGGTCGCGGCGACACCGGCGATCGTCCGCGCCATGCCGCGCAGACTGCCGATGCGGATATTCAGAATCAGCAGCGGCAGATTGAAAAGCAGGATCCCGACGCCGACAGGAATGCGCGTAAGGACGTGGAGCGTGGTCGCAGCGCCGGTTGCACCGCCCATTACGACGCCGCAGGGCGTCAGAAAGAGAGCGAGCGACAGACCGAAGAGCACGCTGCCGCACAGTACGGCAGCCGCATCGCTTACAATGTTCTTCTTTTGATCCATGAAAAAACCTCCGTTGCCGCCGCCATGCGGAATAACGGCGGGGACAGCCTCATATGATGTACCGTGCAGGACGAAAGCACAGTGAAAACGGAAAGAAGGGCATGGGAAAAATGACGGAAAAGAGATACTATCCCGAGGGCGCGCTGATCGGGAGCGCGGAGAATGCGCTGTATACCTCGTCGATACACGGGCTGGAGCGCGCCATGGCGCAGGGAAGAATTCTGGAGGGGATCGCGCTGATGTGCGACTGCACCACGATGCATCTTACGGTCGAGCTGGGCGGCGCGATCGGGATCATCGAGCGCGAGGAGGCGGCATACAGCTATGACGGAAGCGAAACGCGGGATATCGCTATCATCACGCGTGTCGGAAAGCCGGTCTGCTTCAAGGTGATCGGCATCGAGCGGGACGGAAGCCGCCCGCTCGTCCGCCTGTCCCGGCGGGAGGCGCAGAAGGAGTGCATGAACGCATTCGTCCTGCGGCGCAGACCGGGAGATATCATTCCCGCGAAGATCACGCATCTGGAGCCGTTCGGCGCGTTTGTCGATATCGGCTGCGGAATCGTTTCCCTTCTGACGGTGGACTGTATTTCCGTCTCCCGGATCTCGCATCCCGCGGATCGTTTCAGTCCCGGCGAGCAGATCATGGCAGTGGTCAAAAGCATAGATCCGGAGAGCGGCCGCGTCTATATGACGCACCGGGAGCTGCTCGGCACCTGGGAGGAAAACGCCGCCGCCTTTGCGCCGACGCAGACTGTTTCCGGCGTCGTCCGCTCGGTTGAGTCCTACGGCGTTTTTGTGGAACTGACGCCGAATCTGGCAGGGCTGGCGGAACTGCGCGAGGGGATCCGTGCGGGCGACTGCTGTGCGGTCTACATAAAGAGCATGATGCCCGACAAGATGAAGATCAAGCTGGTCATCATCGATGCGCATTCTGAGGCGCACCCGGTACGGATGCGGTATTATGCCGATACCTCTCCCGGCGCGCACCTGTCGTACTGGCGCTATTCTCCGCCCGGCTGCCGGAAGCTGATCGAAACGCGCTTCGAGGACGAAGAGACAAAAGCCTGAATTGTCCTTCTCTGCTCGTATGCGACCGCCGCGCTTTCCTGTACAGGAGAGCGCGGCGTCCGTATATCCTGGCGCGCTATTGCATTTTTTGCCGCAGCGTGTTATAATAAAGAAAAAATCTGAGTCTGATGGAATTGCGCGCTGCGCGCCGGGATACTGCCATGGCGGCATCCCCTTGACCGAGGGCGCCATGGAGGAGAATATGACCCATCAACACGGTGCGAACCGTGCATGCTTTCTGCGCGGCATGCGGCACGGCATCCCGATCGCGCTCGGCTATTTTGCTGTGGCGCTGACGCTGGGGATCGCCGCGCGTGCCGCCGGCATGAGCGCGTGGCAGGCGACGCTGACCAGCATGCTGCTGAACGCGTCCGCCGGTGAGTTCGCCGCATTTACCATGATCGGAGCGGGCGCCGGTTATCTGGAGGCGGCGGTGATGGAGGCGGTGGCGAATGCGCGCTATCTGCTGATGTCCTGTTCGCTGAGTCAGAAGTTTTCCGACAGCACGCCGCTTCGGCACCGGCTTCTCGTCGGGTTTTACGTGACGGACGAGCTGTTCGGTATCTCTATGGCAGAGCCGGGCTATCTGAATCCGTTTTATACCTACGGCGCCGTCAGCGTCGCCGCGCCCGGCTGGGCGCTCGGCACGTTTGTCGGTGTGGTTTTGGGGAATGTGCTGCCGCTGCGTGCGGTGAGCGCGCTCGGCGTCGGGCTTTACGGCATGTTTCTGGCGATCATCATCCCACCCGCGCGAAAAAGCCGCGTGGTGGCAGGACTTGTCGCCGTCTCGTTTGCCGCCAGCGGGCTTGCCGCGGCGGTGCCTGCGCTTGCCGCCGTATCCGCAGGAACGCGCACGATCGTTCTGACGGTGGCGCTGTCCGCTGCGGCTGCGCTGCTGTTCCCGGTGCGGGAGGAGGAGAGAACGGATGCGCGGTAACGTCTACATTTATATCGCCGTGATGGCTGCGGTCACGTATCTGATCCGCGTGCTTCCCCTGACTTTAATCCGGCGGGAAATACGGAATACGTTTCTGCGTTCGTTCCTCTTTTACGTGCCGTACGTGACGCTGGCGGTCATGACGTTCCCGTCCATACTCGGTGCGACGCAAAGCGTGTGGTCCGCGCTTGCCGCGCTGATCGCGGGGATTGTGCTGGCATGGTGCGGCGCCGGTCTGTTTCCCGTTTCCGTGCTTTGCTGCGCCGTTGTTTTTGTCACCGAACTGTTTCTTGTGCGGTGACATGTGGGAGATGAAATGAAGCTACAATTCCGGCAGTGCTTTTTTTCGTGGTTTGACAGCTACGATATCTGTGACGAAAACGGGAATACCGTTTATTGCGTGGAGGGGCAGCTGGCGTGGGGACACTGCCTGCATATTCTGGATGCGTCCGGCGTTCACGTTGCGACGCTTCGTGAGAAAGTGCCCGCCTTTTTTTCGACGTTCTTTCTGTATATCGGCGATACGCCTGCCGGCACAGTGCAGAGAGAGTTTTCGCTCTTCTGTCCGCGCTACCGGGTGGACTGCCGCGGCTGGAGCGTCGAGGGGGATTTTTTCGGCTGGGATTACGAGATTCTGGAGGGCGAACGGCGCGTCGCGTCTGTCTCAAAGGAACTGTTTCGCCTGACGGATACCTATACGATAGACGTCTGCGAGCCGGCGGACGTTCTGTATGCGCTGATGGTCGTTCTTTCCATTGACGCGGATAAATGCACGCATTCGAATTCGTGACGAACCAAACAGGAGTAAACAGCCTATGACAAAACCGCTTGTCACCGTTGTGGTGCCGGTCTATAACGCACAGGAAACGCTTGGAAAATGCGTCGATTCCATTCTGCACCAGACGTATGAAAACCTGGAGGTGATCCTGGTCAGCGACGGCAGTACGGACGACAGCCTTGCCATCTGCCGCAGCTATGAAGCGGCGGATCCGCGCGTGAAGGTCGCCGACATGCCGAACCGGGGCGTTTCCGCCGCAAGGAATATCGGTATCGAGCTGGCGAACGGTGAATTTCTGCAGTTTGCGGACAGCGACGACTATCTGGAGCCGGATATGACACGGCTGATGGTTGAGCGCGCCTGCGCCGACGCGTCTGATCTGGTCATTACCGATTTTTACCGCGTCATCAACACGCGTATGGCGGATAAGGGAAATATCCGGGACGAGGGCGTTTTGTCCAAAAAGGAGTTTGCGGAGTATTTTCTGAAATCTCCCGCCGACTACTACTACGGCGTGATGTGGAACAAGCTCTACCGCCGGTCCATCCTCTTAGACTACGGGATCCGCTGCTGCACGGAGATGAAGTGGTGTGAGGATCTGCTGTTCAATCTGGATTATTACCGCTATGCAGAGAGCTTTTCCGCCATCTCGAAGCCGCTGTATTATTATGTCCGCAACAAGAAAGGACTGTGCGCCTCCAACAGCGATTTTCGCTCGTCGATCGCCGTGAAGCGCGCTCTGTTTGCCTCCTACAAGGCAGTTTTTGAGAGCGCGGAAATATACGACCGGCATAAACTCGCCATCCGGAAGTTTTTTATCGCAAGCGCAAAGGACGGCGGCGTATTCATCGGAACGAGTATTCCATCGCTGGAAGAGAAGGACGAAAACGCGCCGATCTCCCGCGTGGACTGGCGGCTGCTTCTGGAGAAGATCCAGTCCGCGTTTCCCGCCCGTCCGTCCGGAAAGGACGAGGGCGAGGACGGTCAGAAGGAAAAGATCAGGGAGCGCAGCTGAGCGCAGAGAAAAAAGGAAAAGTGAGGGTCTTGCCGGGAGGCAGGACCTTCTTCTTATACGATCAGTTCATCCGTCGTCCTCTTCGGGACGTGATGCTGTCCCTTTTCGTCCCGGTAATAGGCGGTCGCAGCGCCGGGCGCAGCGTCCTCCAGGAGAATCTCCTCATCCGGCAGTCCCAGCGCGACGACAAGCACCGGCACCAGATGCGGCGCAAGTCCGAGCGATGCGGCGAGGGCTTCCGGAGAAAAGTTTGCGATCATGCAGCCGCCGAGTCCTGCCTCGACCGCAGCCAGCAAAAGCGTCTGCGCGGCGATGCCGGTATCCTTTTCGGATGCGCGGACATTTTCAGCGACCGTTTTGTCATGGCAGAGCACGATGCAGGCGGGCGGTTCGTGTCCGGCGGGCGGCAGATGCCATTTCTGCAGCAGCGCCGCCCATTTCAGGTGCGGCAGGACTTTTTGCATTTCCGCAGGCGACGCGCACAGACGGAAGCGCAGAAACTGCCGGTTCCCGGAGGAGGGCGTGCAGCGCGCGCAGTCCACAAAGGAACGCAGCTCCGCCTCGCTTACGGTGCGGGACGGGTCAAAGGAGCGGTAGCTCCGGTTTTTCCGTACAAGTTCATACAGCATAACGACCCTCACAGTGCAAAAACTTTGACAGCCTTGATCGCGCTCCCGGACGGATATTCACTGACGCGGCCGAGCGCGAAAAATTCTCCGCTTTGGTACAGCCGGACGAGCGTGCCGTCCGGCAGCGCGGTTCTGAGCTTCGACTGATAGATTTCGCAGCCGTTGCGCGCCAGCCGCGCATAGAAATCCGGCAGCTGAACGGCAGGCTGCTCCAGAAAGTATTCTTCCAGCGGGATCAGGCACGCGCTGCGCTCCTCCTCCGTCATTTCTTCCAGCTGCGCAAGAGAGTATGCGTGCGCCAGCGTGAACGGTCCGCTTGCCGTGCGGGTGAGCGCGGACATCGCCGCGCCGCAGCCGAGTGCCGCACCGATATCTGCGCACAGCGTGCGGATATACGTTCCCTTGGAGCAGTGAACGTCGAGACGGTATTCGTCCGGGGTAAGCCGTTCGGCGGTGAGAGAATGAATGACGATCGGGCGCGGCGCTCTCTCCACGGAGACGCCCGCGCGCGCAAGATCGACCAGCTTTCTGCCGCCGACCTTCAGAGCGCTGTACATCGGGGGCGTCTGCAGCAGCTCGCCCCGGAAGCGGGCGCAGGCGGCGAGCACCTCCCCCTCGCCGGGGAGAGCGTCCGTGCGTGTAAGGACGGTTCCGCTGGTGTCCTCTGTATCGGTCGTGATGCCGAGACGGAGAACAGCGTTGTATCGCTTATCCTGCGCCATAATGAAATCCGACGCCTTGACGGCGCGTCCGATCAGCACGGGAAGCACGCCCTCCGCCATCGGGTCAAGGGTGCCCGTGTGGCCGATCTGCCGGGTACCGTACAGGCGGCGCAGGCGCATGACGATATCGTTGGAGGTGACGCCCGCGTGTTTGTTTACAACGAGGATCCCGCCCTGCACGTATATGCTCATGCGTCCTCCTCTGCATCCAGCAGGCGTCCGAACGCTTCGCAGACGATGGTGAACGCTTTCTCCGCGTCCGCCGCAGAGATGACGCAGCCGGCGGCGCGCCGGTGTCCGCCGCCGCCGAACGCGGCGCATACGGAGGATACGTCGAGATCGCACGAGGCGCGGGCGCTGACCCGCCAGGCGGTCGGATCTTCTTCCGACTGCTTGACGGAAAGCGCGATCTGTACGCCTTCTACGGTGCGCGGCAGGCTGACGATGTTGCCGATATCGTCGGAGGTGATGCCGTTCTCGCGCAGCATCCGGACGGTGAACACGACGACGCCGAGCGCGCCGCCGTGGGCAAGACGCAGCGCATCGATGCCCGCCCGCTGCGCATACAGTTCTGTCATGGTGCGGCATTCAAAGAGCCGGTGGCAGATCATGGCGGGATCGTCTCCGCCGTCCGCTGCCTCCGAGATCATTCCGACGAGTTCAGCCGCCGTCAGCAGCGTTTCGCGCGTCGTGTTGGCGTATTTGAAGCTGCCGGTGTCCGAGACGATGGCGGCGTACAGAAGCCGGCAGACGTCTGCGCTCTTTTCTGCTGCGCCGGAGCCGGTCAGGAGACGGAAGAGGCGAAAGAGGATCTCGCCGGAGGCAGAGGCGAAAGGATCCGTCCAGTTCGGCGAATACGCTTCGTTTGCGGCGTGGTGATCGATGCTGAGCGCGATTTTTCCGGCGAGGTGCATAAGAGTGCCGAGCTGTGCCGGCGAGGCGGTATCCACCGCGCAGACAAGGGAAAAACCGTCCTCCATCCCGGGCGTATATGCGCAGTCCTCCTGCCCGCGCAGAAGGAAGCGGAGCCGGTGCGGGATCTCATCCGTGCAGACGACGCGCGCCTCTTTTCCCATGGTACGCAGAAGCTGTGCCAGAGCGAAGCCGCTGCCGACCGCATCTCCGTCCGGATTCCGGTGAATGCAGATCAGCACACGGTCCGCGCCTGTAAGGATGCGCGCGGCGTCGTCCGCCGTCAGGGAGGGGAAATCATTCGGCGCTGTCATCTTTGTTTTCCTCCTCCGCGGGAGCGTTCCCGGAAATATTCAGCTTTCCGAGAAGCTCGGCGATATGCGCGCCGTGCCGCACGGAGGTATCGAACACAAACGACAGCTCCGGCGTGATGCGCAGATTCAGCCGGTGCGCCAGCTGAGAGCGGATGAAGCCGGATGCCGAGCGCAGCCCGCGCCCCACATCCTGTGCGTCCCCGTCGTAGAGTGAATAAAAGATTTTGGCATATTTCAGATCGGCGCTGACATCTGCGCCTGTGATGGTAATCATACCGTCGGAGACGCGCGGATCCTTTACGTCGCGCAATATCAGCGAGATCTCCTGCGCCACGCTGTCGTTGATCCGTCCCTGTCTGTATTTCGGCAAAGGAAGATTCCTCCTTAAAATTATACTGAGTATAGTATATCACATCCGGCGTACAAATACAATCCGTTTTTCCGGATGCGGCGGACGCGGACGGAGAAAACTGCGCGGTTTTTGCCGCTTGCTGTTGACGGGCGGATTTCCCGTGATATAATAATACTATATGTATTTTTTGACCGACACACGCGTCGAAGGAGACGGAATGCTGAAAATACTGCATACGGGAGACATACATCTGGACAGTCCTTTTTCCCATCTGGACGAGCGGCGCGCCGAGCTGCGGCGCAGCGAGGCGCGGGCGTCGTTTTCCGCCGTGATGGCATATGCAAGGACGAACGGCGTCGATCTTGTATTGATCGCGGGCGATCTTTTTGACCGGGAATACGTGACGCGGGAGACGGTCGCGCTGCTGGAACGGGAGCTTTCGCGGCTGCCGTGCCCGGTCGTGATCTCTCCCGGAAATCACGACTGCGCGTGCGCCGGAAGCGTGTGGGAGCGCATGAACTTTCCGGAGAATGTTCATATTTTCCGCCGGCCGGAGACGGAGAAGTTTTCCTTTGATGCGCTGGGGACGGACGTTTACGGGTACGCGTTTGCAGCGCCGGAAATGGCGGAGTGTCCTTTGTCCGGACATCATGCGGACGATCCCGGCAGGATCAATCTGATCTGCGCGCACGGGGATACCTCCTCGCCGCTGTCGCGCTACTGCCCGATCACACGCGCGGTGCTGCGGGATTTCGGGGCGGATTACGCCGCGCTCGGACATATTCACAATCCCGGGGCGATCGAATGCCGGGACGGTACGGTCAGCGCGTATTGCGGCTGTCTGGAGGCGCGCGCGCCGGATGAAACCGGCGAGAAGGGCGTGATTCTGGCGGAGATCGTAAAGGAGGACGGCGTCGCCAATGTGCGTGCCGGCAGGCTGCGCTTTTCCAAGCGCCGTTATGAATCGGCGGTGATCGATGTGAGCGGTGCGGATTCCCTCGGCGAGATCGAGGAACGGATCGCGGCGGCAGTCGCGGAGGAAAAGTACGGGGAGGATACGCTTTTGCGTGTGACGCTGCGCGGTGCGGTGGCGCCGGCGCTTGTCGTTGATACGCAGGCATTGGAGGCGCGTTTTCCGCAGCTGTTTGACGTGAAGATCGTGGACGATACGGCGCCGGCGCTCTCCATGCACGAACTGGAGAACGACCGGACGGTGCGCGGGGAATTCTGCCGGGCGCTCCTTTCGGTAATCGAAAACGGGACGCCCCGGGAACGCCGCATCGCCGTCATGGCACTGCGGAGCGGGCTTGCCGCCATGGCGGGCGAGAGTATCGGCGGGATCTGACAAGGACAGGAGCAGTCATGTACATAAAGAATCTGAAGATCGACTCCTTCGGCGTGCTGCAGAACCGTGAATTCACGTTTTGCAGCGGGTTGAATATCATTGAAGGCGACAACGAATCCGGCAAGAGCGCACTTGCCATGTTTATCAAATTTATCCTGTATGGTCTCTCCGGAAAGGCGTCGGGAGGCGAGCTGTCCGAGAGACGCCGCTATGTCAACTGGGACACCGGCTGCGCCGCAGGCGCGATGACTGTCACGGACGGGGAGACAGAGTACAGGATCGAGCGTTCTCTGTCCGTTTCCCGCGCGGATGACGGCGCGCGGACACGCGAGAGCGCGCGGGAGACAGTGCGCATGCTCGATACCGCCTCCTATACGCAGGTTCATCGCGGCGAGGTACCGGGCGAGGTCCTTTTCGGCGTGCCGGAAACCATTTTCATGAATACGGTGTTCGTGCGTCAGCTCGACGGGACACGACCGAGCGGGACGAGCCTTCTTGCCTCCATTGAAAACCTGCTCTTTACGGCGGATGAAAATGTCGGGACAAAGAAAGCGATGGAACGGCTGGACGGCGCGCGGAAACAGATCCTGTACAAGAACGGCTCCGGCGGCGAGCTGTTTGACGCAAGAAACGAACGCAGCCGTGCGGCGGCGGAACTGCGCGCCGCGCAGGCAGCGAACGGCGGGCTTCTTGGCGCACAGCGGGAACTGGAGGCGTCTGAGAAGGAGTGCGGGGAGCTGCGCGCGGAAATTGAAAAAAAGGAAAAGATCTGCGCAGACGGGGAGATCAGCGTTACCAAGCGCCGTTTTGACACGGTTGCCGCGGCCCAGCGCAAGCTGGACAGCCTGCGCGCAGAGCAGAAGCAGCGCGCGGCGGAAGGCATCGACCGGGCGTATCTGTCTCAGCTGGACGAATGCGCCCGCCGCATCGCGGAGAATACCGCGGCGATCGCGCAGCTTGAGGAGGCGCTGCATACGTTGGAGGGGCGGCTCCGCACAGCGGACAGCAAGGCGGAGAAGATCGCCGCAGAGACGGAAGCGGTGCTTTCCCGCGCCGAATCGCTGCGAACGCGGATGCGCGCCATGGGCGCGGCTGCTGCCGCGATGCTCTTTTTTGCCATTCTCGCCTGTGCGGGCGGATGGCTGCTCAGCTACTTCCACGTGTCGCTGTATCCCGTTCCGCTTGTGTTTGCGGGCG
Source organism: Eubacteriales bacterium (assembly GCA_051867895.1). Taxonomy (GTDB): domain Bacteria; phylum Bacillota; class Clostridia; order Oscillospirales; family CAG-272; genus SIG701. The sequence continues at coordinate 190,403 of JBJDZH010000028.1, forward strand.
TTCTGGCGGCGCTGGGAGTGCTCTGCCTGATTCTGCGCGGACGAGCTGCCGCGGCGACGGCGGATCTTCTGCGGGAGTGGGACGCGGCGGATACAGACGCGCTGGAGGAGGCTGTGGCGTCCGCTATGGGCGGCACGGCGGAGCTGAGCGGACTGCAGGAAGAAAAGTGCCGGCTGGACGCGGCGTGCGCGGAGGCGCGCGCAAAGCGGCGTGCGGAGATTGAACGCGGCTTTGCGCTTGCCGCACGTGCTTGTCCGCATGAAATGCCGGAGGACGAAAAACGCGCGCAGGCGGAGATCGCCGCGGTTCTCCGCGAGGCGAAGAAAGCAGGCGAGCAGAAATGCGCTGCTCTGGAATCTCTTGAGAGAGAGGCAAATACGCTGCAAGGGCGTCTGTCGCTTTTGTGCGAGCAGCTGAGCGGAATCAGCGAAGAGCAGATCCGCCGGGAGTTTGCCGAGAACATCAAAACGGTGGAGGGAAGGATCGCCTCCGGCATGGATGCGGCGAAGCTTGAGACGGCGCGGCGCGAGCTGGATACGCTGAAGCGCGAGCTGCAGGCGAAGGAAGAACACCGGCATGAACTGGAGCTGCGTCTTACCGCAGAACGTGCCGTGTCTGTGTCCCCGGCGGCACTCGCCGGCAGGATCACGGAGCTGGACGAGAAGATCGACGCGCTGACCATGCGGCATGAAGCCTATTGCCTTGCCATCGAAACGCTGGAAAAGGCGTCGGAAGCGATGCGCGCGGGCGTGCTGCCGCGCGTGATCGACGAGGCGTGCGCGTCTGCCAACCGCATCAGCGGCGGCTCCTTTGACGCGATCGGCGTCGGCCATGACCTTTCGATGACGTTCACCCGCGGCACGCAGACGAGGGAGGTCGAATATCTGTCGGAGGGTACGAAGGATATCGCGTACATCAGCCTGCGGCGCGCGCTGACCGGCGCGCTGTTTTCCGGCGCCCGGCCGCCGCTGATTTATGACGAGAGCTTTGCGCGCGTCGACGAGGCGCGCCTTGAGAGGATCCTGTCCATGCTTTCCGCTTCCGGCGGTGACGGAGGACAGAGCATTGTGCTCACCTGCCGGCGTCTGGAGGGAGAGATTGCCGCGAAGAACGGCGGCGTTTCCCTGATCCGCCTCTGAATTTCTGAAAAAAGACGCCCGCAGAACGGGAGGCGCAGGGAACGCGGTTTCCCGGCGGAAGTCTTGCCGCGGCGCCGACCGTATTTCGGCAGAGAGATCGGGAAGAACTGCAAAAAGCTCTTCCCGGTTTTTTATGTGCTTCTTTATGGGAGCGGCGCAGCGGCATCACGTCAGACGAAGTTTTTTCGTGCTGCGGGAGTTTTTTTGCAGAGGGGTCTTCTCAAAATCGGTCAACGGGATATAATGATAATTGACCGGTGCGGTTTACGGAGGTATCCATATGAACGCGAAATTCTTCTCTCTGCCCAAAGAAAAGCAGCAGGCGATGCTGAATGCGGGCTATCGCGTGTTTTCCCGGAATTCCTATAAAAACAGCCCCATGAGTGAGATCGCAGACGCGGCGGGCATCAGCAAATCGCTGCTGTTTCATTATTTTCACAACAAAAAGGAGCTGTACCTGTTTCTGTGGGATACGTGCGCCGAGACGACGATTGAATTCCTGACCCGGTATGACTGCTACAGACAAAAGGATCTGTTTGAGAGCATGGAGCGCGGCATGCGCGCCAAGATGGAGATCATCCGTCTGTATCCGGACATGGGGAGATTCGTACTCCGGGCGTTTTACGAAAAGGATCCGGACATCTGCGCGGCGATTCAGGAGAGCTATCACCGGTATTTCAATCTGAAAGCGGACAGAACACGCCTGAATCTGGATCCCGCGCAGTTCGTGCCGGGTCTGGATGTTTCCATGATGTACCGGGAAATGTACTGGGCGTCCGAGGGATGCCTCTGGGAAATGATGCAGAGCGGGGATGTGGATATCGACCGGATGGAAAGAGAGTTTTCGCGGCTGCTGCAATTCTGGAAAAGCGTGTATCTCAGAAAGGAGTGATACGATGGACGCCATCAGAACGGAGAAACTGACCAAATATTACGGAAAGAACAGAGGAATCGAAGAGTTGGAGCTGTGCGTGGAAGAGGGCGCGTTTTTCGGCTTTATCGGACCGAACGGAGCCGGAAAGTCCACGACGATCCGCACGCTGCTCGGACTGATCGCGCCGAGCAGCGGGAGCGCGCGTATTCTCGGTATGGATATCGGCAGAGAGAAGACCGCCGTCCTGGAAAAAGTCGGCTACCTTCCCTCTGAGACGGTATTCTATCCGGGTATGCGCGTGCGGGATGTGCTGAGGCTGTCCGCGAGGCTGCACAAAAAGGACTGCGCTGCCGAGGCGGAAAGGCTGTGTGAACGGCTGTGTCTGGAGCCGTCCCGGAAAACGGATGAGCTGTCCTTCGGCAACCGGAAGAAGGTCGGCATCGTCTGCGCTCTGCAGCATCAGCCTGAGCTTCTGATTCTGGACGAGCCGACCGGGGGACTGGATCCGCTGATGCAGCGGGAGTTCTTTGAGATCCTGCGGGAGAGAAACCGGGAGGGCGCGACTGTCTTTCTGTCCAGCCATGTGCTCTCCGAGATTCAGCGCAACTGCACCCGGGCAGCCATCATCCGGCAGGGCAGACTGATCGCCTGCGGCAGCGTGGACGCGCTTGCCAGAACCAGCGCCCGGCGCGTCACCGTGCACGGCAGTGTATCTCTGGACGGTCTGGACGGCGTGCGCGACCGAAAAACGGAAGGGGATGCGGTCAGCTTCCTCTACAGCGGAGATATGAAGCGGCTGCTGGAGATTCTGGCTTCCGGAAGTGTTTCTGACCTTACCGTTTCGGAGCCGGATCTGGAGGAGATCTTTCTGCATTACTACGAAAAGGAGGACGAAGATCATGACGCTTGTAAAGCATGAGCTCCGGCAGAGCAGAGCTTCATTTTGGATATGGACCGCGTCCATCGGATTCCTTTTGGCGGTCTGCGTGTTCCTGTTTCCAGAGATGAAGGATCAGATGGAGCGCGTCAGCGATGTGTTCGCCTCCATGGGCTCTTTTACCGCCGCTTTCGGAATGGATCGGCTGAGCTTCGGCACGCTCATCGGATTCTATGCGGTGGAATGCGGGAACGTGCTGGGACTCGGCGGCGCGTTTTTTGCGGCGCTTTGCGCGGTCGGGAGCCTCAGCAAGGAGGAGAAGGGAAGAACGGCGGAGTTTTTGCTGACGCATCCGGTCAGCCGCAGCCGTGTCATTACCGAAAAGCTGATCGCAGTTCTGGTGCAGATCACCGCGATGAATCTGATCCTGTATGCGCTTTCCGCTTTTTCCATTGCCGCCGTCGGCGAGGCGATCCCGTGGCGGAAGCTCAGCCTGCTGCATCTTGTCTATTTCCTTATGCAGTTTGAGCTGGCGGGGATCTGCTTTGGCATATCCGCGTTTTTGAGAAAGGGCGGCGCGGGGGTTGGACTTGGCATTGCCGTTATGATGTATTTTTTGAATCTGGTTGCCAACATAACGGAATCCGCGGAGTTTCTGAAATACATCACGCCTTTCGGCTATGCAGATGGGGCGGATATCGTCACAAACGACTGCCTGAACGGCACGATGACCGCGATCGGCATGGCGATCGGCATCCTGGGGATCGCTGCGGCGTACGTGTGGTACGGGAAAAAGGATATTCACTGACATACCTGCCGCCGCCCTCCCGCAAGTGCAAAAACGGCACTCTCCCTGTATGGGAGAGCGCCGTTTTTGCATATCGTTTTCCTACAGCGCGCGCCTGCGTGCGCGCTTTTCCTGCCCGGATCTCATAGCCCGTGGACATCTTGCTGCTTCGGGCAGGCAAGAAGAAACTGAAGCGGTGTAATGCCCGTATATTTTTTGAAGCACTGCGTGAAGTATTTGGCGGTGCGAAAGCCGCAGAGCTGCGCCGTTTCCTCGACGGGAATTCCCTTTGCCAGATAGGCGGACGCCTGACCGATGCGCAGCGAGAGCAGATATTTCTGCATGGAGACGGAGGTAAGGCGGAGAAAATCCCGGTCGAGCTTGGCAAGACTGATATGGAAATGCTCAGCGACCGATTCCCGGGAGATCTCTTCGGCGAAATTCCGGTTGACGTATTCCAGCAGCCGGATCCCGTATTCCTTTTGTGAATCTGCCGCCGCGCGCTGCATCGGCGTGAGCGTCTCGGAGACCATGTTCAGAAGAAGCGCAAACAGGAGCCGCCGGCGCACCGGAGAGAGCGTTTTGTCGGTGAGCTTTTCGTCGATCTGGAAAAACTCGTCCTGCAGGGCTTCCGGCAGAGGAAAAATGATACAGTCCGCGTCGAACTTGTCCCGCGAGAAGATATCGGCGGCATCTGCGAAGCTGGCGACATACTCATCCGTAAAGTAGCATACGGTGCGGTCGTATTCCATGGAGGCATCTGCGTTCGCCGCGTGAAGCGTGACGGCGCGCTGAAACACCACGGCGGGAAAATCCACAGTCGCGCTGAAGGATGGAGAAATGTATGTTGTGGGCGTGCAGCCGCGGCGGATCAGCAGCTCATGGTACGGGTGAACATGAAGCCGGGGCATGCTGTGTCCCATGGTCACGGAGTGATAGGCATGAAAGCCTTTGTCGTTGTGCAAAACATAGCGAAAATCATATTCAAACGGCGAAATGGTTCCCACAGTGATCCTCCTCCGTGTGCGTGTTTCCTGCGCGGCAGCTCTCCTCCGGAGCGGAGAAGATTTCTCAGCATACTTTTTTGCCGGCGTGGATTCCATGAGGCAGAGCTCTCATACAAATTATAGCATAAAACGCACAGATTGTAAATTATTCTTGTCAAAATTATGCGCAGATGTTCTCCCTGTGAACGGATTATCCGATTTGTTTAACGGCAGAATGATGAAATCGCGGCAGAGGAACGGGGAAAATGAGTGGATTTCTGCTGAATTCGTATGATACAATTACAGACAGGAAAACCCCTGAAATCATACGGGAGGAGAAAAAATGAAAAAGAAACTTGCGGCAATTCTGGCGCTGCTCCAGCTTTGCGCGCTGCTGGCGGCATGCTCCAAAGAAAAGGAACCCGAGGACACTTCGGCGCCTGATACGGCGGCGCCGTCGGACAGTGTGTCGGAGCCGGCGGAGACAGAGCCTCTGACGGAGGCGGAACGGCGCGCGCTGGTGCCGGACGATCTGCCCGACCAAACCTACGGAGGCGCGAAGTTTACCATCATCACGCTGAACAGCCGTACCGCTCTATACTATACAGAGGATATGACCGGCGTCGCGCTGAACGATGCAATTTATGAGCGCAACGAAACGGTTCAGAACCGTTTCGATGTGGAGATCGGCGTGCTTGGCTATGCGGACCGGCTTTCCTGCCGGGCGGCGATCCAGCAGGCGATCCGGGGCGGCGACGCCGACATGTTTGATCTGGTGGCGTATCATCTGGCGGACAACGGCGCCAACGCAGTGGCGGGACTGTATCGGAACTGGTACGATATCCCGCACGTGAATTTCGAGAAGCCGTGGTGGTCGGACAGCAACGTAGAGGATCTGACGATCAACGGCAAATGCTTTATCGCGCTGGGCGACGTCAGCATTACTTCCGTCCGCAATACCTGGTGTTATATCCTCAATAAGCAGCTCGCTGTCGACAACGATCTGGAAGATCTGTACGACCTTGTCCGGAAAGGCGAATGGACGATCGATAAGGTCCGCGAGATCGCGGAGAAAGTGTACGTGGATACGAACGCCGACGGCATTGCGAACCGGGGCGATACCTTTGGTCTCGGTTCCTATAAGGGTTCTGCGATGAATACGTATCTCTGGGCGTTCGACAATCCGATCATCAAAAAAGACGATCAGGGCGTTCCGCAGTACGTGCTCAATACGGAAAAGCTTCCGGACATCGTGACGACCATCGTGGATCTGTACAACAATGTAAACGGCGTATATTCCTCCGTGGCACCGGATACGACCAGCCATATCGATGAGTTCAAAAACGGAAATATTGTCATGATAACCGGTTCCTTCGCGGATGTTGTTTCTTATTCCGGCGAGGTCGAATTTGAGATCGGCGTTCTCCCGTATCCGAAATTCAATCAGGAACAGGACGCTTACTATACGATGGTCGACGGCGGCGGAGACTCTATGGGCGTTTCCATTGTATCGAAGGATGTCGAATACATCGGCACGATCACCGAAGCGCTCTGCGCGGAGTCCTACAAGCAGATTTATCCGGTTTACTATGATATGATGCTGAAAAACCGCTATGCCGACCGACCGGACGACGCGGAAATGATGGATATCGTTGTGGCGGGACGCGTGTACGACCTCGGCTATATTTACGACAACTGGATGGGCGCAGGCTTCTGGATGCAGGAGCTGGTGAACTCGGGCAATACCGCGGTCTCGTCGTTCTATGCCTCCAAATGGCCGGCGGCGCAGAAGTATTACAATAAGGTACTCGCGATCTTTGAGGATTGAGCGGTCCGTATAAAAAACAGTCTGCCTGCAGGCAGACTGTTTTTTATACGGCGCGGATGTTGCCAAACTGTTAAATGCTCTCCGCTTCCCTTGACGGCGCGCGGAAAACGGGTTACAATATCCGTATATCGAAATCCGGGGGACTGTGTCGGGAGGAATCGGATGAAAAAGAAACAAAAGCAGAACGCCCTTCGGGAGGTGCCGCCGCCGGCTGTTCCCGTGCGCGAGGCACCGCCGGAGGAAGGACTTACCGAGGACGAAGTCCGGCTGCGCACGGAGCGCGGTCTTGCCAATATGCCTATTGAATCCCCGACCAAAACGGAAAAACAGATCGTCCTGGAAAACACCCTTACTTTCTTCAATCTAATATTTATCATTCTGGCGGGCTGCCTGATTGCGGTCGGCTCCTACAAGGACATGCTGTTTCTTGCAATCGCCGTCGCCAATACCCTGATCGGCATTTTTCAGGAGATCCGCTCCAAGCGTACCATCGATAAGATGACGCTGATGACCGTCCGACGGTATGCCGCCGTCCGCGGCGGGAAGAAGCAGATGGTGCCGTCCGCGGAGCTGGTGCGGGACGATATTGTGGAATTCGGTCCCGGCGATCAGATCTGCGCGGATGCCGCCGTGGTTTCCGGGCAGGTGCAGGTGAACGAAGCGCTCGTCACCGGCGAGGCGGATCAGATTGCCAAGTCGGAGGGAGAGGGGCTTCTTTCCGGCAGTTTTGTCGTGGCGGGGCACTGCCGCGCCCGGCTGACCAAGGTCGGCGCGCAGTCCTATGCTTCCCGCCTGATGCTGGAGGCAAAGCGGAACGTCCGCATGGCGAAATCCGAGATGATGCAGTCCCTGACGCGCCTGATCCGCGTGATCGGCATCGCGCTCGTTCCGATGGGGATCGTGCTGTTCATGAAACAGTATTTTGTGCTTGAGATGCCGCTTCGTTCCGCGGTGGAATCCACGGTCGCCGCGCTGATCGGCATGATCCCGGAGGGGCTGTTTCTGCTGACGAGCGTGGCGCTGGCGGTCAGCGTGATCCGGCTGGCGCGCCGCAAGGTGCTGACGCAGGATATGAACTGCATCGAGACGCTGGCGCGGGTCGACGTGCTCTGTGTGGATAAGACCGGAACCATCACGGAGGACAAAATGGCGGCGGGCGATCCGTTTCTTCTCAACGAGGCGGATTATCCGCTTTCCCGTGTGACGGAGGTGCTGAGCGCTTACTACGATGTTCCGGACGCGGATAACGATACCGAGCGCGCGATGATGGAGCGCTACCGGGGCGATACCGCATGGAACTGCCGGATGCGCGTTCCGTTCAGCTCTGCGGCGAAATGGAGCGCCGCCGTGTTTGAAGGGCAGGGCAGCTTCGTGATCGGCGCGCCCGAATTCATCATGGGCGCACGGTTTTCGCTTTTGCAGGAGGCGGTCAGCGTCCTGAGCGCCTCCGGCTACCGCGTTTTGCTTCTGGCGCAGTACGATGGGATACCAGATTCCTCGGCCGGGCTTCAGCCGAACCGCGTGTATCCGATGGCGCTGATTCCGCTGACGAACCGCATCCGTCCCGATGCGCCGGATACCTTCCGCTATTTTGCGGAGCAAGGCGTGTCTGTCCGCGTGATATCCGGCGATAACCCGCGCACCGTCTCCGAAATCGCCCGGCAGGCGGGTATCCGCGACGCCGGAAAATGGGTGGACGCAGCGCGGCTGAGATCCGACGCGGACTACGATGAGGCGGTTGGAAAATATACCGTTTTCGGACGCGTCACGCCGGATCAGAAGCGGAAACTGATCCAGGCGCTGCAGCGCGCCGGGCATACCGTTGCCATGACCGGAGACGGCGTCAACGATGTGCTTGCGCTCAAGGACGCCGACTGTGGAATCGCGATGGCGTCCGGCAGCGACGCCGCCTGCCGCGTCGCGCAGCTGGTGCTGGTTGATTCCAATTTCAAATCCATGCCGCACGTTGTCGGCGAGGGACGGCGTGTCATCAACAATATCCAGCGCGCCGCGGCGCTGTTCCTTGTCAAGAATATTTTTTCCTTCCTTTTGTCCCTGTTTACGCTGCTGTTCAGTATCCCGTACCCGCTGATTCCGATTCAGCTGTCTATGATCAGCGCGCTGACGATTGGCGTTCCCGCTTTCTTTCTGGCGCTGGAACCGAACCGAGAGCGCGTACACGGACGGTTCATGCCGAACGTGCTGCGTGAAGCGTTTCCAGGCGGACTTACGAATCTGCTGATTGTTCTGCTTCTGGAGGCGTTCGCCGCTGCCTTTGCTTTCCCGAACAGCATGCTTTGTACGATGGCGTCCGCCGTTCTGTCCGTGATCGGACTTCTGGTGTTGTTTGAGGTATGCCGCCCGCTGAACTGGAAACGCGGTCTCATCCTCGGCACGATGGCGCTGGCGGAGGCGCTGTGCTTTACCTCCCTTGCATCCGTCTTTGATTTTGTGGCGCTGGACCGCGGCGCGGCGCTTGTGCTTGGCGTTCTCCTGGTGCTGGCGTATTTTGTCTTTCAGACGATTCTGCGCCTCTTTGAAATGGGGGACGAGCTGCTGCTTCGCTTCCGCAAAAAGAAGGCGGAGGGAACGCTGTGGAATCCCTTCCGCTCTAACGATGATTTTTAACGAAAAAAGCTGTGACAAACGCGGTCACAGCTTTTTTTGCTTCAGGGATACAGGTATCCGTGCGCGGCGGAGATCTGCCCGTCGACAACATGGATGACGCCGTAGGAATGCGAATCACTCAGACCGATGGAGCCGGGATTGAAGAGCAGGAGACGACGCTCCGCGCCGGACGGGGCGGGGATGAAGCTGTTTTCCGGAATATGCGTGTGTCCGAAGAGAACGGCGTCTGCGCCGCTTTCTGACGCAAGACGCAGCAGCCCGCCGTATCCGGATTTTACGTGCGCCGTGTGTCCGTGGAGCGCAAGAAAGCGAAGACCGCCGAAATTCAGCAGAGCCTGCTGCTGCGCGTCGATTCCGGCGGCGGAAAGAGCGAGCCGGGAATCGCAGTTGCCTGCCAGAATGCAGTGCGGGATATGGGGAAAGTCGGAAAAAGCAGCCGCTGCGTCCGACGCTCCGTCGCCGAGAAACACGGCGGCGTCCGCAGTACGGTGCGCGGTAAGCGCGGCGCGCAGATACTCTGCATGTCCGTGCGAGTCGGAGAAAACAAGAATTTTCATAAAATCCGCCTTACTCAGAACAAATATGGAATGGCAAAAACAGCTTTGGCGCATATAGTGGAGATGAAAGGGGTGAGGACATGAAACTGGATATGAAGACGGTCAGCATGCTGTCCAACATGCCGGACGACCGGCTGTGGCACACGCTGCGCATGCTTGCCGCAGGCGCAGGCATGGAGCTGTCCGAGAGGAAACGGAGACGGATTCAGTATGACGCGCTGCGCTATACGCTCTCGAGGATCACGGAGGCGGATATCGCACGCGCCAACGAGATCATGGATACCTATCAGTATTACAGAAAGGGCGGAATGGGAAGATGAGCCGTGACATATCCGAAATGTCGGGAGAGGAGCTGCAAAATACCGTGCAGCGCGTCATGGCGGACCCGTCGTTTGCCAAGCTGCTCGGAGAGATACAGGGGGGAAAGGAAGGGGAGGCAGAGCCACCCAAGCCTCCCGCCCTCACGCCGGAGATGATGGCGAAGCTGCCGGAGATGATGACGGCGCTTGCTCCGCTTGTCGGGCGCGGCGGACATGGCGGGCACGGTGCATCCGGCGGGCATGGCGGAGAGGGAAAGACGCCGAGCGAAGCGGAAAAGCGGAAGAAGCTCCTTGCGGCGCTTCGTCCGTATCTGAACGAAAACCGGCGCGGCGCGGTGGACAGTATTCTCAAGGTGACGGAAATGACGGATCTGCTGGAGGGACTGAAGCCGAAATCATGATGCAGGAGGGACGCACTATGTACAGCCGCAGCCGGCAGCTGTCCGGGGAGGAACGGTATCAGAGCAATATTCCGCCGCTCTACAACGGAAATCATTTCCGCTATGTCCGTCAGGAGGAAACGGAGGGGGTGCATGCATCCATGGAGCATACGGAGCCGCATAGGGAAGCCATGCAGCCGGATCGTCCGGCGGAGGAGCGGCAGTCGGAGAAGCAAAAAGAGGAGCATGCTCCGGAGTGCGGTGCGGAGTGCGCGGTAGAGTGCGCAGAGCAGGAAACGGCGCGCACCGGAGGCTTGCCGGAGCTCATCTCCGGCATCGGGCAGGAGGAATTGCTCCTGATCGCGCTGCTGCTGCTGATGTGCGCCGAGCATGACCACTCAATGGATATTATCGTGATCCTGCTCCTCCTGATAGGCATTCAGTAGAAAGCAGAGCGCGTCGACGCTCTCCAGAGCCTCCGAGGTCTGTTTCAGCGATTCGCCCGGCGATTTGAAGTCCTGTCCCTGTGGCGCGCGGGGCATATACAGAGAAAACGTCATCTGTTCCCGCTTTTCGTCGGTAGAAGCATACAGCTGGTAGCCGCTGTAGCCCGCGATATATTCTGCCATCGAAAGCATCAGCCGTTTCGAGGAAACAAAGGGCGCAAGGGAGAGAATATCCGCTGTCCGGCGCATAAAGGGCGGAAGCGTCGTGCAGCCGGTCGTCAGGCGGATCTCGCAGTCGCCGGCGTATTCGGACAGAGAAATCGTTATCCGGCGGTCACCGGAAAGATCGTTGAGGATCCCGAGCAGCGCCGTCAGAAGAAAGCACAGATTCTCCGGGATAAAGGAGGCGAAAATCTCTTTTCCGTCCGCAGGATCCTCCAGCGTGAGGGTGCAGTCGATGAAATACGTGTTCTGCTGCACACGGGGAAGGTATTTTGTGAGGAAGCGGTACAGTCTGTGAAGCCGTTCCTCGCGGCTGTCCTCATAGTGGAGGGGCTGAAAGCACTGCATGGTCAGGAGCGCAGCGGAAGCCATCGCCTCCGCCGATACGCTGCATTCGGAGCTTTTGCCGTCCCACATCTGCTTGTAGTCCTGATGCAGCTTCCGCAGCGCTTCCCTCAGCTTCTGCCGGTACCGCGCGCCGCTGCGGTTCCCGCAGAAAATAAAGGATAGATAATCCCGCAGCCCGGAAAAGAGGATTGCCTCGGCACGGCAGGATCGGAGCGTGTAGGTGAATTCCACATAGGCGATGCCGAAGCCGTGACAGTCCTGTGGCTCGAAGGCAAAGACAGCGCAGTTCTGCGGCATCATGAGCGGGTCGTAGAGGGTGTCCGGAGAGCGCGCAAAGCACGCGCGGTAGCGGAGCACCTCTCCCTCCGAAAGGAAGGAGGAAAGCGATTCTCCGCAGCGGATTCCCGCGCATTGGGCGGCGTCGTTGACGGAAAGAACGCGCATGGATCGATCCAGGAGCATACGGGGGAGCGTGCGTTCACCACTCTCGTCTGTAAGAACAGCGGAGGATGAAACAGTATTCATAAAGCAGCATCTCCTGACAAAAGCCGCGCCACTTACACGGGTGCTCATAAGAAAGTAATTGTAGAAATTACGATTATGGCATCTGT